>JAZBOC010000007.1:0-41374 GCA_036353315.1 Wenzhouxiangella sp. | reverse complement strand
GTTGCGCGGACGCTCCGACTCGGCCAGCACGATCGCGAGCCGGGCGATCTTCTCGGCCTCATCGCCGACCCGCTCCAGATCGTTGACGGTCTTGACGATCGCCATGACCAGGCGCAGATCGCTGGCGGTGGGCTGTCGACGGGCGAGGATTTCCATCGCCGCCTCGTCAATCTGCTTTTCCATCAGATTGACCTGATCATCGGCAGCAATCACCGCTTCGGCTCTTTCGGTATCGCCTTCAAGCAGGGCGGCAACGGCGTCGGCGACCATTTCCTCGGCCAGGCCGCCCATGCTCATCACGTCTCGCCGCAGGTTCTCCAGCTCCTGGTTGAACTGACGGGAAATGTGCTGATCAAAAAATTTCTCAATCATGGACTGCTCCGGTGGGGTCAACCGTACCGACCCGTGATGTAGTCTTCGGTTGCCTTCTTAGACGGGTTGGTGAACAACTTGGCGGTGTCGTCGTACTCGATTAACTCACCAAGATACATGTAGGCGGTGAAATCCGAAACCCGCGCGGCCTGCTGCATATTGTGGGTGACGATCACGATCGTGTAGTTTTCCTTCAGATCAATGATCAATTCCTCGACCTTGGCGGTGGAAATCGGATCCAGGGCCGAACACGGTTCGTCAAGCAGAATCACTTCCGGCTCGATTGCGATCGCGCGCGCGATCACCAGGCGTTGCTGCTGTCCGCCGGACAGGCCGAAGGCGTTGTCATTGAGACGATCCTTGACCTCTTCCCACAGCGCTGCCCGCCGCAGCGAACCCTCGACAACCTCGTCAAGCTTGCGGCGGCTCTTGACGCCCTGCAGGCGCAGGCCGTAGGCAATGTTTTCGTAGATCGACTTCGGGAACGGGTTGGGCTTCTGAAACACCATGCCGACCTTGCGCCGCAGTTCGGGCACATCCACCGCCGGGCGATAGATGTCTTCGCCGTCGATCCTGATCTCGCCTTCGATCCGGCAGATATCGATCAAGTCGTTCATCCGGTTGAAGCAGCGCAACAGGGTGGACTTGCCGCAGCCCGACGGCCCGATGAATGCGGTCACCCGTCGCTTGGGGATATCCATGCTGATACGCTTGAGCGCCTGATCATTACCGTAATAGAGGTTGAGGTCACGCACCTGCATGGAGACCTCTTCGCTCCGGAGGCTCAAGCGCTGGCGAGTTTGCGCATTCGGAATCCCGGCCGAAACGCCGGGGGCTGCGGTTTTCGTCGAATCACTCATGAAAGCCTCGCTGCGGTCTAGTCGCTTTCGCTCTTGTAACGCTCGCGCAAGCGGTTGCGAACGGCAATGGCGGTCAGGTTCAAAATCAGGATCAGGCCCACCAGGACCAGCGCGGTGGCATAAACCAGCGGCCGCGCGGCCTCGGCGTTCGGACTCTGGAAACCGACATCGTAGATGTGAAAGCCCAGGTGCATGATCCGACGCTCCAGATGAACGAACGGAAACTGGCCGTCCACTGGGAGGTTCGGGGCCAGTTTCACCACGCCGACCAGCATCAGCGGTGCCACCTCGCCGGCCGCCCGCGCGACGGCCAGAATCAGCCCGGTCATCATCGCCGGGGTACTGACCGGCACGATGACCTTCCAAAGCGTCTCGGCCTTGGTCGCGCCCAGCGCCAGAGAGCCTTCGCGCATGGCCCGCGGGATCCGGGTCAGACCCTCTTCGGTCGACACGATCACCACCGGCAGGGTGAGCAGCGCCAGAGTCAGCGACGCCCAGATCAGACCCGGCGACCCGAAAGTCGGCGCCGGCAGGCGTTCAGGGTAAAACAGCTGATCGATATTTCCGCCCAGGAAGTAGACGAAAAACCCCAGTCCGAACACGCCGAACACGATCGATGGCACGCCCGCCAGGTTGTTGACCGAAATCCGCACGATCCGCGTCACCGGCCCCTGTTTGGCATACTCGCGCAGATAAATGGCGGCCAGCACCCCGAATGGCGTGACCACGATGGACATGATGAACACCATCATGACGGTCCCGAAAATGGCCGGAAAAATCCCGCCTTCGGTGTTGGCCTCGCGCGGATAGCCGGTCATGAAGGCCCAGAATCTGGACGCGTATTCGCTCATCTTCTGCGGCAGGCTCAAGGTATTGGCCCGAGTTGCGCGAACCACATCCCCCAGATTAATGGTCACTTCGCTGCCGTCGCTGGTTCGGGCCACCAGCGCATCGCGTCGAGCCAGGGCGCGCAGTGCCTCCAACTCCTTGAACAGTTCTCCGTACTGCGCGTTGAGTCGCTCGATCTCGGCTTCGCTGGCGGCAATCCGCTGGGCCCGCTCAGCGTCTCCGATGGTGCCATCAAGCTCGATGCGCCGCTGCTCTAAACGCTGCTGCTCGATGCCGCGGTTGATCCGGCCAATCTCGTAGCGCTCCATGTGCACGGTTTCGGCAACAAGCTCTCGGCTGCGCGCCAGCCGATCCCGGAGGGCGGCAAAAGCCGCTTCGCCTTCGGCGACCACCTGACCGCCTTCCTCGACGGCGAGCAGATAACCGTAGAAATCCCCCCACTCGCGCCGTTCCAAGACAATCGCGTCTTCCGGGTAGCGCCAGTCTTCCAGGTAGTCGCCGATGAACCACTGGAAATCGCGACCGGTCAGATCGCGGTTGCCTAGGTGAAACAGGTAGCGATTGACCAGGTCCTGTTCCTCGGGCACTTCGAATCCGGCCTCACGCACGGCCTGGGCGGTCACCGTCTCCGACGAGCGGATGGTCCCAAGCACCACGATCTCCTGGCCCTGGTCATGAAAAGTCGTCTCGACGATCGGCGGCTGCCAGAAATGTCCCAGCCCACGCACCGCGATCAACAACAGCAGCCCAATTACCATGATCAGGCTGATGCTGACCGCCCCACCGATCAGCCAGATCCAGGGGTCGCCGCTTCTGAACCATTGACGCATCTGCATCCCCCCTTACAACGACGAATACTTCGCCCGCAGTCGCTGACGAACGACCTCGGCGATGGTATTGAGAATGAAGGTAAAGCCGAACAGGACCAGCGCGGCCAGAAACAGCAGACGGTAATGGGTGCCGCCGACCGCGGCCTCGGGCATCTCCACAGCGATGTTGGCCGACAAGGTTCGCATGCCTTCAAAGATGTTGAAATTGACCACGGGCGAATTACCGGTGGCCATGAGCACAATCATGGTCTCGCCAACGGCACGCCCGAACCCGATCATGACGGCCGAAAAAATACCCGGACTGGCGGTCAGAATGACCACGCCGATCACCGTCTGCCAAGGTGTCGCACCCAGCGCCAGCGAGCCCTGGGTAAGGTGGCGCGGAACGTTGAACACGGCGTCTTCGGCAATCGAAAAAATGGTCGGGATGACCGCAAAACCCATGGCAATACCCACGACCAGAGCATTGCGCTGGTCGTAGGTGATTCCGACATCGGTGAACCACTGACGCATTGAGCCGTCGAAGAACCTGATTTCAATCAGCGGGCTCATGCTGATGCACAGCCAGCCGCCCAGGAGGATCACCGGGACCAGCATCGCGGCTTCCCAGCCCGGCGGGACCAGATAGCGGACCTTCTTGGGCAGATGCTGCCACAGCCAGGCAAAGGCCAGCATCAGCAGCGGCAGCACGATGAAGATACTGAATACGGCCGGCAGGTTGCTTTCCACGAAAGGCGCCATCCACAAACCGGCCAGAAAGCCGAGAATCACCGTGGGCAGCGCTTCCATCACTTCGATGGTCGGCTTGACCAGCCCACGCATTTTCGGACTCATGAAATAAGCCGTGTAAATCGCCCCGAAGATCGCCAGCGGCATGGCAAACAGCATGGCGTAGAAAGCCGCCTTGAGGGTACCGACCGACAGCGGGATCAGCGACAGCTTGGGCTCAAACTCATCGGTCGCCGAGGACGACTGCCAGACGTACTCGGGCTGCGAGCGCCCTTCGTACCAGACCCGATTCCAAAGCGCGGTGAAGGAGGACTCGGGATGCTCGTTCCACAGCGCGGCGTAGTGGACCTGGCCGGTGCCGTCGGTCCACATCAGCGCGTCGTTGCGCGGCCCCACTGAAGCATTGAGCACCGCCTGATCCGAGACATCACGGATGAACAGCGTGCTGGCCGATGTGCCGTAGTGCAGCCCGAGGCCGCCACTGGCATCGCCGACGACGAACCCCTTACGCGAAAACTCTGGAAAGATCGAGGTGATCGCGCCCGAGTGCTTGCGAAATTCACGAACCCGGGTCAGACGCCCGATGTTGTCCTCGTCACGAACCAGGAAATACTGGGCCACGGTGCCTTCAGACCCGCCGACAATCACCGAAACCGTGCCAAGGAGGTACTCCATGGCACTGACCGATCCCGCAGCGCCCTGCAGAACCTGCTGGCTGTCGAGAAGACGAGCTTCGGCCGGGCGCGAGATATCGTAGTAGTGAATAAAGCCCCGGGCGTCTCCGACCAGCAGGATCTGCATGGTGATGTCGAGCAGAAGACGGGTTGGCGCAGCCGGCGGCGCCGGCAGTTCGTAGCTGGAGCGGGTGAACTCGGTTTCGCCGGTCATGAATGATCGCCGGCTGGCGTAGCGGGTCAATAGAAGCCGCCCATCGCGGGTCGCGGCGGCAATTCCAATGCCGGTCGAGCCGCGCTGGATCGCGAGCACATCAAGGGGCTGGCCCTGATCGTCGATGCTCACCATCGGCTGGTCCAACGGGAGCGTCAGCTTGGGGATGACTTCACGGACGTCATCAGGAAAATCCAGATCGTACTCGTGCCGGACCACGACCGCACGGCCGTCGGACAGACCATAGGCGACCAATCCCGTTCGCGGTTCACCAGCGGCAAAACTCCGAACGTCCGCACCGTCAAAATTCAGCTTTTGCTGGCCCAGGGCGCGGCCGTCCGTGGGGTTAAAAAATGCGACCGTACCGTCGCGGGAAAATCGGACCGCGGCTTCCTGGTAGCGTTCACTAGCAAGGTACAAGGTCTCACCCTCACCGCCCGGAACGGGGTAAGCGATTGGATCTTCGAGGCTGGCGTTGCGGAGCAGCGGCAGGACTTCGATAAACAGGAACACAAAGATCAGGGTCAGGGAAATGACGACCCCGTAACCGGCCGCAGACACCAGAACACGCGTCCCCACATCTTTAAGATGACGGGCTTTCCTCAGTTTGCGCCGCGACTCCGGATCCGGGAGCAGGTCGCTCGCGGCGGGAAACGCGCGATCGGAGTTGGCAGTGGAAGACATGCAGGCCCTTACTCAAGACGAGGTCGGATTCGATTTCCGACCGGCGCAGTTTATGAATGAATTATGTCAGTTATATGACATTTAAGCGATCGGGTCGCCACCCCAACTGTTGCGCGGGGTGGCGGCCCGACCAAAGGCGAACTGCCCGACGGTCAGTCGGTAATCCCGATCTCGGCACGGAAGCGCTCCACGACCGTGGCCGGCAACGGAATGTAGCCGTCGCGGACGACAACTTCCTGTCCCTGCCGCGACAACACCATGCGAAAGAACTCCCGCTCCAGCGGAGGCAGCGGGCGGTTGGGATGTTTGTTGACCGCCACGTAGAGAAAGCGCGCCAGAGGATACGAGCCATCGGCCGCTGTTTCGGCGGTCGGAGGGACTAATTCACCGCCGTGTTCGCGCGAAAGAGGGATGGCCCGAACGCCGGAGGTGGCGTAGCCAATGCCCGAGTAGCCGATGCCGTTGATCGACTCGGCAGTGCCCTGAACAACCGAAGACGAGCCCGGCTGCTCGTTGATCGAGTCGCGGAAGTCGCCGTCGCAAAGGGCGTGCTGGCGGAAGTAACCGTAGGTCCCGGACACGGCGTTGCGCGAATACAGCGTGATGTCGCGGTTGGTCCAGTCGCCGGTCAGGCCGACCTGGCCCCAGCGGGTGATATCTTCGGGATGGCCGCAGCGCCGGGTCTCGGTGAAGATGGCATCGACCTGCGGAATCGACAGGCCTTCGATCGGATTGTCGCGGTTGACGTAGACGGCCAGCAGATCGACAGCCACCCCGAGTACCGTCATCGGGTAACCATGGCGCTCTTCGAACGCCTGTTGCTCGCTTTCGCGTGGCCGGCGGCTCATCGGTCCGAAATTGGCCGTGCCTTCGGTCATCGCCGGCGGCGCGGTTGAGGTCCCGGCACCCTGGATCTGGATATTGACGTTGGGATAGATGTTTTGAAACTCTTCAGCCCACAGGGTCATGAGGTTGTTCAGAGTGTCAGAACCAACCGAGGACAGGTTGCCGGAGATGCCGGAAACCGGCACGTACTCGGGCAGGTCCGGATCCACCTCAATCTGGGCGACGGCCGAACCAGCGGCCATAACGGCGCTGATGGCGCCCACACACAGTGCTTTTTTCAACATGCTGATCTCCTGATCAAACGGTCTGGAAAAGTGCCAATGCACAGCGTGCGAACTGTAATCGGCCTGGATGACATTCAGATTACGCTTCGGCGACGACCGGATGCTGTGCAGCCGATGTACGCTCAGGTGGAAAGACGCAGCGAAAGGCACTACCACGGCCCGGCTCCGACTCCACATCCAGGCGACCTCGGTGGCGCTGCAGGACGTGCTTGACGATGGCCAGCCCCAACCCTGTTCCACCGCCGCTTCGGCTGCGCGCGCTATCGACGCGATAAAACCGCTGGGTAATAAAGGGCAGATGCCGCGATTCGATGCCGATGCCTTCATCAATGACTTCAAACACCGCCTCGCCGTTATCGCTCACGTACCAGGCCACCTGAATCCTTCCACCCGCGCCGGTGTAGCGAACGGCGTTGAGCACCAGATTGGAAAAAGCACTGTGCAACTCGTTTTCCAGTCCGAGCAGACCCAATGAGTCACAACGAACCATTTCAATGCGGTGCCCGGCGCTGTCTTGTAGGCGCGCCTCGTTGAGAATGCGACGCAGCAGCGCCGGAACCTCAACCACCTCATCCGTACTGACCTCGTCGTCCTCGGTCTCGAGCCGCGACAACTCCAGCAAGTCATCAACCAGCGTGGACATGCGCCGGCACTGGTGCTGCATCTCGTCCAGCGGACCGTGCCATTCCGAATCGAGTGCTTCGGCCTCGCCCAGGGTTTCCAGATAACCCGACAGCACGGTCAGCGGCGAGCGCAGTTCGTGCGAGGCATTGGCGACGAAGTCCCGGCGCATTGCCTGCAGCCGGAGGATGCGGGTGACATCGCGGAACAGGGCCAGATACTGGTTGGAGCCGTACGGGATCAGACGCACCGACAGGCTGCGCGTCTCATCGACCGGGGAACGCAGGATCACAGGATTATCGTAGTCGCCGGCCTGCAGATATGAGGCCAGCTTGGGACTACGCACCAGGTTGGCCACCGGCTGTCCCAGGTCACGCTTGGAAGACAGACGCAGCATGTCCTCGGCGGCTGCATTGAACCAAAGGATGCGGTGCTCTCCGTCCAGCACCAGCGATCCGTCGGGCATCGCGGCAGTTGACTCGCGAAACTCCCGAATCACCTTGGCCAGCCGCTTTTTGCGCTTGTAGTAGCGCTTCTGCAGCCGAAAATAATCGTCGAACACTTCCCCCCAGATACCCCAGGACTCTGGAGGATTGCGCTGCCGGCCGCTGCCAAGCCAGCGCTCGAGTTTGCGCAGTTGCCAGAAGTGCCGGGAAAGCAGCGCCAGCAGTGCCGCACTCAGCCACCATCCCGCTCCACCCAGCAACCCGCCGCCCAGCAGCGCAACAGCCAGCAGGCCAACCAGGAAATACGCCTCGGCGAGCCAGGCCCTGCGCATCAGCTCCTGACCCGTGTCGAGAAGCGATAGCCGGCCCCGCGAACGGTCTGCACAAAGCGGTCTTTGCGGTACGGCTTGAGCACCTTGCGCAATCGCAGAATATGCACGTCTACCGTGCGCTCTTCGACGTACACTCCGCCACCCCAGACGTGATCAAGCAGCTGGGTGCGCGAGTACACCCGGTCCGGATGCGACATGAAAAACTTGAGCAGCCGATACTCGGTCGGCCCCAGTTCAAGCGGCTCATTGTCGGCAAACACGCGATGGCTGGCGACGTTGAGCACCAGCCCGTCAGCGCTGACCTCGTCATCGCCATCGGCCGGTGAAGCCCGCCGCAGCACCGCCCGGATGCGAGCAATCAGCTCGCGCGCAGCGAACGGCTTGGTGATGTAGTCATCAGCGCCGCTGTCGAATCCACGAATCTTGTCGTCTTCCATGCTGCGCGCGGTCAGCATGATGACCGGAAGATCACGGGTCAGCTCGTCGCGACGCAGGGCGCGAGCAAACTCCGGACCGCTCATGTCGGGCAACATCCAGTCCAGCAAAATGAGATCCGGGCGCTTGTCGGCAAGGGCCACCCGGGCCGCCTGACAGTCAGCAGCCTCGATGGTTTCGAATCCGGACCGGGAAAGATTGAAGGCCACCATGCGCCGAATGGCTTCATCATCTTCGACCAGCAGTATCCGCTGCATGGCGATTCCTTGTTTCGCAGACTTTCTCATCGGCTATTGCATCAATTCAATATGACAGCTCAATGAAGCCCACAGGCTCAGCGAAGATACTGCGCCGCAGCTGATTTCAATGCATCACGCACCGCGCTGCGCAAAAAGTCGGGGGCCAGCACTTCGATATCGTCGCCATAACGCAGAATCTCCATCTGCAGCTCGCGATGCTGGCCGAAAGGCACCTCAAGCTCGTAACGGCCGTCGGTCTGCCAATGGCCTCGTTGATCGGGATGCCAGATCTCCTCCGAGGCCCAGCGGGCGGCCTCCGGGCTGAAAAGCAACCGAGCGTTGTGTTCGGCGGGGCCGGAGAAAATCCCGAAGGCAGCGTCGAGCTGCTGCCCCATCAGAGCCGCATCAATATCCAGCGCCGCCTCTTCAAGGCGCTGCAGAGCGCGGATACGCTCAAGCGAAAAACTGCGCAGCCCCTCGGCTTGGTGGCACCAGGCATCGAGATACCAGCGGTCGCGATAGCTGGTCAGCCGCTGGGGCGAAACTTCGCGCGAGCTGACATCGTCACGCCGCCGACCGTGATACTCAATCTGGAGGCGACGACGACCGAACAAGGCCCCCAGCACGTCCTCGAACAGCGCGCCGGGCACGGGCCGCCCGGCATCCTTGCGGATGCGAATGCGCTCAGGTTGAGCCGAAAAATCGAGACCCTGCTGATCCAGCAGCTGATTGATCCGTTCCTGCACCCCCAGCAGCTCTCCTTCCAGCAGGCCGGGCTGAACGTTGGCCAGGACGTGCCGAGCGGTTAGCAGGGCCTGGAGCTCTTCAGGGCTGATCCAGAGGCCAGGCAATTCGAAGTGACCGGCGAGGCTTCGATCGTAGAAGAAACCGCGCCCCTCTTCGTCCTGCTCCAGGGGCGCACCCAGACGATCGCGGAGTTCAGCGATCAGCCGATACAGGGTCGCCTGACTGCAGCCCAGCTCTTCCATGAGCACCTGGCGCGAGACCGGCGTGCGCCGCTGGCGCAGGATGTCGTGCAGATGATAAAGACGCTCGCGACGGGACATACGGCCGTCAGCCGCCGGCGTCCAAGCAAGCCTTGCAGCGTCCGTAGATTTCGAGCACCTGGTGGCGAGCTCGAAACCCCTGGCCACGAGCGGCGGCGTCCAGCGCCTGAACGAGACCCGGATCGTGGACCTCCGTGACGGTCTGGCAACCTTCGCAGATCAGGAACTGGCCCTGGTGCTGGTGGTCCGGGTGAATGCAGCTGACGAAGGCGTTGAGCGTTTCCAGCCGATGAATGAAGTGGTTCTCCAGCAGAAAGTCCAACGCCCGATAAATCGTGGGCGGCGCCGCCCCGGGACGCTCGCGCTTGAGTTCGTCGAGTAAGTCATAGGCCTTGACCGGTCCATCTGCGGCCAGGATCAACTCCAGCACCCTGCGCCGGGTGGCCGTCAGGCGCAGTCCATGTGTTCGGCACTGGCCCTCAACCTCACCGATCACCTGTTTGGCATCCATGCTTTCCAGTGTAGCAGTTGTTGCCGGCGCTTCAGGCATTTGCCGCGCGCTCGGCGATCCATTCCAGCGCCGTTTCAATCCGCGCCAGCGCTCGCTCGCGGCCCACTAACCACAGCGTGTGATCAATGCCTGGCGACTGGCCGTGGCCCATCAGGGCAACCCGCAGCGGCATACCGATCTTGCCGAAGCCGATACCCAGCGCATCGGCGGTCTCCTGCACGGCGACCTGCAGCGATTCCGGCGACCAGTCGGGCAGTGCCTGCAAGCGCGTCAACAAAGCCCGTAACGGCTCGTCGGCCACTGGGCGAAGATGCTTTTTGGCCGCGGTTGCGTCGTAGACGCTGAAATCTGCGAAGAAGGGCCGGCTCTGCTCTATGAGCTCCACCACGGTATCGAAACGCTCGGCCTGAACGTTCAGCAGATCAGCCAGGTCAGGCCCGTTGGACGGGTCGAGGCCGGCTCGCTGCAGGTGCCAGACGAGCTCGCCCAGCGCCTGGTCCCGATCGCCCTCACGAAGGTAGTGCTGATTAAGCCACTTGAGCTTCTCGGTATCGAAGCGCGAGGCCTTGCGATTGACGTCCTCAATTCTGAAAAGGTCGACCAGCTCACGGCGCGAGAACACCTCCTGGTCTCCGTGCGACCAGCCCAGTCGAGCCAGATAATTGACCAGCGCATCGGGCAGATAGCCCATCTCCCGCCAGGCCATCACGCCAACCGCGCCGTGACGCTTGGAGAGGCGCTGGCCGTCATCGCCGAGAATCATGGGCACGTGGGCGAACTCCGGTGGTTCAGCCCCCAGCGCTCGATACAGGTTGATCTGGCGCGGCGTATTGTTGATGTGATCATCGCCGCGAATGACCAGGTTGATCTGCATATCCAGATCGTCAACCACCACGGCAAAATTGTAGGTCGGCGTCCCGTCGCCGCGCGCGATGACCAGGTCATCCAGCTCGGCGTTGGCGATTTCGATCCGCCCGCGCACCCGATCTTCGAAGACGACCGTCCCCTCATCGGGATTGCGAAACCGGATCACCGGAACGATGCCCTGTGGGATATCGGTTCGATCGCGGCAGTGGCCGTCATAGCGCGGTTTTTCGCCGGCCGCCATGGCCGCAGCGCGCAAACCGTCAAGCCGCTCTCGCGAGCAGTAACAGCGGTAGGCGTGCCCGGCCTGAAGCAGCTGCTCGATCACGGCCTGGTAGCGTTCCAGGCGCCGACTCTGGTAGAAAGGACCTTCGTCGTAGTCCAGCCCAAGCCAGGCCATGCCGTCGAGAATCGCCTGGACCGAAGCCTCCGTGGAACGCTCACGATCAGTGTCTTCGATGCGAAGGACAAAAGCACCCTGGGTTGCCCTGGCCGCGAGCAGGCAAAACAGGGCCGTTCGCGCGCCGCCTATGTGAAGAAAGCCGGTCGGCGAAGGCGCAAAACGGGTCCGGATCGGGGTCGCTGCAGGGGTCATGTACGTCACACGCGTAGGGAAAAAAGCCCTTTATTCTAGCGTATTGCGCTCACAACGAAAAATGCCCGAATCAGCTATAAGGTGGCTGTGGTTTTGGCCGGCTCATCGCCGCCAACAACCCACCAGCTTATACCGATACCAGCGCGGATCTCATGCTGACAGAACCAAGCATCAAACGAGCACACGATCCTGGAGCCGACGCTCGCCGCAGCCGCTGGCGACCCCGCTGGCCGGGACCGGAGCGGGTACTCCTGGGCCTGGTGATTCTGCTGTTCGGCGTATCCGGCGGCAGCGGCCTGAACTTTGTCGAACAGGTTCAGGCGCGCGGAACGCTGGTCATGCTGACCCTCAACGGTGCAAGCACCTACTACATGGGGGCCGACGGCGAAACCGGCTTCGAGTACGACCTGGCCCAGCACTTTGCAGAACATGTCGGCGTCCCACTGGAGGTGATCCCGCTCGCCACCATTGGCGATCTGATCCCGGCGCTGCAAGCCGGAAAAGGAGATTTCATTGCGGCCAATCTGAGTCGCACGCCGGCCCGCATGGACACTCTGCGCTTCGGACCAGCCTACGAGGAGGTGCGACCGGTGGTGGTCTACCGGCGCGGCAGCCGGCGGCCTCGGGACCTTGAAGACATGAGCGACGGCGAGCTGGTGATCCCGGCCGGAACCATCTACGCTCGCTGGCTGGCCCGCAATCATCCCTCAGTCACCTGGCGAGAAGAGCCGGAGGCAAGCGTCGAAGACCTGCTGGATGCAGTCAGTAATGAATCGATCTCATACACCATTCTCGATTCCAACGTCTTTGAGCTCAATCGGCGTTTCTTTCCTGCCGTTCGCAAGGCATTCGAACTGCCGCTGGTGCAGGAGTTGGCCTGGGCGACCCAGCGCCGAAACGATGATTCTCTGGCCCAACAGATGCGCGAATTCTTTTACCAGGCCGACCAGCAGGGCGTTCTGACCGACGTTCGTCAGCGCCACTACGATCATCTCGACAACTACGAGCCGGTCGGCACGTTTACCTTCATGCGCCAGATCCGCAACCGTCTGCCGAAACTGCGTCCCTGGTTCGAGGAAGCCGCCGCAGCAACCGACCTGGACTGGCGGCTTCTGGCGGCTGTGGGTTACCAGGAATCCCACTGGGATCCCCAGGCGGTCTCACGAACCGGCGTTCGCGGGGTCATGATGCTGACCCGCCGCACCGCCCGGCAACTGGGCGTCGAAGATCGCCTGGATCCCGCCCAGAGCATTCACGGCGGCGCCCGCTATCTGCGCTCGATGATCGAACGAATACCCGATCGAATCGAGTTTCCGGACCGGCTTTGGCTAGCCCTGGCGGCCTACAACATCGGCTTGGGCCACCTGGAGGACGCACGCGTGTTAACCGAGCGCCAGGGCGGCGATCCGGACCGCTGGCTGGATGTGCGTGACCACTTGCCGCTGCTGACCCAGGAACGCTGGCATCGCCAGACCCGGTTCGGCTATGCCCGGGGCTACGAGCCGGTGTATTTCGTCGAAAACGTGCGCACCTTTTTCGAAATCCTGTCCTGGATGGAAGGCCGCGAGCATCCGCTGCTGGCCGACACTGGCCGCCAGATCGAGGCGGAGGAGTAATCCAAACCGATCCGTTTCAGCTGCCGGCCTGTTCCAACCACAGGCAGTGCCCGGCGGCTGCGGCGATGGCCTCTAGCCGCTGCTGATGGGCAGCCGCCTCCTCGGCGCTGACACCGACCGACACCAGGCGCGAGCGATCGATCTGGACGTTTTCAAGGCCGGCGATCTCGACCGAGTGCCCTCCAGCCAGTTCCAGCCCCAGGGCAACCTGCCCACCGGTCATCGCCAGATAGACCTCGGCCAGTAGCTCGGCATCGAGCAACGCCCCGTGCAGATCGCGCCGCGAGTTGTCGATTTCGTAGCGCTTGCAAAGGGCGTCCAGACTGACGCGCTGACCCGGATGCAGTTCTCGCGCCAGCACCACGGTATCGAGCACCGAGGCAAACTGTTCGATCCGCACCGCCTCGTCGGCGCCCAGCCGAGCCAGTTCTGCGTTCAAGAAGCCGACATCGAACGGTGCGTTATGAATGATCAACTCGGCGTCGCGTATAAACGCCAGAAACTCTTCGGCCACATCGGCGAAACGCGGCTTGTCAGCCAGGAATTCGTCGGTGATGCCATGCACGTGCAAAGCGCCGGTCTCGACCGCCCGCTCTGGGTTGAGGTAGACGTGGTAGTGCCGATCGGTGATGCGCCTGTCGTGGATTTCGAGACAGCCGATCTCGATGATGCGATGCCCGTCAGCATGCTCCAAGCCGGTTGTTTCAGTGTCCAGGACGATTTGGCGCATGTGTGTTCTCCCCGCCCAGTGGCTCAGAGATCAGGCCCGACCAGACGGGCAGCCTCGGTCGCCAGCTGATCGGCCCGATCGTTCTCAGGATGTCCGCTGTGACCCTTGACCCAGGCCCATTGAACCGTGTGGCGAGCAACGGCGGCATCCAGGCGCTGCCAGAGGTCGACGTTTTTGACCGGCTTTTTGGCCGAGGTTCTCCAGCCGTTGCGCTTCCACTGCACCATCCACTCGGTAATGCCCTTGCGAACATACTGAGAGTCGGTGGTCACCAGAACGTCGCAGCGGCGGTTAAGGGTCTCCAGAGCCTGGATGGCGGCCATCAGTTCCATGCGATTATTCGTTGTCTGTGGCTCGCCGCCCGATAGTTCCCGCTCGGTTCCGTTGAAGCGCAGCAGGGCACCCCAGCCGCCCGGACCCGGGTTGCCCAGGCACGCGCCATCGGTCCAGATCCGCACCGGGCCGCTCACGCCGCGCGACACTGGGTTGCGGTGGCCGGAGATCCCGCAAACCGCGGCTCGCGAAACTTCAGCTGCCGGATCCGCGCAGGTCGTGACGGCTTTCTCGCCAGCAGCCCCAGAACCGGGGTCAACCCCGGCACCAGCCCCTGCCAGAAGTTGCGCCCGGGCGTACCCAGAGTCAACTGGCGGCGGGCATGCAACATCTGAAACTGCGGCCAGCTGGGCAGCCAGAGCGCTTGTTTGCCCAGCTCTCGCCAGGCCGTCGGGTGCCAGGGGTTGGCCGTCACGGAAATCAACCAGCCGCCAGGTCGCAGCACCCGCAGCGCTTCATCCAGCGGGTCCGATGGCCGACCCGGCTGCCAGGCGTGGCGCAGGATCAGCGCCGGTACCGATTCGCTATCCAGTGGCAGGGCATCCAGCGGCGAGCGGAATGGCCAGCAGCAGCCTTGACCATTGAACAGGACGCGACAGCGCTCCAGGACCACGCCCGGAGAAGGACTGGTGACCGGCGCGATCTCCAGCACCCAATCAGCCGACTCGCCGTCCAGAAGGGCCTGAACCAGGCGGCTTTCGGCCGATTGCAGCGAGACAAAGGGGCTGGGTTTCAAGGGCACGGTAAGATGATCTCAAGTACCGCGGAAAGCATACCAGAAGGAGCCACAAATGCCGCTGCAGATTGAGGCCATCCCAGCGTTCGAGACCAACTACATCTGGGCGCTGCATGACGAACAGCACTGCGCCATCGTTGATCCCGGCCGTGCAGATCCGGTCCAAAGCTTTCTTGATCGCAATGGCCTTCACCTCTGCGCGCTGCTGCTGACCCACCACCACGCCGACCACATCGGCGGCGTCGACGAGCTGCTGGCCCGACAACAGGTCCCGGTCTGGGGCCCGCAGGATCCGCGCATGCCGCAGGTGGACCACCGGCTTGGCGAAAGCCAGCGTGCAGAAATACCCGAGCTCGGCCTGGCTTTCGACGTCCTCGAAACCCCGGGGCACACCCGCAGCCACATCGTGTTTCACGATGGCACCCGCCTGTTTGCCGGCGACACTCTGTTCTCAGCCGGTTGCGGGCGCCTGTTCGAAGGCTCGCCGGAGCAAATGCAGTGCTCGCTCGACAAACTGGGACCCTTGGGCGACGAACTCGAGGTCTATTGTGCCCACGAATATACTCGCGATAACTGCCGGTTCGCGCTGGAAGTCGAGCCGCACAACCGCGCCTTGCGGCAGTGGGCCGAAGAAGTCGACCGGCGACGCAAGGCCGACCGCATCACGCTGCCGGTGCGCCTCGGAAACGAGCGAGCGATCAATCCTTTCCTTCGCACCCGCGAAGCAACGGTCATCGAGGCCGCCAACCGGCGCGAGCCGGACACTGGCGACGACCCAGCGGCGGTCTTCGGCGTCATCCGACGATGGAAAGACCGCTTCTAGCCGCGCAACAACCCCCGCCAAACTGTTGTACGGTATACTCTATCGCTTGATCGCGATAGAAGGATAAGCTCATCAATCTCGAGCTGATCAACCGCCACTGCACGCTGCTGGCCGACGCCACGCGCCTGCGTCTGCTGGCCCTGCTGGAGGGCGAAGAGCTGACCGTGGCCGAGCTGGCCGAGGCGACGCGCCTGGCCCAGCCGCGCGTGTCCACCCACCTGGCGCGACTGCGTGAGGGCGGCTTGGTTTCGGACCGTCGCGACGGGGTGTCGGTCTATTACCGGCTCGCGGCGGTCGAAGACCAGCCGGAGCTGCATCGCCTGTGGCAACTGTTCAGGGGCCAGCTGGATGATGCCCTGATCAGCGAAGACGCTGAGCGACTGCCGGATGTGCTGCTGCAGCGCGGTAGCGGACGCAGCTGGCCGGACGCGGTCGCCGGCGACATGGAGCGGCGCTACTCTCCCGGCCGGAGCTGGGAGGCCACGGCTCGGGCCATGGTCCAGCTGCTCTCGCCTGGTCGAGTCCTTGATATCGCCTCCGGCGACGGCGTGATGGGCGAGCTGCTCGCCCGGAGCGCCAAGCGCATCGACTGCGTTGATGTTTCGGAAAAAGTTGTCGCCGCCGGTCGCGAGCGCGTCGCCGAACTGGATCACGTCTTCTTTCATCGTGGCGACATGCACGCCCTGCCCTTTGCCGATCAGTCCTTCGATACTGTCCTGCTGTTACATGCCCTGACCTACAGCCATCAACCCCAGCTCGCGCTGAGCGAAGCCGGGCGAGTACTTGCACATCGGGGCAAGCTGCTGATCGCCACCTTGCACCAGCATCGCTATCCTGAGCCGGTTCGCGCCTATGGCCACGTCAATACCGGATTCCGTCTGCAGCAGCTCCAGCGGATGGTCGATGCAACCGGACTGGCAACGCGATTCTGCGACGTCACTTCCATCGAGCGGCGCGCACCGCACTTCAAGATCATCACTCTTCTGGCGGACAAAGCATGAATTTGAATTGGCACGACCCTGATCGCGTGAATCTCCTCCAGGCGGCCCTGGCCGAGCGCATCTTGCTGCTCGACGGCGCCATGGGCACCATGATCCAGGCGGCCGGGCTGAGCGAAGCCGATTATCGCGGCCGGCGCTTTGCCGATCATCCGGATGACCTCAAGGGCAACAATGACCTGCTGACCCTGACCCGTCCGGAATTGATCGCCCAGATCCACCGCCAGTTTCTTGCCGCGGGCTGCGATCTGATCGAGACCAATACCTTCAATGCCAACCGCATCAGCCAGGCTGACTATGCACTCGAAGAATGCTCCGAGGAGCTCAATCGGGCAGCCGCTGAGCTGGCGCGAGGCGTCTGCGCCGAATTCGAGGCCGAAAACAGGGCCAAGCCGCGCTTTACGGTCGGCATCCTGGGCCCGACCAATCGAACGGCCTCGATTTCTCCCGATGTCGCCAACCCGGGATACCGCGCCGTGACCTTCGATGACCTTGTGCTGGCCTATCAGGAGGCAGCTCGGGGCCTGCTCGATGGGGGGGTAGATGCCCTCATGATTGAAACCGTGTTTGACACCCTCAACGCCAAAGCTGCCGTGTTTGCGGTCGAAGAGGAATTCGAAGCGAGGGGCGCGCGCTGGCCCCTGATGATTTCAGGCACCATCACCGACGCCAGCGGTCGCACGCTGTCGGGCCAGACCCCGGAAGCGTTCTACTACTCAGTCGCCCATGCCCAGCCCTTCTCGATCGGGTTCAACTGCGCGCTCGGCGCCGACCAGCTCAAAGCCCACGTCCGGGCCTTGAACCGGATTGCCGGAACGCTCGTCAGCGCCCACCCCAACGCCGGGCTGCCGAACGAGTTCGGCGAGTACGATGAAAGTCCGCAGGCGATGGCAAAGGTCATCCGCGGCTACGCTGAGGAAGGCCTGGTCAACATCATCGGCGGCTGTTGCGGTACCACGCCGGAGCACCTCGCGGCCATCACCGAGGCCGTCCAGGGATTCCGTCCCAGGGCCCTACCGGGAGCCCAGGCAGCATGACTGATCACGAAACCCTACAACGGCGCGCCACGCGTCTGAGCGGCCTTGAGCCGCTGGTCATCACACCTGAGCTCGGCTTCGTCAACATCGGCGAGCGCACCAACGTCACCGGCTCGGCGCGCTTCAAGAAACTGATCCTCGAAGAACGCTACGAAGAAGCCATCGAGGTCGCCCTTCAGCAGGTCCAAAACGGCGCTCAGATCATCGACGTCAACATGGACGAAGGCATGCTCGACGCCGAACACGCCATGGTTACCTTCCTCAACCTGATCGCCGCCGAACCCGATATCGCGCGCGTGCCGATCATGATCGACTCGTCGAAGTTCAGCGTCATTGAAGCCGGTCTGAAATGCCTGCAGGGCAAGGGCGTGGTCAACTCGATCAGTTTAAAGGAAGGCGAAGCGGCGTTCCTTGAGCAGGCTCGGCGCATCAACCGCTACGGGGCCGCCGTGGTGGTCATGGCCTTCGACGAAACCGGCCAGGCCGACAACGCCGAGCGCATGCTCGAGTGCCTGTCGCGTGCCTACCGGCTGCTCACCGAGCAGGCCGGGTTTGCGCCCGAAGACATCATCTTCGATCCCAATATCTTCCCGGTTGCCACCGGCATCGAGGAGCACGACAACTACTCGGTTGAGTTCATGACCGCCGCGCGCGAACTCAAGAAGCGATTCCCCTCTAGCCATGTCTCCGGCGGCGTGTCCAACATGTCGTTCTCCTTTCGCGGCAACGACCTGGTGCGCGAGGCCATGCATTCGGTCTTTCTCTATCACGCCACCCGCGCCGGCATGGACATGGGCATCGTCAACGCCGGTCAGCTGGCGGTCTACGACGACATCGATCCGCAGCTGCGCGAGCTGGTCGAGGACGTGGTCCTCAATCGCCGCAGCGACGCCACCGAGCGCTTGCTTGACGCCGCCGAGCGGTTCAAGGGCGAAGGTCGACGTGAAGAGAAGGACGAGGCCTGGCGCGAAAAGCCGGTTGCCGAGCGGCTGAAGTACGCGCTGGTCAAGGGGATCGACAAGTATGTTATTGAGGACACCGAGGAAGCCCGCCAAGCCCACCCCAGCTCGCTGGAGGTCATTGAAGGCCCGCTGATGGACGGCATGAACTACGTCGGCGACCTGTTCGGCGACGGGCGGATGTTCCTGCCCCAGGTGGTCAAGTCGGCCCGGGTGATGAAAAAGGCCGTTGCCCATCTCGTGCCCTACCTGGAAAAAGAAAAGAAGGTCGGCGACAAGAAGGGCAAAATCCTCATGGCCACGGTCAAGGGCGACGTCCATGACATCGGCAAGAACATTGTTGGCGTGGTCCTGGCCTGCAACGGCTTCGACATTGTCGATCTGGGCGTCATGGTGCCAGCCGAAAAGATCCTGGCCGAAGCCCAAGCCCATGACGTCGACGTGATCGGACTTTCCGGGCTGATCACGCCTTCGCTGGACGAGATGGTCAACGTGGCCGAAGCCATGCAGCGCGAAGGCTTCCGGATGCCGTTGATGATCGGCGGTGCCACCACCTCGCGCGCGCACACCGCGCTCAAGATCGAGCCTCGCTACGAGCACGGCGTCGTGTGGGTCAAGGACGCATCGCGCTCCGTCGACGTGGCCCGCAAGCTGGCCAGCCCCAAAAACCGGGACGACTACCTCAACACGATCGCCGTCGACTACCAGGAATACCGCCAGGGCGCGGCCGCCAAGCGCTCACGCAAGCCCCTGATCACCCTCGCCAAAGCGCGTGCAAAAGCCTACCAGCCAGACTGGTCCAGCTTCCGGCCCGAGTCACCGATTCGTCCCGGCATCCACCAGATCGACGCCTGGCCGCTGGATGACCTGGTCGGCTACATCGACTGGACGCCGTTCTTCCGGACCTGGGAACTGGCCGGGCGCTACCCCGACATCCTGGAAGACGAAGTGGTCGGTGAAACCGCTCGAAGCCTGTTCGACGACGCCCGCGCCATGCTCGACCGGATCGTGGCCGACCGCTGGCTGACGGCCAGCGGCGTCTGTGCTTTGGTGCCGGCGGCGAGAGACGGCGATGACGTCGTTCTCTACACCGACGAAAGCCGCAGTGAGGTGCTCGAGCGCCTGGTCTGCCTGCGCCAGCAGGCCGACAAGAACAGCGAAAACCTGTGCCTGGCCGATTTCGTCGCTCCGGCCAACGCCGGCATTCCAGACTGGGCCGGCCTGTTTGCGGTGACCGCCGGCCTGGGCATTGAGGAAGCGGCCAAGCGGCTGCCCGAACACGACGACTACGCCGACATCATGCTCAAGGCCTTGGCCGATCGACTGGCCGAAGCCCTGGCCGAAGCCTTGCACGCCAAGGTCCGACGCGAGCTGTGGGGCTACGCGGCCGGCGAGACACTACCCAACGAGGCCCTGATCGGAGAGCAGTACCGCGGCATTCGCCCGGCCCCCGGGTATCCCGCCTGCCCGGATCACAGCGAGAAAACCAAGATTTTCGACCTGCTGGACGCGCCGAAGCGCCTGGGCATGGAGCTGACCGAGAACTTTGCCATGCTGCCCACCGCCGCGGTCAGCGGCTACTACTTCGGCCACCCGGACGCGAAGTACTTTGTTGTCGGCAAGCTCGGCCACGATCAGGTCGAGGACTACGCCCGGCGCAAGGGCATCGATGTCGCCACTGCCGAGAAGTATCTGCGGCCAAATTTGGGGTACTGATTTCTAGGGACCAGGGACCAGGCGTTGGGTTGGCTGGTGACTTGTCCAGCGGCAGTGAACTTGCTTTAACGTCTGCTGAAGAAGGGCTGAAGCCCTACCCCGCAAACTCGCTCAGACCCCTTGAACCCGCTAGTCCCTGGTTCGTACCCCTACCAAACCAGGTCGTCCGGCACCGGCGGGTAATCCGAACCATCGTCTTCGGGCTCTTTCGGTGACAGGTCAGGTACCAGGTCGGGGGCGACCTTGCTGAAGGCCTCGACAGTATCCAGACCAACCAGCAGGTACGAGCCGCGCAGCGAAACCACGCCAATCTCGCCCGCGTTCAGCCGATCGCGCTGCTCTGGCGTGCACAGCACGCGTCGAATGCGTCCCATATGCTCGAAGTAGCGCGGACAGTCGGCGTCTTTGCGATTGAGGGTCTGGTCGCGAATGAGTTCGTCGAGCTGCAGGTTCCGCTTCCGACGAGCCTCTTGGGCCGCCACACGCTCTTTCTTGATGCGTTCCTTTTCCGCCGCCTCGGCCTGCTCGCGGGCCTTGTAAGCGCGCGCCAAGTCCGACTCTGCCGAAGAAGGAGATCTGCGCTTGCCGGCCTTGCGCTTCGGGCCCTTCCCGCCGCCCTTCGCGCCGCCACCGCCCGCTTTGCGGGCAGCAGCGGGCTTTTGGGGCGCCGATCTGGGCTTTTCTTCGGCCAGCCCTGCGTTGAGCAAGGCGTCTTGCAATGATCCCATGGCGGCTGAGCGCGGATGGATCAGTTGGACTGGACTTCGATCAACTCGACCTCAAAGATCAGAGTCGAATTAGGCCCAATCGGTCCCGGACGTCCCTGCTCTCCGTAGGCCAGGTCCGCCGGAATAAAGAACTCATAGATCGCGCCTTCCTGCATCAGCTGCACGCCTTCGGTCCAGCCAGGAATGACCTGATTGAGGGCGAAAGTTGCTGGCTCTCCACGCGCCCGCGAGCTGTCGAATTCAACGCCGTCAATCAGGGTGCCGACATAGTGGACGGTCACCTGGTCGGTCGCTGCGGGGCTGGCCCCAGTTCCTTCCTGGATCACGCGGTATTGCAGGCCCGATGAAGTTTCCTGAACTTCAGGATTGTCGCGGTTCTGAGCAAGAAAGGCCTGACCCTGTTCCAGGTTGCGGGTTGCTTCCATGCTTCGCTGCTGCTCCATCTCCTGCTGCCGACGCTGCATGAAGGCATCGCGTTCGGCCAGCGCTTCTTCCTGGGTCAGACGGGTCTCTTCACCGGCATAGGCTGCGCGCAACGCTTCGACCAGCAAATCGATATCGAGCTCCATGCCCTGTTCAGACAGCGATTGGCCAATGTCCATGCCAATCGTGTAGCTCAGTCGCTCTTCAGGGGTTTCCATGGCCGAGGCCAGCAGGGGCAGAGTGACTGCTGCGGTCAGCACGAGGACATTCCGTTTAAAGTTAAGCATGAATCCTGAACTCCTTGAGTTTTCGGGGAGGGTTAAAGCGCGCATGGTACCAGATCAACCGCGGCCGCCCGACCGTCGTTGGCCGAGAAAAAAACACTTGACTCTGTCATGGTGTGCTACTAGACTATTACACCAACACGTCGGATCAAGGAGATCGCAATGTTGCCCATCGCCAGAAATCGTTCCTTTCACGTACCGCACGGATTGGCCGCCGTAGCCGCCAGCGTGTGCCTGGTGCTTGCGTTTACTTCCGACATCAGCCAGCGTCAGGATGAGATGGTCACGAACCAGACCGAACCGAACGCGCGCGTGGCGACCACGGCCGAGGATCCCCGACCCGATCCGGTTTCGACGGCCGACGCCCGCGGTCGCGACACACTGCCACCCACTCAAACCACGCGCTGGATTCCCTGGTTTCCGGGTTTGCGACCAGGTGGTGGATGAGCGCGCAGTGGGATGACAATCAGCCAATCTACTGGCAGCTGCGCGAGCGAACCGTCGCAGCGATCCTCGACGGGACCCTGAAAGAGGGCGAGCCCCTGCCCTCGGTCCGGCAGGTGGCCGTCGACTTTCAGATCAACCCGCTGACGGTATCGAAGGCCTATCAGTCGCTGGTTGACGATGAGCTGGTTGAAAAGAGGCGCGGGGTGGGCATGTTCGTGTGCCCAGGCGCGGGCGCTCGACTGCTGGCCAGCGAGCGCGAACGTTATCTGGCCGAAGAATGGCCGCGTCAGGCAGAAAAGATCCGTCAGCTTGGACTGAGTCTGGAAGAGCTGATCCGGGCGGCAACCAAGGCAGGGAAGACATCATCATGACAAGCATCATCAAGGCACGCGACCTGCGACGGAGCTACGGCAAGGTTCACGCTCTGGACGGCATCGACCTGGACATCCCGTCGGGCCGCATCGTCGGCCTGATCGGCCCCAATGGCGCCGGCAAGACCACGGCACTGAAAGCCATCCTAGGACTATCGAGCTACCAGGGAGAACTATCAGTTCTGGGGCTGGATCCGGCGCGCGAGCGCGACCGCTTGATGCAGGATGTGTGTTTCATCGCCGACGTTGCCGTCCTGCCGCGCTGGGCGCGGGTCCAGCAGATCATTGATCTGACTGAGCGGCTGCATCCAAACTTCAGTCGAGAACGCTGCCTGCACTATCTGGGCAATACACGGATACGGCCTCAGGCCCGTATCAAGACGCTGTCCAAGGGTATGGTCGTCCAATTGCACCTGGCGCTGGTCATGGCGATCGATGCCCGCCTTCTGGTCCTGGACGAACCCACTCTCGGGCTCGATATCCTGTTTCGCAAGCGGTTTTACTCGAACCTCCTCAATGAATACTTCGATCAGGATCGCACCATTGTCATCACGACTCACCAGGTCGAGGAAGTCGAACACATTCTGACCGACCTTGTGTTCATCAAGGACGGCCAGCTTGTGCTCAATCAGACGATGGAAGCCATTCATGAGCGCTACACCGAAGTCATGGTCCGGCCCGATCAGGTCGAACAGGCGCGAGCATTGGGACCCTTGCACGAGCGGGTTTTGTTCGGGCGCCATATCCTGCTTTTTGATGAGCCAGAGCGTGAAAAGCTCTCCGGACTCGGAGAGATTCATCGGCCCAGCGTCGCCGATCTATTTGTTGCCCTGATGGGAGAAGCCGAATGAGCACTCGCACCCTGTCCAATCTATGGATGCTGATGCGCCGCGAAGTCTGGGAAAGCCCGTTCGCGTTCAAGTGGGCGCCGCTGGGTATCGGCGGTCTGATCATCCTGTTCACCATCGTGATGCTGATCCTTGGCGCCCGGTTCGATGCCGAAATGGCATTCACCGTGGACGCCATGCGTCTGTTTGCGGAGATGGGCCCCGAACAGAAGCGGCTGTTGGTTTCGGGCGCCTTGTTCGCCAGTTCCAACTTCTTTCTCCAGGTCATGATCCTGATCGTGCTGTTCTACCTGGCCGGCAGCCTGTTCGACGATCGCAAGGATCGTTCGATCCTGTTCTGGAAATCATTGCCGGTCTCCGACCAGATGACCGTGGTCTCGAAGCTCATGACCGCCTGCGTCATGGTCCCTGCCCTGTTTCTCGGTGCCATCATCCTGACTCATCTTGCGCTGCTGGCGATCGCCAGCGTTTACGCCTTGCTGGCCGGGATCAATCCACTGACTCATCTGTGGTGGCCGGCCAGCCTGCCGCGCTTGTGGTCGGTCATGGCCCTGGGGCTGCTGGTCCAGGCACTCTGGCTTTTGCCCATCTACGCCTGGCTGGTGTTTTGCTCCTCCTGGGCCCCGCGTCTGCCCATTCTTATCGCTATTGCGATTCCAGCAGGCTTCAGCATCGCCCAGCACAGCTACAGCCTGATCTCCGGTTTCCGCCTGCCGGAATTCAACGTGGGCCTGATCATGCTTAAGCGCCTGGGCAGCGGCGTTCTGCCCGGCAATGCCAATATCGACATCAGCGACGGTCTGCAAGACCTGCAGTTCAATGAGGAGCTTTACATGAGTTTCTCGGGTGTTTTCACTCACCTTCTCAAGCCGGAGATGTGGATCGGCCTGCTGATCGCCGCTGCGCTGACGGCCGGCGCCATCTGGTTCCGCCGCCGCGCCACCGATCAGTAGACTGCGAAGATGCGGGCAACGCCGGGCTTTGCCGGTCATTGCCGGTCATGAGCGAGTCACCACCCGAGCTGCAAGTCGTCGTTCCGGCCGGTCCCGGAGAGGACAGCTGGCGCCGCCTGATCAATCAACTGCCCGGTGCCTGGCCGGTCTGTATTTCCGCCGTTGACGAGCGACCAGGCGACTTGCCCGAGCACATCCTGTGGCTGCGCGGCCCGGCCGGCCGCGGCCGCCAGCTCAACGCTGGGGCCCGGTCGAGCCGAGCCCACTGGCTTTGGTTCGTCCACGCCGACTCGGTCCTCACGGCTTCGGCCCTCAGGCACATCGCATCGGCGGTCACGGACAGCAAGGACGTGCTTGCCTACCTGGACCTGGCATTTTTGCCGGACGGTCCGAGACTGTCAGCTCTGAATGCCTTGGGTGCCAACCTGCGCTCTCGGTGGCTGAATCTGCCTTATGGTGACCAGGGGTTCTGTTTACCGGCAGACTGGTTCAGGCACCTGGGTGGTTTCCGGACCGACATCGACCGCGGCGAAGACCTGGATTTCGTGGTCCGCGCGCGGGCAGCCGGGTTGCCGCTTCGCCGCCTGCCAGCGCGGATTTACACCAGCGCCCGACGCTATCGTGAACAAGGCTGGTTGGCCACCAGCTGGCGACACCAGGTCAATGCCTGGCGTCTGTTCAAGGCGGCTCGGTCGGGTACCGAACCGAAAGCCACGCGATGACTGGCCTGGCAATTTTTGTCAAGACGCCGGGACTCTCACCGGTCAAGTCACGACTGGCGGAATCGGTCGGCGTGCAGCTGGCTCAGGAGTGCCATCTGCGCTGCGCCCGAACGGTCGCCGCAGTTGCAGCCGCCGCCGCTATCGGCCCGGTCTACTGGGCGGTCGCTGAGGCAAGCGCACAATCTCACCCCTTGTGGCGTGACCTGCCGATTCTTGTTCAGCCCGAAGGCGGTCTCGGGACGCGGATGCAGTCTATCCATGACATTCTGATCCAGCGCCACGGCCGCGGCCTGCTGCTGGGCGCCGATCTGCCGCAGGTCGAGCAAAGCGCTCTGCAGGCGGCCAGCGCCTGGCTGGAAGTCGCTCCGGCGCGCGGCAGTATCGGGCCGGCCGCCGACGGTGGCTTCTGGATGATCGGGGCCAATTGCTCGCTTGCGGGCGCAGCATGGAATCGCCCGGCCTATGGCACCGAGACCGTTCTAAGAGAGCTCCTTGAGGCTGACGAGCAGTCGCTGAACTGGCAGCGCCTGGCTGCGCGCACCGACCTGGACCGAATACAAGATCTGCCCGCCGTCGTCGCCGAGCTCGAATCACTCACCTATCCACATCCTGAACAGCTGGGTCTGATAAATTGGCTGCGCGCGAGTTTTTTCGAACCGCACTCATAGCCGATGACCCCATGAAAGAAACCTGGCCCCTTCTCAAAGACACCGATTTTCCCGCCATTCGTCGCCAGCGCATCGAAACGCTGCAGATGAACCTGGGGTATCTGTGCAATCTGAGCTGTGTGCACTGCCACGTCGCTGCCGGGCCGAAACGCACCGAGCTCATGGATCGGGCCACAATGCAGCAGGCGTTGGACGTCGCCGACCATTTTGGGACCAAAACGCTGGACCTGACCGGCGGCTCACCGGAGATGAATCCGCACTTCCGCTGGTTGGTCGAGGAGGCCATAGCGCGCGGGATGCACGTGATGGATCGGCTCAATCCGACCATCATGGAGGAGCCAGGATACGAATGGGTGGGCGAATTCCTCGCCCGGCATCATGTCGAGGTCATTGCCTCACTGCCCTGTTATTCCAAAGAAAACGTCGACAGCCAGCGCGGTAACGGGGTGTTTGAAGCATCCATCAGCGCGCTGCTGACGCTTAACCGGCTCGGCTATGGTCAGCCGGACTCTGGCCTGGTGCTCAACCTGGTCTACAACCCGCTCGGCCCGGTGCTGCCACCGGCCCAGGATGGACTTGAGGCAGACTACAAACGCCTGCTGGCCGAGGAGTTCGGAATGGTGTTCAACAACCTGTTCACGATCACCAATATGCCGATTAAGCGTTTCGGCTCCATGCTGGTCTCCAAGGGTCAGTTCGACGACTATCTGCAGCTGCTCAAGAATGCTTACCAGCCCGGCAATCTCGGCGCGGTCATGTGCCGGCATCTGATCAGCGTTGATTATCAGGGCTTCGTGTATGACTGCGATTTCAACCAGATGCTGGGCCTGCCGCTGGGTGGAAACAAGCGGCGCACGCGACTGAACGATCTGCTGAATGAAAAAGAGATTCCGCGCGAAATCGGCATCGGCGAGCACTGCTATGGCTGCACTGCCGGCCAAGGATCAAGCTGTGGCGGCGCCTTGAGCGGATGAAGGAGCGGACTTTCAGTAGTCTCTCCTTGGGCCGACCCTGGTGCCGAGCCATCCAACTGAGCGACGGGAAACGGCTGCTGATGCGACCGATTCAGGCCTCGGATGCCGCGATGCTGCAAAAGGGATTCCTCACGCTCACACCGCAGGAAATCCGGATGCGTTTTTTGCATCCGCTGACCGAGCTCAGCGCCGGCTACGCAGAGCGATTGTGTCGAGTCGATCCGGAGCGCGAGTTCGCAATCGTCCTGGTCGAGGCCAAGCCCCCGGCGGAGGCCAGAATCGCCGCAGTGGCCAGGATCGTGATCGATGACGACGGTCAGGACGCAGAGTTTGCCATCATCGTCGGCGGCGAGATTCGTCGCTTTGGGCTGGGCCGCTACCTGCTGGAGCAACTCATTGCCTGGTGCAGCGCCCGGGGACTGGAGGGCATCTACGGTTTCATCCTGAGGGAAAACGAGCCGATGCTGAGCCTGGTTGAAAGCATGGGTTTCCACCTTGGCCCCAGTGACGACGATACCGGCGTGATGTTGGCCCGACTGACGCTGAATTGACGGCTCCGATCGCTTTCGCGTCAGTCGCCGAATTCGATCTTTTCCCGAGCTTCCTGGATCATGAAACCCTGCATGTAGTCAGCGCCGACGCGCCAGAGATTGGCCGCCATGCCGGCATCCTCGACCATGGGCATGATGATCTTGGCGCCGCGCTCGCGGGCCGGCGTGCTGACCTCACGAAAAGCATGCTCCAGACTCTCCTCCTCGGCCAGCCTGCGGACAAAACCGGGGGACATCTTCACGAAGTCAGCGGCAAGGTCTTCAACCAGCAGATCCCAGCGACTGTGTTCGTCGACCTGAGACACACAGCTCTCGATCCCCAGCCGGTCCAGCAGGGCAAACAGCTCTCGCGCACCCTTGATGTTGCCCAGCACATCCTGGAGAGAAAAATCCAAAGCCAGCTTGCCGGACAAAGCGGAGCTTTTCTCGGCGATCTTTTCCAGCCACTGGCGGCGCTCCGGCAGCTGAATCAGGCCGTCACCCTGGCTCAGGAAAAGGCGGATGGGGAGAAGCTGGTACTGGTTGGCCAAAAGACCCGCGCAGTAGCTGATCATCCAGCGATCAAGTACGTTGAGAACGCCCGCCTCGCGCGCGGAATTCACGAATGCAGCCGCAGGAATCAGCGAACCATCGGCGGCCACCAGCCGCGGCAGCGCCTGAAAGCTTTGCGACGGTTCACTGGCCGTTGCCATGATCGGCTGAAACAGGACCTTGATGGCGTCCTTTCGCAGGGACTCCATCAACAGACCCAGCATCTGCCGATCACTGCCGGACGCCTGATCAGCAGACACATCGGGCTTGATCTGGCGGATCTCATTGCCGCCATGAGACGAGATCTTTTCCGTTCCCCGGACCAGACTGAGCAGCAGGCGATCTGCGTCCGTGAAGCGATGATCAAACTCCACGTAACCCAGCGTCACCGACACCGCCAGCGATTCCTCCTGCAGATCGAATGTCGACTCCACCAGCAGCTTGAACAGCTTCGCCATCTGCTTTTCGGTGGTCCGAATCGAACTGTGCGGGAGCAAGCCGATAATGCAGCGCTCGTTCAGACGAGCGACGCTGACCTCGACATCCAGGTGTGCCTCAATCAGATCGAAAAACTGACCCAGCAACGCCAGCAGGCCCCCGTAACCATGCTGCCCCCGCAGCCGATCCCAGTGGTCGAGCATCAGGCAGAAACATCCCGAGGGTGCATCCCGATCGCTACTGGTAAAGGCGTCATAGGCCGCCTCCAGCTCAGAAATGAACTCCTCAAGTTTCATTCTTGCCCCAAAAAAAACGAACCGAGTTAACGTCGGCAGCCAGACTCCGCGGTAAGCCTGCGACCAGCCAGCCTTTTGGCGTAGAGCCTATCATCTTAGCGGCCCACTGGGGCATTCAGTCATTTTTCACCAACGCGGCTTGAGAAAACAAGCTTACCAACTGCTGCCGATGGAAGTCAGCCGGGTTTGTTTCCTTCAGCAGTCCGAGTCGCCGGGCGCGATCAAAGAACCCCTCGGCAGGCAAACCCCGGCCGACGCGGCTGACCACCAAAGCCGATCGAAGTGGGCGACCGGCCAAACAATCCTCCTTCATCAAGATCTCAAGCAGGCGAGTGACCCGGTGAATTCGCTGCGGGCCGGGGACAGCCGCGGCGTCGGCCAGTTCCAGATAGGTCAGCGTCTTCTGCTGCTGCGCAGACTGATCGAGAACCGAAGACACTCGGTGCAGGCACGCCCGCCGTTCATCTTCGCTTAGCGGACTGGCCACAGCCAGACCGGCCGTTCAGGCGGCACTCTCATCAAGGCCGCAGTTATTTTTCTCGAAAACCCGGTCAGCGCGATAGCTGGACCGGACCAGTGGCCCCGAAACCACTTCCAGGAAGCCCTTCTTCAAACCGACGCTGCGAAGCTCGGCAAATTCGTCCGGGGTCACGTAGCGGGCCACAGGCAGATGGTTGACGGTGGGGCGCAGATACTGACCAAAGGTCACGATATCGACGTCGATGTCACGCAGCTGGTCCATGGTTTCAACCAGCTCTTCGAGCGTTTCTCCAAGACCGACCATCAGGCTCGTCTTGGTCAGCACCTCCGGCCGATGACGCTTGGCGTGCGCCAGAACGCCAAGCGTCTGTTCATAACCTGCACGAGGATCGCGTACCGGGTGAGTCAGGCGCCGCACGGTCTCGACGTTCTGTGCAAAGACCTCCAGACCCGAATCGACCACGGTCTCTACGCAGTCTTTTCGCCCCTGGAAGTCGGGCGTCAGGGCCTCAACCGCCGTACTCGGATTGACCCGCTTGATCTCTCGCACGCATGCCGCGTAGTGTCCAGCGCCTCCATCACCCAGATCATCACGATCAACCGACGTAAGGACCACGTACTTCAGATCCATCAAGCGAACCGACTCGGCGGCATTGCCCGGCTCTTCAGGGTCAAGCCAGCCCCTGGGGTTGCCGGTATCGACCGAACAGAAGCGGCAGGCGCGCGTGCAGACGTCGCCCATCAGCATGATGGTCGCCACACCGTTGGACCAGCACTCGCCGATATTCGGACACTTGGATTCCTGGCAGACCGTGGCCAGTCGATGTTCGTTGACGTTGCGTCGGACCGACTCGTATTTGCTGCCGGCGACCGGCAAGCGCGCGCGCAGCCAGGGCGGCTTGCGCCCGATCGGCACCGGCTCGACGTTGGCGCGCGCCTTGATGCCATCAAGAATGGCGGTATGACCCTGCGGCTTGGTGACTTTGTGACCGCTTTTTACGGAAATCGGAATTCGCGTCTGCTTACTCATTCGAGGATTATCCCATGGGCCTGCCGAAGGCGCCATGAAGCACGCTACTTCTTGAACTTGCCACGCGATCCGTGGCCGGCCTTGCGCTGCGCCCGGGTGACGACCGGGCGTGCCCGCCCAGCCTTACTGTCGGCATCTCGACTGCCCGATGGCTTGTCCAACGCGGGCTTGTTCGGCTTCGGTCCGCCCGGCTTTCCGGCCGGCTTGCCGAATGATTTTCGCTCGCCGGTTGATCGAGGAGAAAATCCGGGGCGCGCCGGCTTGTCGCTTCGGTCGGGGCGCTTCGGTCGGTCGAAACCGGACGTCCGGTCGGCCCGCTCGTGGCGCTGACCCGCACCGCGATCAGCGCGAATCCGCAAGGCTTGGCCGGCGACCCGCACGCCGGAGAGATGCTCAAGCACGGCCGAATCCAACTTTTGTGGCAGGTCAACCAAACTGAATTGATCGCGAATGACGACACGGCCAATGGCCGCCGCGTCAAGGCCGCCCTCGTTGGCGATCGCGCCAACGATGTTGCCGGGCTTCACTCCGTGCTCGCGACCCACCTCGATGCGATAAGTCGTTTTGTCGCTGTCATCGCGGGGACGCTCAGTCCGTCCGGCGTCTTTTTTGTCCCGCCCTCGTCCACCGTAAGCCCGGTCAGGCGCGGCGGGAAACTCGGCGCGGTCGCTCAGCAGCAGGTCATCGCCACCGCGCAGCAGGCGCGCGAGGGCTGCGGCGATATCGACCATTTCGACGCCCGTTTCAGCCTGGCAGGACAGCGCGACATCGCGGTAGATGTCCAACTCCTCGGTTTCCAGCGCGCCGCGCACTGCCGCTTTGAACCGGGCCACGCGCTGTTCATTGACGTCGGCTACCGATGGTAGCCCCATGACCTCGATCGGCTGGCGCGTGGCCTGCTCGATGGCGCGCAGCATGCCGCGCTCTCTGGGCGCGACGAACAGGATCGCCTCGCCGGTACGACCGGCCCGGCCGGTGCGGCCGATGCGATGGACGTAGGCTTCAGTGTCGTACGGAATGTCGTAGTTGACCACGTGCGAAATACGCTCGACGTCCAGGCCGCGCGCAGCTACATCGGTCGCTACCAGGATATCAATCTCACCCTTGCGCAGCTTCTCGACCAGCTTCTCGCGCACCGGCTGAGGCACGTCGCCGTTCAGGGCCTCGGCGGCAAAGCCGCGCGCGTCCAGGCGGCTGGCCAGTTCCTCGGTTGCCACCCGGGTACGAGCGAAAACGATCATGCCGTCGAAATCCTCGACCTCCAGGATGCGGGTCAGGGCGTCGAGCTTGTGGACCCCGCTGACCAGCCAGTAGCGCTGACGGATGCCGGCGGCCGTGGCGGTCTTTGAGCGGATGGTGACCTGTTCGGGGTTTTTGAGATAGCGCTCGGCGATGCGCCGGATCGGGGTCGGCATGGTCGCCGAGAACAGCGCGATCTGGCAGGTCTCGGGCAGCTTCGCAAGGACCTGCTCGACATCGTCGATGAAGCCCATGCGCAGCATTTCGTCGGCCTCGTCCAGGACCAGCGTGGACAGCGCGCTCAGGTCCAGCGTGCCCTTGTTGAGGTGATCGATGATCCGGCCCGGGGTTCCGACCACCACGTCGGCCCCGCGTCTGAGGCCGGCCAGCTGTGGCCCGTAGGACTGGCCGCCGTAGATGGGCAAAACATGGAAACCGGAGACCCGGCCGGCGTAGCGATGGAACGCTTCGGCGACCTGGATGGCCAGCTCGCGCGTGGGCGCCAGGACCAGGGCCGAAGGCTTGGCCGCCTCAGGCCGGCGCCGCGCCAGAATGGGGAGGGCAAAAGCCGCTGTCTTGCCGGTGCCGGTCTGGGCCTGTCCAACCAGGTCGCGCCCGGCCAGCAGGGCTGGTATGGTTTCGGCCTGGATCGGCGACGGGGCCTCATAGCCGAGCTCGTTCAGGGTCTCCAAGAGGACATCGGGCAGGCCCAGGGCCTCAAAACTGCCGGGCTCATTCGTGCTCATTGCGAACTGTTTCCTCCTCATCAGGGCTGAGCGAGGATTTTCCGACCCGCTCCAGATGTTCCATTATCCGTCCGATCAGCGGCGACAGCCCGCTTCTGGCCACGGCCGAAATCGCAAACCAGGGCGCTTCCCAGCCAAGCCGATCTACAACGTCGGTGGTCAGGGCATCCAGCTCGGATTCTTCAACCTGGTCGGTCTTGGTCAGCACCAGCCAGCGCTCGCGCCGGGCCAGGCCCTCGTCGAACTGCTCTAGCTCGCGCTCCAGTGCGCGAACCTGCTCGACCGGATCGGCGCCATCGATCGGCGCCAGATCGACCAGGTGCAGCAACAGCCTGGTCCGCTGCAGGTGCTTGAGAAACTGAATTCCCAACCCGGCACCCTCGGCCGCGCCTTCAATCAGACCGGGAATGTCTGCGATCACGAAACTCCGCCCCGGCTCCAGGCTGACCACGCCGAGGTTGGGGTACAGGGTAGTGAAGGGATAGTCGGCAACCTTGGGCCGGGCGGCCGAGACCGAACTGATCAGCGTGGATTTGCCCGCATTTGGAAAGCCGAGCAAACCGACGTCAGCCAGCACCTTGAGCTCCAGATGCAGCTCGCGCACCTCGCCCGGCGTGCCGGGCGTGGACTGGCGCGGAGTGCGGTTAACCGAGGACTTGAAGTTGACGTTGCCCCGTCCGCCCTCGCCGCCGCGCGCGACCAGCAGGCGCTGGCCATGCGCAGTCAGCTCTCCGATACGCTCGTCGGTCTCCGTCGCGATCACGATGGTTCCAAGCGGCACGCGGACGATGATGTCCTCGGCTGACTTGCCGGTGCGCTGACGCCCGGCACCAGGCTCACCGTTGCGCGCCTTGAACAGTCGGGCATGGCGAAAATCAGCCAGGGTATTGAGGCCGGAGTCCGCTTCCAGCCAGACACCGCCGCCATCACCGCCGTCTCCACCATCCGGCCCGCCCTTGGGAATGAACTTCTCGCGCCGGAAGCTGACGCTGCCGGGCCCGCCCTTGCCGGCGCGGACTTCGATGGTGGCTTCGTCGACGAATTTCATGACCAGTCAGGATCCGATTTTTTCACAATGGGAAACAGCAACCGACTATGGCACGCAGCGTGACCGGCACGGGATCATCCGCTGCAGGCCTCGCCACGCGTCGAACCAAAGCGGGTGATCCCGTGCCGGTCAGGCGTCCCGGCGGTCAGCACGATATCCCACCCGTCAGATACAAAAAAGCCCCGCAGCGCGGGGCCTGTTCAACTCGCGGTGCCACAGCGCCTATTCAGCCGGCTGCACCGAAACGAACTTGCGCAGCGGCTTGCCTTTCTGTTCGAACACAACCTTGCCATCCGCCAGGGCAAACAGGGTGTGATCGCGGCCGACCTTCACGTTATCACCGGCATGAAACCGGGTGCCGCGCTGACGAACCAGAATGTTGCCGGCCAGCACCTGCTCGCCGCCATACCGCTTCACGCCAAGATATTTCGGGTTGGAGTCGCGGCCATTGCGCGTTGAGCCGCCTGCTTTCTTATGAGCCATCGTGTCAGCCCTCGATTCCTGTGATCTTCAGTTCAGTATAGTACTGGCGGTGGCCCATCTGCTTCATATGGTGCTTGCGACGCCGGAACTTGATAATCCGGATTTTCTCGCCGCGGCCATGATCGACCACCTCGGCGGTCACCTTGCCGCCCGCTACGGTCGGCGTGCCGATACGCACATCCTCGCCCTCGCCGACCATCAGGACCTGGTCAATCTCAACCGTGGCGCCCTTGTCGGCGTCCAGCTTTTCGACGCGGACGATCTCGCCTTCCGCTGCCCGGTACTGCTTGCCGCCGGTGGTAAATACCGCGTACATGATGCGTGCTCCAGAAAAGTGCTTCAGCAAAGAGCGGGAATATTACAGGATGACCGCCCTCAGGTCAATCGTCGAACCTCTTTCATTGGTGACCCGGTGCCTGCCCCAACCCTTGGCCCAGCCAGCTGACCACCCTATACTGTGAGCGGGATCACGATCCGGCCCTGGATTTTGCCCAACAGGAGACACGCATGCAAGGCACGGTGAGTTGAGGCTGCAGGCCTCGCTATTCGGCAGCTTTCGTCTCTCCGAACCGGACGGGACCGAAATCCCTGTCAGCGGAAAACGGTCGCAGGCCTTGTTGGCCATGTTGTGTCTCCATCCCGGAGAACCCGTAGATCGAGACTTTCTGGCTCAGCTGTTGTGGCCCGGCAAGTTCAGGGCCCATGCCCGAGCCAGTCTCCGTCAGACCTTGCTCGGCCTGAAGCAGCAACTGGCCCCGATCCACGCCGAATTTCTCCACATCACCCGCGACCGGGTTGCCGTTAATTCAGGGGTCCTGCGCTCGGATTTAAGCGATCTGGACCATGGCCTGAGCCAGGCTGATGCCGGTAATGCGAGCCGGCTACTGCTGAACATCGGCGGCAAACCGCTGCTCGACCAGCTCGACCTCGGCGAGCCCTTTCGCCGGTGGCTGGACGCTGAGCGTGCGCAGGTGGATCAGCGCCTGCAGCAGGCGATGGAGGACGCTCTGGCCGACTGTGAGCGACGTGCGGATAACGCTGGCGCAAGACAGCTGCGGGATGCCTGGCGCCTGCATGGCTCTACCGCCGCCCTGAGCGGGGCCGACCGCCGCATCCGGATCGCCGTGCTGCCCTTTGAATCGACCCAGGATGACGATCCGACGCCGCTAGCGCAGGGGCTGTTCGATGACTTGATCAGCATGCTCGGTCGGATGCCGGATTTGCTCGTGGCCGGACGCACCTCATCGATGAACGCCCGAAAACTGGGCCGTCGTCTGCCAAAAATCGCCAGGGCGCTGCACGTGTCCTATCTGCTGGAAGGCTCGATCCAGCGCGACAACAGTGATGTGCGCGTTCATGTCAGCCTGATCGACGGTCACAATGGCTTCGAGCTCTGGGGCCAGAGCTATCAAGGCTCAAGCGCCGACATGTTTGGATTGCAGGACGAAATCGCAGCATCGGTCAGCCGCGAAGTCGCTCGCGTCCTCCAGCTCGCCCCCGTCCTGCCGGGTCCGCGCAAGACCAGCCCCAGCCAGGCCGCCATGAATCTCTACCTGCAGGGCCGCGCCTTGACCATGCGTGCCATCGGCGATGGCGTCCTTGCCCGGGCGGTTGAATTACTGGAAAACGCGCTCGATCTCGAGCCTGATTTCGCCGCCGCCTGGACCGCACTGGCCGAGGCCCATGTCTATACAACGGTTTATACGCCCTGTCTCGACCGGGTGGGCAAGTCAGCGAAGATGGCCAAGTGCGCCTTGAAGGCGATCGAGCTCGATCCCGATCAGGGCCATGCGCGGGCGATGCTCGGCATTCATCGCTGGACCGAGAATGATCCAACTGGAGCCCTGGACCTGGCCCACGAGGCCTATCGCCTGGAGCCCAACAATCCCGATGTCACGCTCAGACTGGGTTCCTTTCTACTCTATATCGGCCGCACCCGCGAGGCCCTACCCTATCTCGAGACCGCGATCGAACAAGATCCGGTCAACGGCCGTAATTTCGCCATGCTTTCGGTGGCCCGGCTGAATCTCGGAGAAATCGATAAAGCCATCAAAGCCGGACAGCGCATGGTCGATCTCGGACTGCCCTCAATGTGGCTGGGCGTTGCTACCGCCGCCGCCGGCCATCATGAACTAGCGGTTGAGCAGTACCGCCAGACGCGCTTTCTGATGAATACCGTGATTCTCCCTCCGGCCGGCACTCGACCACTCACGGGAACCGCCCTCAACAGCTTTTGGAAGATTGCCGCCAGGGGTGTATGCAGCGGGCGAAAAGTCCATCGGGCAGTCTACTGCCGGATGCTCGACTACCTGCACGGCAGCCTGCCCGATCCCTCCGACACCAGCATCGTCGCCCCGGCCATCTGGATGGGCTACAGCAAGATGGTCTTCAAGACGCTGGGGACCCAGATCACACCAGCCAACATGTACTGCCTCATGTCGCTTTGGGCCGACATTGAACCCATCCGCCAGACCCGCCTGCACCCTGAATTCCTGCCCTTTGCCGAGCGCATCGGCCTTGTGGCAGCCTGGGACAAGTACGGCTGGCCGGATCTGCTGCCGAATCCGAAAGCCGGAACGCCCCAACCGAAAGACACGTTGCCGATGCACCCGGCAGCCAAAGAATTCACGAAAGTTTGACGATGAAGTCCTTGCCCGGTTTGGCGCAGCGGGTGCATGCTTGCCACCATGCTCATAGCCACCCATCGGGCCCAGGTGATTGAACGCGGCGACTTCTTCGCGAGCACCCTGCTATTGATGATCGACTCCATCATTCCGGTCACGCGTTATGTCGAATGGCACCGTTTGGCTAATCTGCCTGCTGCTCACCATCCCGTTCGGTGGTGGCCGAGGGTGTGAGCACTCACTGACCTCATGCTGTATCACTCAACACAGGACCTCAAAAGATGAAAGTCTTCCTTAGAACTGCCGGCATCTTCATTCTGCTGGGTTTGCTCAGCCTTTCCAGTGCACAAGCCCAGCAAAATTACTACGTCGATGTCACAAACCGTACTGGTTTCACGATCATGTACATCTATGTCAGCCCCGGCGATGCGCGATCCTGGGAGGATGATGTGCTTGGAATGGACGTCCTGCTCTCGGGAAGCACCCAGCGAGTCAATCTCTACGGCTATCGCAGCCCGATTTTCGATATTCGCCTGGTCGATGAAGATGGCGATACGTATACCTTCTGGAATGTTGATGTCTCTCGCCAAGATCTAGTCGTGACGCTGGCCGACCTCGATTAGACCGCACGATGGCGAGATGGCCGAACATGAGCACCTGAGATGGTCGGCTATGTGCTGCTGCGCGACATCCAGGATGAAGGCGGCAGCCGCCAACTCGGCGTCAGACTGGAAAATGATGGTTCGCTTTTGATCGAGGGCCGAGACCTCGGCCCGGGTGTAGAGAAATTCTTCGGCCAAGGCATATTTGAATATGAGTGGGCTTTGAAACTCAAACCTCCAGGCGTCATGAAGCTGAAGCTGGCCCTTGCGTGCCAGGATAACCTCCTGGACGCACTCAAAGATCGATTTTCCGGAGAAGCCTCAGCCGAACTGCAAAACTTTCTGGACAGCAACGCTATCCAGTACGAGTTTTGGTCCAGAGCCGGTGAGTAAACGCCTGAGCAGCGCCGTGGATAGCGGGCGACGACTCACACCGGCCGCAGATGCGCTGATCACTGGGCAATCGTCAACAAGATCCGGCCGTTATGGGGTGATGCTTGTTTCGGTCACAGTGAGCTTGCCCTGAAAGAATTCGCCACTGCGAAAAGTGGCCACCCAGATATCGAACTGACCGGCAGGCTGCCCCCGGAGCCGGGCCAGGGGATTAAGTGTAGAACTGTGGGCATCGTCATTACAGATCCACTCTCTCGACGGAGTGTTAATAATGAGCACAGTGTCGTTGCCCGGCTGATCGACCTCGAAGAAGACCGTCAGGTCATCGGTGCCACCGGTCCAGTGGAGGCGAAAATCAGGCGCCGATGACGCGTAACCAGTGCATCCGGGGCCAAGATCAAGTTCAGAAACATCCACCGGGCCGCCGGCCACCCCATTGATCTGATGGGGATCCGGCGTGAACCACTCCTCCAGCCGAATGCTGCCATAAACTGGATCAAGGCTGAATTCCAGGCCGTCAGACCCTGCGGGCAAACCCGATGTCGCGCCCCCTTCGGCTCCAGCCAAGCCAGCAAGATTGCCATCTGGCGTCAAGCCACGCTCAGTGATATGCAGGGTTCCATCAATGTAACTATCCGCATAGTAGCTTGCGACCCAAATGTCATAGACGCCGGCAGGGGGGTTGCTCACAACCACCATCGGGTTGACCGTATCGGCGTTAGCGTCGTCGTTACAGGCCCAGCTGCCATCCGGCATGTTTACGAGTAACACGGTGTCGTCGCCTTGTTGCCCGGCGTCGAACAGAATCCGCAGCTCGCTGCCGCCGCCGGCCCAGTGCAAACGATAATCCGGCGCCTGGGCAGCAAAACCGACGCAGTCGCCTGCAAGATAAGACACCGGTACCGAACCGCCCGAAGTGACCGAAACCCGGTAAGGGTCGGGCACGAACCCGGCCCCGAGGTGGTATTCACCGTAGTAGGGATCAAGAGAAAAGTCGAGTTGATTGCCATCCCAACCACTATAGGGCGCCTCAGCTTGGGACTGCCGTGGCGATGCCGCTGAGGATTCCCACGTTCGGATGAGCGCATCAGCATCAACGATTGCCTGAACCACGTGCATCGACAACAAGCTGCCGAGACGACCACCCGTGCGTGATTCGGTACGCACATAGGTTGGAATTCCGATGATGTCACCCGCAGCATTGGTCGCAATGCCGCCACTGTTGCCGGGCGACATCTCAGCGTTGGTGCGGTACCAGATCGGCATCCGAGCACCGGCATAAGTGTCATACAGGACCGATGAAATGATGCCGGTCGTGAACACCAGCTCGTTGTCACCGATACCGGGGTAACCGAAAATGGCAATCTGGTCGCCGCGGGCGGGCACCTCTCGCAGACCTGCGGCACGCAGCTCGGGATAGAGATTGGCCGGCGAAAGGTCGCTCAGGAACTGGTGCGGATTGCTGACCTGATTACCGCCCATGTCCGTGGTAATCCGCAGTACCGCGAAATCAAACTCATCGGAGAAACCAACCAGCTCCGCCTTGAACACAGGCTGCGCCGGCTCTGTCGGGTCCTTGATCGCATGGATATCGAACTCATAAAACCCCTCGACGACGTGCCTGTTGGTATAGATCAGGCCAGACCCTTCCACCAGGCTCCCCGAACCAGTGCTCTCGGGCGAGTGAATCTGCACCACAGCCATAGAGACCCGATCTATTCGGTCGCGCTCCATGAGTGATCTTGCATTGCAATCGAAAGAGACCGCAAAGAGTATCAGGCCAACAAAAACGCCGAATTTTTCCATAACGTGAGCTCAGGATTCGGCCTTCATTAAACCACGTTCTCAGGCACAAGGCGAATAACGCCATACAGGAACCACCGAGAGCCATCTACCGGCTCAGCCTATTGGATTAACGTCGGATCAGACGATTTTGGCCTCGGATCCCAAAGGCCCGACGATATCGCCCACAGCGCTAACCTCAGTTCCTATTTCGGGCGCATTACTGATCATACGAGCGGAAAACTTTGACGAACTATTAACGCTTTCGTCATTGCAACCTTAAGGCATCACGCTCAAGCTTTCATGGCGAGACCCATACCTCACTTCAGGCCCTTGCATGAGCGCTTCTCTGCACGCTGATCAGCTTCCAAGACTCCATCTTTTGCCCGCCCTGTCGGAAAACAGGCTCGCGCGCTTCTCCGCGATCATTCTGCTTTACTTCATGCAGGGCATCCCCGTGGGTCTGTCGATCATCGCGATCCCGGCCTGGCTGGCAGCTGCCGGGGCCTCGCCGGTTGCCGTGGGCGCGTTTGTGGGCACCGCGCTGCTGCCGTGGTCGCTGAAGCTGTTCAACGGCCTGTTGATGGATCGCTTCACCTTCAAACCCATGGGTCGGCGACGCTCCTGGATTCTGGTTGCCCAGGCGATGATGCTGCTGGTGTTGCTGGCGCTGGCTGCGAGCGCGCCCGGCTCGGCTGACGTCTTCGCGCTCACCGCGTTCTTTTTTGCCCTCAACCTGTGTGCCGTGTTCAACGATGTGGCGGTCGACGGCATGACGGTGGATCTCGTCCCGCACGAAGAGCGCACAACCATCAACGGCTGCATGTTCGCCGCGCAAACGCTCGGTATTTCCGCCTCCGCGTTCATCGCCGGTCAGCTTCTGGGCTCCGGCCAGATCACCCTCGTTGCGCTGCTGCTCGCCGGTTTTGTTGCCGTCGCCTCGGGCTTTGTCAGCTTGTTTCGCGAGCGCCCCGGTGAACGCCTCATGCCATGGAGCAAGGGTCAGGCCTCAGCCGAATGCCAGGCGCGCCAGCAGGACGCATGGTGGCCGATTCTCAAAGGGTTGTTCAAGGCCCTGATCGTGCCGACGACCATCATTTTTCTGCTCGGTATTGGCCTGTCTCAGGCCACTTTCACCTTCACCGACGCCGTGGCGCCGACGCTTGCCGTGCAGCAGCTGGGTTGGAGTAGCGAGAAATACAGCAGTTTCGCCAGCGCCATGAGCCTGCTGGCGGCTGTCATTGGGGCCGCAGCAACGCCTTTCCTGGTGAAGTTTTTTGGACTGCGCAATACCACGTTCGGCCTGTTCATCGGCTTGAGCATTACAGCGTTCGCTGGCGGCATGACCCTCAATGACTGGCAGGACGCCCGTATCTTCAGCATCCTGTTCGGCATCCAGTACGTACTGTCCACACTATTGCTGATCGTCAGCGTGGTCTGGGCGATGCGGATCTGCAATCCGGCCGTGGCGGCCAGCCTGTTTGCCCTGTTCATGGCCGTGCCCAACTTCGCCCGCTCGGTCATGTCCGGATGGTCGGGCTGGGTCATCGAAGGATTTGGCTACCACGGCACCTACTACCTGGTTGCCATCACCACCGCACTGGGCCTGGTCTTTTGCCTGTTCGCCAGAATCGGCCAGGACCAGACCGTAGATTTTCACCACAGGTCACATACTTGAGCACGCAGGCCCAACCCGTGAGCCCGATGCTCGACTCGGCTGCCTCACCCAGTGTCGGCTCAGAGCGCCACGATGTGCTCGATGCGCTTCGGGGCTTTGCCCTGTTCGGCATCCTGCTTGCCAACATCCAAGTTTTCAGTGGCTGGGCGTTCAGTGGGCCTGCAACCAGGAGCGAGTTATCGGGAAGCAGCTACGTCATCTGGGATTTTCTCCACCTGGCTGTCATCGACGGCAAGTTCTACACCCTGTTTGCCTTTCTGTTCGGGCTGGGCTTTGCCCTGCAACTTGAGCGGCTTGACCAACGCGGCGCGGCAGCGGCCAGCATTTTCCGGCGGCGAACAACCATTCTGCTGGGTTTCGGGCTGATCCACCTGTTTGTCTTTTGGTTGGGCGATATCCTGACGCCTTACGCCTTACTGGGCTTCGTGTTACTCGCGGTACGCAAGTGGCAGGATCGCACCTTGTTGATCGTTGCCGGGCTGGCGTTCTTCTTTCCCATTGTTGGCTACCTGCTCTTCTGGATGCTGGACCTTCCGCCCAGCCTCGGTCTGTACGAAGTCTCGTACTCGTTGATGCCGCCGGGCGCGCAGGATCCCTTGGTCGATCTGCGCCTGACCGGGTGGGACGACCGGCTACAGTCCTCCATGGCCCTGGGAATATTGAGATTCGGCCACCTGTTTGATACGTGGCGCTGG
>JAZBOC010000006.1:0-2436 GCA_036353315.1 Wenzhouxiangella sp. | reverse complement strand
ACCGAACCGCTCGCTGCTTCTCGACCGGCTCGATCAGGCGGCCCGTTCCAGTCAGCGCACCCATCGCCACGGCATGATCCTGGTGCTCGATATCGACGGCTTCAAGTTCATCAACGACATTCACGGCTATCAGGTGGGCAATCAGGTGCTCATCTCGGTCGCCGAGCGCCTGCGCGAAATTCTGACCGACGATTCCACCATTGCCCGCATCGGCGGAAACCGTTTCGCCATCGTGGTCGAGAACCTGTCGCGCAAGCGCGACCAGGCCGCCGCCCAGGCCCACGACCTGGCCGAACTCATTCACGAAGAGTTGCAGTACCCGCACGCCGTCGAGCAGGCCGAGAACAGCATCCGGCATGCAACCACCATGGGTTTGTACCTGATCACCGCGGAACGCGAAGAAACCGATCGACTGCTCAACAAGGCCGAGATCGCCCTCCAGCGCGCCCGCGACGACGCGCGCAACACCTGGCGCTTCTTTAACCAGGAGATGCAGACCCTGGTCGAGTCCCGAGCCCGCATCGAAGCCGGTCTGCATGAGGCGCTTGAACAGGATCATCTGGCGCTTTTTTTCCAGTCCCAGTTCGATGGCCATGGGCGCCTGACCGGTGCCGAGGGACTGATCCGCTGGAACCGTCCCGGCGAGGGTCGGGTCTCACCCGACCAGTTCATCCCACTGGCCGAAGAGACGGGCCTGATCCTGCCCATCGGTGGATGGGTGCTGGACACCGCCTGCCGCCGTCTGCAGACGTGGGCAAAGGATCCCCGCACAGAGGGACTGCATCTGTCGATCAACGTCAGCGCACGCCAGTTCCACCAGCCGCGCTTCATCGAACTGCTGCTCGAGGCGCTGGACCGTTTTGACCTTCCGGCCGGTCGCCTCAGCCTTGAACTGACCGAGTCGGTCGTGCTCAACGACTTGAGCCAGACCGAACAGCGTATGCTGGCCGTGCGTGACCTGGGGATTGGCCTGGCACTGGATGATTTCGGAACCGGGTTTTCATCGCTGTCCTATCTCAAGCACCTGCCGTTTGACACCCTAAAGATCGATCGCTCGTTTGTCTCGGACATGATCGCCACAGCGAGCAGTGCCGCCATCGTGCGGGCGACCATCGCCATGGGCCACGCGCTCGGCCTGACCGTTATCGCCGAGGGGGTCGAAACGCGCGAAGAATGGACCCTGCTCAAGGATTTCGGCTGTGACGCCTTCCAGGGTTTCCTGTTTGCTCGCCCGGTGTCGGGCGATGAATGGCAGCCGACGGACTTCGAGCTGGCGCCGGAGTAAACCCACACGCTGGCATACGGTGGCGTATGGTAGTCTGGATTTTTATTCGATCCGGAGCGTTCCATGCCCAGCTATAAGGCCCCACTGGAAGACTTTGACTTCCTCTACAACGAGTTCCTCGACCTGTCGGCCTGTGCCGAGCTGCCAAGCATGGCCGAGGCCAGCCCGGATGTCGTTGAAGCGGTCTTGAGCGAGGCGGCGAAGGTCGCCGAGAACGTGCTGCAACCGCTCAACCCGATCGGCGACGAAACGGGCTGTCAGCTGGATGAGTCCAGCCACGAGGTCCGCATGCCCGCAGGCTTTGGCGAGGCCTACCGCGACTGGTGCGACAACGGCTGGACCGGGCTGATTGCCGACCCGGAGTTTGGTGGCCAGGGTCTGCCCAACTTCGTCGGCCTGGCCGTTTCGGAGATGATCAACGCCGCCAACGCCTCGTTTGCTGCCTATCCCGGGCTGACGCTGGGGGCCTATGAGGTCATCCACCACCACGGCAGCGACGAGCAGAAGTCCACCTATCTGCCGAAGATGGTCAGCGGCGAGTGGGGCGGGACCATGAACCTGACCGAACCGCACTGCGGCACCGACTTGGGGCTTTTGCGCTCCCGCGCCGAGCCGCAGCAGGACGGCAGCTATCGCATCACCGGCAAGAAGATCTGGATTTCGGCCGGCGAGCACGACATGGTCGACAACATCATCCACCTGGTGCTCGCCCGGACCCCTGATGCACCGGCCGGCACGCGCGGCATCAGCCTGTTTCTGGTGCCGAAGTTCCTGGTCAACGCCGACGGCGCGCTGGGCGAGCGCAACGGGGTCAAGTGCGTCGGCCTGGAAAAGAAAATGGGCATCAAGGCCTCGGCGACCTGCGAGATGGAATACGAAAACGCCATCGGCTTTTTGATCGGCCAGGAGAACCGTGGCTTGGCCTGTATGTTCACGATGATGAACGCAGCCCGGCTGGTGACGGGCATCCAGGGTCTGGGCATGGCCTCGGCCGCCTACCAGGCCGCCGTCGCCTACCAGAACGCCCTCGCTTTCGCCCGAGAGCGGCTGCAGGGGCGGGACGTGACAGGCGTGCAGAACCCCGACGGCCCCGCCGACCCGATCATCGTGCACCCCGACGTGCGCCGGAACCTGATGGACCAGAAGAGCTT
>JAZBOC010000106.1:0-3288 GCA_036353315.1 Wenzhouxiangella sp. | reverse complement strand
GGCAATCACCGAGGCGAGAAACACCATGGCTGCAGCCAGGCCCAGGCTGATGAAATGCCGCTCGGCCAGCCGGCTCATCCAGCCCTCGTTGACCGCCACCCGGCCGCTGACCGCAGCTTCCAGGCCGGCCTGGGCCGACCAGGCCGCAACCAGCTGTTCCAGATCGCGAACAATGGGTCGGGTGGTCGAGTAGCGATCGGTCGCCAGCTGCGCCCGGATCAGGGCGCGGCTGTGGTCATAGTCGACCTCGTGGCGAAAGTCCTCCGGCTCGCTTGAGGCCTCGTAGAGGAACATGTACTGAGCCGGGGCCAGGGCGCGATCAGGTAGCGTGCCGGTTGGTGCGTCGGTAAGCACCTCATGCATCCTGGCGATCGACTCATCGATGCCGCTGACCCGCACCACCCGCGGCAGCCTCGCCATGCGCGCACGCAACTCGGCAATGGCTTGCAGCGCCTCGACCGTCATGATGCCGCCCGGCTCGGGCGCGGTCACGGTCACATCCAGGAAGCTGATGCCGCCCAGCGCCTGGTTGATGGCCTGGTCGGCGATGCGGACCGGATCATGCGGCTGGAAGTAGCGCTTGCGCTCGTAGTCGAAGCGCGCGTCCAGAGCCAGCACCATCAATGTCCCGACCAGCGCGGCCAAGCCCAGCGTGGTGGCCAGCGGATGATGCCAGGACAGGCGGGTGATGGCGCGCAGACTGCGATCCAGTAAGCCCATCCGACCGCTTGCTGCGATGGCCGAGGCGGCCGGTTTCAGGCCGGTCAGCACGATGATCGCCGGCAGCACGGTCAGGCTGAGCAGCCAGGCCGCGGCGACACCGACGGCGGCGAACAGGCCGAACTCGCGGATCGGCTGCATGTCGGCGCCGATCGACAGGCCGATGAAGGCCGCGATCGTGGTCATGCTGGTCAGGCTGATCGGCAGCCAGGTACGGCTGAGCGCCAGGGTGATGGCCTGGCGGGCATCCAGCGTCGGGTCATCGGCGCGATAGCGCAGGTAATAGACCGACAGGTGCATGCTGTCGGCCACGGCCAGGGCCATGATCACCACCGGCAGGGCCGAGGTGATCAGGTAGTAGTCGGCCCCGCTCCAGCCGAGCACGCCCAGCGCGGTCGCGGCCGAACCGGCAATGACGACCAGCGGCCCGACCACCGCGACCGGCCGGCGCAGCGCCAGCCACACGATCAGCAGCACGGTCAGCACCGCGGCCGGAATGAAGATGCGGGTATCGCCGTCGACGATCGCGGCCAGGCGCGCGTTCATGCCGGCTACCCCGGCGACGTGCCAGGCCATGCCGTCCGGCGCCGCAGAGGTCAAGGCCATGATCTTGTCGTAAACACCGTTGGCCCGATTCGGATCGTTGACCGGGGCGATGATGGTGGCGACGTTGCCTGTGTCCGTGGCCAGCAGGCCCATCAGCATCGGCATGTTGCGCACCCGTTCCAGCGCCAGACGGGCTGTGTCTTCGGTGACCGGGCCGGGTTCGATGATCGGATCGACCAGCAGGTCGCCGTCCTGGCCGCTGATGACGTTCTTGCTGTGCAGACTGATGACATCGGCGCTCTTCACCCCGGGCACGGCCTCGATCTGCTCGTGCAGTTCGCGCAGTGCGCTCAAGCCCTCGGCCGTGAAGACGGACTGCCCGCGCTCGCCGACCAGGGCGATCACGACCGGGTCTTCCAGCCCGAACCACTCGCGCGCCTGGTCTCTGGCCGCCGCGGCCGGATGATCGCTGGGCACGAAGGCATCGACCGAAGGGTCTTTCTGGATCTTGGAAAGGCCCAGGCCGAAGGGGATCAGGATCAGGAGGGCGATGGCCAGCACCCGGCCGGGCCGACGCAGCAGCCGGTCCAGAAAAGCCCTCAAGCCGGGGCGCAGGGTGCCTGATACCGCGAGGTTCAGATCGTTCATGCCGGGCTCCTCGAAACGGATCGCTGCTGTGCTTGTGACGGGCGCAGACAAGCGTCCATCCGGGCCAGGATTTCACCGACCACGTCGGGGCAACCGAGAGTGCGGCGATGGCCCAGGCCCTGGGTGGCCAGCAGTTCGGCATCCCGCCAGCGCTCGGCTACCCGCGCACTGATGGCATAGGGAATCAGCGGATCCTCGCGATCATGAACGATCAGACCCGGAGTGTTCAGGTGCTCGGCCGCACCCAGCGTGCTGATGTCGTCGAGCGGCTGACCGAGGGCTTCGCGCACCCGATGCTGCAGGCGGTTCCATCCGGCCAGAGACAAGCCGGCAATGCCGGCAAAGATCGCCAGGTGCTGGCGAATGTCCTGCATCGGCGAGACCAGGGTCAGATGGTCCGGCATCCACTGCGGCTGACGCGCCAGCAGGGTGGCGGTGGCGGCTGCGCCATAGGAGTGGGCGATGATGGCCTGGAAGCGACCGATTTGACGCATCAGCGCCGCCAGCGCCTCGCCGGTGTCGAGCAAGTGGGTGTCCAGGTCCGGCGACAGGCCGTGTCCTGGTGCGTCCAGGGCCACCACGCGGTAGCCATGCTGGCGCAGCGGCTCGACCAGGCTCAGCATCGCGCCACTGTGGTCTTCCCAGCCGTGGACCAGCAAGACTGCCGGACCCTTTTTGCCCCAGCACCAGGCCGTCAGGCTGTGGTCGCGGTAGTCGATGGCCAGCCGCTCGGCGCCGGCCGGCAGGCAGTCACGGTAGTCACAAGTGCGTCGCCGGCGGGGGCGGACAAAGTGCCGGAACATCAGCTCGGTGGTCAGACGCGGCGCGATCCGGTCCAGGCCACGCATCGCGATAGCAAAGGCCTTGAGCGCCGGCGACAGCCTGGCGACCTTGCCGGCCGGCAGGGTCGGTGCGGTGGCGACGGCCAGTTCCGATTCGGCCTCGGATCGGATCAGAACAGCGGTATCGTTTCCGTCGGGTTGAACATTGCGCATGACATCAGAACCGTTTTTGTGTGCTGTTGGTCTCCTATACGCAGGGGAAGCTTGGGTTCCTTCATGGGCGCCGAAAAGATTATGCAGGCCGGCGCGCGCGCTTCTGGCCTGTATTGGTCGCCTTGCAAGGGCGCTTAACGAGCGCATATCGTTGGTCATCGGACTGCCAATGACCACGGCCGATTACAACGCAGATCATCCTTTTGCCGTGTCGGTCGGGGTCGCGAAGGGTCGCAAGGCCGGGCAGACCAGCTACGTGCTCTGCCACCAGCCAAGTCCTTCGACTGGCGTCTGTGCGGCGCTGCGCCACACCCGATGAGAAAACTCAATAAAGACCGTTTCGCAGAGGTTCTGGAGGTTTTGAACCAGATCATTCTTC
>JAZBOC010000105.1:0-5957 GCA_036353315.1 Wenzhouxiangella sp. | reverse complement strand
GATGCCCGAGGGCCCGCGCCTGAGCATGCTCGCCTCCTGGCCGGACGGGCGCATTCTGATGGGCAGCGTCGACGATGGCCTGTTCTGGTTGTCCGAAGATGCGCCGGTCGCGATCGAAACCGATTTCGAGCTGGCAGACACCTGGCCCTACCAGGCCATTCCAGCGCCCGACGGCGGCATCCTGCTGGCCACCCAGTTGGCCGGCCTGTTTCACCTGGGCACCAACGGCGAGGCGCTGGAGCAGATCACGCACCGCAACGGCCTGGCCGTCAACAGCATTTACGACCTGATCATCGACCATGAAAACGGCGTGTGGCTGGCCCAGGGCGGGGCGATCGCGAGAGTCGATCTGTTCGGCGGGCGCCGGGTCTATGACGCCGACTTCGGATTGGCGACCACCAATGCCCTCGTCCCGTTCCAGGGGCACTGGTTGGTGGGCGGTGACGCGGGTTTGAGCGTGCTGGCTGCCGACGGCACCGATGCCAGCCGGCTCGATGCCATCGACGTGCCGATCCTGGAGGCGTTCGGCATCCTCGGCGACGGCGACGGGCTGCTGGTGGCCAGCTCTGAAGGCGTCCACCGGATCGTCCCCGACCTGGACCGTATGGGCGTAAGCGAACATGAACTGCTGCTGGCCGATACCTATTCCTACGGCCTGGTGCGCTCGCGCCTGCGCGATGCGGTTTACGCCGAGTTGGAGACCGGCCTGGGTGCCCTGATTCGAACCGACCAGGGCTGGCGCTCGCTGGGCCGGATCGAGGGCGTGGATCATCGCGCCCACACCATCGCCGAAGACCATCTGGGCCGGGTCTGGGTCGGGACCGTGGTCGGGCGCTACTACCGCCTGGCCTGGCAAGACGACACGCTGGTGGTGGAAGCCGAACTGGGTGCCGACGAGGGCGTGCCGGATGGCTATGCCTGGGCCTTCAATCTGGGTGAACGCCTGGTGCTGGGCACCAGCAACGGCGGCTACCGCCCGGTCGAACCCGAAGCCACGCGCATCGAACCCGATCCCGATTTCGGCAACCAGACCTTGGGCGAACCACGCGGCATCTACCGCCTGTACCAGACCGGCGATGGACAACTGGTCGGCGGCATCGGGCCCGGCGGAGCGCTTTGGCGCGGCCGGCTGTTGGACGACGGCCGCTTCGACTGGCAGCGCCGCTGGCTGAGCGAGCTGGCGCCGGCGGTCAACTGGTTTATCGGCCAGCGCGGCGATCATCTGTGGATCGGGCGCCATCCGGGTCTGCTGAGACTGGACTGGCCGCCGGTCGACATCGACGTCGAGCCCAGTCGTCTGCAGGTGGTACGGGCCGGGTTTCCCGACAGCGACCAGTGGCTGATCCAGGGGCCGGGCAGCCAACCGCTTGAGCAGGCGCTGCCGGCCGGCGCGGAATCGCTGCGCTTTGAATACGCGCTGAGCAGCTACATCGCCCCCGACCTGACCGAGTACCGGGTTCGACTGGAGGGGCTGGAGAGCGACTGGTCGCGCTGGAGCGATGAGACCCGACGGGACTACACCAACCTGCCCGGTGGTGACTACGTCTTCCGCGCTCAGGCGCGCAACGCGGCCGGACAGGTGTTTGAATCAGAGCCTCTAGGGTTTCAAGTGCTGCCGCCGTTCTCCTCAAGCCCGCTGGCCTGGGGGATGTATGTGCTGGCAGGTTTGATCCTGCTTGCCTTGGCCGCGCGCTTCGGTCAGCGCGCCCGCGAAACCCGACTGATCGCCCAGCAGCGCGTTCTTTCCGAACAGGTCGCCGAGCGCACCGCCGAGCTGCGCGCCCGGTCGCGCGAGATTCGCCAGATCAGCGATGCCCGTGCCCGATTCTTCGCCAACGTCTCGCATGAATTGCGCACCCCGCTGACCCTGACCCGCGGGCCGCTGCAGGAGCTAGCCCGGATCAGCGGCGAACAGCTCGACGCCGAGGCCAAGCAGTACCTGGACGTGGCGCTGCGCAACAGCGAAGCCATGCAGTCCCTGATCGGTCAGATTCTCGACCTGCAGCGCCTGGACGCCGGGCGCATGCCACTAAGGCTGATCAAGGCCGATCTGGGCCAGATCGTGCGCGGCATCGTCGATCGCTTTGCCGTGCAAGCCCGCCTGCGGGAAGTCGAGCTGGTTTGCACCGGTACCGACGAGCCACGGCAATGGGTCTGCGATCAGGCCCATATCGACACCATGCTGAGCAACCTGTTGTCCAACGCGCTCAAGTTCACCCCGGCCGGCGGTCACATCACGGTTGAGCTGAAAGCCGGCGACAAGAACGTGGAGGTGACCGTCAGCGACACCGGGCCGGGCATCGACCCGGCCGATCAGCAGACCATCTTCGAGCGCTATCGCCAGGGCGAAGCCAGCTCGGCCAGCAGCCCGGGGACGGGAATCGGCCTGGCCTTGGTCCGCGAGCTGGCCGAACTGCACGGCGGCCGGGTCGAGGTGGCCTCGACGCCGGGTCATGGGGCCTGTTTCCGCCTGGTTCTGCCGGCCGATCTGCAGGCCAATGCGGCGCCGGGTGAGCCGACCAATGACACGCCGACGGATTCGACCAGCGATCTTGTGTCCGGGCACGCAGCGATCGAAGACATGACGCCCGAGGACGTGCCCTGCGTGCTGCTGGTCGACGACAACGCCGAGCTTAGAGCCTTCCTGCGCTTGCGGCTGGGCCGCAGCTACCGCATCGAAGAGGCCGCCGACGGGGCCGAAGGCCTGGCAAAAGCGCGCGCGATCACCCCGGACGCCATCATCACCGACGGGCTGATGCCGGTCATGGACGGGCTGGCCATGACCCGCGAAATCAAGGCCGATCCGGAACTGGCTTTCGTGCCGGTACTGATGCTGACCTCCCGTGCCGCACCCGAAGACACCGTGCGCGGGCTGGAGTCGGGGGCCGATGACTACCTGTCCAAACCCTTCGACAGCGCCGAACTGGCTGCGCGCGTGGCCGGCCTGATCGCCTCGCGGCGACGCCTCAAGGCCCGTCTGGAAAAGGCCGGCCCCAGCACTGCCGAGGTCAGCGAATCGCCGTTCATGGCCCAGGTGAACGAGCTGATTGAAACTCAGCTAGGCGATCCGGGCTTTAACGTCCGCGACTGGGCCGATCTGATGTACATGGACCGCTCCACCCTGTTTCGACGAATCAAGAGCGAGACCGGTCAGTCGCCGGAAGAGTATCTCCGTGAAAAACGCCTGCAGGCCGCCGCCCGCTTGCTGAGCGAGCGCGCCGGTAACGTCGCCGAAGTGGCCGAGGCGGTCGGCTTTGCCAGCGTCTCGCACTTCTCGCGACGGTTCCGGGAGCGCTTTGAGTCCACGCCGGCGACGTACGCTGCCGGCCAAGCGTCAGGATAAGCTGCGAGCTGCCTTTCGTTTTCATTTCCGGTGCGGTACGGTGTCCCCATGTGGTCACAAAACAGCCAAGCCCAATTCTCCTCCGCAGCCTTTGTACCCAATGTTGATTCAGCGAGCCAAGCGGTCGTTGAACGTCATGGTGGCCGGCTCGAACCGCTTGAGCCCATAGGCGCCCAGGTCTTCGGGATCGATTTAGCCACGACTGCGCCTCCGGCCGAGCTGCTGGATGCCCTGGAGCACGAAATGGCCTGCCGGGGGTTTCTCGTGTTCAAGAGTGAAAAGCCGCTCGCAGCCGAAGATTTTCTTCGAGCAAGCAGCTGGTGGGGCGGAAAAGTCTTGCACAGTACACACGGCGTGCATCCGGCCACACCCGGTGGCAATCGCCACATTTTCCGCCTGTCCAACGATGAGCGCTACGGTATCCCGGGCGTCGGCCCGCAGTGGCACAACGACGGGAGCTTCAACCGCGATACCTTTTCGCACGCCGGTTATCACATCGTGCGTCCTGCCGAAAAGGGCGGCGGAACTTACTTTGCTCATCAGGGTGCAGCCCATGATGTGCTGCCGGCCGATCGCCAGGCGTTCTGGCGCCGACTGGCCTCGGTCAACTCGGCCTCAGGTGTCGTCCACCCGGCTGTCCACGAGCACCCGATCTCGGGCCGGACCAGCCTCTGGCTGCACCTCGGCATGACGGGTGCGGTGATCGAAAAACGCCCCGATCGAGACGGGTTTCGCTTGCTCGACGCCGACGAACTCAAGCACTTGTGCCATGAGTACAACGATTTGCTCAACGCCGGGCTTGAACAGGGCTACGCGATCGCCTATGAGTACGCACAGAACGACTGTCTGTTCATCGACAACCTGGCCGTAGCGCATCGCGCTTCGCCCGACGCGCATCGGCCTGCCTCTGAGCAGGGCCTGCGAATCATGCATCGCAGCACGGTCAAGGGGGTCGCCGATCTGCAGCCCGGTTACGGTCTGCCACAGTTTCTGAATATCAGGGGCCCCAGCCCATTCGGGAAAGGTGTCTGGCAAACGGGAGGCATCGGCTTTCGTTGGGATGACGGCATTCCCATGCAAAACTAACCACGTTTTATCCAAAAGTGAAGTCCGGCCTGACCGGTCGCCGTCCGCAGCTTGAGGAGTTCAGATATGGTGAAACAGACTATCGTCGCACTCGGGGTTTTTCTTGCGACCGCGGTCGGTTTAGGCGGGTCGCCGAGCCTCAGGGCGGAACAGCTGAGCGGACCACCGCTCTGCATCTTCCCAGATCTTGCAGGCGTCACGGCGGTAGCGCTTACGGAGGGCGCGGGTGATCCGGCGGGCAGCGCCGATCCGATCCCCGGGGGACGGTGGCAGCTAACGGCGTTGCTCTACCGCCCGTCGATTCCCATCGAGATTACCGGCGATGCGACCGGTGTGATCGAACTCGAAGCCATTTCGCCGAGCGCCGGACAGTTCAGCGCCGCGCTGGACATCAACATCACCACGCCAACTCAGGAAACGCGCAGCGAGACCGGGGCCGGGCCTTATGCGCAAATGGCTGGGATGCTTGATTTCACGAATCAGTGCGGCGACGCCTTGACTCTGTCTGATACGCTCTATCGCGTCGATAGCTCTGGTGCAGAGCCGGTATTGACGCTTTGGGGCCAGGTCGAGATCCCGGTCGAAGACCCCTTTCCGCTGGTGGTGACCATCGAGCTTGAGGCTGATTTTCTTCGGGTCGAATCGCAGACAGCGCTTGACCCGATCTTCGACGATCGCTTTGAAACACCCTGAGCGGCCGCTCCGCGACCCGGTCTCAGATTCCTGGCAGCCGCTCATCAAAAACGGCCTGCGCATCCTCATGGCGCAGCCTGGGAGCCGGCGACTGATTCCTGGTCGCCGACATGAGCAGCGCACTGCAGACCCCCATCGGGCCTGCAGTGCCCATGTGTTCGCCCGCACCCTCAAACCCGGATCAGGGTTGTTCCTCGAAACGATCCCTGAACAGCAGGTCAATGTCTCTTCCTGGCTCCAGAACCAGAACCAGACCGTCGTGATCGGAGGAACGAGCAACAGTCGAGTCGTCGTCTTCGAACCCAAGCCAGTAATCGGCATTGCCGCGCATGTAGCCATAGTCACTGATGAAGCGACTGGCGGCTCGGTTGAGCAGCGCGTGATCCAGAGTCTGGGCCACCGACCGGGTGCTCTGCCGGAACAGGAAGGAGTAGCGTTCACCTTCGGGCAGGCGCACGAGCGGATTGAACAGAGTCGGTGTGACCTGATTGCTCGGATCGAACCCGGGGTCATCGGCGTTTTCAATATTGACCAGATTCTGATCCTCTACCGAAGTCCCGCTGAGCAGGCCGATGACGTCCACATAGCCGTCGGTGAACTCGAAGGCATTCTTGTCGCCGACCAGAATGATCGGCAGGTTAGGGTCGGCGGCCTGACGCGCCTGCACCTTTGCGGCCACCGACTGCGCCTGCTCGTGGCGCTTGAGGCGGACTCTGGCTTCCGACTCAACATTGCTGAGCGAGCGCAGATGGTTGTTCATCACCACGAAGGGCCAGTCGGCTCCATCGACGATAAAGCGCCCTTCCAGGGTCAGGGTCGGGCGATCGTGCAGCGG
>JAZBOC010000104.1:0-3130 GCA_036353315.1 Wenzhouxiangella sp. | reverse complement strand
GTTCGACACCGGCGATCTCGGCCTCCACCACGGCACAGCCGGGCATGGACGAGAGCAGGATGCGACGCAGGGCATTCCCCAGCGTGTGGCCGAAGCCACGCTCGAAGGGCTCGAGCACGATCTTCGCGTGATGTGCGCTGATCTCTTCGACCTTGATGTCGCGAGGACGGAGAAACTCTGTCACTGAACGCTGCATATGAACACCTATCAGGCTGCCAAACGGATTGTCGGTACTCCAGGCCGCTCCCCGCGGGGCGGGGAGCGGCACGACGCGGGCGCCGCTTACTTGGAGTACAGCTCGACGATCAGGTTTTCGTTGATGTCGGCAGACAGGTCACCGCGTTCGGGCAGGGCCTTGAAAGTGCCTTCCATCTTCTTGGCATCGGTCTCGACCCAGACCACGTCGCCGCGGTTAGCGGCGATGGCCAGGGAAGTCTGGATGCGCGCCTGGTTCTTCGCCTTCACGCGCACGGAGACCACGTCACCAGGCTTGACCTGGTAGGACGCCACGTTGACGGTCTTGCCGTTGACGGCGATCGCCTTGTGGCTGACCAGCTGACGTGCCTCGGAGCGCGTGGAGCCGAAGCCCATGCGGTAGACGACGTTGTCCAGTCGGGATTCGAGAAGCTGCAGCAACAACTCGCCGGTCGCGCCCTTCAGGCGGGCCGCTTCCTTGTAGTAGTTGCGGAACTGCTTCTCGAGCACGCCGTACATGCGACGTACTTTCTGCTTCTCGCGAAGCTGCAAGCCGTAGTCGGAAAGACGCTGACGGCGCTGGCCGTGCACACCCGGGATCTGCTCGGATTTGCACTTCTTCTCGAAGGGAGTGACACCGCTCTTCAGGAAGAGGTCGGTCCCCTCACGACGAGACAGTTTGCACTTCGGTCCAATGTAACGAGCCATGAATCTGTCTCCTTAAACGCGGCGTTTCTTCGGCGGACGGCAGCCATTGTGGGGAATGGGCGTCGCGTCGGTGATGCTCTGCACGCGGAAGCCGGCGGCGTTGAGCGCGCGCACGGCGGATTCACGGCCAGGACCGGGGCCCTTGACCAGCACGTCGACGTTTTTCACACCATACTCGGCTGCAGCGGTCGCTGCACGCTCGCTTGCCACTTGAGCAGCGAACGGGGTGCTCTTGCGAGAACCACGAAAACCCGAACCACCGGCAGTCGCCCAGGAAAGGGCGTTGCCCTGGCGGTCTGTGATCGTAATGATCGTATTGTTAAAAGAGGCGTGGATATGCGCAACGGCATCCACTACCTGCTTTTTAACCTTTTTACGGTTGCTACGCGGGTTAGCCATGTTGATGTCTATTCCTGTCTTTACGCCAGAACGTGCGTGTTATTTGCGGATCGGCTTGCGCGGGCCCTTACGGGTACGCGCATTGGTCTTGGTACGCTGACCACGCAGCGGAAGACCACGACGATGACGCAGACCACGATAGCAACCCAGGTCCATGAGACGCTTGATGTTAAGCGTGACATCACGACGCAGGTCACCTTCCACGGTGTACTTGCCGACTTCGGACCGCAGGGAATCCAGATCTTCACTGGACAGCTCCTGGATCTTGGTGGTCGGCGCGATGCCGGTCGCGGCACAGATGTCCTGCGCGCGAGTACGGCCAATCCCGAAGATATAGGTCAGCGAGATCGCCGCATGCTTGTTGTCCGGGATATTGACGCCTGCAATACGGGCCATCAGCTTACTCCGAAATTTGAGCGGCTTGCTCGATTAATCATCTACAAAAGGCGCAACAGCATACCCCTTTCCTCGCTCGAGGACAAGGGGCATGCCGGCACCCGGTTCAGTGCAGCGACGGGGCTCAGCCCTGGCGCTGCTTGTGCCGCGGTTCGATGCAGATGACGCGCACGGCGCCATTGCGACGAATGATCTTGCAGTTGCGGCACATTTTCTTCACGGAAGCTCGAACTTTCATCGTTCTCTCCAAATCGCCAGCGGCGCGCCTCAGCGCATGATGCCGCCGCTACCGTAGCCTTTCAGGTTGGACTTCTTCATCACCGACTCGTACTGGTGCGACATGAGGTGCGACTGCACCTGGGCCATGAAGTCCATGATGACCACCACCACGATCAGCAGCGAGGTACCGCCGAAGAAGAACGGCACGTTCCAGGCCACGATCAGGAACTGGGGCATCAGGGAAACCGCAGTGATGTAAAGCGCGCCGAACAGGGTCAGACGGGTCATGACCTTGTCGATGTAGCGAGCCGTCTGCTCGCCGGGGCGGATGCCCGGCAGGAAGGCCCCTGACTTCTTGAGGTTGTCAGCGACATCCTTGGGGTTGAAGACCAGCGCTGTGTAAAAGAAGCAGAAGAATACCACCGCCGCGCCGAAAAGCAAGATGTACAGCGGCTGACCCGGGCCCAGGGCCTGGGAGGCACGCTGCAACCACTCCATGCCCTCGCCGGCACCGACCCACTGGCCCAGCGAGGCCGGGAACAGCAGGATGCTCGATGCGAAGATCGCCGGAATCACGCCCGCCATGTTGACCTTGAGCGGCAGGTAGCTGCTCTGGCCGGCATACATCTTGTTGCCCACCTGGCGACGCGGGTAGTTCACGGTGAGGCGGCGCTGGCCGCGCTCGATGAACACCACGAAGGCCACGGTGGCCACGCCCAGCACGGTCAGGGCCAGCAGCGGCAGGACATTCCAGGCCCCCTCGTTGCGGGCCAGCTCGAAGGCCTGCCCCACGGCGCCCGGCAGGCCGGCGACGATCCCCGCGAAGATCAGCAGCGAGATGCCGTTGCCGATGCCCTTCTCGGTGATCTGCTCGCCCAGCCACATCAGGAACACCGCCCCGGTGACGAAGGTCACGATGGCGGTGAAGTAGAAGCTGAAGTCGGCCGTGTAGGCGATCCCCTGGCTGGCCAGGCCCACCGACATGCCGGTGGCCTGGACCAGGGCCAGCAGCACGGTGCCGTAGCGCGTGTACTGGCTGATCTTGCGCCGGCCGGCTTCGCCTTCCTTCTTGAGCTGCTCGAGCTGCGGCGTCACAGCGGACATAAGCTGCATGATGATGGATGCAGAAATGTACGGCATGATCCCGAGGGCAAGGATACTCATGCGCTCGATGGCGCCGCCGGAAAACATGTTTGCCAGCCCCAGGATCGTG
>JAZBOC010000103.1:0-42363 GCA_036353315.1 Wenzhouxiangella sp. | reverse complement strand
CGAGCACGTTTTCTTTCATTCAGGGTCCTTGGTGCGTGCGGCTGTAGCGTCCGCCGGCGTGAGCCGTGACGTGACCGTCCAGTTCCAGCAGGAGCAGCATGGAGGATACCGCCGCAGCCGTCAATTGTGTACGGCGGATGATTTCGTCAACCGGGGTAGGATCATAGCCGATTGCTTCCAGCAGCTGTCGATGCTCCCCGTCCAGGGACAGATGCGGTGCCTGGGGGGAGGAATCAAGGTCTTGGCCGGGGGTGGCCTCCAGGCGAGCGGCCAGAGCCAGGCCCAGCTGGCTGGCCAATGGCCGGAGTTCCTCAACGACTTCGCCGGCGGTTTCGACCAGCTTGGCTCCTTCGCGAATCAGACGATGGCAGCCACGCGCCAGCGGATTGTGTACCGAGCCAGGAATGGCAAAGACCTCTCGGCCTTGTTCGGAGGCTAGCCGCGCGGTGATCAGGGAACCCGAGCGTTGCCCAGCCTCGACCACCAGCGTGCCCAGGCTCATTCCGCTGATCAGCCGGTTGCGAGCCGGAAAATGCCCGGCTTTGGGTTCGGTGCCCGGAGGAAAGGTGCTGACCAAGGCACCCTGGGTGGCGATTCTGCGCGCCAGATCGCGGTGCCGGGCCGGATAAACACGATCCAGGCCGGTTCCAGCAACCGCGATGGTTCTGCCGCCCGCATCCAGACAGGCCGTATGGGCTGCGCCGTCGACGCCGGCTGCCAGTCCGCTGGTGATGACCAGCCCAGCGTCGGCGAGGGCGGCAGCGAAGGCGCGCGCGTGGTCAAGTCCGCCGGCAGTGGCATTGCGACTGCCGACAATTGCCAACTGTGGGCTGAGCAGGCAGTCGGGCGTTCCGACCACAAAAAGCGCCGGCGGCGGGTCGGCGATGTCGCGCAGCAGTGGCGGATAGTAGTCGTCATCAAGGGCGATCAGATGGTGGGAGTCGGCGGCCAGCCAGTCCAGACAGCGCTGCATCGCGTCGCCGTCAGGTTGGCGCAGGGCCTTGATCTGGGAAGCAGTCAGGCCGGCCTTGCCCAGCTCACGGTCTGACGACCCGATCCATCCTGTCGGGGAACCGAAGAATTCGCACATGGCGCCAAAGCGGCGGGTCCCCAGCCCGGGAGCGAGAACCAGTGCCAGCCAGTCGGAGACGCTGCTCCGGCTCGCCATCACCCGAGCTTACAGTCGGCGGTCGGGGTGATCCAGGAGATCGTCGACCCGAACGGGTCTTGCGCCGTCAAGCACGATCGCATAGCTGATGTTGTCAAACGGCCGGAACACCATGAGCACGCCGGCGTATTCGTCCGGCAGGGCCACATGGACGCGTTCCGGTTCGTTGAAGGCCGCCTGGCTCATCAGCGGGTAACGCTTGTCATCGCGGACAATGCGTCCGGGACGAAACGCCGAGAAGACATGTCCGGGCTCGACCCCTTGCTCAGAACCCAGGTTGATGGCAACGACCTGATAATGACCGACCCCGTAATAGGCTTCACTGATACTCAGGACACGAGCCTCTTCCGGCACCTCATCCATCGGTCTGGGGTGGAAGACGGCTTCGAACTCGAAATCGTCCACTGGCAGCACGTAGTCGCCGGCGGTGACTTCCCATCGCCCTCCTTCGACCTGCAGGATTGCCGGATCCCCGGCCTGCAAAACCGTGGCCCGTGCAACTTCATACATCTCATAGCCGATAACCGGGTAGTTGAATTCATTCAGCCGGCCTACCGTGTTCAGCCACAGCGAGCCGCTCGGCCGTTCGCCAGAGGGCACTTGCGCAGGTCCGCTCCGGACTCGATTGCGTCGGATGCCCTGTTCCACGTAGACCGCCTCGCGTCGGTCGACGAACTGATACACCTTGCGGGCAATCACAACTTCTTCCCCGACTGCGGCGTCCTCCATATCGCGCGCGTAGGTTCGATCACCCCGCGAGGCCATGGAGCGATTGTCTTCGTTACCGATGATGTAGGGCAAGTCTGCAATGACCTCTCCATCGACGATCCGGGTTCGGCGCAGGAAAGGTTCAATCGCGTCAAGCGGCAGGGTCGTTATCGGCCCGTCAATCTCCTCGGAACGAATTCGGGGAGACAGTCGCTTGATGGAATCATCGACCATGAGCCGTGGCTCGCCGCCGATGAAGACCAGGGAAATCACGTCGCCTGGAAAAATCAGGTGGGGATTCTCGATCTGCGGGTTGGCTTGCCAGATATTCGGCCACTGCCAGGGCCGTGTGAGAAAGCGCGAGGCGATGTCCCATAGGGTGTCGCCTGGCTGGACGACGTATTCCCGCGGATGGTCTTCGCGCAATTCGACCGCGCTCGCCTGCACGCTGAGCGCCAGTAGAAAGATGGCCAGAACAATAATGATGCGTTTCACGAGCGTTGTCTCCCATGCGGCCAACGTGGCGTTGAGAATCGCAGGTTATCATAAGTATAGTTTCACGACAGCCCACCTTCAAAGGGTGTAGCCAAGGTCCATGACGCAACTCAACATATTGGAATTTCCCGATCCGCGGCTGCGCAGAGTGGCCAAGCCGGTCGACGAGGTCACCGACCAGGAGCGACGCCTGGCAGCGGATATGCTTGAAACCATGTATGCCGCCCGCGGGATTGGGCTTGCCGCGACTCAGGTCAATGAGGGTGTGCGCATGCTGGTGCTTGACTTGAGCGAGAGCCGGGATGCGCCGAAAGTGTTCATTAACCCCGAAATCATTGGGCGCACTGGCAGCCAGACCTGCGAGGAAGGTTGCCTTTCTGTCCCGGGAATCTACGCCGAAGTCCAGCGCGCCGAGGAAATCAGAGTGCGCGCCTTGGGGCTGGACGGCGAGGTCTTCGAGATGGACGCCGATGGTCTGCTGGCGGTTTGCATTCAGCACGAAATCGATCATCTCGACGGTAAGGTTTTCGTCGACTACCTTTCGCCGCTCAAGCGACGGATGGTTGAGAAGAAGCTCAAGAAACGGCAGCGCGAGCCTGAAACAGTGGCATGAGCCTTCGCCTGCTGTTTGCGGGCACGCCGGCATTCGCCGTGCCTGCGCTGCGGGGTCTGATCGATTCAGGTCAGGCGCCGCAGGTCGTCTTGACTCAGCCTGACCGAGCCGCAGGACGCGGGCGGCAGCTCCGACTCGGCCCGGTCAAGCAGTTGGCCGTCGCGGCCGGCATCAGCGTGCTGCAACCGGAGCGACTAAACCAGCCTGAACTGCCGGCCTTGCTACGGGACCTGCATCCGGATCTTTTGATCACGGCCGCCTACGGTCTGATTCTGCCGCGCTGGCTGCTGTCGCTGCCGCGCTATGGCTGCTGGAACCTTCATGCCTCGCTTCTGCCGCGCTGGCGCGGTGCCAGTCCCATCAATCAGGCGATTCTGCACGGCGACGCCGAGACCGGCATTTCCCTGATGCAGATGGAGGCTGGACTCGATACCGGGCCGGTCCTGGCTCAAGTGGCCACACCGATCGGGGCGGAAGAGCATGCCGGCCAGCTGCACGATCGCCTCGCGCCGATGGCTGCGGAACTGCTGCTCGGCGCCTTGCGCGAACTCGCCGGCGGCAAGCCGCCGGCCGCCGAGCCGCAGAGGGACGAGCTCGCGACGCACGCCCCGCTGATTGTGCGCGCCGATGCCATGCTGGACTGGCAGCAGCCAGCCGATGCTTTGGTTCGCCAGGTTCGCGCATTCAACCCCTGGCCGGTGGCTTTTACCCGGCTGGAAGAAATCGAATTGCGTATTTTTCGGGCTCGCGTCGGCCCGAGTGCTGACGTTCCGCCAGGCCGTCTGGTGCATGGCCATGGACGGCAAGACGCCGTGGTCGTGGCGTGTGGTGAGGGCAGCCTCGAGATTCTCGAGCTGCAGGCCCCGGGGCGCAGGCGCGTGGCCGCTGCGGACTGGCTGAATGCCCACCCCGACTGGCGCTGAGCCCAGGCTTGTGGCCGCTCGGGCTGCCGCAGCTGTGCTTGATCAGGGCCGGGCGCTGGATGAGGCCCTGGGCGATGATCTGGGCAAGTTGGCTTCGGCTCGCGACCGGTCCCTGGCCCGGCGCCTTGCCAACGATCTGATGCGCGACTGGCCGGCGGCCCAGTTCCTCATCACGCAGTTGGTCCAGCGACGTCCTGCGCGGCGTGACCGCTTGGTCCATTTGATCCTGGCTGTTGCCTTGGTCGAGCTGCGCCAGGCGCGGGAGCCGGCTCATGCCGTCGTGAACGCCGCGGTGGAATCGGCCAAGTGCGCCGGGCTCGGTCATTTGCGTGGCCTGGTGAACGCGGTGCTGCGCAGCTACCAGCGTCAGCGGGACGAGCTCGAGGCCGCGATGCTGTCCGATCCGGTCTACCGCTTCGGCTACCCGGCCTGGTTGGTCGAGCGCGTGCGCAGTGACTGGCCGGCGGACTGGGAGCAAATCCTGACCGCCGGCAATGCGTCGCCTCCGCTGTGGTTGCGGGTGAATCGGCGCCGCTGGTCTGTGGATCAGGCCCGCAGGACTCTGGCCGATGCCGGGCTCGATACGCAAACGGTTGCAGGCCTGCCGGACGCGCTGTTGTTGGCGCGTCGCGCCGCGATCGGCCAGCTTCCGGGCTTTGACGACGGCCGTCTGTCGATTCAGGATGGCGCCGCCCAGGCGACCGTTGAATACCTGCAGCTGCAGCCGGGCCTGCGCGTATTGGACGCCTGTTCGGCTCCAGGCGGCAAAAGTGCGCATGTGCTTGAGCGCGAAGACGTGGACCTAACCGCGCTTGAAATCGATCCCCAGCGGCTGGCAAGCGTTGCGACAACGTTTAATCGGCTCGGTTTGTCCGCCCGCACCATCGCCGGTGACGCGGCGAAGCCGGATGCCTGGTGGGACCAGTTGCCTTACGACCGTATCCTGATCGATGCACCGTGCTCAGCTAGCGGCGTGATTCGGCGACATCCGGACATCCGCTGGCTGCGCCGGGCCAGCGACTTGGCCGAACTGGTGCGGTTGCAGGGGCAGATGCTCGACGCCTTATGGCCGCTGCTCAAACCGGGCGGTATCCTTGTGTATGCCACCTGCTCAATTTTCAAGGCCGAAAACGACGCCCAGGCGCAACGATTTCTGGAACAGCATGCCGATGCCCGAACCCTCCATTTCGACGGCTTGCCCGGGCAAGCCCAGACGCTTGGCCGGCAGGTTTTGCCAGGTCAGGAGGACATGGATGGTTTCTATCATCTGGCTGTTGAGCGCCTGCGCGGCTGATCCCGATGTTCACGGGCATCTTCGGCTGATCGATCCTGAGCCGCGCTGGCAAGACAATGTCTTGGGCATCGACGCCGGCATCGACTTTGAGCCCGGACCGCAGGTGATCGAAGCGCTGGAACACGGCGTGACCGTGCATATCCGGTTCCTCGCCCGGATCGGACCCGCCTGGCGGCGATCGCCGATTACCGATGATCCACGCAGTCATCGCTTCGAGATTCGCTATTTGCCGCTGATCCGGCACTATGAGCTGACCGACTTGAGATCGGGTGAAAGGACCAGCTACCCGCGTCTGCATATGGTTCGCGACGCGCTCGCGCAACCGCGCTGGATGGAGACCCGGCTCCGCGACCGAAGCTCACACGGACCGGGATGGCGTCTTCAGGCGAGGGTCGAGATCGATCGCACGCGCCTCCCCTCGCCGATGCGACTCCCGGTCTGGTTCGATCCAAACTGGGGCCTGGGCGACGACTGGCAGACCTGGACACCGGAAGAGTACGGGGTGCCATGAGGTGACCAGCCAACTTCTGCGCCGCAGCCTGCGCGCCGTGCCGCTGATCGCCGTGCTGGCGGTCTTGCTCAGCTCGCTTTACCTGGTTTCCAGCGTCGAGCAGGAGTCCACCCAGCTTGGTCGTGCTGCATTCTGGGTGTTCGTGACCACGGTCCTGGCGCTGGTCATTCTGATGCTGGTGATTGGCGGTCGCCTGCTGCGCCTGGTTCAGAGGGTTCAAAGGGGTGAGCCCGGCTCCCGCCTGACCGCCCGACTGGTGGCCATTTTCATTGCTCTGGCACTTCCGCCGGTTGTGGTTCTGTACCTGTTTTCGCTGGAATTTTTGTCCGAAACGGTGTCGGGCTGGCTGGATGTTGAGGCCGAACAGGCGCTGGCCGATGCGATTGAACTGGGGCAAATGTTCATGGACGTGCGCACCCGCGAGGCGCGCCAGCAGGTCGGTCGACTGGGACAGGATCTGGCCCTGGATGATGACGAGCGACTATACGACCAGCTGCTGGCCGCGGTCAGCAGCGCCGGTCCGACCGAACTGTCCGTGCTGGAGGCCTCCGGTCGCGCCCGGGTCACGGTCAGCATTGATCCTTTTCGTTTGGTCGCCGGTCAACCCAGCGGGTTCGCGCTGGCCCAGGCGCTGGAAAACGAGCAGTACGCGACCGCCGAACCGAGCGAAGACGGTCTGCAGATACGTGTGCTGAGGCTGTTGAATTCACCCGTGCTGGGTGCCAGCCCCCAGATATTGCAGGCGGTTTATCCTTTGCCCGAAGATTTCAGCGCTTTGGCTGCGGGGATCGAGCAGGCCTATTTCCGTTACCAGAACGTCTCGTTTCTCCGCGGCCGACTGGAGCAGAGCCTGGTGCTGATCTTGTCGCTGGTGCTGTTGCTGACCGTGTTTCTGGCCATGCTGCTGGCCTTCAATGCGGCCCGCCGATTGACCCGGCCCGTGCGTGATCTGGCGATCGCGACCGAAGAGCTGACCGCGGGCCGGTTTCCACGCGAACTCCCGGTTACCAGCCGCGACGAGCTGGGTTTCCTCGTTGACTCTTTCAACACCATGACGCGCGAGCTGTCGGCCAGCCGCCTGGCGCTTGAAGCACAGCGGCGCTACCTGGAAATCGTGTTGGGAAGACTGTCGGCTGGCGTGCTGGCGGTCGATGGTGAAGGTCGGCTGAGCGCGTTCAACGAATCGGCCGGCCGCATTCTGGGGCTCGATGAACGGTCGGATCGTTATCGCGAGCTGGAGGATCTGTCGGCAAGTCGCCCCGACCTTCGGCCACTGCTGACGCTGGTCCTGTCGCATGGGGGCTCGGCGGCGGCCGACTGGCGCAAGGAGATTCAGCTGGGTGATCCATCGCAGCCACTGGTGCTGGTCTGTCGCGGTTCCGAGCTGCCCGCCGAGACCGGCGGCCAGGTGGTTGTCTTCGACGACGTGACGGTGCTCGACCAGGCTCAGCGCGAGGCGGCCTGGGCCGAAGTGGCGCGGCGCTTGGCCCATGAAGTCAAGAACCCGCTCACGCCGATTCAGCTCGCCGCTGAGCGGCTGCAATACAAGCTTGAGGATGAGCTGGCGCCGGACCAGCGCCAGCTGCTGACCAAGGCTACGACCACCATCCGGGCTCAGGTGGACACGCTGAAGCGGCTGGTCGATGCTTTCGGTGACTACGCAAGGCCTAGCGCACTGCGACGGGAATCGGTCAAACCTGCTGATCTGGTCGCCGAAATCGCCGATTTCTACGCCAGCGCCGACGTGCCGGTGAGCTTTGTGATCGACGCAGACGAAGGGGCCGGCGAAATTCTGGCCGACGTCGGTCGCTTGCGCCAGGTTCTGATGAACCTGGTCCGGAATGCCCAGGAAGCCCAGCCTGAGGCGAACCCGACCCTGCGAATCGTCGTTCGACCGCTTGAACGTGATCAGCGTGCCGGGATCGAGCTGGTATTAAGCGACGACGGCCCCGGCTTTGCCACTGAGGTGCTGGCCCGGGCGTTCGAGCCCTATGTGACCACAAAGACCCGCGGGACTGGGCTGGGTCTGGCCATCGTTCGTCGGATCATCGAAGAGCACGGCGGACAGATCGCCATCGGTAACGGCCAGGGGGCGGACGCGTGCGGTGCCGAAATCCTTATCTGGCTGCCGCGCGAATAGCGTCTGGCCGACTGCGGTATGCTTTGTGTCTGTTTCCTGCCACCCTTGTGAACCTTAGTCTGTCCTGATGGCCGGCGCCCGCATCCTGATCGTCGATGACGAACCCGATATCCGCGAGCTGATCGCGGACATTCTCGAAGACGAGGGGCACCAGGTCTGCGCCGCCGCTGATGCTGCTCAGGCGCGTGAACAGCGCCGCGCTCAGTCACCCGATCTCGTTCTGCTCGACGTGTGGATGCCGGATACCGACGGCATTTCGCTTTTGCGCGAGTGGCGCGACGCCGAGGCACTGGATTGTCCGGTCGTGATGATCTCCGGTCACGGTTCGGTCGAAACCGCCGTGGAGGCGACCCGCCTGGGTGCCTACGACTTCATTGAGAAGCCGGTGTCCATGGCAAAGCTGCTGGTCACGGTGAACAATGCCCTTGAGGCCGGCCGGCTCAAGCGCGAGAACGCCGGGCTCAAGCAGCGTGAGCCCTCGGCCATGGAGCCACTGGGCCGGTCTCTCGCAGTTCAGAACCTGCGCCGTCGGCTGGAAAAGGTCGCAGCGCACGACGCGCCCGTGCTCATCACTGGAGAACCGGGCGTTGGCAAAGAGCAGGCTGCGCGGTGGATCCACGCGCACTCCCGTCGGGCGCAGGGACCGTTCGTGGCCGCTCCCACCCGGATCGAGGCGCAGGGATGGCGCAATCTGCTGCTGGGCAGTGCCGGTGAGCCGGGCCTGTTGGCCCAGGCCCAGGGCGGGGTTCTGTTCATCAATGACGTCACCCTGCTCGACGCCGCAGCCCAGTCGCTGTTGCTGCGGATTCTCGAAAGCGGTCACCTGGAACCGGACTCCAGCACCAGCTCCGAACTGGATATCCGGATTGTCACCGGCGCCGGTGCTGGCCTGGCTGACCTGGTGCGATCTGGCCGAATCGATGAGTCTTTGTACTATCGCCTCAACGTGCTGCCGCTGGAGATTCCACCGTTGCGCGAGCGTCAGGAGGATGTCCCGGACCTGGTTCGCTTCTACGCCGAATATTTTCCTTCGCGCGATGGGCTGCCCTACCGCCATTTCTCGGTCGCCGCCCAGAACCGGCTTCGCCAGCATCGCTGGCCGGGCAATCTGCGCGAGCTGCGCAACCTTGTCCAGCGGTTGCTGATTCTGGGAGGTGAGGAAGAGGTTTCGGTCGCAGAGATTGATGAGGCGCTGGCTCAGGTCGACGCAGTCAGCGCCGGTCCGGGTCAGCACGTGCCGGCGCTGTTTCGCCTGCCCTTGCGCGAGGCCCGAGAAGAGTTCGAACGCCAGTATCTGACTCACCAGCTCAAGCTGGCCGAGGGCAGCGTCGGCAAGCTGGCCGAGGCGGTCGAGATGGAGCGCACCCACCTGTATCGCAAACTCAGACAGCTGGGTATCGATCCAAAGCAGGTCTGAGGAGTCGGCCGATCATGCAAATCATCATTCTCGGGGCAGGCCAGGTGGGTTCAGGCATGGCCCGCAGCCTGTCGCGCGAGGAAAACGACATTACCGTGGTCGATATTGACGGTGAGCGTCTGCGCGAGCTGCAGGAAAAGCTCGATATCCGGACCGTGCTCGGGCACGCTGCCCATCCACAGACCCTGATTCGGGCGGGGATTGAGGACGCCGAGCTGCTGATCGCGTTGACCAACTCTGACGAGACCAACATGATCGCCTGTCAAGTGGCCTACTCCCTGTTCAATACCCCGACCAAGGTCGCCCGGGTGCGCGCCGCCGACTACCTGGATCATCCTGAACTGTTTGATCGCGAGCATGCGCCGATCGACGTTCTGATCAGCCCCGAACAGTTGGTCACCGATCACGTTCAGCACCTGATCGAATATCCTGGCGCCTTGCAGGTGCTTGATTTTGCCGACGGTCGTGCCCAGCTGGTCGCGACCCGCGCCTTTCACGACGGTCCGCTGGTCGGGCGCGAGCTCAAGTCGCTGCGCGACAAATTGCCCGAAGGCGTCGATGCCCGGGTCGCGGCGATCTTTCGCAACGACGAGCCCATCATTCCCAGGGGCGACACCGTCATTGAGGTCGATGACATCGTTTTCTTCCTCGCCGCCAGGCGCGATATTCCCTTGGTCATGCGCGAGCTTCGGCGGATGTCCGGTCCGGCCAACCGCATCATTCTGGCCGGCGGCGGCAATATTGGGGCGGCTCTGGCCGGACGACTGGAGCGCAATCATCACGTCAAGGTGATCGAGATCGATCCGGTTCGGGCCGAACGCGTTGCCGAGGATCTCGATACCGCCATCGTGCTGGTCGGGGACTGCGCGGACGAGGATCTTCTGCACGAGGAGGGGATTAACGAGACCGACGTCTACTGTGCCCTGACCAACGACGACGAGGCCAATATCCTCTCTTCGATGCTCGCCAAGCGCATGGGGGCCGACAAGGTCATTACGCTGATCAACCGGCCGGCGTATGTCGATCTGGTCGAGTCGGACCGGATCGATGTCGCGGTTAGTCCTCAGCAGGTCACCATCGGCGCTCTCCTGACCCATATCCGTCGCGGCCACATGGTCCGGGTGCATTCGCTGCGCCGCGGAGCCACCGAAGCCATCGAGGCGGTCGCACATGGCGCCCCGGGTCAATCAAAGGTGGTCGGTAAGCGCATCGAAGAAATTGAGCTGCCGTCAGAGACCACCATCGGCGGCATCATCCGCGGCGAGGAGGTGATCATTGCGCATCATGATGTGGTGATCCAGAACAATGATCATGTCGTGCTGTTCGTGGCCGATCAGAGTCAGATTCGCGAAGTCGAGCAGCTGTTTTCGGTGGACGTGGTCTTCCTCTAATGCGGCTGGCTGCTTATGCCCCGGTGCAGCGGATTGTCGGGGTTCTGCTGCTGTTCATCAGCCTGGCCTTCCTGCCCCCGCTGGCGTTCGCCGTGGTCAAAGAGGATGGCGCAGCGATGGCGTTCGTCATCAGCCTGGTGGTCGTCAGTCTGACCGGTCTGGCGCTGTATTGGCCGGTTCGCCGCGCCCATCATGACCTCCGCATCAGTGACGGTTTTCTGGTGGTTGTGGCCTGCTGGGCCGCCGTTTGTCTGGCCGGCGCCATCCCCTTCGTGCTCGGACTTGAGGCCAGCCTGGCCGACGCCGTGTTCGAGTCGACTTCGGGCATCACGACCACCGGGGCCACCGTTTTTTCCGGCCTTGATGAAATGCCGATCTCCATTCTCTGGTATCGCCAGCAGCTGCAGTGGATCGGCGGGCTCGGAATCATCATTCTGGCTGTGGCGATCCTGCCGATGCTGCGCGTCGGCGGCATGCAGGTCGCCCGAGCCGAGGCCACCGGGCCGGTCAAAGAGCGGCGACTGACCCCGCGTATCGCCGAGACGGCCAAAGCGCTGTGGGCCATATATATTGGGCTGACGCTGGTTTGTGCCGCAGCCTACTGGGCGGCCGGAATGAGTCTGTTCGATGCCTTTGCCCATGCCTTCACGACCATTTCGACTGCTGGCTTTTCCACGCACGATGCCTCCATCGGGCATTTCGACAGTGCCCTGATCGACTGGCTGGTGACGTTCTTCGTCTTCGTCGCCAGCCTGAATTTCGGACTGCATTTCCTGGCGCTGCGGCGCGGATCGGCCCAGGTCTACCTGAAAGACCCCGAGCTGAAACTGTTTGCCTTGCTGCTGTTGATCATCACCCTGTTGATCACTGTGCTGCTGTGGCATCACCACGTCCACGAGACCATCTGGGACTCGCTGCGCTATGCCGCTTTTCAGGCCGTGTCGTATACGACCACGACCGGATTCGGGACGGCCGACGTATCGCTGTGGCCGGGCACCTTGCCGCTGCTGCTGATCCTGGTCAGCGCGCTGGGCGGCTGCGCGGGCGCGACAACCGGCGGTGTCAAGATCATCCGGGTCTACCTCCTGACCAAGCAGGGGCTCAGGGAGTTACAGCGACTGGTGCATCCGCGTGCGGTGGTGCCGCTGAAGCTGGGCCGGCGAACCCTGGATCCGGAGGTGGCCAACGCGGTGTGGGGATTCGTCTCGCTGTACATCCTGTGCATCATCGTCCTGACGCTGATCGTGTCAGGCATTGAGAACGATCTGGTCACGGCCGTCTCGGTGGTGTTTTCGGCCATGAACAATTTGGGCCCGGCGCTGGGCGAGGCCTCGTCCAACTGGGGCCCGCTGGCTGATTCGACGAAGTACCTGATGAGCTTTGCGATGCTGCTGGGCCGGCTGGAAATCTTCACCGTGCTGGTCTTGCTCACCCCGTCTTACTGGAAGCACTGATTGCCGATGAAGCCCGAGATCATCGAAAACCTGATTGCCCAGGGCCGAGATGGGTATGAGGCCCGGCTGGCCGCCGGGCAAGCGCGGCTGAAAAGTGGCGATGTCGAGCAGGCTATCACCCACCTGGAAAGGGCGTCCGAGTTCCGGCCCGACCAGACCATGGCCTGGCAGGAGTTGGGCCGGGCGCGACTCGAGCATGGCGACGTTTCGGGCGCACGGTCGGCCTGGAGCAGGGGCCTGCAGGTGGCAGCCGCCAACGGCGACAAGCAGGCCGAGAAAGTGATGGCCGTGTGGCTGAAGCGGCTGGATCGCTCAGCCACCTAATTATCTGCATGGCCTAGTGGGCCATGCGGCTAACTAGGCATCTTCGATGAGCTTGAAGCGGGGTACTTGGCATCCGTCAATCAGTTTGTGGTCGACAAACAGCGCCATGGGCCGCACCCACAGGGCACGCTCACCGTAAAGCGGTCTGTAGACCACCATCCATTCCTCGGTTTCGGAATGCCTGGCGATATCGATCACTTCGTATTCGCCGCCCTTGAAATGGCGATAGCGTCCGAGAGGTATTTTCGTCTGCATCTGGTCTTGCCTGCTTCTTGAGCTCAATTGATCCGGATTCGGTCGCCCTCGGGCCGACCGGCGGCTGGATCATCAGGCGTCGCGCGTGGATGGACGTGCTACATTTCCCGCGATGAAACGATAGCAGGTTTGTTCCGATCGGACGACAAGTCCGCCGGGCGCGAGTTCAAGGGAGTCGAGTGTTGGACGATTTAGCCCAGCATGGCCGTGCAAAATCACCCTGTCGGTCGCAACGTCCGATGCGGGTTCTGGTTGCCGTGGCAGCGGGCTTTGCTCTGGCTGCACCGGCAGTGGCGCAAACGGGCGCTGAACCCCGTCTCGCCGCCCTGGCCGCCGATCACCCGATGCTGCTCGGCGCCTTGCTGTTTGGTCTGGCCAGCTTGCTTGTCTTGACGGGGATGCTGTGGCGACGCGGTGCTCGTCTGCGCCAAGCCAACGCGGAACTTGAACGCGTCCTGGCCGACCGCGATCGCATGACTCGCGAGCTTCCGGTCGGGCTCTACACGCTGGTTGATACGCGCGAAGGGGACTGGCACGTCCAAGGCATGAGCGATCGGGGTCTGGAACTGCTCGGGGTCACAAGAGCCGCGATCATGGCGGATGCCTATGCCGCATTTGCCAATCTTCATCCCGACGATCGTGATCGAGTGTTGAACCTGAACGAGCAGGCTCGCCGCGACAAGCGTCCGTTTGTGGTTGAGGCTCGATTCCAGATTGATGCTTGCCTGCGCTGGCTGCGGATCGAGTCCTGGCCAAGTCCTTATCAGAACGACTTCGAATGGTCGGGCTGCATCAGTGACGTCACTGATCGGCACGAGGCTGAATCCCGCTTTCAGGCGCTTTTCGAGCAAAGCCCGCTGGCCATCATGCTCCACGACGTCGACTCCGGCGAGGTGCTGGACGCCAATCGGGCCGCATGGGAATCGTATGGCCTGGATTCGCTGGCGTCTTTACAGCAGCGCTATCTCTGGGCGGAGCCGCCGTATTCTGAACGAGAAGCCCTGGCGCATATCCGCGCTGCCGCCGAGGGTCGGGTTCAGCGGTTCGAGTGGTGCAGTATCAATGCCCAGGGCCAGCCCTTCTGGGAACTGGTCAGCGTCATGCCGGTGGTGATCGAAGGGCGTCTTCGAGTCTTTTCGACAGCGATCGACATCACCGAGCTGCGCGCCGCGCGCCAGCGTTTCCGGGCCATTTTCGAGCAGTCGCCGGTCGCCATCCTGGTCCAGGATGCGGTCAGCGGTGAAGTCCTCGACGCCAACGAACAGGCCTGGCTCAGCTACGGTTTCGACAATCTCGACGACTTCAAGATCGCGGCCGATTCCGGTGGTCTGAGCATGGAGCCCGGAAGCCCTAGTGGCCTGCGGAAAATGCGCGAAGCGGTTGCCTCGGGAGGTGGCCGCCTGGAATGGCCCACGCGCCATGCCGACGGGCACACGCTCTGGTTCGACGTGACCCTGACGCCGATCGACCTCGACGGCCGAGACTGCGTGCTGGCCGTCTGCCTGGACGTCACTCAAAGACGGGCGACCGAGCAGCAGCTTCGCGACAGCGAGGCGCGCTTTCGGCGGGTGCTGCAGGATATCGATGGAGTGGCTGTGCAGGGCTACGGGCTGGACGGCCAGGTGCACTACTGGAACCGCGCCTCCGAGGCCTTGTATGGCTATAGCGAGGCCGAGGCGCAGGAAGGGAACTTGTTGGACCTGATCATCCCGCCGGAGATGCGCGAAGACGTCAAGACCAACCTGCAGCGCGTGGCTGAAGGCGGCGATATCGGCAATGGTGAGCTTGAACTGATGCGCAAGGACGGCAGCCGGGTGCCGGTGTATTCCAGCCACACCGTGCTGCGCGCACCGGGTTCGCCGCCGGAGCTGTTCTGCGTTGATATCGACCTGAGCGAGCGCAAGGCGCACGAGCAGGCGCTGAACCGAATGGCCAATTACGACAATCTCACCGGCTTGCCGAACCGGCGTCTGATGGGTGAGCTGATCGAGCAGATGATGACCAGGACCCGCCGCAGCCAGGGAACGTTCGCCTTGTGCTACCTGGACCTGGACGAGTTCAAACCGATCAATGACCGTCACGGGCACGATGTCGGTGACCAGGTGCTGATGGTGATCGCGCGACGCCTTCGCCGATTGGTGCGCGGCAGCGACCTGGTCGCGCGGCTGGGTGGTGACGAGTTCGTAATCGTGCTGGATGGTATCGGCGACGGTCCCGAGCTGGATCGTCGGCTGGGTTTCCTGCTTGACGGCGTGGCTCGGCCGATCGAAGTGGATCGGCTGCAGCTGCAGGTTCACGGCAGCGTGGGCGTGACCCTGTTCCCGAAGGACTCAGGAGACCCGGACGCTTTGCTGCGTCATGCCGACCAGGCCATGTACCGGGCCAAGGCCCAGGGCCGCAATCGTTACAGCCTTTTCGATATCGAGCTGGAGGCCAACGTGCGGCGACGCCGGACACGTCTTTTGGAAATCGAGCATGGACTGGACCAGGACCAGTTCCGACTCTACTACCAGCCCAAGATCGATCTGGCCACCGACCGGGTGGTCGGATTCGAAGGCCTCGTGCGTTGGCATCGCCCGGACGGCGAGCTGTTCACGCCGATGTGCTTTCTGCCCGACCTGGATCGCAGCGATCTGGAGCGGCGATTCGGTGAGACCATGATTCGGCAGGCCCTAGGCCAGATCGTTACCTGGTCGTCGGCCGGTGTGGAGGTGACCATCAGCGTCAACATTTCAGGTCCGCACCTGCTGAGCGCCGGTTTTGTGGACACCTTGGCCGGTCTGCTCGCCGAGCATGCGGACTGCCCGCCTGAGCGTCTCGCCCTTGAAATCGTCGAAAGTGCGGCAGTCAGCGATCTTGAACGCGCGGTCACTGTGCTGACCGAAGTCCGGAACCTGGGTGTACAGGTCTCGCTGGATGATTTCGGGACCGGCTATTCCTCGCTCAGTCATCTGCGCACCCTGCCGGTCGACGAGGTCAAGATTGATCAGAGCTTTGTGCGCGACATGCTCGACGACATCAACGATCGCAGTATTGTCCAGAGCGTGATCAGCCTGGCGGCCGCCTTCAGCCTGCGCGTAGTGGCTGAAGGCGTGGAAACGCAAGCTCATGTCGATGCGCTGCGGGAGCTGGGCTGCGGACTGGTCCAGGGCTATGCTTTCGCTCGCCCGATGCCGGTCGACGAGGTCACCGACTGGCTGAACAGTCAGTCGTCGTCGACCAGTTCGTAGGCGCCGTCGGCGTCGTGGGTCTCGCGCCCCGTGACCGGCGGATTGAACGCGCAGATCAGGCGCATATCCTCGGTCCCGCCACGCAAGATGTGGCGGTCGTGCTGGTCAAGGGCATAGATCACTCCATCATGGATCGGGTGTATTTCGCCGGTGGCCAGATCCTCGATGCTGCCATTGCCGGCCACGCAGTAGACCGCTTCAAGATGGTTTTTGTACCACATGTGGAGTACCGTCCCGGCCGGGATAATGGTCTCGTGAAAGCTAAAGCCCATGCGGTCGTTTTTCAGGAGCAGGCGCCGGCTGACCCAGCCCTCGCCGTGGACTTCGCGCTCGCTACCAATGATGTTCTTGACGTCTCTGACGATCATGTTTGGTGTCGTATCCGCTGTCATTTGAATGCGGGGTCAAGGATACCGCGCCGGCAACGGCTCTGTTGCCAAGTGTGGGAAAGGTCTTATCATGCAGCCATGATGACCGCGGGTCGGGAAAAAGATGACTGAGCTGGAAGACGGGCGGCTGCCGCAACTCTCGCGCGAGCAGGTTCTGTGGATTCTCGGGACCGTGCTGCTGACCGGCTGGCTGGTCTGGTTGCTAGCCCCGGTGCTGACCCCGTTTCTGGTCAGCGCTCTTTTGGCCTACATCGCCGACCCGATCGTGTCGGGCCTGGAGCGGATGCGGATGCGGCGCGATCTGGCGGTTTCGCTGGTGTTCGTGGTTGTCGCGCTGCTGTTGACCGTAGCCCTGGTTCTTGTTCTTCCGCTTCTGATCCGCGAGACCACCGAGCTGTTCAATCGCCTACCGGGCTATTTCGAGCAGCTGCAGAGCCGTTTCCAGCCGGTTCTAGAGGAGCAGCTGGGGCTGGAGCTCGATCCTGAAACCTTTGACGCGGCCCGCCTGCGTCAACTGCTGGAAGAGAACTTTTCCAACATCGCGAACGCGGCCAAGGCGACCTGGGGTTATCTGACCGAGTCGGGCAGCCGATTCATGGTCTGGGTGACCGGCATTATCCTCATCCCCCTGGTCTCGTTTTACCTCATGCGTGACTGGCATCGTCTGATCGAGGTCATCCGCGACATGTTGCCGCGCAACATCGAGCCGGTTGCGGTTCGGCTGGCGACCCAGTGCGATGAGGCGCTGGGCGGTTTTCTGCGTGGCCAGCTGCTGGTCATGTTCAGCCTTGGGCTGATCTATGCCATCGGGTTATGGCTGGTGGGCCTGAATAACGGTATCGCGATCGGAATGATCGCTGGACTGGTCAGTTTCGTTCCCTACCTGGGCGCCATCACGGGCGTGTTGCTGGCGGGTGTGACGGCGGTCATCCAGAACTTCGATTTTTGGTTCCTGCTGTCGATCGCTGTGGTCTTCATTGTCGGTCAGCTGGTGGAGAGTTTCGTGCTCACGCCCCGGCTGGTTGGTGACCGGATCGGCTTGCACCCGGTTCTGGTGATCTTCACCGTCCTTGCGGGGGGGCAGCTTTTCGGCTTTATCGGCGTGCTGCTGGCTTTGCCGGTGGCGGCAGCCGGCACCGTGCTGGTGCGCTACTTTTACCAAGGCTACAAGCAGAGCCGCATCTACCAGGAAGAAGAGGCCTCCTGAACCGGACAAGGGCTTAAGGGAGGCGGGCGCACAGGAGATCGATGCCCTCGATGATGCGCGGGGTCGGTCGGATCAACGTATCTGGATCAAGCGCGATCAACGTCAGCTCATCGGGCAGCAGACCGCGGTCATGGCGCCAGCGGGCCAGAGGGTCATCACCGTCCGGTTCGTTGCCGGCGATGATCACCTGCGGCTTGCGGGCCAGCACCGCCTCGTAGTCGACGGCAGCGGCTTCAACATCCAGGTCGGCAAAAATGTTGCGCGCTCCACAGCGGCTTAGCACCTCGCCCAGGATATGCCGGCCGCCGAGGGTATAAAGTGGTCGTTCGGAGACCTGATAAAACGCTTGCAGATGCGTCTCCGGCGCCGGTGGTCGGGCTGCGAGCGCCGACCTGTAAGCTTCGGCTGCGGCCCTTCCCTGCTCAGAATGGCCCAGGCGTTGGCCGAGCGCGGTCAAGGCTGTGCCGATATCGGTGAGCCCGCGAATCCGGATCCACATAACCTCGATGCCCAGCGTTTCCAAGCGCTTGGCGGCCGCGGCAGGCGTGCCACCTTGCCAGGCCAGGGCAAGGTCCGGGTCCAGTCCGACAATGCGCTCAAGGTCGAGACGAAACGCATCGCCGATCACGGGCAGCGCGGCGGCTTCGTCCGGGTAGTCGCTCCAGGCCACGGTGCCTACCAGGGTATCTCCGGCGCCGGCCGCAAAGGCCAGCTCGGCCAAGTGGGGTGCCAATGCGATGACGCGTGGCGGCTGAGTTCGCGCAAAGCCCGGCGCCGCGCCCAGAGCAAGCATCATGAACAGAGTGGCCAGAACCAGCATGAACGCCGAGCGCGACTGAACCCTGAAGCCGGAACCCTGAACCCTAAATCCGGTATGCATACGTCAAGGTCGCGGTCAGTACCAGCCACAGCAAGACCAGCAGCGGCAGTCCGACGCGGACGAAATCATTGAACTTGTAGCCGCCGGCGTTCATGACCAGCAGATTCGTCTGATAGGCCATGGGTGTGGCGAAGCTCAGGTTGGCGCCGAACAGAACGGCCAGCACGAAGGGCTCGGCCGGCAGCATCAGCTGCTGGGCCAGGGAAATCGCTATCGGGGTACCGATCACGGCCGCGGCATTGTTTGAAACCACGTTGGTCAGCGCCGCCATGGCCAGCATCAAACCGCCGAGAACAACGAACCCCGGCACCCCGAAGCTGACCGCCAGAAAGACCTGGGCCAGCCAGTCGGCGCCACCAGTGCGCATCAGCGCCATGCCCAGCGCCAGCGAGGCGACGATGATCATCACGACCTGGATCGACAGCGCGCTCATCGCCTCCTTCCACGTCAGGCAGCGGGTGATCAGCAGCGCCAGCACGCCGAACACCGCGCTGATGGCGATCGGCAGGATGCCAAATGCGGCGATCAGAATGACGCTCGCCATGATGGCCAGTGAAATCGGTGCCTTGGTGGTCTTGGGCAGGTTGACGCTGCCGTCAAGCACCAGAAAGTCGCTGCCCTCCTTGAGCACGTCCAGCTTGCCGGGCGTGGACTGAACCAGCAGCACGTCGCCGGAGCGCAGCACGATGTTGTCCAGTCCGGTCGCGCGGCTGTTTTCCGGGCCGCTGGAGACCCGGTGCAGGGCCAGCAGGCGCAGGCCAAAGCGCGACAGCAGCCGAGCCTGGCCAATGCGCACCCCAAGCAGGCGCGAGGTCGGTGTAATCGCCACTTCGGCGATCTGCTGGTTGAGTGCCTCCAGGGGATGGCTGTCATCGACCTCGACGTCACCCGAGTAAAGCTTGCCGCCGAGCAAATGGGCGAACTCGCGCAGGTTGTCGCGGGTGTTGGTGGTGGTGATGCGGTCTCCGGCCTTGAGCTTGACGTCCGGCAGCGGTGTGACAAAGACGCCGGGCCCGCGCTGGATCTTCTCGACCTTGAGACTGCCGTCGCAGGCATCAATGGCGTCCGACAGGGCCTTGCCGGTGGCTGCTGAGTCCTTGCTGAGCCGGATCTGGGCGGTAAACAGCCGCTGTACCGACGATTGCATCGGTACCTGCCGCTCGGGCAGCAGACGTGGGGCGAGCAGCCACAGATAGAGCAGGGCCACCACGCTGGCGATCAGCGCCGGGACGATGAAATCGAACATCTGGAACTGGGCGACGCCCATGTCGAAAGCCACGCCGACCACCAGCAGGTTGGTCGAGGTGCCGATGGTTGTTGCCATCCCGCCGATGATGCTGATCAAACCAACTGGCAGCAGCATGCTTGACGGCGGGGTGCCGGTTCGCAGAGCCACGCCGATCAGGATGGGCAGCAGCATGACCACGATGGGCGTGTTGTTGATGAACGCGCTCAAGGTCGCGCAGATGACCAGGGTCAGCAGCATCGACAGGCTCGGCGATCGCCGCCAGGCCGCGGCCAGCAAACGCCCGATCGGCTCAAGTGCGCCAGAGCGGATCAGTCCATGGCCCAGGATCATCAGCGCCGACACCGCGATCAGCGCCTGGTGCCCAAAACCCTGAAAAAAGTCGACCGAGTTCAGTTCGCGCCCTTCAGGGCCGGTGTAGGGGAATAATTCAAAGCCCACGGCGAGCAGTGCCAGTACCACCAGCGAGCTGGTTTCCAGTGGAATCCGGTCGCGCGAGAACAGAACCAGCGCCAGCACGACCAGCAGCAGGACAGCCAGAGCATGGGGATTTGGCAAGGCCAGATTCATGGCCGCATTCTACGGGCAAAAGGCGCTGGACGCGGCTGGCCCCGCCGCCGCCCCGTGTGACGTCCTCCACTGATCCTCCGGCTGTCGCCGCACTCGGGCTCGCCTCAGTGGACCCAGATGGATTCGCACCATGCGGGCGTCAAACCTCTGGGGCGCGGCTGATTCCGGAATTGCCGGGTCCCGGTGCATTGCTTAGCGTGGCGGCCAGCCCCGCTGCGTCTGACTGCGGCGCCAGGCATTGGTGGCCTTGGCACACAACGGCTACTGGCCCGGTGGCCTCGCCCAGGGCGGCCAATCGCGCCGGCGGATGATCAGCCGAATCCAGGCAGGGAATCCGGTAACAGGCAACCGTCGGATGGCGAGCCGCTTCGCGCCGAAGTTCGGTCAAGTGCCCGCTTGGTCCGCCAAGAAGGATTTGTGTCGGAGGATTGGCGGCTTCCAGCGCGGCGCTGATGAGCGTGGCATGGGCGAGGGGTGCGCGCTGGCTGTCGCCGCCGGTGGCCTGCAGGGCTCGTTCGGCTGTCTCCAGCAGAGCGGTTTCGCCGGTCAGCTGGGCCAGCCGAAGCAGGCCGCGGACGGCCAGGCCGGCACCGGCCGGCGTCGCATCGTCGCTGCTTGCCAGGGGTCGGGTCAGCAAGGGTTCATGGTCGGCCGGGGTGAAGTACAAGGCGCCCGTCTTGGCGTCGGCGAACTGACCTTGGATCCTGCGGCCGATGCGTCGCGCCAGGTTGAACCAGCGGGGCTCGAAACGCCACTGCAGCAGCTCTAGACAGGCCAGGAGGATAGCGGCGTGGTCGTCGAGGTTGGCATTCTGCGCGCTGCGGCCTTTTCGCCAGACCGAACGTGGCGGCTCATGGCCGAACAGGCTGACCGCCACGGCGTTCAGGGCAGTCGCGGCCTGCTCGCGCCAGTCCTCACGGCCGAAAAGGCGACCGGCTTCGGCCAGGGCGGCGATGGTCAGGCCGTTCCAGCTGCCGATCAGCTTGTCATCCATGGCCGGCGCCGGCCGTTGGTTGCGCGTCGTGATCAGCGCAGCGCCGGCCTCGCCCAGCAAGCTCGCTACCGTGGCCCGGTCGCGCCCCTCGCCGGTCAACTCGTCAAGATCCTTGCTGATGACCAGATGCCAGGCGCGGTCCTCGAAATTGGGCGGCCCGTCGAGTCCGAAGCGGGCGCAGAACAGATCGGCCTGCTCGCGCGGCAAAAGCGCCTGCGCTTGTTGCGGGGTCCAGACATAGAACGCGCCCTCGCCCTGGGCATTGTCGGCATCGAGGCTGGCCCCGAAACCGCCATTGTCGAGGCGCATCTCTTCAAGCAGCCAGCCCACCGTCTGCAGCGTGACCGAGTGGAACTCGGCATGATCCCAGCGCCTGGCTGCGCGGGCGAACAGGCCCAGCAGCAGGGCATTGTCCGACAACATTTTCTCGAAGTGGGGGATCTCCCAGGCCGCATCGGTGGCATAGCGGAAGAAGCCGCCGCCGAGCTGGTCACGCAGGCCGTAGCGGGCGATGGCCCCCAGGGTATCGGCCAGCATCCGCTCGGCTTGCTCGTCGTGGCCAAGCAGCGATTCCAGCGCCATCAGCACAGGCGCCTGGGGAAACTTCGGAGCGTTGCCAAAGCCGCCATGTTCCGCGTCGAAACGGGCGGCGAGCTGGCCGAGCAGGGTCTCGGCTGCATCGGCAGGTCCGGAATGACTCGGGTTGGGACTGGCAATGGCCTGCAGTGCTTGCTGGATCTGCAGCTGCTGGGCGCGCAGTTCATCGCGGCGAGTGTTCCAGATTTCGTGGATGCGTTCGAGCAGGTCCGCAAATCCGATCAAGCCGTGACGTGCCTGGGGTGGGAAATAGGTCCCGGCAAAGATTGGCGCCTGGCTGTCGGGGTCGAGAAACACCGTCAGCGGCCAGCCGCCGCCGCGCCCGCTGAGTAATTGGTGGGCGAGCTGGTAGATACGATCGAGATCGGGACGCTCCTCACGGTCGACCTTGATGTTGATGAAATACGCGTTCATGAGCGCGGCGACATGCTCGTCGGCGAAGCTTTCTTCGGCCATGACGTGGCACCAGTGGCAGGCGCTGTAGCCGATCGACAGCAGAATGGGGCGCTGGCTGTGGCGGGCCGCTTCAAGGCTGGCGCGATCCCACTCCTGCCAGTGCACCGGATTGTCGGCGTGCTGGAGAAGGTAGGGGCTCAAGGCACGATCGAGCTGATTACGCAGATCCATGTGGTTGCCTGGGAGGGTCTTGTTCAGACGGGCAGGATAACTTGATCGGTTACACTTTCGCGCCGAACCGATGCGAACGCCGCGCTGTCCTCTTCCATGTCGAAATCCGATTCGATCGTTCTGAAAAAAAGTGAGGACCGTCGCCTTCGCGCCGGGCACCTGTGGGTGTTCAGCAACGAGGTCGATGTTGCCGCTACGCCGCTGACCGCGCTGGTCGCCGGCCAGGTCGCCAACATCGTCGATGCGGCCGGTCGTCCGGTCGGCACGGCCCTGGTCAACCCGCATTCCCTGATCTGCGCGCGCCTGATCAGCCGGCGCCCGAACGTGGCGCCCTCGGTCGAATGGCTGCTTAGGCGCCTGCGGGTGGCGCTGAAAATGCGTGAACGCGTCTTTCGGCAGCCATTTTACCGCCTGGTATTTGGCGAAAGCGACGGTCTGCCGGGGCTGGTCGTGGACCGCTTCGGAGGTTTTCTGGTTGCCCAGGCCAACACCGCCGGGATGGAGCGCTTGCGCCCGGAAATCGAGCAGGCGCTGGATAAGCTGCTTCAGCCAGAGGGCATGCTATGGCGCAATGATGCGGCCGTGCGCGAGCTCGAAGGGCTGGAGCGCGTGATCGAGCCGGGACCGGGTCGCTTGCCGGAAAAACTGGAGGTGGTCGAGGGCGATCTGCGCTTCGAGATTGATCTGGCCACATCGCAAAAGACCGGCTGGTACTTTGACCAGCAGGCCAATCGGCAGCGGGTCTGGCCCTTGCTGGGCGGCTGCGAGCAGGTGGCCGATCTATACGCCTACCACGGCGCCTGGGGCCTGGGCGCGGCTGCCCACGGTGCAAGCCGGGTCGAGTGCGTCGATTCCTCGCAGCCGGCGATTGAGGCGGTCGGTCGAAATGCCTTGCTCAACCGACTTGATGATCGAGTCACCGCCACGCAACAGGATGTCGAATACTGGCTGGATCAGCAGCTGGCCGCAAAGGCGCGGTTCGATGCCGTTATCGTTGATCCGCCGGCATTCGCGCCGCGCGCTCGCGACGTTAACGGAGCGCTAAAGGCCTATCGCCGAATCAACGAAAAGGCGCTGCGCCTGATTCGCCCTGGCGGGCTGTTGGTGAGCTGCTCATGTTCGGCGCACGTATTCGAAGACCGATTCGTTGACAGCATTCAGCAGGCGGCGCGTCATGTCGACCGTGATTTGCAGCTGCTGATGAGGCTTGAGCAGGGTCCGGACCATCCGATCCTGCCGGCGATCCCGGTCACCCGCTATCTCAAGGGCCTGGTGGCCCGCGTGCTGGAGAGTTTCTAACAGAACCCATGGACAGCAGCTACTACTACCATCAGATCGATCCCATCGCTTTTTCCATCGGCGGCTTCGGGATTTACTGGTACAGCCTGATGTACCTTGTGGCCTTCGGCCTGTTTTGGCTTCTGGGCCGGGTTCGGGCCCGCCAGGATCAGGCCCCGCTCAACCCTGAGCAGGTCGCCGATCTTTTGTTCTGGGGCGTGGTCGGTGTGGTCGCGGGCGGGCGCATAGGCTATGTCCTGTTCTATGGGCTGACCGATCTTATGGCCGATCCGCTGATGCTGTTCCGGCTACGTGATGGTGGCATGAGCTTCCACGGTGGCCTGATCGGCGTTCTGATCGTGATCTGGCTCTATGGGCGTCACCTGGGCTGCGGGTTCCTGCGCCTGGGTGATTTCATTGCGCCGCTGGTTCCCCTCGGGCTTGCCGCTGGTCGGCTGGGTAATTTCATTGGCGGCGAGCTTTGGGGACGAACCACGGACGTGTCATGGGCGGTGATTTTTCCGGATTCCATCGAGCGCGGCGGGCGTTGGTCCCAAGCGCTGTACCAGCAGTATCTGACCGGTGCCCTCGACGAGTATGCCCGTCATCCCTCGCAGCTTTACCAAGCCGCGCTCGAGGGTTTGTTGTTGTTCGCCCTGCTGTGGTGGTTCTCTGCCCGGTCGCGCCCGGTTGGCGCGGTCGGCGGGCTGTTCGTGGCCGGTTATGGTGTGCTGCGATTTGTCGCCGAGTTCTTCCGTGAGCCGGATGCCCACCTGGGCTTTGTGGCCCTGGACTGGCTGACCATGGGACAGCTGCTGTCGCTGCCGATGATCCTGGTCGGCGCCGGTCTGATGGCCTGGGCCTACACCCGGAGGCGGTCGGCATGAAGGGGTATCTGGAGTTGCTGGCTCACGTGCGCCGTCATGGCGTTCGCAAGGCCGATCGAACCGGTGTGGGCACGCTCAGCTCTTTTGGTCACCAGCTGCGTTTCGATCTGGCCGAAGGCTTTCCGCTGGTTACGACCAAGAAGGTTCACGTCCGCTCGATCATTCACGAACTGCTGTGGTTCATCCGCGGCGATACCCGACTCGATTATCTGCGCGCCAACGGGGTGACGATCTGGGATGAATGGGCCGACGAGCACGGCAGCCTCGGGCCGATGTACGGCGTGCAGTGGCGGTCATGGCCAACGCCCGACGGTCGGGTCATCGATCAGCTCACCCAGGTGGTGGAACAAATTCGGCAGCGGCCCGACTCGCGCAGGCATGTGGTTTCGGCCTGGAATCCGGCCGATTTGCCAGATGAGACGGTGTCCCCTCAGGACAACGTGCGGGCCGGGCGCATGGCTTTGGCGCCGTGCCACTGCCTGTTCCAGTTCCACGTTGCTGAAGGCCGGCTCAGCTGTCAGCTCTACCAGCGCTCGGCGGACCTGTTTCTGGGCATACCCTTCAACATCGCATCGTATGCGCTGCTGACGCTGATGGTTGCCCGAATCACTGGCCTGGCGCCGGGTCACTACATCCACACGTTCGGGGATGCACACATCTACCTCAACCATCTGGACCAGGTTGATGAGCAACTGCAGCGATCGCCGCGCGCCGCGCCCCGGATGGTGCTCAATCCCGATCGACAGCGGCTGGAGGAATTCGTCTACGAGGATTTTGATCTGCGCGGTTATGATCCTCACCCGGCCATTCGTGCACCCGTGGCGGTCTGATGACCGGCCGGAGCGGTCATCAGGCGCCGGCCGATCTGACCCTGGTCGCGGCGCTGGCCCGAGGGGGTGTGATCGGGCGCGACGGTGGCATGCCCTGGCATCTGCCGGCCGATCTGCGCCACTTCAAGAAGGTTACGCTGGGTCATCCGGTGGTCATGGGCCGCCGGACCTTCGAGTCTATCGGTCGGCCGCTGCCGGGTCGAACCAACCTGGTGATCAGTCGCTCCAAGCCAAAGGTGCCGGAAGAGGTGCTGCTCGCAGACAGCCTCGGCGCGGCGCTGGCCAAGGTCGCAAGCAGTCCCTCGGTCATGGTGATCGGCGGCGGTCAGATCTATGCCGAGGCCCTGCCGCTGGCTCGGCGACTGGAGCTGACCCTGATCGATGCCGAGATCGAGGGTGATACCTGGTTTCCGCAGCTGTGCTGGTCGCAGTGGCAGGTCGATTCGCTGAGCGCCCGTCCCGCCGATGAGCGCAATCCTTACGGCTTGCACTTTGTCAGCCTGATTCGCGCTGGCGCGCTGGCTGAGTCGTGACCGAGGGTAAACACTGGCCGGAAAAGCGGCGCGTCACCCTGGTCGGTGCGGTGGTGAATCTCGCGCTGTCGGCAGGCAAGGTGGCCGGCGGCATCGTGGGCCAGTCCCAGGCCCTGATCGCCGATGGCGTGCATTCCCTGTCCGATCTCGCCAGTGACGTGCTGGTGCTGCTGGCAGCGCGCTTCGGTTCGCGCGAGGCCGACCACAATCATCCCTATGGGCATGAGCGTATCGAGACCCTGGCCACCCTGGGCGTGGGCCTGATCCTGATCGTGATCGGGGCGGCGTTCCTTTTTGACTCGGTGAGTCGATTGCTCGAGCCTGCACGTCAGCTGTCGCCGGGCTGGCTGGCTCTGGGGCTGGCGCTGCTTTCGGTTCTGGTCAAGGAAGGCCTGTATCGCTACACCGCGCGGGTGGCCCGAAGAACCGAGTCAGCGTTGCTCCTGGCCAACGCCTGGCATCACCGCAGCGATGCGCTGTCTTCTGTGGTGGTCATTGTCGGCGTGGCCGGCGCGATGATGGGCATGCGCTGGCTCGACAGCGTAGCCGCCGCCATTGTCGGGGTCATGCTGGGGTGGGTAGGTTGGAACCTGCTTGGATCGGCGGCCACGGAGCTGGTGGATACCGGTCTTTCCAACCGAGAGCTCAAGGCCTTGTCCACGACCATCGACGCGGTCGATGACGTGCGCTCTCATGATCGGCTGCGCTCGCGGCGGATGGGCGGGCGCATCTTTGTCGATGTCCGCATTCATGTCGATGCTGATCTAAGCGTGGGACAGGCCGAGAAGGTCAGCCAGCGGGTTGCCGACCGGATGATCGAGCAGCTGCCGGGTCAGGCCGACGTGGTCATCAGCATCGCCTCTAGTGTCCGGGCGGTAAAATAGTCAGACATGAAACGCCAGATATTCATCGGCGACGTTCAGGGTTGTCGCGACGCACTGGCTCGCCTGCTGGACCGACTCGACTTTGATCCTTCGAAAGACCGCCTCAGATTTGCCGGGGACCTGGTCAACCGCGGCGGTCAGTCCCTGGAGACCCTGCGTCTGGTTCGATCCTGCGGCGACGCCGCGATGACCGTTCTCGGTAATCACGACCTGCATCTGCTGGCCTATGCCCACGGCCATGCACCGGCTCGACTGCGGCGAAACGCAGAGTTCGAAGAAATTCTGAACGCGCCCGACGGGCCGGATCTGCTCGCCTGGCTGCGCGGCCAGCCGCTGTTCTGGACCAGCGCTAAAAAGGGGCTGGCGCTGGTCCATGCGGGCACCGATCCACGCTGGGGACCCCGTCAGACTGCGGTTCAGGCGGCCGAGCTGGAACACGCGCTGGTCACCGAGCCAGACCAGTTCTTCCGCCATATGTATGGCGACCGTCCGCGCCGCTGGCGACCGGGCCAACCCCATTACAAGCGTCTGAGAGCCAGCACCAATGTCCTGACCCGGATGAGGTTTTGTGATGCCAGTGGGCGCCTTGACCTGGAAGCCAAAAGCGACCCTCGTCTGGTGCCCAAGGGATGTCGACCGTGGTTTGAGCATCTCCACCCGGACTGGCGCGGCCGGTTGCTGATCTTCGGCCATTGGGCGATGTTGGGCCTCATGATTACCGAGCGCGTGGCCTGCCTGGATTCAGGCTGTGTCTGGGGTGGACGTTTGACCGCCCTGGTGGATGACGGCGACACCCGATCGGTGGTGTCCGTCGAGGGGCAAAGTCGGCGCCGTATGGCATGATGAAAAATCAGGCGCAAGCAATGGAGAAGACGGTGAGTGGATTTCGCAAGGTGATCGTGGCCGTCGATGGGTCGGATAACGGCCTGCAGGCCGCCAGAGTTGCGGCACGGATGGCCGACAGCATGGGTGCCGAGCTGGTGTTGTTGTATGTCTTCGCGCTGCTGTCCGACGATATCGCCGGAGCGTTGGGCATGACGGCTGAAGAAATCGAGGAAGTCCGCGATCGCTCGGCGCGCAAGGCTTTCGACACCGTGCTCGATGCCATCAGTGATCGGCCGCGACCGCCTGAAGAAGTGGCGCTGACCGGGGACGTGGCCGAGGCCATCCTGGACTATCTCGATGACGCTACCGACGTGCTGCTGGTCATGGGCCGGCGCGGCCAGACCCGAATCGGTTCACTGCTGCTGGGTAGCGTGTCCGACAAGGTCCTGCGACACACTCGAACGCCGGTGACCGTGGTCAGCTGAGCGCCGTTGGGTCAACGGCCCCCGACATGTTCAGGGCGTGGCCGGTTCGCTCCGCAACGCTTCCAGAACTTGGCTCATCGCCGGGCGCTGTCCGGTCCAGATCTCGAAGGCCAGCGCGGCCTGGCCGACCAGCATGCCCAGCCCGTCGTGGCAAGGTAGCGACCGGCTGGAACACCAGTCACTGAATGGTCGATGGGCCGAGCCGTAGTTGAGATCGTAGGCCACGGCCTGCCCGCCCAGCCAGCGCTGTTCAAGCGGCGGCAGCGCCTGGCCATGGCCGCTGCTGGTGGCCTGGATGAGTAAATCAAAGCCGCTCAGATCACCGGCCTGATCAAAGCCGCCGCCGATGACAACCCCGCGGTGGGCGAATTTCTGAGCCAGGGCCTCGGCCCGCTCGCCGGTCCGGTTGAGAACAACGGTCAGGGTTGGTTGACGATCCAGTAGCGGCCCAAGGACACCGGCGGCAGCCCCACCGGCACCGATCAACAACACCCGCTTGCCGGCCGGATCGAGACCGAGCCGCTGGAGGTCCAGCATCAGACCTTCGCCATCGGTGTTGTGGCCGTGCCAGCCATCTTCGCAACGGACCAGGGTATTGACGGCCCTGGCCGTGCGCGCGCCGGCGGCCACCTGCTGGCAAACGCCCAGCCCGGCGTGCTTGAGCGGGACGGTCAGGTTGGCGCCGCGGCCGCCGGAGACGATGAAGGCGGCAAAGCGCGGGCCGAACTCCTGGCTGGTGCAGCGCACGGTCCGGTAGTCCAGGGCAATGCCGGTCTGCTGACCGAAGCGGCGATGAATCTCGGGTGAGAGCGAGTGTTCGACCGGATCGCCGAACAGGGCCAGCTTCAGGGTCTGGCTCAAGCGTTGCGGCCCTGGAGCTGCTCGGCCACGTCCAGGGCGGCGTAGGTCAGGATGGCGCAGGCACCGGCACGGCGGATGGAGAGCAAGGATTCGAGCATGACCTTGTCGCCGTCCAGCCAGCCCTGGGCGGCTGCAGCCTTGAGCATGGCGTACTCGCCGGAAACATGGTAGGCCAGGGTCGGGGCGCCGAACTCATCGCTGATTCTGCGGATGATGTCCAGGTAGGGCAGGGCCGGTTTGACCATCACCATGTCGGCGCCTTCGTCCAGGTCCAGCGCGACCTCGTGCAGGGCCTCATCGCTGTTGGCCGGGTCCATCTGGAACGATTCCTTGCCGGATTTGCCCAGGTTGGCCGCCGAGCCGACGGCATCGCGGAACGGGCCGTAGAAGCTCGAGGCGTACTTGGCCGCGTAGCTCAGAATCAGGGTATTGCGGTGATCCTTGGCCTCCAGCGCGCCGCGAATGGCGCCGATGCGCCCGTCCATCATGTCGGATGGCGCGACCACGTCGGCCCCGGCCTCGGCATGGCTGAGGGCCTGGCGCACCAGCACCTCGACGGTCTCATCGTTGAGCACGTAGCCGGTCTCGTCGATCAGCCCGTCCAGGCCGTGCGAGGTGTAGGGATCCAGGGCCACGTCGGTGATCACGCCGAGCTCGGGGAAGCGCGCTTTCAAGGCCCGCACGGTGCGCTGGACCAGACCATCCTCACGCCAGGCTTCCTCGGCGCCATCGGATTTGCGCTCGGCCGGCACCACCGGGAACAGGGCAATCGCCGGGACGCCGAGCCCCAGGCAGCGCTCGGCGATGGCGAACAAGCCGTCTCGGCCGACCCGTTCCACGCCCGGCATGGAGGCCACCGGCTGGCGCGCCCGATCATCCTCGAGGACGAAAACGGGGTAGATCAGATCGGCCGGGGTCAGCGTGGTTTCGCGGACCAGCCGGCGTGAGAAATTGTGCGCCCGCACTCGGCGCGGACGGGTCAGCGGAAACGGCATCGCTCTTGTCTCTCGAAAGCCTATCTGAAATGAGAGCGGAAGTATTCCACCGAGTTCTGGAAGGCCTTCCAGGCATGCTCGGCCTCGAGTTTGAGCTTGTCGAACTGGGCCTCGCTGGCCGCACGCAGCTCGCTGATCTTGTTCTTCATCTCCTCGCGCTTCTCGCGCATCTCGGCCAGCTGCTCCTTGTAGCGCTCCTCGGCCTTGCCGCTGGCTTCCTCGGCCTTTTTCTCCAGCTTGTCCATCTCGCTGTTGAGGTCGTCCAGGCCCGCTTTGAGCCTGTCGATAAATTGCTGGCGTTTGGATGATTCGGTCATGGGACTCTCCTGACTGGTGAGCGTTTTACCAGTATAGCGCTGACGCCTGCAAGGATCGGGTGTGCTGGGCAAATCGGACGGTGCCGACTAACAGAGTCGGCAGATCTCACGCGCTCGCCCTGGCCGCTGTCTAGCGGCGCGCGACGGCGCGCGCGGGGGGTGGTGGTGGCAGTCCGCAGTCCACGCCGGCCTGGGTGGCCAGGAAGGCGTGTGCGCTGGCCTCGCCGGAGCGCCGCCAGCGGTCAACGAAGCTGAGTATCAAGTCGGCGTCCGCGGCCTCCCAGACCTCTTCGTTGACCGTGCTTATACAGGTCAGCCAATCGTAGTAGTCAGCACGCCATTTTTCGTGTCGATCCAGCGCCCCGGCGTCGCCTTGTGCTTCGGCTCGGCGTGCCATCAGCGACGAGCCGAGCATGGTGAGAATGCTGCTGCGGGTGCCGTCGATCATGCGTTCCAGTATCCCCAGGCAGGCCTGGTCAAGTTCGGGGTCGTCGACTGCCGGTTGTCGACAAAGACCGCTAATCTGGGACAATCTGGGTCCCGTAGTCATGGCGTGCATGATGGCGTGGCTCTCCTCCATTTCCAGCCCGACTTCAGCCTGGATGGCTTCGAACAGAATGAGCGCATAGTCCATGAAGCGCTCTTCCAGATGTTCAGCGGCCACGACCACCTCGCGCCGCCTATGCGTCTCGTCATTTTCGGTCAGGTGCAGTCGGGCAAACAATTCCGCGCCGTCGAATTCGACGATGGCCTTGTCCAGGCCCTGTTGGCGACAGTACCGCTGTAAATCTCTAAAGGCGCACAGCTGAGCCAGAAACGCCCTTGCCAGGCCGGTGTCAGCCTGTTCGATCAAAGCCTCTAGCCGATCCATGAAATCGCTTTCGTTCATCCGCGGCTGGTGCTCGACCTCCCAGAGGAAAAACGTTTCTGCCAAGAGAAGACCAGCAGCCTGCCGCTGTGGTTCAGGCGACGCCATGAGTGCGTTTGCCACCTGCGCCATGCGCGCCTGGGTAGGATTGGAAAGCGCGCCTTCGTTGGTGAGGGTATCGGTCGTGTCCGCCACCGCAAGCGTGGCGCCCATCAACAAAAATACAGTCAGCGCAAAACAAGCATGCCTTCGCATCGGTCGTCTCCCAGTCAGCCAGCCTTGAAGTTTTATCAAATTTGGCCAGCGTGTGCAAAACGGTCGGTTTCTTTGCAGGGAGATTTGCTGGCTCGTCAGTGGCCGAGGGCTTAGAGACGCTCATGATGATGGAGTCCATTCTCGATCGCGCCGGCGCTTGCGCAGGATAAAGCGCTCCGGTGCCAGGGCGTCGATCAGCTCGGTGTCGGGGAACGGGCTCAGGCCGCTGGCCTGATCGGCGATCAGGTCAGCGCACAGCGGCGTATGCGTCAGGCCGCGCGAGCCATGGGCCAGGTTCAGGTAGACGCCGGGGATGATCCGGTGCGGGTGGTGTCCGGGGTCGGGCAGCGGCCCGGCCAGGGGCAGGAAATCCGGCGTCTGGCAGCGCACGGCGGCGCGCTGGCCGGCGACCTGGATCGAGGCGCCGCCCAGCGCCTGCCAGTGCCCGGGCAGGTGCTCGCGCAGCTGCTCAAGGTTGGTCCGGTCGTCGGCCGCGCGCGTTTCGGTATCGGTCTGGTTCAGGTCGAAGGTGGCGCCGACGCAGTGCAGACCGTCCAGCGCCGGGGTCAGGTAGCCGGCATGGCAGATGGCTTGATCCCACTGCCGGCTGGCGGGAGTTGCCGGCACGTAGCTGACCTGGCCGCGGATGATTTTCAACGGCAACCAGTCCAGATCGGCAAAGTGACGCACCGCATCGGCCATGGCCAGGACCAGGACATCGGCAGCCAGGTTGATGCGGCGGTCGGTCTGGATTTGCACGCCATCCTCGCTGCCGAATCCCTGGATGCGTTCCGACGCAAGCTCGATGGCGGGATGATCGAGCAGATGCCGGCACCAGCGGGCCGGGCGAAGATATCCCGCGCCGTGGAGAAGGACTTCGCGCGGACCCCGAGGCTCCAGCAGCGCTTGCGGCCAGGTGCCGGCCGCCAGCGCGGCCTCGATTTTCCGGGCCATGCGATCGTCGGCTGCGAGCTGGATCACGCCATTGAGGCGGCCATCATCGGCCTCGGTGGGAAAGCCAAGCGACTGCATTCGCGCCAGCGCATGAATCAGGGCAAGCTGGTAGAAGCGGTTCTGCGCGGTCATGTGGGCGCTGGCGGTCGAGTAGACGATTCCGGCAAGGTTGCCCGAGGCGCCGGTGGCCGCGCCGCTCGGATCGCATACCCGCACCTGCCAGCCGCGCTCGGCCAGCGCCCGGGCGGTGGTGCAGCCGGCCAGGCCCGCTCCGGCAACCACGGCGCGGCCGCGTATCAGTCGTCGCGCCGGCGCCGTGCCGGGACGATGGCCGATCAGCCGATGCCGTTTGCCGCCGAAGCCTGAGATCCGTTCAACGAGAAAACCTGAATTCTCGAGGCCGCGTCGCACCGCGCCGGCGGCGGTAAACGTGGCGAAAGTGGCTCCAGCCCGGGAGCGCTCGGCCAGGGTCTCGAACAAGACCTGGCTCCACATCGCCGGATTTCGCGCCGGCGCGAAACCATCGAGGAACCAGGCGTCTACTTCGGCCCGGCAGCCGCGCCAGCAGGCGGTGGCATCGCCCAGCATCAGGACCAGACGGATGCGCGGATGCAGCTCGATCAGGTGATGACCGGCCACCGGGGGCGGGTAAGCCCTGACCAGCCTCGCCGACAGCGCTCTGAGCTCCGGAATCCGGGGCTGGCCGCGGACCAGGTCGGGAGGGTTGAGCGGATGCAGTTCGGTCGAGTACAGGTCCAGTCGGGCTTGGGCAGGCGCATGGTCCAGAAAACAGCGTGCGGCCAGCAGCACGTTGAGCCCGGTGCCGAAGCCGGTCTCGCCGATGACCAACAGCTCATGATCGCGCAAATCGGCGAAGCGCCGGGGCAGGCGGTTGGCCTCAATGAAGACCTGGCGGCTCTCGGCCACGCTCTGGCCGGGCATGCTGTAGCTGTCTTGGTAAGGAAGCGATCTTGGTGTGCCGGACTGCCAGTCGACGCAGGCCGGCTGGATGGGCTCGAATTGATTGGGCATGCGCAACAGTTTAGCGTCGCGCGGCGTAGCGCTCACATGAACGCGGCATCGCTCCAGATGTTATATCATTACGGGCTTAAAACCCCAGGAATCACTGACATGGCGGCTGTGCTCGATCCAGCTCGACAGGATGCAAAAAAAGCGCGTTTCGACCAGGCTGCGATCTGCCTGTCGGCGGCGTGCCTGCTGCACTGCCTGGCCGTACCGGCACTGCTGGTTCTGGCCCCCTGGCTGTCGATGGGGGTGCTGGGCGAGAAGTGGTTTCACCTGACTTTGGTGGTGGCGATCATCCCGCTGAGCCTGTTGGCGTTTCGCGCAGTTTCCGCGACACCCGATCGGCGACGCGTGCTCGCCCCTGGCCTGACCGGTCTGGGCATGATCACTCTGGCGGCGGTGCTGGAAGCGTTTCACCTTATGGACCACTCGGTGGCGGCTGGACTGACCTCGGTAGGCGGGGTTTTGCTGATCGTGGCGCACTGGCGCAATCTTCGTTCTCAGCGCTGCCAAATGCGCTCGAAACGAGGTCCTGTGCCCGGCTGAACGCCGGCCTTTTTCCGCTCGCGCCGTTCTGCTATCGTTTCTGATCAGACTCAATCCGACCGGCCCGGAGGCGACGACGGTGGCTCAGTCCTTTGACAGCTTCTCCGAGTTCTATCCCTACTACCTTTCAGAGCATGCCGACCTGCGATGCAGGCGCATGCATTTCATCGGCTCCTGGCTGGTCCTTTTGGCGCTGGGCCTGGCGTTGATTCACTCACCGTGGTGGTTGCTGGGCATGCCGCTGTTCGGCTACGGTTTTGCCTGGTTTGGGCATTTCCTGTTCGAGAAAAATCGCCCGGCGACGTTCAAGCATCCCCTGTACAGCCTGCTCGGTGACTGGGTCATGTTCGCCGACATTCTGCGAAAGCGGGTGCAAATCTGAGCCAATGCGCGCAAGCCATGCGCTAGAATCTCGGCCATCTATCGACGGGGAAACATCATGAGCGAAATACCCAAGGATCTTCGCTTCTCAGAAAGCCACGAGTGGGTCAGCGACGAAGAGGAGGGTGTGGTGAAGGTAGGCATCACCGACCATGCCCAGGAGCAGTTGGGCGACCTTGTGTTCGTTGAATTACCGGAAGAGGGCGCAACTTTCGGCCAGGGCGATGCCTGCGCCGTGATCGAATCGGTCAAGGCGGCCTCGGATATCTACACGCCGGTCTCCGGAGAGATTGTTGCCGTCAACCAGGCAGTGCTCGATGCCCCGGAAATCATCAACAACGACCCCTACGGTGACGGGTGGCTGTTCTCGGTTCGGCTCGAAGACGCCGATGAAGTCGACGGGCTGATGAACGCCGACGGCTACGCCGATCACATCGACGACTGAGACCGGCTCGGCGTTGCGCTCCTTGGCAAGGGCTGGCCGTTCCCTGCGGAACACGCCTTGATTCGCGCCAGAACAGTGACTCTGAGCGTTACCTGATTAGCCGAATGGCTCGCTAGCGTGTCCCGGCCAGGCGGTCGGCGGCGCGAATCGGTTCTGGCAGCCGATAGCGAGGTGTACAGTCCAGCGCCAGACGCAGGGCTGATTCCAGGCTGACGCGATGCCCGCTGGAGACAATCACCGGGCGCACGCCGGAGCGGGTTCGCAGCAGGCTGCCGATGGTTTCTCCCTGATCCGTAAGGGATGAGCAGGCGCCCTGCAAACTTCCCGGCTCGCTCGCGCTGCCGCACAGCCGACTCTTGCCGATTCCGATCGTGCACAGGCCGGTTTCAACGCCCAGGTGACAGGCCACTCCAAAACGACGCGGATGGGCAATGCCCTGACCATCGCAAAGCACCAGATCGGGAACACTACCAAGCTGTTCCAGGGCGGCGAGGATCGCCGGCAGTTCGCGAAACGACAGCAGGCCGGGAATGTAGGGCAGCCGGGTTGGCCGCTCGGCAACGGCTTCATCCAGCGTTTCCAGGCCCGGGTAGGCCATCAGGACAACGGCGGCACGGGTGGTTTGGCCGCCATCGGGAAAAGCCGCGTCCACCCCGGCTACGGTGCGGATCTTCGCAGGCAGGTCATCTTCGATGACGACCCGTTCAGCCAGGCGACGCTGCAGCTCGATCAGCGCCGAGACCGCCGGTAACGCACCGTCTGGCCGTTCAATAGGACCAGCCAAGACGACGGTAGACGAAGCCCATCAGCCATGCCGGGCCGATCAGCAAGAAAGCCAGATCCTTGAAGAACGAGGGCTTCTTGCCTTCGATCTGGTGGCCGACGAACTGTCCGATCCAGGCGCCGACGAAAACCACCAGGGCCACCGCCCACAGCGGCGCGGCCAGGCGGGTTTCAAGGAACGCACACAACAGCAGCGAGGACAGCATGAACAGGCCCACGCCAATGGACAGACGCGGTGACAGCGCCAGATACCAGGCCTGGGCGATCAGTGCGATCAGCACCGCCCAGTTCAGCCAGGGAACCGGACTGGGGATCGACCAGATCAAGGCGATGACCGACCAGAAGATCAGCGGCACGCAGATCCAGTGAATCAGCTTGTTGGTGGGGTTCTGGTGGCTTTCGCCGTACTCGTCAAACCAGCTGTCGGCCGATCGCATCGCGGCTACTCCTTGAAAGTCATATCGCGTTCAAGTCTCGATTCTAACCGCTGGCGCCAAAAAGCGACTTCCAGACGCGGGATACGGTCTGGCGCCCCCGGTCCAGATCGACATCTTCGGTGTGGCGCTGCAGCCAGCAGACATGACGGGCGCGGACCACATCATTCCAGGCCGCCGCCAGTTCCTTTGCCCGATCCATCGTCAGCCACCCCGACTGCCCCAGCCGTTCGATCTGGTGATCGGTCCGGCGCACATCGACCAATTCCGGGCGCGCAACCGCTTGATCGAGCAGCCCGGCCTCGGCGATGTACTGCAGGTCGGTCATGAGTCGCTTGACCGGGGTTTCGGCGCGGTCGCGCTGCTGGCGGGCACGCATTTCGGACAGGTCGGCCAGGACCTGCTTGCGCTCACGCGCCTGGCACAGGACCTCGCGGCGGAGCTGCTCAAAGCGTTCTCCGAGGCTATCGCTGCCGGCGACCCAGCGCGCGCGGATCAGGGCCTGGTGTTCCCAGGTCCAGGCCTTGCTGAGCTGGTAGTCGGCGAAACTGTCGATTCGGCTGACCAGCATGCCGGCTCGCCCATTGGGACGCAGGCGAGTGTCAATTTCGAATAGCCGCCCCCCTGGCAGCGGCATCTGCATGAGACTGATCAGTCGCTGGGCGATGCGCAGCGGCGGCGGATCCCCGGCATGTAGAAAAACCAGGTCCAGATCGGACTCGTAGTGCAACGCGCGCGCGCCCAGGTTGCCGTAGCCGATGATTGCGATATCGCTGTCGGCAGCCTCCAGTAATTCGACAATTGCGCCCAGAATGGTTTCTGCGATCAGGCTCAGGCGCTCGGCGGCCTCGATCGGGGTGATGCGCTCGTCAAGCTCGGCGAGCGCGGTGCGCAGAAAGCCGGCTTGGCGCCAGCGCCCGAGTCCGTTGAGACTTTCCTCGAGCTCGTCCGGGCGTGCCGCAGGCAGCGCCGGCAGATCGAAACCGTGAATCGGATCAAGCAGATCGTCGAGCAGTTGCGGTGCCTGGGTGATCCAGGTGCTGACCCGCGCGCTCTGGGAAAAGACCCGAACCAAGCGGGCCAGGGTTTGCGGTCGCTCATGGAGCAAGGACAGGTAGGCCGATCGGCGGCTGATCTGGTCGACCAGGCGGAGCAGCTCGGGTAGCAGTTCGTCGGCTCCGGCCTCGGCTGCGATCGCACCCAGCAGCGCCGGCATCAGACGTTCCAGCCGGCGATGGCCTTCGGCGCTCAAGCCGCGCCGAGTCAGGCGGTGATCAAGCTGGACGAGTTCCTGGGATGCTTGGCCGGCATCCCCGAATCCAAGCTGACTGAGCTGCTGCTCGAGATCCTTGTGCGGCGGCCAAAGATCGGCTGACGGTTGCGCTTCGTTGGCCGGCGCTCGAAAACGATCACTGAACTGGGCGCCAATCTGCGCCATATGCTCTGCGACTTCCCGTTTGAGTTCCGTTGAGTCGGTGTGCCCCATCAGCTCTGACAGACGTTCCAGGGCGGACGAATCGGCGGGCAGGTGATGGCCCTGGCGCCCGGTCATGGCCTGGAGACGGTTTTCCAGGATGCGCAGGAAGCTATAGGACTGCTGCAGCCGCTGCGCCGGCTCGGCCTCGATAAGGCCCAGCGCCGCGCAGGCTTCCAGTCCGGGCAGGAAGCCTGCCACGCGCAGCATGCGATCGCGCCCTCCGCGCAGAATCTGCTGGCTCTGGACCAGGAACTCGGCGGCCCGGATTCCGTCCGGACCGCGCTTGATGTCCAGGCCGTCATGGTTGCGTGTACCGGCCTCGATACGGGCGTGCAGCTCGCGCAGGCTGTCGAAAATGCCGTAGTCGAGGTAGCGTCGGTAGATGAACGGCTCGATGGTCTTAAGCAGCCGCCGGCCGATCTCGCTATCGCCGGCCGCTGGGGCAGCCTTGAGCCATGCATAGCGCTCCCAGGTGCGCCCTTCGTTCAGGAAGTACTGTTCCATGGCCGCCAGCGACCAGACCAGAGCGCCGGCGTCCCCGAACGGCCGCAGCCGGGTATCGACGATCCACACTCGGCCGTGGGCGGTGACGGTGTCGAGCAGGCGGATCACTTCGCGCGCGACCAGCTGATGGTAGCGACCGGCGTCGAGATGGCGCGGTCCGGTGCTCCGGCCGGTGCCGTCATGGACGAAAACGATGTCGATGTCGGAGTTGAAGTTGAGCTCGTCGCCGCCCAGCTTGCCTAGTCCGAGAATGGCCAAGCGCTGCTGCCGGCCGCGGTCATCACGCAGCTGGCCGCAACGCTTTTCCACCTGGTATTGGGCCGCGATCAGAGCCAGATCCAGGCAGTCGCGTGCCAGTGCCGAGATCGCGCGTCCGGTTGTCGCGATGTCGTTGAGACCGGCCAGATCCTGCCACAGGATGTGCACTGACTGAAGCTGTCGATATCGGCGTAGCGCTGACTCAGGCTCGGTGATGACGGCGTCCTCAGCCGGCCTTTCCACCCGGATCGACGGGTCGGGGTGATCCGGGAATCGGCGCCAGGTTTCGTCGACGAAGCGGCACTGGGCCGCAAGCCACTGAGGCGTCAGTTGATCGACGGGGCGCTTCATGCCGAGCCCGGGCCGGCGGCGGCCTGCACCAGCGCTCGGAACAGGGCCCGTTGCTCCGGACGCTGGGGCAGGTATTCCGGATGCCACTGCACGCCCAGTGCGAACTCAGCACCGGTTTGCTCAATGGCCTGGACGATCCCGCTGGCTTCGTGCGCACAGATCGTCATGCCCGTACCCAGACGATCGATCGCCTGCGAATGCAAGGCGTTGACCCGCACCCGGGTCATGCCCAGGATGCGTGCCAGGCGGGAGTCTTCGTTGAGCTCGATTTGCTTGCGCGGCAGAACCGAGCGAATGGCCGGATGCTCTTCGTAGAAACCTTCCAGATCCTGGTGCAGGGTGCCCCCGGCCGCAACGTTGAGCAGCTGCATGCCCCGGCAGATTCCCAGCATCGGCAGCTTGCGGCTGCGCGCGGCGGTGATCAGGCGCCTTTCCAATTGATCGCGAGCCTCGTTGAGCCCACCGGTCTTGGTCATGAGCAGGCGCCTGATCAGAAGCAACAGCGGGAACAGGAGAATGCCCGCCAGGCGGCGCCATCCCGGCAGTCCGCGGTCCTGAAGAGACTCCAGCTTTGGTGCCGGTTCGGCGCCATAGAGCTGAGGGCTGACGTCGGCACCGCCGCCAATGATCAGGGCATCCAGCTGCTCGATACCGTGCGGTTTGCCTGGGCGGATACGCAGCGGCCGTCCGCCAGCCCGGCGGACGGCGTGGGCGGTGAACAGCCACGCTGACAGACCGCCCTTGTCGGGGCCCGTGATCCCAACGACGGGTCGTCCTCCGCTCACGAGCGCAGCTTTCGCATCCACGCAGAAAGCCGCCTCTGGATGCCTCTGGAGCGCTTCAGACGCCTTGCGCACTCGCTTTTCAGAGCGTCCTCGTCGGCCGCCAGCTGCTCGACGGCCACCCAATCGTTCCAAGGGGTGGCGAGATTCCAATCCGGTTCGTCGATCAGGCAGTTGGGCAAGCGATAGTGGAAGGCTGGCCTGGGCTTGATCAGCTCTTTTTCCACCGGCGCCGCCATCACCCGCGCCTCGTCGATATGCGCGAACAGCGGCAGCAGGTCGAGAGGACGATTGCGAGTTGGGGTGAAGTACAGGAAATCGTCAATCAGGGCAGTGATGTCTGGCTGATAGTCTGGGTGCAGGACGTGGGCAACATAGTCTTCCGGATAGGACTGCACGTAAGGCGAAATGCGACGCGCGAGGTCGACATCGGAGCGCTCCAGCAGCCACTCGTACTTCAGCAGGAACGCGCGCAGCATGGCCAGTAGATGAACGGCGTCCAGGCTGGCTGCCTCGATGTTGAGCTGCAACCCGAAGGCGTAGAACGGTGAGGAGTGCGTCCCCTTGGCGCCGGCCTGGTGCAGACGCCGCCGAATCTCGTCAAGGCGGGCGAACTCGGTCCACGGAATGGGCGGGCCGACCAGTTCTCGGGGCACCACGAGTCCGGCGATGCGCGACAGCAGGTCCTCGATGTTGTCGCGCGCCTCTCCCCGACCGATGTCGATGCCGATGTCGGCCAGGGCCTCTTGGTAGCGGCGATCACGCAGCAAGCTGGCGTCGAGCTCGATGCTGAAATCGCCGAATTCGGTGTCCTTGACGTGGGTCAGGAACGCATTTTCATGCTCGATCGTTCCGCCGAGCACGGCGGTGACCGCCTCGGCCATCTCTTGGGGCTGAATTTCGGCCACCTCGAGCTCCAGGCCCACTCGGCGTGGCTCGCCGGCCTCTGTGGTAGCCCACGGCAGGGGCTCAAAATGGGACTGGCTTGTTTTCGGCGTCCTCATGGAGCAGGCCTGAATCAGGGGGTCAGGCGTCCAGCATAGCGAAAACCACAAGGGCCGGAACGCAGAACCCCGGCACAAGGCCGGGGTTCTGACTGGGGTAGGCAGGTCGAAGGACCTGGCTGACCAGGCTTCTTACATCATGCCGCCCATGCCACCCATACCGCCCATACCACCCATGTCCGGAGCGCCACCGCCTTCGTCCTTCTTCGGCAGTTCGGCGACCGCGGCTTCGGTGGTGATCATCAGGCTCGCCACGGATGACGCGTTCTGCAGGGCAGACCGGGTCACCTTGGTCGGGTCGAGGATGCCAGCTTCGATCATGTCGACGAACTCGCCGGTCGCGGCGTTGTAGCCGTAATTGCCGGATCCTTCGGAGACCTTGGCCAGGATGACCGAGGGCTCACCGCCGGAGTTGGACACGATCTTGCGCAGCGGCTCTTCCATGGCCCGAAGGGCGATCTTGATGCCGACGTTCTGGTCTTCGTTGTCGCCCTTGAGATCACGGATGGCGTTGATGGCGCGTACCAGCGCCGTACCACCGCCGGGGACCACACCCTCTTCGACGGCTGCGCGGGTGGCGTGCAGTGCGTCTTCGACGCGGGCCTTCTTCTCCTTCATCTCGACTTCGGTGGCGGCACCGACCTTGATCACGGCCACACCGCCGGCCAGCTTGGCCACGCGTTCCTGCAGCTTTTCGCGGTCGTAGTCCGAAGAAGCCTCTTCAATCTGGGCGCGAATCTGGCCGACCCGGCCTTCGATGGCCTGGCCGTTGCCGGCGCCGTCGATGATGGTGGTGTTTTCCTTGGTGATCTGGATCTTCTTGGCAGAGCCCAGCGAATCCAGGTCAGCCTTCTCCAGGCTCAGACCCACTTCTTCGGAAATGACCTGACCACCGGTCAGGATCGCCATATCCTCAAGCATGGCCTTGCGCCGATCGCCAAAGCCCGGGGCCTTGACTGCAGCGACCTTGACGATGCCTCTGAGGTTGTTGACCACCAAGGTGGCCAGCGCTTCGCCTTCGATGTCTTCGGCCACGATCAGCAGGCTGCGGCCGGACTTGGCCACGCCCTCGAGCACGGGCAGCAGCTCGCGCACGTTCGAGATCTTCTTGTCGTACAGAAGAATGTAGGGGTCTTCGAGCTCGACCTGCATGGTCTGCTGATCGGTCACGAAGTACGGCGACAGGTAGCCGCGATCAAACTGCATACCTTCGACCACGTCGAGCTCATTTTCCAGCGACTGGCCTTCCTCGACCGTGATTACGCCTTCCTTGCCGACCTTGCCCATGGCCTCGGCAATGATCTTGCCGATTTCGTCGTCGGAGTTGGCCGAGATGGTGCCAACCTGAGCGATCGCCTTGTCGTCGGTGCACGGGGTCGACAGGTTCTGCAGCTCGGCCACGGCGGCCTTGACGGCCTTCTCGATGCCGCGCTTGAGATCCATCGGGTTCATGCCGGCCGCGACCGACTTCAGGCCTTCGCGCAGCATGGCTGCGGCCAGGACGGTGGCGGTGGTGGTGCCGTCACCGGCGGCGTCCGAGGTCTGGGAAGCGACTTCCTTGACCATCTGGGCGCCCATGTTCTCGAACCGGTCTTCGAGTTCGATTTCCTTGGCCACGGACACGCCATCCTTGGTCACGGTCGGGGAGCCGAAGCTCTTTTCGAGCACGACATTGCGGCCCTTGGGGCCGAGGGTAACGCTGACCGCGCGGGCCAGCACGTCGACGCCCTTGAGAATTCGGTTACGGGCGTCTTCGGAGAAACGGACTTCTTTGGCACTCATTGTTGCTAATCCTCTACTTTCAAATCGGTTGGGTTAGGAGACCTTCGGGCTGATCAGGCTTCAATGACCGCCATGATGTCGTCTTCGCGCATCACCAGCAGTTCCTCGCCGTCGACCTTGACCTCGGTGCCCGAGTACTTGCCGAACAGGACCTTGTCGCCGACCTTGACGTCGAGCGCCTTCTG
>JAZBOC010000102.1:0-21728 GCA_036353315.1 Wenzhouxiangella sp. | reverse complement strand
GATTCCACTCCAGTCGGTTGCTGTGTTGCTCGCCATCAGCGTCATGATCATCTATTGGCTGCGGCGTCAGGCGCTCTCCGCCTGGAGGTCAATCAGCTTCCTGCGAAAGTCTTGAAGAACTGGTTCAAGGAGAGAGCGGTGACCTGGACGCAAAGCAGAGCAGACAGTGAGCCTGGCCCCGTTTTTACATGAACGGATTGAACAGACGGACTTCGAATGGCGCAAAGTCCTTGGTGTTGCGGGTGGCAACGGTCAGGTCATGGGTCAAGGCGGTCGCGGCGATCAGGGCATCTTCAAGGTGGTGATCCGGGCGTCCATGCATCAGGCGCGCCCAGCATCTGAACACCGCGGCATCTGCGGGAATAATCTGTTGGGCCCTAACCAGTTCATTCGACCATCCCTCGATCTGGGCGGCCTTGGCGGAGTCCCGAATCCGGATGATTTCGATGCCAGCCTGAATCTCCCCGATCGTGATCGCGGCGACGAACAGGGCTTGCTCGGGAATCGCCTGGATCCAGGCCACGACAGCGCCATGGGGTTTGGGCTTGCGCAATTCGGAAATGACGTTGGTGTCGAGCAGATACGCCATCAAGAAGCTTGCGAGGGGGTACGGCGACGCTGACGTCCCCGGTCAGGAATCGGGAGTTCCGCGCGCGGGTGATCGGCCAGTAGCAAGGCCTTCAAGCTGGGTCTGGTCTGTGCGTTCAGCAGCCGCCACTGATCCACCGGCACCAGTACCGCAGCTTCCTTGCCATGCCGGGTGACCAACTGTGGTCCCTCGGTCAAGCTTGCCTGCAGGAACTCGCTGAAATGCGCTTTCGCGTCCTGAACCGCCCAGCTTTTCATGTTTGCGTCCATGGTGACTTCTGGTCTGAATTCTAGTCAGACTTGGCCGCTCGGTCAAATTGCCCGCCGAATGTGCTTTAGCAGATAGACAGGCCGCTACGGCGCGCCCAGGCGCAGCCGCTCGCGCGGGGGCACCGCGCTGCCGCCCGGCCCCTCGAACTCGAACGGCACCGAGACCAGCTGCATGTCGCGGTTTTTCTGGATGACGAAGTGCAGATGCGGTCCGGATGAGAAGCCAGTGTTGCCGGAGCGGCCGATGTACTGGCCTTGGGCCACGCGCTCGCCGGGGTGGACGCGCACGCCTTCGTAGTCGAGATGGGCGTAAACGGCCATGGTGCCGTCATCGTGCAGGATGCGGACAAAATTGGCTCTGGGGCCGAAGCGTTCGCGATCGCTGCCGGCGCGGTGGAAATAGCGCGCAATATCCATCACGACGCCGGCGCGCGCGGCGTGGATGGGCGTGCCGACCGGCATGGCGATGTCGACGGCATGGAAGGACTGCGGATCGCTGTGGCTGAACGTCCCGCCGAAGGCCTGGCCGATGGTGAATGACTCACCCGGCGCGAACGGCGGGCGGTAGGGCCCTGGCGGCCGGTGAGCGGCCTCGGGCGAACCAACCACGGCCTCGGTCTGGAAGCGGTAGCGCCAGGACCGGCGCGGGTCCAGCGCGCCGAGGGTCACCAACTCGCGCTCGGTCTGGCCGGGAAGGATGAAGACCCTTGGCAATTCGGGCTCGGTCACCACATTGTCGGCCTCGGCCAGGCTGAGGCGCACCGCCAGCGGTCCGGCCAGGCGATTGCGAAACCACCAGATCGGATCGTCGTCCGGCCCGCTGCGCCGAATCTCCAATGGTGATTCCGGCTCGGCGATCGCTTTTTGCACCGTCACTTCCCGATCGGTGTCTGGCTTGCGATCGGTGAAGTGGGTGATTCCGTCCTCGTCCGTCCAGCTGTAGATCGTCTGCGCCGAGGCTGTCGGCGCGAGCAGCAGCCCGGTGAGCAGGATAACGGCGAAAAACTGGATGGAGGCGAGCTTCATGGATCGTTCAGCCTGTAAGTCGAGCTGCCTCAGCACTCGATCACGTTCACCGCCAGCCCGCCGCGAGAGGTCTCCTTGTACTTGGTCTTCATGTCGCGCCCGGTATCGCGCATCGTCTTGATGACCTTGTCGAGTGACACCCGGTGCTTGCCATCGCCGGCCATGGCCATGCGGGTGGCGTTGACCGCCTTGACCGCGCCCATGGCGTTGCGTTCGATGCAAGGAATCTGAACCAGACCACCGACCGGGTCGCAGGTTAAGCCCAGGTTGTGCTCCATGCCGATCTCGGCCGCGTTCTCGACCTGGCCCATGTTGCCGCCCAGGGCTGCGGTCAAGCCCCCGGCGGCCATCGAGCAGGCCACGCCGACCTCGCCCTGGCAGCCGACCTCGGCGCCGGAGATTGAGGCGTTTTCCTTGTACAGGATGCCGATCGCGCCGGCGGTGAGCAGAAACTCGATCACCCCGTCCTCGTCAGCGCCGGCAACAAAGCGGCGGTAGTAGTGCAGCACGGCCGGAATGATGCCGGCCGCGCCGTTGGTGGGCGCGGTCACCACTCGCCCGCCGGCAGCGTTTTCCTCGTTGACGGCCAAGGCGTAGAGGTTGATCCAGTCGAGCTGGTCGAGATTGTTCTCTTGGGCGCGGTGTTTGAGCTTCCGGAACAGGGTCGGTGCGCGCCGGGCCACCTTGAGCCCACCGGGCAGGTAGCCGGTCTGTTCCAGGCCCCGTTCGACGCAAGCCTGCATGGCCTGCCAGAGCCCGAGCAGCCCGGCCCGGACTTCGGCTTTCGAACGCCAGGCCTGTTCGTTGGCCAGCATGACATCGCTGATGCGCAGGCCTTCCTGGTCGCAAATGGCCAGCAGCTCGTCGCCGGTTCCGTAGGGGTAGCGCAGCGGCGTGGTATCGGCCACGATCCGGTCCGATGCCGCGTCGTCGGCATTGACCACGAAACCGCCGCCGACCGAGTAGTAATCGCGCTTCAGCAACTCGTTGCCGTCAGCATCCAGCGCGATGAAGCGCATGCCGTTGGGGTGATGCGGCAGGGTCTGGCGCTTGTGAAAAACCAGGTCGGTGCGCAGATCGATGCGCGCTTCATGTCGACCGGCCAGGCGCAAGCGACCCTGGGCGTCGATCTCGGCCACGCGCGGACCGATCGCATCCGGATCAACCTGCTCCGGCAGCTCGCCCTCCAGGCCCATCAGCACGGCCCGGTCGGTGCCGTGGCCACGGCCGGTATGGCCGAGCGAGCCGAACAGCTCCACCCGAACCCGATCCACAGGTCCAAGCAGCTCACGCTCTTCAAGCCGCTGGACAAAAATGCCGGCCGCGCGCATCGGCCCCACCGTATGCGAACTCGACGGGCCGATACCGATCTTGAACAAATCAAAAATGCTGACAGCCATGGCCGGCAGTGTAGCCAAAACCCGGCCGCACTGGACGCCCGTGGAGCACGATGAAATAATCGTCGCTGACTTTGCAAGTCCCGCCTCCATGAAAAAGCGCTTGACCCTCGCCGTCCTGCTTCTGACTTTTTGCCTGTGTGGCGCGGCTTTTGCCGAGACCGAGGACGAAAGCTCAATCGTCTTTCGCGAAGTTCGAGTGTTCGACGGCACGGCCACCGCGCTGACCGAACCCCTGAGCGTGCTGGTCCGGGGCAATCGCATTGCTTCCATCGGCAGCGATCTGGAAATCCCGCCAGACGCCCGGGTGATCGAAGGCCACGGCCGCACCCTGATGCCGGGCCTGATCGATGTGCACGTGCATCTGACCTTCAGCGCCTTGTCCATGCCCCGGCTGCTCTCGCCCGATCTGACCCCGGAGCTGGCCGAGGCAGCCGCGGCAGACCAGGCCGAGGCCATGCTGCTGCGCGGCTTCACCTCCGTGCGTGACATGGGCGGGCCCATCTGGAGCCTGAAACAGGGCATTGATTCCGGTCGCTACCGGGGCCCGCGCGTGTGGCCTTCGGGCGCGACCGTCAGCCAGACCGCCGGTCACGGTGATTTCCGCCTGCCGCACGAGCGCTCGCGGCGGTTTTTCGGCGAACCGTCGCGCGCCGAGCTACTGGGCGCGACCTTCATCGCCGACGGGCGCGCCGAAGTGCTGACCGCGGTGCGCGAGAACCTGCGCTTCGGCGCCAGCCAGATCAAGCTGATGGCCGGCGGCGGCACCTCGTCAGCCTACGACCCGGTCGATGTCACCCAGTACACCTTTGACGAAATGCGTGCCGCGGTCGAGGCCACCGAGGACTGGGGCACCTACGTCGCCGTTCACGCCTACACAAACCGAGCAATCCGCCGGGCGATCGAGGCCGGCGTCAAGGTGGTCGAGCACGGCCAGCTGCTCGACGAGGACACCCTGGCCCTGATGGCCGAGCGCGAGATCTGGCTGTCGACCCAGGTGCTGCGCGCCAGCACGCCCGATATGGATCCGCTGCGCCGAGCCAAGCGCGCCCCGGTGATCGAAGGCCAGGCCCGGCTGTGGCCAAAGGCCCGGGAACTGGGCGTGCAGCTGGCCTGGGGGACGGATTTCCTGTTTGAACCGGCCCTCAACCACGAGCAGAACAGCAACCTGCTGCTGCTGCAGGAATGGTTCTCGCCGGCCGAGATTCTCAAGCTGGTCACCCACGACAATGCCCGCCTGCTGGCCCTGTCCGGTCCGCGCAATCCCTACCCCGGGCGCCTGGGCGTGATCGAGCCCGACGCGCTGGCCGACCTGCTGCTGATCAACGGCAACCCCTTGGAAGACCTGGACGTGCTTGAGGATCCCGAACAGAACTTCATTGTCATCATGAAGGACGGTCGAATCGTGCACGATAGCCTCGCGCCTTGATCGTCGCCGCGTCCCGACGCTACACTTCCGCTTCTTGCCCCAGCTGATACTGCCATGCGCCTGATCCTCTACACCGGTACCGACTGCGAGCTCTGCACCAAGGCCGAACACCTGTTGGCCGAAGCCGGATTTGGCAATGAGGTTGACAAAATCTACATCGACGACGACCCGGAGCTGATGGAGCGCTACGGCGATCAAATTCCGGTGCTGAAGCGCGCCTCCAGCGGCGAGAAGTTGTCCTGGCCCTTCACCGCATCGCAGGTTCGGGATCTGATGGATGGCTAGCAACGCGCTGGCCATTACCCACATCGACGCTTCCCGACTCCAGGAAGCCTTGCTCGCGGGCATCGCCAACGTCCTCAAACGCCGCGATTACATCAACAAGATCAATGTGTTTCCGGTGCCCGACGGCGACACCGGGACCAACCTGGCGTTCACCCTGGCCAGCGTCCGTACCGCCATCGAGCGCCCCGATCGACGCAGCGTCCCGGAGCTGCTGGAACAGATCGCCGAGGCCGCTCTGGACGGCGCGCGCGGCAATTCCGGGGCCATCATGGCCCAGTACTTCCAGGGCTTGAGTGAGTCCAGCCGCAACCTCCAGGTACTTGACGCGGCCGGCCTGGCGGAAGCGTCGCGCTCGGCCGCACGCTCAGCATGGGGCGCAATGTCCAACCCGGTACCGGGAACCCTGCCAACGGTGCTGGAGGACTTCGGCGATGAACTGGTGCGGCTGACCCGCGACGGCGTCGACGATATCCGGGCGCTGTTTCAGCGTGGACTCGCGCGAGCGCGCCAGTCACTGGCCGCCACGCCGGAAAAGCTCGCGGTCCTGCGCGAAGCCGGCGTGGTCGACGCCGGGGCCCAGGGTTTCGTCGATTTTCTCGAAGGGATCTGGCGCTACATGCGCAGCGGCAAAGTCCCGCTGTCCGGCGACGGCGTCGGGGCGATCGCCGCCGGAGAAGCCATGCACCTGCACGGTGACGCGCCCGAGGAGCATCGTTTCTGCACCGAGTGCCTGATCACCGGCGAGCAGCTCGACGTTATGGCGCTCAAGGGTCAGCTTGAGGCGCTTGACGCCTCATCACTGGTGGTGGCCGGCGGGGCGCGCCGGGCCCGCGTCCATATCCATACCGACTCGCCGGGCGAGGTCTTTCGCATCTGCAGTAGTCACGGGGAAATCCGCCAGCAGAAAGCCGACGATATGACCCGCCAGCACGGGCTGATGAACCAGCACGGCCAGATCGCCATCGTCACCGATTCTGCCGCCGATCTACCGGCGGAGGAAGTTGATCGTCTGGGCATTCATGTCGTTCCGGTGCGCCTGAACTTTGGCGACGAGGAATTTCTCGACAAGCTCACCATCACCCCTACGGCCTTCTACCAGCGTATTGCCCAAAGCGTCAATCCGCCACAGACCTCGCAGCCGCCGCCCGGCGACTTTCGTCGCCAGTTCGAGCTGTTGACCTCGCACGGGCTCGAGGTGCTGGCGCTGCAGATCTCCAGCGCCGTCAGCGGCACGTTCCAGGCGGCCGAGACCGCCGCGGCCCGTTTCGAGGACGGGACCATCGAAGTTTTCGACACCCTCAACGGGGCGACCGGGCAGGGTCTGATGGTGCTATGGGCCGCCGAAGCCGCAGCGCGCGGATGGAAACGAGACGATATCGTCGAACACCTGACCCAGGCGCGAGCTGAGTTCCAGACCCTCTGCCTGGTGCGCGATTTGTCCTGGGGGGTCCGCGGTGGGCGAATCAAGCCCTGGATGGAAACGGTCTCGCGTCGCCTGCGCCTGAACCTGGTGCTGTCGAACACCGCAGTGGGCAAACTCGGCCCGTGCGGCGTGCTGCCCGGCCGGAAAAAGGTTCTCCAGCGCTTCGCCCGCTTCGTGCTCAAGAAAATGGACCCCAATCGGGTCTACCGGGTCGTCATCAGCCACACCGATGCGCTTGAAGATGCCCAGGCGCTGCGCGAAAAACTCCTGACCGGACATCCACAGGTGGATGCCTGCTGGCTGGAGGACGCCAGCCCAGCCATCGGCTGCCATGCCGGGCCCGGTGCCCTGCTGTGTGGTCTCCATCCCTGGCAAGCCCCCGAAGACCGGCACACGTGATGGGTCTTGGCCTGGGCACGGCGGCGCTGATTGGCTACCTGCTGGGTTCACTGTCCGGCAGCCTGGTCCTGGGCCGTTTCCGTGGCGTTGATATTCGTGGTCTGGGTTCAGGCAACGCCGGGGGCACCAATGCCCTGCGCACGCTGGGCTGGCGCTTCGCCCTGGCCGTGATCGCCATTGACCTGGGCAAGGGGGCTCTGGCTGCGCTGCTGGCGCCGGTCATCGTAACCGGCCTGTTTCCAGATCTCCCAGCGACGCCGATGCTGGCCGCTGTCGCGGGTTTTTTCGCCGTGATTGGCCACGTCTGGCCACTGTATTTCGGTTTCAGTGGCGGCAAAGGCGCCGGTACCGCAGTCGGAGCCATCGCGGTGCTTGCCCCCTGGTGCATCCTGCCGCTGCTGCTGGTCTGGATCGTGACCATCATCGGCACCGGCTATGTCGGCCTGGCGACGATTCTGGCGGGGATTACCCTGGTTCCGGCCATGTGGTTGCTGGGACCGGATCCCCTGCCGACCTCGCTGGGCCTGCTGGCCATTGTGCTCGCCATCACCCTGGTTTTTACCCACCGCAGCAATCTGGCTCGGCTGCGAGACGGTTCGGAAAACCGCTTTGAGCAGGCCCGCCTGCTCAAGCGCCGGCGCTGAGAGCACGACACACGTATGGGCGCCAGCCGCAAGTCCACGACAGCCAGACCGACAGTGCTGGATGCTGAGCGAATCGCCAAGCAGCTGGCGCGCGATCACCAAAAACGCCCCGCGCTCAGGATCGAGCAAGAAGTCGACTCCACGAATACCCACCTGGCACGGTTGCGGGCGGCAGGTGAGACGGTCGAGGTGCTGCTGGCCGAATCGCAGTCAGCCGGCCGCGGGCGACGCGGGCGTCACTGGATCTCACCGCCCGGTGCCGGTGTCTACCTATCGATGTTCCGGGCATTCGCCGGACCGGTCAGGCGCCTTGAAGCTCTGGGCCTGGTGGCCGGACTCGCCGGCGCTGTGGCCATCGAGCGTTGCTGCGGCGTGCGAGCCGGTCTGAAATGGCCTAACGATGTTCAGATCGACGGTCGCAAGGTGGCCGGCTGCCTGATCGACCTGGGCGGCGTGCCCGGCGCGGCCCAGGCCATCATCGGCATCGGCATCAACGTCGATTTCGGCGGCTGGACCGGTCCGGATCAGCCCTGGACCGATCTGGCCTCAGCGACCGGACAGGCACCGGACCGTCATCGGCTGGCCGCGACTTTGATCGACCAGCTGACCGATGACCTCAATCGATTTGATGCGCATGGATTCGGGGAGTTGCAGGGGCAATGGGCCATTCGAGATGTGCTGAGCGGACGCGAGGTCGTTGCCTGCGGCCCGCGAAACACAAGTGTTCAGGGGCGGGTCCTTGGCGTGGACGAGTCCGGGCGCCTGCTGCTGCAGACCCCTGATGAGCTTCAGCGCCTCCACGGCGGCGAAGTGACGCTGAATATCAGCCGATGAGCTCCACGCGCACGGACAGCAGCCGCCCGGCGGGTTATCCTTTCGCCAATGATTCCGTACGCCCGCCCGGGACATCCCGCAGCTGACCACAGGCGCCTTCCGGGCGACCCGGTGAGGACAACATGAACCCTACCGTCTGGCGCTGGCTGGTCGCGGTTTTGCTGATCGCCAACTCCGTTGTGCTGGTGTTGTTCCTGCGCGGCGACGGTCGCGGCGAGACACCGGAACCTGACCTCCCTCCCCTGCCGGCCGAGTGGCCACGACTGGTTCTGGTTGCCGAAGACAGGCCACGCGCGGTCGAGTCTAGACAGACGCAGCGGTGTTTCAGCATTGGCCCGTTGCCCTCGTTGCTGGCCCAGCAGCGGGCAGAAGATCGGCTACGACCCCTGTCCAGTCGGGTTCGCACCCGGCAGACGATCTCCGACCGGGATCGAGGCTGGTGGGTTTACCTGCCGGCCGGCTCCCGAACCCAGGCGCTGGACCTGACCCGACAGTTGGCTGAACGTGGACTGGAAGACTTCTTCGTCGTTACCCGTGGCCAGATGGAAAACGTGGTGTCGGTTGGTCTGTTCGAAAGCGTCGACAATGCCCGAGCACGGCAGCGCCAGGTCATTGATGCCGGCTTCAGCGCACAAATGGAAATTCGGCGCGAGTCCACACCCCAGTTTTGGGTCGACTACCAGGCCGATCCGGGCATGGAAACGCCGTGGCGCTTCATCATCGAGGCCTCACCAGGCGCCCAGCATCGCGCCATTCCTTGCTTCAGCGACAACGGGGTGGCCGGCTGATGGAATTTCGTCTCTCAGCCCGCGTTTTTTCAGGGCCACTGGGGCCGTGGCTGCGACTGATGCGCTTTGATCGACCGATCGGCATGGCGCTGCTCCTGTGGCCGACATGGTGGGGACTGTGGTTCGCGGCCGGCGGCCTGCCGCAGCTGGACAACCTGCTGGTCTTCTCGCTCGGAGTGGTCGTCATGCGCGCGGCCGGCTGCGTCATCAACGACTTTGCCGACCGGGATCTCGATCCGCGCGTCCAGCGCACGCGCAACCGGCCGCTGGCCAGCGGAGAGATTCGACCGGGACAGGCGCTGGCGCTGTTTGGAATCCTCATGCTCATCGCGCTCGGTCTCGTGCTGCTCACCAACCGCCTGACCGTTCTGCTGGCGATCGGCGGCGCTTTGCTGGCGGGGACTTACCCATTTCTCAAGCGCTTCACCCACTTCCCCCAGATCGGCTTAGGGACGGCATTCAGCTGGGCCATTCTGATGGCATTTGCCGCAGAGACCGGTGCGATCCCCGAGCTTGCGTGGTGGCTATTCGCTGCCAACATGGTCTGGACGGTGATCTACGATACCGAGTACGCCATGGCCGACCGGGCGGACGATCTGAAAGTCGGAGTGAAATCGACGGCCATCGCCTTCGGTCGCTTTGACGTGCCGATCCTGGCCGGCCTGATGGGACTGATGCTGGCCTTGCTGGTACTGATCGGGCTGAAGTTTCTGCCAACGCCGGCGTGGTTTACTGCCGTGGTTCTGGTATTCGGGCTTTTTCAGATTCAACTATGGCGTATTCGAGAACGCCGCCCCGAAGCCTGTTTCCAGGCTTTCTTGAGCAATCACTGGGTCGGCATGACCATTTTCGCCGGGGCTGCGCTGTCGTTCGCGCTCCAGCCCTGATCGCGGATCAGGCCCGAGCCACGACCCAGACATCGACTCGTTCAACGCCGGCGGCGCGGAGCACCCGAGCGCACTCATCCAGGGTCGAGCCCGTGGTCATCACATCGTCAACCAGAGACACGAAGCGCGGCGGTCCGGGTAAACGGGCAATCCGAAACGCGTTGCGGACGTTTCTGCTGCGTCGTTCGGCCGGCAGCTCGGCCTGGTTTTCGGTCAGGCGAACGCGCGCGAGGGCATCGTGCCACGGCAGGCCGTGCAATCTGGCGCTCAGATCCCGACACAGCAGCGCCGACTGGTTGTAACCGCGCCAGAGCAGGCGGCGCGGATGCAGCGGAACCGGAATCACGAGATCCGGGCGTGGCGCCCCAGCCGCGGCCAGCCGACGCGCCAGCAGGTCGGCCAGCAGGCGGCCGGCCGGCAGGTCGCCGCTGAACTTGAAACGCCGAACCAGCCGCTCAATCTCCCCCCGATAGGAAAAACCCGGCCAGGCCGCCGAGTAGGCAGGCATGGCCATGGCGCAGCGGCCGCAGACGGCGACGTCGCGGTCCAGTTCCAGGCCGCATCTCGCGCACTGCCCGATCAGGATGGGCAGTTCCGCCTCGCAGCCACTGCAGCAATCCATCTCGCGCCGCCCGGCCTGGCCGCAGACCAGACAGACGGGCGGAAAGAGAATCTGTCGAACCCGATCAGGGATCATGTCGCCAAAGCGCCCAGCCAGCCGGGCTCCAGCATAGCCCAGGACAGCGAAAATGATTCGTCTCACCCGGCCCAGCTAGAATGCATGTCGCCTGGAATTTAAGCCCGTCGCGATGCGCCCCAACCGGTTCGACTCTTTAGCTGCTGACTACGAAGACCACGCTGTCGTTGCAGCCGAGGCTGGCCGGCGCCTGCTAGAGCGGCTCGACGGGCTGCGCTTTGTGCCCAACCGTATTCTGGACATGGGCTGCGCCACCGGCCAGACTTGCAGGGCTCTGCACGGCCGCTTTGGACAGGCGCGGATTCTCGGGCTTGATCGCAGCGCCGCGATGCTTGGGCAGGCGCGTCGCAGACGCGGTTTCTGGCGGCCGCGTTTCGACCTTCTGCAGGCCGATCTCGAAGCGCTGCCGTTAGCCGACGCCAGCATCGATATGGTCTACGCCAACCTGAGCCTTAACTGGTCGAGCGATCCGCAGCGGGCGCTGATCGGCCTGCGCCGCGTCCTGCGCCCGGGTGGCCTGGTCCTGCTTTCGCTGCTCGGCCCAGATACCCTGCGCAAAACAGGTTTTGGGCCCGACCTGAGCCTGCGCCTGCTGCCCGATGTGCAGCAGCTCGCCGCAATGCTGATCGGCGCCGGCTTTTCCGAGCCGGTACTGGATACCGACTGGCTGACGGCGACCTACTCCTCCGGGGCAAGCCTGGTCAACGAACTGCGCGGAAACGGACTGCTCGATCCGCACGGCGATCGCGCGGATGTTCGGTCCGCTTCAAACGCCAATCCGCCAGCACCGGGCCCGGTTGCGGTTGAGTGGGAGATCGTTTCGGCATCGGCGTGGGCACCGGAGCCAGGACAGCCGATCCGAGGCGCGTTCGGCGAGGAGGTCAGTATTCCCGTAAGCCGCATCGGCGTCCGGCGCCGATCCTGAGGCCGCCGCCGCTCAGGCGGGGCGGGAGCGCACGCTGTTCCGCCCGGACGTCTTGGCGTCATAAAGGTGGGTATCTGCCTCGCCGAGCAGCTCACGGAAATCCGTCATGGCCGGGGTAACTTCGGCCAGGCCGATGCTGATGGTGACCTCCAGGCGATGGCCGCATTCGGTAACGAAGCTTTCATCGGCAACCCGCTGGCGCAGGCGATCGCAGGCCTGGTGCGCCTCTGACAGCGTGCTATCCGGCATGATCAAGGCAAACTCTTCACCGCCGATCCTGGCCAGCGTGTCGCCGGCACGCAGGGCCTTGCCGAGCACGTGAGCCAGATGAACCAGTACGGCATCACCGGCCAGATGACCGATCTCGTCGTTGATCTGTTTGAACCAGTCAATGTCGATAATCGCCAGCACCAGCCTAGCCTCGGCAACGCGCTGACTGCGGGGGAACTCTTCTTGCAGGACCTGCATCGCGTGGGCCCGGTTGTACAAACCAGTCAGACTGTCGCGAATCGAGCTTTCGTGCAAATCGGCCAGGTACTTCGCCTCCGGATTGCTGGCCGCCAGAAATTTGAGCACGCTCTTGCCCACTCTAAGCTGGTCGCCGTCGCGAAGTTGGCGGCGATCGACGGCCTCATCGTTGACAAAGGTGCGATTGGTCGAGCCCAGATCTTCGACCCAGAAGGCCTGGTCCTGCTCGAAAATTCGGCAGTGCGCGCGCGACACGCTGCGCGCCTCGATCCTGAAATCACACTCGGTGCTGCGTCCGATGACCAGTGGCCCGGCGGTAATGTCCAGGCGCGCGCCGAGACGCTCGCCCCGGATGACCACCAGAACCGGGGAGCCGGTCGCCAGGGTGTCCCCGGTCGGCGATAGCAGCACCGTATGCGGATCCGTCAGGCCGTCTCGATTTCCAGAACTCATTGGGCGAGTATACGATCCTGCGTCAATAAAAAAAGGGCCGGCTCCTTCCACAGGAAACCGGCCCTTGCCCTCATGGTTGTCTCCCCCTGCTGAAATCGGCCCGCCCTGCAAACCCCCGAAAGCGGGCGGCCGATGTTCAGCTGCCGAGACAACACCAGTTTAGAGATCGCTGATTTGACGTGTTATCAGGGCGCGACAAAGGCTTGTCTAAACGCGACAATCGGTCGCCATAAAGCCCTCAGCGACTTTCCGGCCGCCCCGGCCCCTGCAGGCGTCGCCACTGGCTGGGCGGCATGCCCTCGATCTGGCCGAAGACCTTGGTAAAGGCCTGCGCGCTCGAAAAACCGCAGCTGGAAGCCACGTCCTTGATGGCTCTGTCGTTCTGGCGCAGCATGGCCCGGGCCTTGTGCAGGCGAAAATCCTGCAGGTAGCCGGCGGGCGACCGGTCCAGCAGCGATTTGAGCTTGCGCTGGAGGGTACGCAAATCCACCAGTGCCGCGCCCGCCATGTCTGCGACCTTGATGTCGGGATCATCATGGTGCGCCTCCAGCCATGTGCGAAGGCGTTCCAGCAACTCACGATCTCGACCGCTGAGCTCTTCCTCCGTTCCGACCACGGAGGCGTTGGCCAGGTCGCCGCCGCCGGCTAATTCGACCCGCAGCGCCTCACGAAGAAGCTTGCGTCTCTCCATGATGGCACCGAGACGGGCGCTGAATTCGCGGGCATCGAATGGCTTGGCAAGAAAGTCGTCTGCAGCCAGCGAGAAGCTTCGCACGCGGGTATCCTGATCGCGGCGAGCGGTGAGCAACATCACCGGGATATGGCTGGTCAACAGGTCCTGACGCAGGCTCGCCAGCAGCTCAAACCCGTCCAGCCCCGGCATCATGATGTCGCTGACGATAACGTCCGGCTGAAAAGAACGGGCCGCTTCAAGCCCGGCCTGGCCGTCGGCCGCCTGCTGAACACGCCAGTCGGGCGTCAACAAATCGCTCAGGTAGGCGCGCATGTCCGCGTTGTCTTCGACGATCAGCACCTTGAAACGGCCGGACCCGGAAGCCTCAGGCGCCTGCATTGGGGACGCGTTCGGCGCTGGCATGAGCGACTCGATCTCGCGGCTTCGTTCGCCCTGAGCCAGCAGAGTCATGGGTCCGGCCGCGTTGTCTTCGCGCCAGGCCGGCAGGCTGACGGTGAATCGACTGCCCCGACCCACCTGGCTGTCGACACGCACCTGGCCTCCGTTGGCAAGGGCGGCTTCCTTGACGAGCGCCAGCCCGATCCCTGCGCCATCAACGGCGCCCTGCTCAGAGGCAGGCACCCGATAAAACCGCTCGAAAATGGTTTCCAGCTCGCTGGCCGGGATACCTGGACCTGAGTCGGCCACGCTGAGGTCGACCCCATTCTCACCGCCGCCAAGCGCCACCCGAATCTGGCCGCCGGCCGGCGTGAACTTCAAGGCATTGGTCAGCAAATTGAGCAGAATTTTTTCGACCTGCTCCTGGTCGCAGCGGGTTCGCCAACCCGGCTCGACATCGGCGATCAACTCGATACCGCGCTCCTCGGCAACCTGGGCGAAGGCATCGAAAGTCAGCCGCACCATGCGCCCGATCGGCCAGGCGTCGCGCGTGGTGTCGCACTGCTCGTAGCTCAATCGCGAGAAATCAAGGAGTTGATCGACCAGCCGCAGCAAGCGGCGCAGGTAACGCCGCCCGGTGGCTAGCGTATCGGGGCTGGGGCCGTCGCGCTCCATCCGGTCCAGGCTGGCCTTGATCAGAGTCAACGGCGTCCGAAACTCGTGCGAGACGTTGGCGAAAAGCATGGTTCTCGCTTCAAGCGCCTGCTCCAGCTCGCGCGCCTGGCGGCGGATCAGGGCCTGCTGGTCGGTCAGCGCGGCGGTCCGGGCCGCTACCTCGGCTTCGAGTGCCCGGCGGCGGCGGACATATTCTCCGTAAATCGCCGCGGCCGCGAGCATCAGCAACAGTCCATAGCCAGCCAGTGCCCAGGAGGTGGCCCACGGCGGTGCAGCCACGGACGCAGCCAGCAGGATTTCTTCTTCCGACCAGACACCATCGTTGTTGGCCGCGCGAAGATGAAAACGATACAGGCCGGGCGGCAGGCTGGCATAGCGGACCTGCCGGCGATTACCGGCATCGATCCACTCATCATCCACGCCGTCCAGCCTGAAAGCGTATCGGACACGCTGCGGATCTGCAAATTGCAGCCCCACGTAGCGAATCTCCAGGTCGTTTTCATCATGGCCCAAGCGCAGACGAGCCATTTGACCGCCGGCCAAGTCGATCTGCCGGCCGTTGACCAGAACCTCCTGCAGATGCAGACGCGGCGGCGGTTGCAGCGAATCGAATCGCTCCGGCTGGAACCGATTGACCCCGTTGATCCCGCCGAAGTAGAAGACGCCACCCGCGCCGACGTGGGCTTCGGCGCGATTGAACTCCAGCGCCTGCACCCCATCCAGCGGCGTGAAGTGGCGCATGCTGCCGGTCGCCGGATCCCACCGCATCAAGCCGTTGTTGCTGCTCATCCAGAGCTCGCCGCCGGACTCCGGGAGGATCGCGTAGATCGTATCGTCGACCAGGCCGGCCGACTTGTCGAACCATTCGATTTCCGCAGTCGGTGCAAGCCCGTTTTTTCCGCCGGCCAAGCGCAGGTGCCCCAAACCCGTCTCCCGCCCGCCGATCCACCAGCCTTCGTCAGGATGGGCGGCAATGGTGTGCAGGGGAGAGTTACGGTCCGGATGCAGCTGATCCATCGTAATGAACAGATCCTCCTGAGCACGCTCAGGCCGGATGCGACCGAAGCCTTGCGCACCCACTGCCACAAGCTCGCCGGTTTCGGTCTCGATGAAGTCAGCAACCGTCAGGTCCGGCAGTCGCGGCGGCCCCCGCCGGCGAATCTCTTCGGGGGTTTGGCCGATCTCGAGCAACCACAGGCCTTCGCTTGTGCCGACCCACAAATGTCGACCATCCCGGGCGACTCGCAAGGCCTGTCCACTGCCGGTAATCCCGAGTGCGTCGAGCAAAGAAAACCGGCTCACGACCTCGTCGGATCGCGCATCAATGGCCGCCAGATAGTTTGCGCCCAGCACCCAGACCAGTTCTCGGCGAGGGTCAGCACCCAGCGCCCAGATCACGTTCTCGGGCAGGCGCATCCGCGCGTCCCCGGCTGCGTGGTAGCTGCGGTACCAGGTGAATCTGCCATCGGCTTGCAGACGCAGGCGCCGCAGTCCGGCCCGGTCCAAGGCCAGCCACAGATCGGTGTGTCCGGCGACATCGGTTTCGACGATTCCCCGCACCACGTTCTGCCCGGCAAAGGGAATCTGGCTGGAACTTGGCCGACTGTCGTCCCAGATATGCCGGAAGCGCGCGTTTTCAGGCGCATGCCAGCCCACTCCGCCCAGGTTCGTGCCCACCCAGACCAGACCCTGTCTATCAATGAACAAGTTGATCGGAACCTGCGGCACCGTCTGCGGCATGCTGAACGGGTCGGACGGGTCGTGTCCGAACACCCGGATCTCCTCGGTCTCGGCATCCATGTGGGCCAGACCATACTGACTGGCGAACCACAGATCTCCGTTGGGATGCTGGTTCAAGGTCAAACGCTGACGGGAGTTCTCGGTCGGGTCCAGCCGACCACCGTCGAACATCACCCTCAAAGAACGATCTTCGGCGCGATAACGCAGCAAGCGGGTGGGCGTCGGTAGCCAGATCAAACCGTCAGCGGTCGACATGACGCCGTTGAAGCGATCATCCACCCCGCCAACGTCGTCCAGGGTCAGTTCTTCCAGCACCTCCAGGCTATCTGGATCAATCAGCAAAAAAACATGATCGGCCGCCAGCGCCAGCGCGCCACTGGCTGTCACCGTCAAGGCATGAAACATCCTGAATTCAGGATTTTGCTCCAGCGGCAGGACCAGTTCCATACGCGCCGCGGTCTCGTTCAGTCGCCACAAACCAACCGCATTGAAAACCCAGTATCGACCCTGGTGGTCAATTGCGGCAGAGCGATCGGCCAACTGGTGACTTTCGACCTGCAGGGCGAACGGAATACGATGAATGCGGCCGGTTTCCGGCCGCCACACCCGCACCCGGCCGGCCGCGGAAAGAAAGAGGCGGCCGTCGACATGCTCTTCGATAATCTCCGACAAGCGCGACTCACCCAGCGCCGCCCCGGCCATTTCGAATCGCTCCGCCCGACCGGTACGGGTATCGAACAGATTCAGCCCGCGCTGGGTTGCCACCCAGAGGCGACCGTTTTCGGCAAGCTGCAGATCGACGATCAGGCTGTGGTCGAGGCTGGTTGGGTCGTCGGGATCGTGGCGAAAAGAGCGGACGCTATAACCATCAAACCGATCCAGCCCGTACTGCGTGCCGAACCAGAGGTAACCGTCGTCGCACTGGGCAATCCCCGAAACCGAAGACTGGGACAGCCCTTCGGTCATCGTCAAACGCTCAAACCGCACCTCATTGGCGGCGCGCAGGCTGTCGGTCGGCAACACGCCTAGCACAAGCACCCATCCGAAGGCCTGGAGAACCGATCTGGGCAGTCGGAGCATGCGCGCGATTGAGTTCCGGGAGCAGGAATGCCAACCGCTAAAATTGCCCGGTTCGGCCGCCAAAGTCAACCGGGAACGGCCGGGGCTGCGCCCGAAAAACAGCGCCCGTGGTATTCTGCGCGGGCACGTTGTCAATGTCGCCTTCAGGAATTTGCATGTCCGAAAAACAAAAGCAGATCGATGCCCACAATCAGGCCATGTCCGAGTTCATCCAGATGGCCAACTCGATGGTCAATGAAAAGGGTTTTGACATGAAGCTGGTCTCGGCCGCCCTGATGGGCGCCTCCGGCGTCTATGCCACCTTCACCGCGGCCGGCAACCAGGGCTTCCTGGCGCCGGGCGGTGTCGACCGGGTCGCGGAGATGTACAAGAAGAACCTGAGCTACATCCAGGCGCGAAAAAAGGAAGAACTGGAGGCCAAGGGCCTGACGCCGAAACCGGTTGCCGAGACACAGACCGATCAGCCCCCTCCATCCTCTGAGAACTGAACATTCCGGGCCCTTAGCTCAGCTGGTTAGAGCAGCCGACTCATAATCGGTAGGTCGCAGGTTCAAGTCCTGCAGGGCCCACCATCTTATTGATTTGTATGGGTTTACCCGCCGGGTGACTCATAGACTATGTGTCGGTGGGTCGATGCCATCTGGGCAGATCCTAAACAGCGCCCATCCAGACGCCGATGGTGTCAGCCCATGGCCTTAGAGCAGGCGGGAATGCCGGGAATCCAGGATGTAAAGAAAAGGGTTCTCCTTAACAACCGGGGCGGTTCACACGATTTGATCCGGCGACTAGAGCGGTTTTGAATTGTTGATATCGCTCATTGAGGAGATATAACGCAGCGATGAATCAGCCCTCAAATCGATCCTGAAATATAACCGGAGAGAACGTGCCCAGGTCAACCTTCACGCTGTATTGGATGTTGGCACAGCTTCCTGAGGTCTCACAGGAGAACGTGAGCCAACCCGCATTTGCAGCGTACGAGGCGCCAGTAACATCGCCCGTACTCAAATCGACTTGAACACCATACGCGATATCATTGCAGGTATCGGTGTTGGCGCAGGAAAAACTGATCCAACCAATGTTGGGTGACCAAGCGTAGCCACTGAGATTCCCTGAACTGTCGTGGGTGACGCCGTAATCCACCATGTCGCACGATCCGGTGTTCTGACAGCTCAAGCTGATCCAGCCGCTGTTGGCAGACCATAGCCACCCATAAATCGTGCTGAGCTGAAGCATCATGCCGGGTCCATCATCACCCAATGGCTCGGCGTTTAGCCAGCCCAGATTGGCACCAAAAGCATACTGAGATCCGTCGTTGTCAGGGTCGACATTTTCAGCGGCGAATGCACTGCCGGCGATAAGTGAAATCACCAGAACGACCATAAGGCTCGTGAAGAATTTCATCGGCTTACTCGCTGATGTTGTCCCAAGGGCCTGGCGGCGTCGAGAAGGAGCTGATTGGTGCCGCATTTGGAGCACTGGCCAGATCGTAATTTGTCCCGTTGCCTTGCGCGACATTCCTCGCTACGACGAAGTCGCCATTAATGACAATGCCTGTTGCACCGTTCCCGAAGACCTGATTGTCCATTACGACGCCTGATGAGCTTGCACCACCTATCAAACCAATACCTCCACGAGGGTTGTCGTAGATACGGTTGTTGGTGATCGTGACTCTGGCCGGTCCCGCACCGACATTAAAAATGTTGAGCGCCGGGCGGGATTGGTTAGTCCGATCCGTATCACGAAAAATGCTGTCATTAATGATGACTCGAACACCCGAAGCTGCTGATGTGAAAATTCGAACGCCTTCGACGTCCGTACCCTCGCAGTGAACGCGTTCCAAACGAATTGTTCCAAGAGGGTTTGGCATGTTGATACAAAGGCCTGTGTCTAAAATGCGTAAGTTTTCGACCAGAATGTTACCCACTCCTGTTGCGAGTAACGCACCAAATGAGTCGCCGTTGATAATCGTGCCGTTATGGATGCGGATATTGTTTCTATTGGAAAAGTCGATCCCGCTACCAGCGCCGCCATCCAGGCGAAACCCATTCATGTCTAGATCAACATCATCGGCGTTGATAGATATGCTGCCGACGATATCGTTGATCAGGTAATAGGATCCGGAGGTGTCAAGGGTGCCGGGCGCAGAAACCGGTTGACGTGGTTCGATTTGATCGAGAGTCTTCATGACTGGTCCAGGTGGTGCAGAAGGCTCAAGCGCGCCTTGACCAAAGACTTCTCCAGCAAGCGGAAGTATCACTAGCAACGAGATAACAATACGAATCATGGCCGGCTCCATAGATAGCGTTGGTTTTCAGCGGTTCAGCATAGCTTGTCCTGCGTTCTTGAACAAGATGAATTGAAAGGCTTGAGGTCCTCCGTCATCGCCTTATGGACAGATTGAGCTTGACGACGGGCTTTAACTCCGCACCCCAGCATCCTTTAGGACGCATCGCTTGCTTACCAACTTATCGTCGGAAAACCAAACTCACCCAGAATGTTCTCCAATCCACCCAGGGTCGCAGGTTCAAGTCCTGCAGGTCCCACCATCTTATTGATTTCTATGGGTTTACCCGCCGAGTGACTCATAGACTTGGGGTCGGGTGGTCGTGCGGGTGTCTTGGGCCGATGTTTCTCCGGTCGGGATCGTGACGTAATCGAACGCTGGCTGAAAGAGTCCAACACGGTTCGTCCGCTCGAATCGCTGGGGACATCTCCCCAATTGAATTTCTATCCGACCGCGGCCATGCTGAAATTTCTAGTTATGGCTGGTCCTAAGTTGGGGAGGCTGACAAATCCAGTTTTGCTCGGTTCGCCAATAGAACTCGTGGAACCTGGGATCAAGGATGGCATTCTGCAACTCGGAGAGCTTTTCTGCAGTCAGATTTTCATCAACCTCGGCCAGGCGGAGCGGGTCTGCAAAGCACTGTGCCCTGTTGTGCGAAGGCTTTTCCCTTTCGACCTCGTTGGACTTTCGATCGCTTGCGATCTATGATAAGGAGGTGCACGACGAGAAAGTCTTAGGGACGTTGGCTGACCCGCGTCACGTTTTGATTTGTTGCTGGATAGGTAATAAGTTTTGTCAATCCTGATTGTTTCTGCCCGCGCTTTCAGTTGCCGGGAACTGCTTTTCGGCATTGGTGTACTTTTGGCTGTTGCCGGGGCTTTAGTTTCGTTTGCCTCATCTGCACATGCTGCGTCGGCAAGGGGAACGTGCCCGGGGGGCACGGTCTTTGTCGACCGGGATGCCTCAGGTAGCAATAACGGCTCTTCTTGGCCTGATGCATTTGTAGACTTACAGGACGCACTTTCGGTCGATGCACCCTGTGAAATCTGGATTGCTGAAGGGGTTTATGTTCCCAGCACCGACCCGAACGATCGCACCGCGACGTTCCAACTCCAGAACGGCATTGCGCTTTATGGTGGTTTCGACGGTACAGAAACCCGAAAACAGTCGCGCGATTGGAAGTCCAATGCAACTGTCCTCAGCGGCGATATCGGTGGGGATGACCCGAGTGACGCAAACGGCATACTGGCAGTGCCGAGCGGCATCGTTGGCGGCAACAGCATTCATGTCGTCACCGGAAGTAGTACTGACGCCACAGCACGGCTGGACGGTGTGATCGTGACTGCCGGCGATGCCGATGGGAGTCTTGGCTCGCCGACCAATTGCACTGATGCTTGCGGCGGTGGCATGTTTGCGGTGACCGGTGCACCCACGCTTGCCAATATAAGTTTCATCGGCAACCGAGCCAGCGGTGACGGCGGCGGGATGTTTCTTCGAACCCTGAGCGCCCCTACGCTTGTGAACATTGAGTTCGGCGCAAACCTTGCAGGGCGTGACGGCGGTGGCCTCGCCAGCTTTGACAGCGCACCGACGCTTGTCAACAGTGTGTTCAATGGCAACTCTGCGAATCGGCGAGGCGGTGCGCTCTGGGTCAATCGCGGATTCGCCGATCCCGAAGACGGGCGCCCGAGTCTGATCAATGCGACCTTCAGCGCCAACCGCGCCAGCGACATCGGTGGCGGCATCTACAACGCCAGCGGAAGCGACCCCAGACTGATCAATACTATTGTTTGGAACAATCAGGATAATAGCGGGGTCGGGACGGGCTCGTCTTCGATCGTTAGCGTCAGCTCATCGCCGGTCATCGCTTTCAGCCTGATCCAGGGACAGAATCCTGCCGGTGACGGAAATCTCGACGGTACTGACTCGAACAACGCCCCTGGCTTCAGAACCAACGGAGATCCGGCCAACGCCCCCGCTGTCGCCGGCAATCTCCGATTGACCCCGGGATCGGTTGCCATCGACGTGGGTGATCCTGCGACTGATTTGGCGCTCTTTTCGGGCGGGCCAAGCGAACCGGTCGATTTCGATGGCAATCCGCGCGTCGATCCCGATGGCCTCATCGATATTGGAGCTTTTGAGTTCAAAGCCGGAATCTTTGTTGATCGCTTCGAGTCTGATCAATGCGACGTTGGGACGGCATGCGACGACGGTTCTCTTTGTACGATCAACGATAGCTGTCAACCCGATGGGAGCTGTCAGGGCACACCCAAGTGCACAGCAGACGGACAGCTCTGTCGGGAGTCCAGCTGTGACGAAGAGACTGGAACCTGTTCTGAGACGATGCTGCCCGATGGAACCGCG
>JAZBOC010000101.1:0-16031 GCA_036353315.1 Wenzhouxiangella sp. | reverse complement strand
GTTCCGGCTCTGGTTCCGGCTCTGGTTCCGGCTCTGGTTCCGGCTCTGGTTCCGGCTCTGGTTTCGGCTCTGGTTTCGGCTCTGGTTCCGGCTTGGGTTCCGGCTTGGGTTCGGGCTTGGGTTCGGGCTCCGGTTGCGGCACTGTCTTCTCTACTCCAGCGTCCGCATCGATCTCCACGTCCAGATACTGGCTTGAATCGTCGGTTTCCGGGGGCAGAGGGGACGGCGAGGGCGGACTCACCGCCGGTGCGGCTTCCGGCACTTCCGGCGCGGGGGCCGCGATTACAAAATCCGGCTGCGCGGGCGACGCTTGCGGCGGCGCTGGGCTGGGCGACGGTGGGCTGGGCGGCGGCGGGCTTTGAGCCGGCTCTTTGGGCTCGGCCGCCGGCCGAGTCCAGGGTAACTGGCCGACCAGACCCAGCGGAGACCTGAACCGGCGCAAGAGCACGCCACCAACCAGCAACAACAGGCTGATCACGGCAGCACTGGCGATCTGGCTGGTACGGAACATCGGCAAGGCCTGTGATTGATGCCACTGCAGCTGCAGGCGGCTGGCACCCACCGATAGGCGTTCCGTTGCTTGGCCCGGTCGCTGCCCTTTCGACCACACCTCGATCCAGCCCGAGCCTCGTTCCTGACCCAGCGAGATAAAGTCCGTGGCCAGCGGTTCCGGCCAGTTCCGGGTCAGGGCCCCAGCCGGCATCTCGACCAACAGTATGGCCTCGGTTTGTCCATCCGGCTCCAGCCGCTGCGCGAAGACCAGGTCTGGCTCCCCACCGTCTGCTCCCGGTCTAAGCTCCGGCGGGGCCGCGCCACTGCGTCGCGCCTCGACCAGCATGTCCAGGACGATGTAGTCCGCCTCTAACTCTGTTGTCCAATCTTCCAGAGAAGGCGAAACCGCGAAAGCCGTCGCGACCTCTTCCAACCCGTCTGCACGCAGCAGGTCAACCAGAGCACCCGACGAATCCTCGGCCTCCATCATCAGTTCAGCCACGGCCCGCTGGACAAGAGGGCTTGCCAACCTCTGCTGAACGGCGGCCAGTCCTTCGGTACCGCGGCGCGCATAGGCCGCCACCTCGGATTCGGCCGCAGCCATGGCACGGGAGCCGCTGTTTCCGGCATACCAGGCCACAGTTGACGCCAGCAGACCGAAAATACCGAGCGCAATCAGCACCAGCCCGCCCAGGCGGCTGGCTGAACCCATGGCATCAAACCCCTTAAGCTTCAGATCCAGCACGTCAGTGGCTACCGGTGTGGCCAATGCCACCGTCAGCGCGCTGACTTGGCACGAACTGCTCGACGACCTCGAGGCTGACCTGAACAACGGGCACAACGACCAGCTGCGCGATGCGCTGGCCCGGCTCGATCCGAATCGCCTGCCGGCCGCGATTCCAGCACGAGATCTGGACCTCGCCCTGATAATCGCTATCGATCAGACCGACCAGGTTGCCCAGTACCAGGCCCTGTTTATGACCAAGACCCGACCGCGGGAGCAAAACGGCCGCCAGCTCAGGGTCGTCGAGATGGATCGCCATTCCAGAGGGAATCAACGCAGTTTCCCCGGTCCGGAGCACGAGAACGTCGTCGATGCAGGCGCGCAAATCCATGCCGGCCGATCCGGACGTGGCGTATTCGGGCAAGGGCCAGCTAGAACCCAGCCGTTGATCAACAATTCGCACCTGCAGCTGCCTCACCTGCCGTCTCCTTGTCGCCAGCGGGGGGAATTCCTACAAACAGGCGACCAGAATACTGGATGCGCCGGAGTCAGCCAAGCGCGATCCTGCAGTCTCCGGCAAACAACGCGAAACAAACCGATGCGGATCGCCGACTGGCCCGAGACCGAACGCCCGCGAGAACGCTTGCTATCGCAGGGGCCCGCGACCCTCAGTGACGCTGAATTGTTGGCCATCTTGCTGCGAACCGGTGCCCGCGGACGCTCCGCGCTGGACCTGGCGCGCTTGCTCCTGGGTCGCTTCGGCGGCCTGCGCGGACTGCTGGACGCCGATCAGGACCGCTTATGTGAGGCCCCCGGACTGGGGCCGGCCAAGTACGCGCAACTGCACGCGGCCATGGAGCTCGCGCGGCGGCATTTGAAAGAAAACCTGGCCCGCGGACAGCCGCTGACCAGCCCACAGGCCACCCGCGAATACCTGCGCGCCGCCCTGCGCGACCGCCCGCACGAGGTGTTCTGCGCGCTGATGCTCGATACCCGGCACCGCGTGATCAGCTTCGATGAGCTGTTCACCGGCACCATCGATTCAGCCCACGTCCACCCAAGGGTTGTGGTCGAAAAAGCCCTGGCCCGGCGGGCGGCGGCGCTGATCGTGGCCCACAACCACCCCAGCGGCATCGCCGAGCCCAGCCAGGCCGACCTGGCGATCACCCGTCGCCTGCGCGATGCGCTGGGGCTGGTCGATATCCGCCTGCTCGACCACTTCATCGTCGGTGATGCCGAGGTGACCTCGCTGGCCGAACGCGGCCTGGTCTAGCACACCGGTCCGACAACGCCTTTGTGGCCAGAGCCTATTTGACGCAGCATGGGGGGGTGGTAGGGTTTTTTCCAGGGGTAACTTGATCGTTGGAGAATAGGGATGCGTAAGTTTCAAATGTTGGCAGTTTCGATTGGGTTTCTGGCCCTGGCGCCATCGGCCCAATCGAACACGTTTCCTGACTTGGTTGCAGAGTTTTGTGACTGGTGTACCAGCACTGCAGCAGCTCAGCAAAAGGCATGGTCCTTGGCTCCTCTGGTGCACTGTGACTGGCCTGGGGGTGTTGCGATACTGCCCATTCCGCCGGACATTGATTGCTGGTCACCCAACCGGCAAGTGTTGCTGATTAATCCCCATACCGAGTCGATTTTCGCCTACAACCTGGTGTTTGATTCGACCAGCCATTCCCATCGGATCGAAGATTGGTCGTTATCACCCGATCTGTCGGCGGCAGCGTCGACCATCACGGATATTTACCAGGCCCTGGTGGCGTTCGACTTTTCCTACATCGTTCAGGGCAATGAAGTAACAAGCTTTACGCCGCAAGGCTTAAACAGCGGGGAGGATTGTCCGCAGGGAACCGCGCTGGATCATTACCTGAATCCCGGCATGCGGGAGTGGATGATCAACCAGATGCGACAAAACTGGGTGCAAGTGCTCGGCGCTTTTTTGCAGCGCGAGCCGCAGGTCAGTCGAAGCGTCGGCATCAGCGCCAGCGTGGGTCCAATCAGTCTCACGGTCGGCTGGGATAGCGCGGGCGGCGCGCCAATCGACGAGGTCTTCAGAGCCGGTTTTATTTTCGGCGACAGTGAGGTCAGCACCAGCCCGCCGTTCGACGACATGCTGGTGTTCGATGTTCATGAATTCTTCCAAACCGGGATGAATGTCGCGATGGATATTGAATTCAATGAAGGCTTAAGCCAGGTGGCGGGGCAGCCCGTGAACACCCTGTTCTCCGGCCAAGCGGTCATCGACAACCCCTGCGTCCTGCAAAAACTGGATGAATACGTGCAGTCGCGCCCGGATCTGGAGTTTCGTGAAGGTGGGGCCGGCGGCCCTTTGTTTGAATTCCCACCGGCGCCCAACCCCTTCGAGGGCCAATGCAGCAGGCTTTTGTGTGCACGCGTGTGCGTGGATGGCGTTTGCGGTTCGTGCCAGTTCACCGTGACGGTCCTCGTTGCCTGCCTTTGAGCCTGCACTCGAAACAGCCTCCTCGTCGCCCGTCTGAGTCCCGCGCTGGACGACGTGAATTGTTCTGACAGGGCGTGCGCGGACCGGAACGGTATGGCGCGTTGCAAAGAGCCCGATTGGGCCAATGACCGGCGACTTTGCCTTGCTTCATCGCGGGTCCGGCGGCACAATGGCGGGCTTTCCCGACCCCCTCGGAAACCGCCCCTGCCATGACCGATCGTCGCCAGCTCGCCAACGCCATTCGCTTTTTATCCATGGACGCCGTCCAGCGGGCCAATTCCGGCCATCCGGGCATGCCCATGGGCATGGCCGACATCGCCGAGGTGCTGTTCAACGACCACCTCAAGCACAATCCGGCCAACCCACAGTGGTGGGATCGCGACCGCTTCGTGGTCTCCAACGGCCATGGCTCCATGCTGCTCTACTCGGTGCTGCACTTGAGCGGCTACGGCATCACTCTGGAAGACTTGAAGAACTTTCGCCAGCTGCATTCGCCCACACCCGGACATCCGGAATACGGTGAGGCTCCGGGCGTGGAGACCACCACCGGGCCGCTGGGTCAAGGGCTGGCAAATGCCGTCGGCATGGCGCTGGCGGAAAAACTCCTCGCCGCGCGCTTCAACACCGACGAACATGTCCTCGTCGACCACACCACATGGGTCTTTGCCGGGGATGGTTGCCTGATGGAAGGCATCTCGCATGAAGCCTGTTCACTGGCCGGCACGCTGGGCCTGGGCAAACTGGTGGTGTTCTACGATGACAACGGCATTTCCATCGACGGCGAGGTCGAGGGCTGGTTCACCGACGATACCCCGGCGCGCTTTCGGGCTTATGGCTGGCAGGTGATCGAATCGGTTGATGGGCATGACGCGGCTGCCGTAGATCAAGCCATCCGGGCCGCGCGCGCCCAGAGCGAGCAGCCCACGCTGATCTGCTGCAAGACCACCATCGGCTTCGGATCACCCGGCAAGGCCGGGACCGCTGCAACCCACGGCGCGCCTTTGGGCGATGACGAGATTACCGCCACACGCGCCGCGCTGGGCTGGCCGCATGCGCCTTTTGAAATACCCGATGAAATTCGCGCTGGCTGGGATGCCCGCGCTGCCGGCCAGGCCAGAGAGCAGGCCTGGCTGCAGACCTGGAACGCCTACAACAAGGCTCATCCGGATCTGGCGAGCGAGTTCGAGCGGCGCATGCAAGGCGCGTTGCCCGAGGATTTTGAACAGCGCCTGATCGAGGGCTTGGCCAGCATGCAGGCCGACGACAGCAAGGTGGCCACGCGCAAAGCCTCGGCCATGGCGCTGGAAGTGCTCTGCAAGACCTTACCCGAGATGCTCGGCGGCTCGGCCGACCTGACCGGCTCGAACAACACCAACTGGTCGGGCAGTGTCGATGTGGTGGATGACCCCGCGCGCGGCAACTATATTTATTACGGCGTGCGCGAGTTTGGCATGACCGCAATGGCCAACGGCCTCGCCCTGCACGGCGGTTTCATCCCTTACACCGGCACCTTCCTGGTGTTTTCCGACTACGCCCGCAACGCGGTACGGATGTCGGCGTTAATCCCGACCGGGGCGATCCATGTCTACACCCACGACTCGATTGGCCTGGGCGAAGACGGCCCCACCCATCAGCCGATCGAACACCTGTCCTCACTGCGCCTGATCCCCAACCTGGAAGTCTGGCGGCCCTGCGACAAGGTCGAGACGCTGGCTGCCTGGGCTGCGGCAATCGCACGACGCAACGGTCCGACGGCGCTGGTCCTGACTCGTCAGGGCCTTCCGCATCAGGCGCGCTCCGAGGAGCAGGTCGCCGACATCGTGCGCGGCGGCTACGTGCTTCGTGACCCGGTCGAGGGCCAGCCCCAGGCGGTCATCATGGCCTCGGGCTCGGAAGTCGGACTCGCCACTCAGGCTGCGGAATTGCTCGAAGCAGAAGGCATTCGCGTGCGGGTCGTGTCCATGCCCAACCCGGATTTTTTCGAGGCCCAGGATCCCAAGTATCGCGACACAGTGCTGCCACCGGATCTTACCGCCCGAGTCGCGGTCGAGGCGGGCGTGACCCGCTACTGGCGCCCGCTCGTCGGCGATCGTGGCCGCATCGTCGGTATCGACCACTTCGGGGCTTCAGCTCCAGCCGAGCAGCTGTTTGCCGAGTTCGGCCTGACCTCCGAGAACGTCGCCTCGGCGTTACGCGAACTGCTGACGGCACACTGAAGGTGCCGGCTCGGACTGTCGGCCAATCGCTCAATGCAGTAGCTGATCCTCCAGCCAGATCAGACGCGGATGGCCAGCACCGTAGGTTTCAGCCAGGGCCTCGATATGACCAGCCAGAACCGGGCGGAGCCCATCATCGCCGCGTTGGTAATCGGCAAGCGCGATCAGCGCCTCTGCCTTGCGGATTTCCCAGTGGCCTTCGTGCAGCCGGGCGCGGCGTATCGCCAGGCAGGTCTCGGCGGCCGCCCGCGCGGAGTCGATCCGGTCCAGATCGAGCAGAGTGACGGCCTTTTCGCACAATGTGGTCGCTCGGTGCGTCTCAGCCGGATCACCAACCTCCGCCATTCGTGAAATGACTTCGTCCAGCCAGACGACCCCTGCCTCTGGATCGCGACGGGCCTGCGTCATCGCCAGCTGAGCGCTGACAAGAACGGTAAAGAGATGGTCGGGGCCAACGGTGTCAAGCAGGATGGTCTCGGCCCGGTTAAGCAACTCACTCGCCCGGTCCAGATCATCGGCCGTCAATGCCAACATGCCGAGCGAGCGCAGCATGAGTGCAAAATGCGGGCTGCCCGAACCATTGAAGCGCGCCATCATGTCGCGAGCCTGCTCCAGCTGGTCGCCGGCCGCCGCGAGGCGGTACCGGATCATCAGAACCTGACCGTAGTTGTTCATCGCTGCAGCGAGCGCGGCCGAATCGCCGAACTGCCGGCGGCGCAGTTCGATGGCCTCGGCGTAAGCAGACTCGGCGCGGCCCAGATCGCCCTGACGGTAGTAGATGGCGGCCAAGTTACCCAGGACCGTCAGCGCATCACTGGACTCGCCCAGGCCCAAGGCACGCCACTGCGCCAAGGAGTCCTCCAGAGCCTGGCGCGCCTCGTCGATCCGGCCGGCATGGTTCAGGTTCACGCCCAGATTGTTGTAGGCCATCGCCAGCGTGCGGTTCGGCCGAGGATCGGCCTCGATCGCCAGGGCCACACCACGCTCCAAGGCCTCGATGGCCGCCGTCCAGTCTCCCATGCCGCGCAGCGCGCTACCGCGGGTTGCGTAAAGCTCAGAGAGACGGCGCCGGTAATCGCCGGGCAGACCGCTGACCATCCGGATCGCCTCGTCGACCAGCGCCAGCGCTCGCTCGTGATTGCCCAGATGGCCCTCGGCCAAGGCGAGGTTGCCATAAGCGTCGCTGCGTAAAATGGGCGCAGCCAGGCCATCATCGGAATCGACGAAGCGGCGCAGGACGTTCGCCGCACTCTGATAGTCCTGCAGGGCCACGTACAGCGAGCCCAGCATGGTCTCGATATAGTCCCGCCCCTGATCATCACCGGCCATCAGGTCATCGAGTCGGGCGACCGAGCCATCGAGCAATTCCCGCGCGCCCAGCTCCTCGCCTTCGGCGTCCTCAGCGACCACCCGGAACAGCGTCACCAGCTGCTCGCGCATGATCTCCCAGCGGGTGACCTCGACCCGCGCCAGATCACGCTCGGCTTTCACCACCTGAGACTGCCAGGCAAGCAGCGAGGCCGCAGCCACCGCGCCCACGGTCAGCGCCAAGGCCAAGGCCGCGCCGACGGGATTGCGCCCGGACCAGAACTGAAGCCGCCGCAGCGGCCCAGCGGGCCGCGCCTGAACCGGATGGTGATCACGGATGCGCCGAATCTCATCAGCCAGCGCGGCCACGGAAGGGTACCGTTCGGACGCATCATCGGCACAGGCCTTGCTGATCACGGCCGCCAGATCCGGCGCCCGCGGGTGCTCGATGCCGGAGCCGTCCGGACCGCTGCCGTCACCCGCTGGCCGACGCGCAGTCAGCAGCCAGTTCAGCAGGGCCCCCAAGGCCCACACGTCGGACTGGGCGGTAGCCGGCTGACCGAGCAGCAATTCCGGCGCCGCGAAGGCCGGCGTCAATGCGCGCACCGACTCGTCTTCGTCGATGGTCTCGTCGGCCAACAGACGAGCGACGCCAAAATCCAGCAGGCGAGCGCGACCCCTGGGAGTAATACGGACGTTGCCCGGCTTGATATCGCCATGAACCACCATCCGCTGGTGGGCATGCGTCAGCGCATCAGCAATCTCGATAAAGGTCTTGAGCGGATCCAATGCGTCAAGCACGGTCTCGGACAAGTCCTCCCCCGGTACCCACTCCATGACCAGGTAGGCCTGTCCTGCTTCGGTCACACCGCCGTCAATCAGGCGCGAGATGCCGGGATGGTTCAGCCGGGCCAGCAGCCTGCGTTCCTGGATCAGGCGCTCGGCCAGCCCTGGATGGTGCGAGCCGATCAGTTTGATCGCCGCCTGCATCTCGAATGCGCCGTCGGCGCGCTCGGCCCGGTACACCACACCCATGCCGCCGCGGCCGGCCGATCCCACAATGCGCCACGAACCCAGTCTCGTTCCTGGCTCCAGAACCAGCGCTTGATCGGCGGAACCGGTCGCGCGCTGGGCAGTGCGAACCACGGCCTCAAGCAGGTGCGGAGCGGTTCTCTGACTAGCCTCAACCAGCCGCGATAGCCAGACGGACAGGCGCGGATAGCGGCTCTGAAGCGTCGCCAGCCGGCGGGCCTGCTCGGCCGGGTCGAGGTCAAGCAACTCATCAAGCAGGCGATCGAGCAACCGCCTTCGCCCGGGGGTCAGCCGGGATCGTCGATCAGGCGACACCGAAAAACGCCACCTCGATCAGGGCCTGCGGTTTTCCGACGAATTCGCCAGAAATATCCATTTCAATCTCAGCACCTGAGCCTTCTGCCAGCGCCAGAGATTAGCCTCGTTCGAAGCCGCTGTCGACCGGGCAGGGCCTTGGAGAAATTTTCCGCGCCAGTGGACCGGCGCGGAAAAAGAGATCGAAAGCGTGGGTCAGTCGTAGCGATGCTCGAATTGAACCGACGTTCCATCAGCCCGGGTCAAGGTGCGGGCGTAGAGTTCGAGGCGACCGATGTCGTTGTCGACGAAGCCGGCAACCGTGACCGATTCGCCGACTTCCGCCGGGACCCAGTTTGGGCCAACATAGACCCGAATGCTGCCGGTCTCGTCAGCCAGCCGAAATTCGTCGCTGTCGAGGATTCTTTCGACGTTGCCGGCGACTGTGACCATGGTGCCGCGCTTGACCTCACCGATTGGCGTGACCTGCTCAGCCATCGCCGGTACCGCCATGACGAGGGCCATTACGAACGCTCCTGCAAAGATTTTCATGCAAGCACTCCTTGCCAAACGGGCCATCAATCCAGCGCAACCAGCAGCAGCGCCACGAAGGCCACGGCGCCGACGGCAAGCCAGGCCTTCGGAACGCGGATTTCGATCTCGCCGGCTAGCCATTCGCCGGCCTTGCGAAGATTCAACTTCTCGACTTCGTTCATTGTTTGCTCCTTTAGTTTCAGTGGGACTGGTTCGATCATGCCCGGCAAAGATAGGCGGTGAACCTGACGGGAGCCTGACGAAGCGAAAAAACCTAAAGGTCGACCGGACGAAAGCTGAGGATGAATTCAGCACCACCGCCGGGCGGCGAAACCGCGCTCACCGCACCACCCTGCGCTTGCTGAAGCCGCTCCACAATGGCCAGTCCAAGTCCACTGCCGCCGGGCGGCGCACCCTCGGCCCGCCAGAAAGGCTCAAACAAGCGGCACTCACCTTCCGATGGGAGCCCCGGTCCATGGTCTCGTACCCGAATCTGAGGGCCGGGTCCGACCGAAATCTCGATCAGACCGGCACGGCCATGGACGATCGCGTTCTCCACAAGATTGAACAGCGCAACTTCAACGCCCTCCGGATCAGCGATGACAACGATCGACTCCGCGGCCGAATTGAGCGAGAGCTCCATGTTCGCCTGATAGGCCAGTGGGGCCAGGGCCGCGGTCACGTTGTCGGCAATCGGGACCAGGTCCGTGCGGACGCCATCGGCCACGTCCAGTACATCCGCTCTGGCGCTGGCCAGCACCTGGCGAACCGTGCGCGACAGGGCGGTGAGGTCGGCGCGCAAACGATCAGTCGTCTCACCCGGCGGTAGCGCATCCAGGCGCGCTACCAGCACGGCGACCGGTGTGCGCAGCGCATGCGCTGCTTCGGCAACGTGTCGCTTTTCAGCCGCCAGCGCGGTGTGAACCCGTTCCAACGACCGCTGAGTCGCTTCGACCAGATCCATAATCTCGGCTGGAAACGGACTGTTTGGCAAAGGCGGCGTCGGCCGGCCCGGCCGAATGCTGCGAGCCCACTGGGCTGCCGAACCCACAGGAGCCAGCCCGCGCCGGATCATGAAGGCATTGGCCCCGATCAGGATGAGCGCGACCGGCAAGATCGGCAACCAGATGTGCTCACCGAACTCCGCGGCCAGGGCGCGCAACATCAGCCCGGCCGGATCATCGGCCATGACGAAGACCAGCCGCAGCTGGTCCGGGCGCTCATCGATCTTGTGTGCGGCGATCAGAACCTGGCCCTCAGCCGTCGTTTGACGAGTCACCCAATCCTGCGCAAAAACCCCGGTTTCAGTCGCCGGAGACGGAATAAGGTGGGGGTTCTCCGCATCCAGAATACGGCCGTCCTGATCGAGGACAGCGAAGCCATAACTTGCCGGATGCTCCTCAAACAGGGCACGCGCAAGATGGTCGATCCGCGGAGGAGCCCCGTATAGGGCAGCCTCGAGTCGGTCCATCTGACGCTCGATCACTTCAACTTCCAGCGCCTGCCGGTCCGAGCCGTAATAGGCCACGACCGCAATCGCATTGACGAAAACCACGGCCACGGCAAGCCAGGCCAGGCGGCGGGTGAGAAGGTGGGTCAGGGATGCGTTGCGGGGCGTCACTGGCGCTCCTGTTTCACCAGCATCCAGCCGACACCGCGAACGGTCACGATCGGCAGCGGACAGTCCGCGGCTTCCAGGGCTCGCCGCAGTCGAGAGACTGCCGCTTCGAGCGCGTTGGGCCCAACCTCATCGTCGAAACCGTAGATCGCCTCCTCCAGAACGCGGCGGGTCGAAACCCGTCCGGCCGAGCGCATCAATTGTTCCAGAACACCAGACTCTCGCCGCCCGAGCGTCACCGGCACATCCCCGACGCTGACGGTTCGCGAAACGGTATCCAAGGCCAGTGGCCCGACGCGCAGCGTGGCCTCGGCGCGCTCACCTGGCCGGCGCAGCACGGCGCGGCAGCGCGCGAGCAGCTCCGACATTTCGACCGGCTTGACCACGTAGTCGTCAGCACCGCCGTCAAGACCGGCAATCCGGTCGTGCAGCTGATCGCGCGCCGTCAATACGATCACTGGTACCTGCCCACCGAGCCTCAACTTTGGGAGCAGCTGCAGCCCATCGCCATCCGGCAGGCCCAGGTCCAACAAGATCAGGTCATAGCCTGCTGACGATGCCATGGCCTTGGCCTGGGTCGCAGAAAGCGCGTGATCCACGGCGAAGCCGCCGCGGCGCAGGGCGTCGGTCACGGCTTCGGCCAGAGACGGATGATCTTCTACGAGCAGAATGCGCATCGACAGGCCTGATCAGGCTCCGACCACTTCACCAACAGAGAAACTCGAACTCTGCGACCACACCGTCCGGATTGGCTCGTCGGGCCGATTCATTGAAGGCCTCCAGCCGCGTGCTTCCGAAGGTCGACTTGCGTTCGCTAATGATCTCGCTTTCGCCGGGGACCGGCGGCTCTGCCCGGTAAAGGGCCCCCGCGGAACCTGCGCGCTCAAGCTGCAGATCCACCCGAACCGGGGCGGCGAAGTCTACCGAATCCAGTACGCCGGCGCGCGCGGCCCGGTAGGCCAGGCGCAGGGTCACGCCGTCTCCCCGTCCGATCAGGAGATACTCATCGTCTTGCAGTGCGCACTCGGAGTCGGCAAACATTTTGGCGCTGCCGTTCCATCGGATGTGGCCTCGCCAGGCCGTCTCGACCATGGAACTCGAGCGCAAATTTGCTGCCGCATCAGCGAGCGAGCGGGGTCGGTTGCTATTGTCGGACTCATCCTTGCAGCCCACCAGCATTGCCATGGCAGCCAGCGCGAGCAGTAACAGTCCGAATCGATTCAAGGTCATGGCGCCGAACAGGAAGGGTGACCGTGGTTGAGTCAATGTAGCGTCTGACGCGAGTAAAGACCAGTTCCAGAGCCATATTCCAAGCTCTCAGGTGGCCGCAGACCCCGCATCCCAGTACAATCGGGGGCTACATTCAATGCCACTATTTTTGGAGAACTATCCATGCCCATCAAGGTCGCCATCAACGGCTACGGTCGAATCGGCCGCAACGTGCTCCGCGCGCTGTACGAATACGGTCGGAACGAAGACATCAGCATCGTGGCCGTCAACGATCTCGGCGATACCGAGACCAACGCCCACCTGACCCGCTATGACACCGCGCACGGCAAGTTCAATGCCGAGGTCAAAGTCGAGGGCAACGACCTGATCGTCAACGGCGACCGCATCCGCGTGCTGTCCGAGCGCGACCCGGCCAAACTGCCCTGGGGCGAAATGGGCATCGACGTGGTCATGGAGTGCACCGGATTCTTCGCCAGCAAGGAGAAGGCTTCGGCCCACCTGAGCGCGGGTGCGCGCAAGGTACTGATTTCTGCACCGGCGGGCAAGGACTTGCCAACCATCGTCTACGGCGTCAACCACGCCATCCTCAAGCCGAGCGACGACGTGGTCTCCAACGCCTCGTGCACCACCAACTGCCTGGCCCCCGTGGTCAAGCCGCTCAACGACACGATCGGCATCGAGTCCGGTCTGATGACCACCATCCACGCCTACACCAATGATCAGGTCCTGACCGATGTCTTTCACAAGGACCTGCGCCGGGCCCGGTCGGCGACCATGAGCCAGATCCCGACCAAAACCGGCGCCGCTGCCGCGGTCGGCCTGGTGCTGCCGGAAATGGACGGCAAGCTCGACGGCTTCGCCATGCGCGTCCCGACGATCAACGTGTCGGTGGTGGACCTGAGCTTCATCGCCGGACGCGACACCTCGGTCGAAGAGATCAACGCCACGGTCAAGGCGGCCAGCGAAGGTGCGCTCAACGGCATCCTCGGTTACAACACCGCACCGCTGGTGTCAATCGACTTCAACCACGACCCGCGCTCATCGGTTTTCGACGCGAGCCTGACCAAGGTCTCGGGTGGGCGTCTGGTCAAGATCCTGAGCTGGTACGACAACGAGTGGGGCTTTTCCAACCGGATGCTCGACACCGCAACCATCCTGGCCAAACTCTAAAGGCGGGCCCGAAAGCTAAGACATGAAAACCTTTGAACAGCTTGATCTTGAGGGCAAACGCGTCCTGATCCGCTCCGATCTCAACGTCCCGGTCCAGGACGGCCAGGTGACATCGCGGGCTCGAATCCAGGCCAGCCTGCCCACGTTCCAGCGGGCTCTCAAGCAGGGTGCGGCGGTCATGGTCATGTCGCACCTGGGCCGGCCCACCGAAGGCCAGCCGGCAGCTCAGTTTTCGCTCAAGCCCGTGGCCGAAGTGCTTGGTGAACTGCTCGGCCAGCCGGTCCGACTCATCACCCACTGGCTGGACGGAGTTGAAGTCCGGCCGGGTGAGCTGGTGCTGCTGGAAAACGTCCGTTTTCTGACCGGCGAAAAAGCCAATAACGAAACGCTGGCCACCCGCATGGCGGCACTGTGCGACATCTTCGTCATGGATGCCTTCGCCACCGCGCATCGCGCCCAGGCGTCGACCGAAGGCGTCATCCGCAAGGCGCCGATCGCCTGTGCCGGACCATTACTGGCCGCCGAACTCAAGGCCCTGGAAAAGGCCCTGGCCGATCCGGCCCGGCCCATGGTGGCCATCGTCGGCGGATCGAAAGTCTCTTCCAAGCTCAAGGTACTTGAGGCGCTGATCGACAAGGTCGACCAGCTGATCGTCGGTGGCGGCATCGCCAACACTTTTCTGGCCGCAGCGGGCCATCGCATCGGCCAGTCTCTGCACGAAGCCGACTTGGTCGAGACCGCCAAGCAGCTGCTGGAACGAGCCGAAGCGCGGGGCGCATCGATCCCGCTACCGACCGACGTGCTCACCGCCGAACGTTTTCACCAGGGGGCCCACCCCTCGCTGCGCGACGTCAGTCGGGTGCATAACGACGAGATGATTCTCGACATCGGCCCCGAGACCGCCGGGCGGCTGGCCGGCATCATTCGTCAGGCCGGGACGGTGATCTGGAATGGACCGGTGGGTGTGTTCGAGTTCGAGAACTTCCGTTCCGGCACCAGCGCCATCGCGCATGCGGTCGCGGCCTGCGAAGGCTTTTCGCTGGCCGGCGGCGGCGACACCATCGCTGCAATCGAGAAATTCGGCATCGCCGGGCGAATCGACTACATCTCGACCGCCGGCGGGGCGTTTCTGGAATATGTGGAAGGTCGCGAGCTGCCGGCCGTGGCCGCGCTCCAGGCCCGCGACTGAAACACCGGAATCGCCTTGCGACGGCAGTCGCTGATCAGTCTTCGCCGGCTTCCAGCTTGTCCTGGGTCCGAAGCTCGAAGTCGCTCGGGTCATGACGCTCCAGCAGCTGGTTCTCGGGCGGACCGAAAGGCTTGTTGACCATCACCCCGCGCCGGACCGCCGGACGAGCGTTGATTTCTCTCGCCCAGCGCTGAAGATTTTCGTAGGTTTCAACCTGCAAAAACTCCCCGGCCTCATACAGACGACCCAGGGCCAGCTGCCCATACCAGGACCACACGGCAATATCGGCGATCGTGTAGTCGTTGCCGGCCAGGTAGGCCTTATTCGCCAGTTCGCGATCCAGCACGTCGAGTTGACGCTTGGTCTCCATGGCAAAGCGGTCGATGCAGTATTTGATCTTGACCGGCGCATACGCGTAGAAGTGGCCAAAGCCTCCGCCCAGGTAGGGGGCCGAACCCATCTGCCAGAACAGCCAGTTCAGGCACTCGGTGCGCGGCGCGCGCTCAGAGGGCAGGAAGGCGCCGAACTTTTCGGCCAGGTACAGCAGGATGGCGCCGGACTCGAACACCCGCTGAGCCGGATCGACGCTGCGGTCGAGCATGGCCGGGATCTTGGAGTTGGGATTGATTTCGACGAATCCCGAACCGAACTGCTCGCCCTTGCCGATGCGGATCAGCCAGGCGTCGTACTCAGCGTCGGTGAATCCGCTCTCCAGCAGCTCCTCGAACAGGACCGTGGCCTTGACCCCGTTCGGGGTGGCCAGCGAGTAGAGCTGATGCGGATGGACGCCGACCGGCAGCGCCTGATCATGCGTCGGCCCGGCCACCGGTCGGTTGATGTTGGCAAACTTGCCGCCGTTGTCACCGTCGAGTTGCCAGATGCGCGGCGGGGTGTAGTCCGAATCGGTCACTGAAGCGTTCCTGTCAGGCGGGTCAGTTGGTGTCCTTGGCAGAGCTGCGGCTTGCAAACTGCTGAGCTTCGACGACGGCAATAGCGGTCATGTTGACCACCCGGCGCACGCTCGATGAAGGCGTCAGAACATGCGCCGGACGGCCCACGCCCATCAGAATGGGCTCAACGCTGACCGCGCGCCCGACCACGCGGGCGAAGTGGAACGCGATGTGAGCCGAGTCCTGGTCGGGCATGATCAGCAGATTGGGCTGGCCCTTCAGACGCGAGTCCGGGAAGATCCGCTCGCGAATTTCCGGGATCATCGCCACGTCGGGCGGCATCTCACCTTCCACCTCAAGCTCCGGCGCCAGCTCGCACAAGCGCTCGCGCACGCGCCGCATCTTGGCCGCCTGCGGATCAGTATGGGACCCAAAAGTGGAGTGAGAGACCAGGGCCACTTTCGGCGTGATCCCGAACATGCGCACCTTCTCGGCCGCCATCAGGGTCAGCTCAGTCAGCTGCTCGATGTCCGGGTCCGGATTGACATGCGTGTCGCAGACAAACCATACGCCGGTGTCGTTGGCGATCACCGACAGCGCGCCGAGGGTCTTGTAGCCCGGCGCCATGCCCAGCACCTCGGTGACGTAACGCAGCTTTTTCTGGTAGCGCCCAACCACGCCGCAGATCAGCGCATCGGCCTCACCCCGATGAACCATCAGGGCCGCGATTACGGTGGTGCGGGTGCGCACGATCGCCTTGGCCGAGTCCGGCGTCACCCCACGACGCTTGGTGATCTCGTAAAAGGTCTGCCAATATTCCTTGAAGCGCGGGTCGGATTCCGGGTTGACCACCTCGAAGTCCTTGCCGGC
>JAZBOC010000100.1:0-7668 GCA_036353315.1 Wenzhouxiangella sp. | reverse complement strand
GACCTTCGTCAGCGCCGCCGTCAGCGTCGTCTTGCCGTGGTCAACGTGACCAATCGTGCCCACGTTTACGTGCGGCTTGTTGCGTTCAAACTTTGCCTTGGACATGACTGCTTCCTTCGTCAGTTGCTCTAAACGGTTCCGGCATCAAGCCGACTTCTTCATCACCTGCTCGGCCACGCTGGACGGCGCTTCCGTGTAGTGCAGGAACTCCATGGAGTAGGTCGCACGACCTTGGCTCATGGAGCGCAGATCAGTTGCGTAACCGAACATTTCGGCCAGGGGTACGTGCGCGCGGATAATCTTGCCGGCAGGAACATCTTCCATCCCCTGGACAAGTCCGCGACGGCGGTTCAGGTCGCCCATGACGTCGCCCATGTAATCTTCCGGGCTGACGACCTCGACCTTCATCATGGGCTCAAGGAGAACCGGCTTGGCTTTAAGGGCACCGTCCTTGAACGCCATGGAGCCGGCGATCTTAAACGCCATTTCACTGGAATCAACTTCGTGGTACGAGCCATCAAAAAGCGTGGCCCGGACATCGACCATCGGAAAGCCGGCGAGCACGCCGTTGTTCATCTGCTCGCCAATGCCCTTGCCGACGGCCGGAATGTAATCCTTGGGCACCACGCCCCCGACAATCGCGTCGACAAACTCGTAGCCGCCGCCTTCTTCCAGCGGTTCGAGGCGAATCTTGACGTGACCATACTGACCGCGGCCACCGGACTGGCGCACGAACTTCCCTTCGGCTTCAACCGAGGCGCGAATAGTCTCGCGGTATGCGACCTGCGGCTTGCCGACGTTGGCCTCGACCTTGAACTCGCGGCGCATGCGGTCGACGATGATATCCAGGTGAAGCTCACCCATCCCCGCAATGATCGTCTGCCCCGACTCTTCATCGGTGTGCACGCGGAACGAGGGATCTTCCTGCGCCAGCTTGGACAGGGCGATACCCATCTTTTCCTGGTCGCTCTTGGTTTTGGGCTCGACCGCCACGGCGATGACCGGCTCGGGGAACTCCATCCGCTCGAGCGTGATCACATTACTGGTATCGCACAATGTGTCGCCGGTCGTGACGTCTTTCAAACCAACAGCAGCAGCGATGTCCCCAGCATAGACTTCCTTGATTTCCTCACGCGAATTGGCATGCATCTGCAAAATACGCCCAATCCGCTCTTTCTTTCCCTTGACCGGGTTGAGAACCGTGTCACCCGACTTGACCACGCCGGAGTAGACCCGGAAAAAGGTCAGGGTGCCGACAAAGGGATCCGTGGCAATTTTGAATGCCAGCGCTGCGAAAGGCTCGCTGTCGCTCGACTTGCGCACTCCTTCGCTTTCGTCTTCCTCGATCCCGCGAATGGCCTTGACTTCGGTCGGCGCGGGCATGTACTGGACAACCGCGTCAAGCAGGGCCTGAACGCCCTTGTTTTTGAAGGCCGTGCCGCACAGAACCGGCACGAGCTCGTTGTTGAGGGTACCAAGGCGCAGACCGCGCATAATTTCCTCGTTGGTCAGCTCACCGCCCTCGAGGTATTTCTCCATCAGCTCTTCGTCGGCCTCTGCTGCCGCCTCGACCATGGTCTCGCGGGCGCTTTCAGCCTCGTCGACCAGCTCAGCCGGGATGTCACGGGCCTCGTAGGTCGTGCCCATGTTTTCCTTGTCCCAGTAGATCGCGCGCATCTTGACCAGATCGATGATGCCTTCGAAATCTTCTTCAGCGCCGATCGGCAGCTGGATCGGAATTGGATTGGCACCCAACCGGGCCTTGATCTGACCCACTACGCGCTCGAAATTGGCGCCGGTCCGGTCCATTTTGTTAACAAAGCACATCCGGGGGACAGCGTACTTGGTGGCCTGCCGCCAGACCGTCTCGGACTGGGGCTCAACACCGCCGACGGCACAGAAAACAGCCACGGCACCATCCAGTACGCGCAGCGACCGTTCGACCTCGATGGTGAAGTCGACGTGACCCGGCGTGTCGATGATGTTGATGCGGTATTCAGGCCAGTCCTGATCCATGCCCTTCCAGAAGCAGGTCGTGGCCGCCGAGGTGATGGTGATACCGCGCTCCTGTTCCTGCTCCATCCAGTCCATGACCGCGTTGCCGTCGTGAACCTCGCCAAGCTTGTGCGACACACCGGTATAGAACAGGATGCGCTCGGTGGTCGTTGTCTTGCCGGCGTCGATGTGCGCCATGATTCCGATATTTCGGTAGCGCTCGATGGATACTTTCCGTGCCACGGTACTAACCTCTGAATTCGATGAGCATTACCAGCGGTAATGCGAGAAGGCCTTGTTGGCTTCGGCCATTCGGTGGGTGTCTTCGCGCTTCTTGACCGCCGAGCCGCGCTCTTCGCACGCGTCCAGCAATTCACCGGCCAAGCGCAAGGGCATGCTGGCTTCGCCGCGCTTGCGGGCCGCGTCGATCAACCAGCGCATGGCCAGAGTCTGGCGGCGCTTCGGCCGAACTTCCACCGGCACCTGATAGGTCGCGCCACCGACGCGGCGAGACTTGACCTCAACCGCAGGCGCGACGTGGTCGAGCGCTTTTTCGATCGAAGTCAACGGATCGGCGTGACCGCGCCGCTCCATTTCATCAATGGCGCCGTAGACGATCCGCTCGGCGACCGATTTTTTGCCGCTTTTCATCACCATGTTGATGAAACGCGCGATCATCTCATTGCCGAACTTGGGGTCCGGGAGGATGGGGCGCTCGAAATTTGAATGCTTGCGAGACATGCTTTGGTTCGCTCCTATTTCTTGGGCCGCTTGGCGCCATACTTCGATCGCGCCTGGCGACGATCGCTCACGCCGGCGGTATCGAGACTGCCACGCACGGTGTGGTAACGCACGCCCGGCAGATCCTTCACCCGGCCACCGCGAATCAACACCACAGAGTGCTCCTGAAGGTTGTGCCCTTCCCCGCCGATGTAGCTGGTGACCTCGTAGCCATTGGTCAGGCGCACGCGCGCGACCTTCCGCAGGGCCGAGTTCGGCTTTTTCGGGGTGGTGGTGTAGACACGCGTGCACACACCGCGCTTTTGCGGTGACGCTTCCAGCGCGGGCACATTCGACTTGTACTGCTTCGCCCGCCGCGGCTTGCGAACCAACTGATTGATCGTGGACATAAATTCGGACCTTGAGAAAATAAACGACAGACCTGCAAGAGCAGTCTGCCGAAGAACGAGAATGTTAAGGGGTTAGAGACTGCCTGTCAAGCACTCGACCATGCCAAGACCTTGCGGCCGAAGGGGCTGCGGAGACTCCGCAGCCCCTGGCAACTCGTCACTACTGACCGAGAACCATTATTCAGCGGACGAATCCACTCCGGCTTTCGCCGCCTGCTCGGCCTGCTCGACATCCGAGGCCCGCAGGGCCGCGGCCAGTTCGGCGTCAACATCCTGGTAAGACCCCGGCTGAACCCGCTCGGCCTTGCGACGCGCCATCGCCACCCGACCCGTACCGGCCGGAATCAGCCGTCCGACGATGACGTTTTCTTTCAGACCACGCAAATTGTCGACGGTACCGCGCACGGCAGCATCGGTCAGCACCCGAGTAGTTTCCTGGAAAGAGGCAGCAGAGATGAAAGACTCGGTGGCCAGAGAAGCCTTGGTAATACCGAGCAGCACGCTCTGTGCCCGAGCCGGCCTGAGCTTGTCGGCCTCGACGCGCTCGTTTTCTTCTTGGACGCGAATGGCATCAACCTGCTCACCGCGCAGGAAGCGAGTATCGCCCCCGTCAAGCACCTCGACCTTGCGCAGCATCTGGCGGATCACCGTTTCGATGTGCTTGTCGTTGATCTTGACGCCCTGGAGGCGGTAGACATCCTGGATTTCCTGAACCAGGTAATCGGCCAGACGCTCCACACCCAGCAGGCGCAGGATATCGTGCGGGTTGGGCTCGCCGTCGACCACGGTTTCGCCCTTTTCCACGTGCTCGCCCTCGAAAACAAGGACCTGGCGCCACTTGGGAATCAGCTCCTCGTGAACCTCGCCATTCTCGTCGGTGATGACGAGTCTCTGCTTGCCCTTGGTCTCCTTGCCGAAGCTGACCACACCCGAGGCTTCGGCCAGAAGCGCCCCTTCCTTGGGCTTGCGGGCCTCGAAGAGGTCGGCAACACGCGGCAAACCCCCGGTAATATCGCGGGTCTTGGACGATTCCTGCGGGATTCGAGCCACAATGTCGCCGACGCGAATTTCCTGACCATCGGTCACGTTGACCACCGCCCCGGCCGGCAGGTAGTACTGCGCCGGCTGCTCGGTACCCGGGATATTGAGCGCCTTGCCGTCTTTTCCGATCAGGCGAATGATGGGTCGTAGATCCTTGCCCTCGCTACCGCGCTTTTTCGGATCGGTGACCACCACCGAACTCAGGCCGGTGATTTCGTCCGTTTCCTCGGCGACCGTTACGCCCCCGATGAAGTCCTGGAAGCTGGCCACGCCAGCCACTTCGGTCACGATGGGATGGGTGTGCGGGTCCCAGTTGGCGACGTTCTGCCCGACTTCGACCGGGTCGCCTTCCTTGACGCTGAGAATGGCCCCGTAAGGAATCTTGTAGCGCTCTCGCTCTCGGCCGTGGCTATCGATGATTGACAGTTCGCCTGAGCGCGAGACGGCCACCAGCTTACCGTCGGCATTTTCCACCGACTTGAGGTTGTAGAACCGCACTGATCCGCCGGACTTGATCTCGATGTGGTCGATGGCGACGGCGCGCGAGGCGGCACCCCCGATATGGAAGGTCCGCATGGTCAGCTGAGTTCCCGGCTCACCGATCGACTGGGCAGCGATCACACCGACCGCCTCGCCCTGGTTGACCAGGCTGCCGCGGGCCAGATCGCGCCCGTAACACTGGGCACAGATCCCGTGGCGAGTCTTGCAGGTGATCGGCGAGCGCACCAGCACTCGGTCGACACCCTTGCCTTCCAGCGTGGCGACCCACTGCTCGTCCAGAAGAGTGCCCCGCGGGCACAGTACGTCATCGCTGTCACTTTCGTAGATATCCTGAGCCACGACCCGACCGAGGATACGCTCGCGCAGCGGCTCGACGATATCGCCACCTTCCACGATCGGCAGCATCTCGATGCCTTCCTCGGTCCCGCAGTCTTCTTCGATGACCACCAGGTCCTGGGCGACGTCGACCAGGCGACGGGTCAGGTAGCCGGAGTTGGCGGTCTTGAGCGCCGTGTCAGCCAGGCCCTTGCGCGCGCCGTGAGTGGAGATGAAGTACTGCAGAACGTTCAGACCTTCGCGGAAGTTGGCGGTGATCGGCGTTTCGATGATCGAGCCGTCCGGCTTGGCCATCAGGCCGCGCATGCCGGCCAGCTGACGGATCTGAGCCGCAGAGCCTCGGGCCCCGGAATCGGCCATGATGAAAATCGAGTTCATCGAGTCTTCTTCGACCTCGTTGCCGTCGATATCGACCCGGGTTTCCTTGCCAATGCGCTTCATCATTGCGCGGGCGACTTCCTCGTTGGTCCGCGACCAGATGTCGACCACCTTGTTGTAGCGCTCACCCGAGGTGACCACGCCGGAGGCGTACTGGTGCTGGATGTCGAGGACTTCCTTCTCAGCCCGCTCCAGGATTTCCTTCTTCTCGGGGGGAACCTGCAGGTCATCAAGACCGATGGAAACCCCTGCCCGGGTGGAAAAGGCAAATCCGGTGTACATCAGCTGGTCGGCAAAGACCACGGTCTTTTTCAGACCCAGTTCGCGGTAGCACTCGTCGATGAGGCGCGAAATCTGCTTTTTCTTGAGCACCTGGTTGATGAGCTCGAACGGCAGACCCGCCGGAACGATGTCCCACAGCATGGCGCGGCCGACCGTGGTCTGCTCGCGCCGAACGGTTTCGACCAGCTCGCCGTCCTGCAGCGAAGACTCGCGAATGCGCACGGTCACGGCAGCCTGCAGATCGATCTGGCGGTTGGCGTAGGCGCGATGCACCTCGGCCACACTGGAGAAGAACATCCCCTCGCCGCGGGCTCCGGGCAGGGAGCGGGTCATGTAGTACAGGCCCAGGACCACGTCCTGGGTCGGCACGATGATCGGCTCGCCGTTGGCCGGCGACAGGATATTGTTCGAAGACATCATCAGCGCCCGCGCCTCGAGCTGGGCTTCCAGGCTCAGCGGGACGTGGACGGCCATCTGATCCCCGTCGAAGTCGGCGTTGAACGCGGTACACACCAGCGGATGCAGCTGGATCGCCTTGCCCTCGATCAGGACCGGCTCGAAGGCCTGGATGCCGAGACGATGCAGAGTCGGCGCGCGGTTGAGCATCACCGGGTGTTCGCGAATGACTTCTTCGAGAATGTCCCAGACCTCGCCTTCCTCGCGCTCGACCAGCTTCTTGGCCGCCTTGATGGTCATGGCCAGGCCGCGCCGCTGAAGCTTGGAGAAGATGAACGGCTTGAACAGTTCCAGCGCCATCTTCTTGGGCAAGCCGCACTCGTGCAGCTTCAGGGTCGGGCCGACCACGATGACCGAACGACCAGAGTAGTCGACACGTTTGCCCAACAGGTTCTGCCGGAAGCGGCCCTGCTTGCCCTTGATCATGTCGGCCAGGGACTTGAGCGGGCGCTTGTTCGTACCGGTAATGGCACGGCCGCGACGACCGTTGTCGAGCAGCGCATCGACCGACTCCTGCAGCATGCGCTTTTCGTTGCGCACAATGATGTCCGGCGCGCTCAGGTCGAGGAGCCGGCGCAGGCGGTTGTTGCGGTTGATGACCCGACGGTAGAGATCGTTGAGGTCGGAAGTCGCAAAGCGGCCGCCGTCCAGCGGCACCAGCGGACGCAGATCGGGCGGCAGCACCGGCAGAATGGTCAGGATCATGTACTCGGGCCGGTTGCCGGAGTCGATGAACGCTTCCATCAGCTTGATGCGCTTGGTCAGGCGCTTGATCTTGGTCTCGGAGTTGGTCGCTGCAATTTCTTCGCGCAGGCGCGCCAGCTCGGGCGCCAGCTCGATGTTCTTGAGCATCTCATAGACGGCTTCGGCGCCCATGCGGGCATCGAACTCGTCGCCGTATTCTTCGACTGCTTCGAAATACTGTTCATCAGTCAGCAGCTGACCGCGCTCCAGCGGCGTCATACCCGGGTCAAGCACCAGGTAGGACTCGAAATACAGAATCCGCTCAATGTCGCGCAGGGTCATGTCGAGCATCAATCCGATGCGGCTCGGCAGCGACTTCAGAAACCAGATGTGAGCGACGGGCGAGGCCAGCTCGATATGACCCATGCGCTCACGTCGGACCTTGGTCAGAGTGACCTCGGTACCGCACTTTTCGCATTTAACGCCGCGGTGCTTCATGCGCTTGTACTTGCCGCACAGGCACTCGTAGTCCTTGATCGGTCCGAAGATGGCGGCGCAGAACAGCCCTTCGCGCTCTGGCTTGAAGGTCCGGTAGTTGATGGTCTCCGGCTTTTTGACCTCTCCGAAGGACCATGACTTGATCAGCTCGGGAGGAGCCAGACCGATTCGAATGGAGTCGAAATCGGTGATCTGGTTCTGACGCTTGTATAGATTGAACAGGTCACGCATGTTCTTGTACTCCTCCTGAGATCAGGACTCTTCGAGTTCGATGTTGATGCCGAGCGAACGGATTTCCTTGACCAGAACGTTGAAGGATTCCGGCATGCCGGCCACCATCTGGTTGTTGCCGTCGACAATCGATTTG
>JAZBOC010000099.1:0-17660 GCA_036353315.1 Wenzhouxiangella sp. | reverse complement strand
TTCGTTGCGGTGATAGACAACGCTGGATGTCTGCGTTGTTGCCGCACCGCCTGCAGCCGGACCTTCCAGCCAATTGAACCGATCGGTGCTCAGCAATACAAAGTGAATGAGAATCGCGAGCGCGAACAAAAACGTGAACAACGCGACAAGGACTCTACGGGGATCGAACAGAAGCCAAATACGCCACATGATGATTCTCCTAGGCTATTGATGCAATGAATGAACTGACAGCAGAGGCAGCGGAGTCAATCACTGCGTACCCTTCCGGACCCGGCAGCCAGGGCCGCCATTGCCATGCCAGAAAGTGAGCGATAATCGCGATGGCCACGAAAACGAGGAAGCTGACGACGAAGATCTTGTGGAACTCCTTGGCTTCTTTCTCGCTCAGACCCGATATCGATTGGTTCTGATCCTGTTTGTCCATACTACTCTCTCCTTACAAAGGCCCTTTCGGACGATGCCGCGCATTTGCCTCACGGCGGGCTTTTTCGACGTCACGCCGAGAAATGATTCATGTATACAAGATTGCCCTGCGGCCCGACTTGATACAGATCAAAAACGTATGTCATCTACTTCTTTTATCAACAGATTCTTTCGTCGGAAATCAGCTCAACCGACTGATTGCAAAGACCTCCAGTCCAGAACCATCTTCAAGCAGTCGGGGTCGGAAAAAGCGCGCCGATAGGCCGTTTGCGCACGATCGGCCGACTCGCAGTGAGTGATCAATCCGTCCAGCGAAAGCGCGCCGGTTTGAATCAGCCGGTCAACCGCGACCAGGTCCTGGTCCTTCCATTCGGCAGCGACCCGCAGCCTGGCTTGACGCATGAAAGCCGGGGGAAACGCAAACTGCAGGGGGCGATGATAGAAGCCCGCCAGCACGACCTCGCCGCCCGGCGCCAGGCGCTCGATCAGCAGATCCAGAATGTCGTCAGCACCGCTGGCGTCATAAATCGCGTGATAACCAAACTCAGGGTCGCCATCAGGATCGATGACCGGGTAAGGCTCCTCGCCGAGCCGGCGCTGGGGATCTGTCTCCCAAACCACGGGGGGCTTGTTTCCCAGGGCCAGCGTCAGCCGGGCCAGCAAACGACCCAGCACGCCGTGTCCGATAATCAACTCCGGGATTCGGTAGCCGCCCTCGGGGGCCCGGATCGCGTTGTGCGCGGTCGCTGCCAGGGCGAGCAGAACACCGCGCTCGGCAAGCTCGTCACTGATGGCGAAGGTCCGCTGACCCGACACCACGACACGCGAGGCGGCACCGCCGAACAATCCGCGGACTTCGCCGTAGCAGCGAGCACCCGGCACGAAAACGAGCTGGCCCGCCTGTCTCTGCGACCGGGGACCTGCATCAACGATTCGACCTACGGATTCATACCCGGGAACGAGCGGGTACCCCATGCCGGGAAACGGCGGCATGTCACCGGTCCACAGCAAGCGCTCGGTGCCGGTAGAAATTCCGCTGAACGCGATGTCGACCACAACATCGTCGTCCGCCGGCGGCGTCAACTGCAGTTTCCTGAAATTCAGTTTCTCAGGGGCTTCAACGACGACTGCCAGGGCGCTCAGATCAGCCACCCGTCGACCGGTCTTTGGATTAATTGATACAAACCTGCTCTCATACCCGCTTTGCTGGCCACTCTGACGGCGACCCTCGCTTTGTCGAGAATCATACAGGATGTGAAGGATTTGTCAACAAATGGGCCGACCGAAGAGGCGGACCACACCCGCTGTCGCCCTCAGCCTTTTGCCGACCGACGCGGCCTGGCAGTCAGCGTTCGCACCAGCAAGGGTGCCGAGGTTCGGTGCTCCCTGACCTGTCCAAAACCGACCTCATGCAGCATCGACCGAATCTCATCGGCCGTGCGCGCCCTGCCCTGGCCCATCGCCATCAGATAAAAGCCGAAATATGCGGCCGTGACCGGTTCGGCGCCAGGCGTCCCAAGCATGGGCTCAGCAATCAGCAAGACGCCTCCCGGCGCAATGGCACGACGCACCGCGCCCAACAGCTGCATAACCGCGTCGTCGTCGTGGTCATGCAGCACACGAATCAGCGAAATCACATCGTCGCCGCGCGGCAAGGGGTCGGTCAGGAAATTCCCGCCGCAGGCGCCGGCACGCGCGCCAAGATCCAGATCCTCGAAGCGTTGACGGGCCCGTTCGCAAACCGACGGCAGGTCAAACACGCGCGCCTGCAGCTCGGGATTTCGACCCATCGCCGCAGCGGCAAACGCACCCGCTCCGCCGCCGACATCGAGGAGACGAAGGGACCCTTGCAGCGGATAGGCCATCAAGACCTGATCGGCAATCATGACCTGCGAGGCAGCCATCAAATCGCTATATGCCGCAATATCTTCCGGCCCAAGACCTGCGGGATCAGATGTTCTGCTGTAAGCCCAGAATCGTCCCAGATCCGTTGTCCTGTGCTCTTTGCGCAGCAAGGCAACCGGATCGCTCAGATCCGCATACAGGGCGCTGTGGTGCTCGATCATCAGGGATACCGCCGGATTGCCCAGCAGCGCCGCGCCCAGCGGCCCTAAACCGAACTGCTGAATATCCCGCCGTTCGATCAGCTCCAGCGATTCGGCTGCCTCCAGCAGACGGTCTACCGAGGCGCGCGGCAAAGCCAGGCATTCAACCAGCTCTGCGGCACTGTGCGGGCGCTGGGAAAGCAACTCGAGCAAACCCAGACGCGTACACGCCAGCAGCACTTGTGAATAAACAAAGCCGCTGCATAAATCGAACAGCGCCCGCATCCGCCGACGCGCGATCCAGCGGGCCACCGGCAGGCGCAGCGACCAACGTTGAAAATCGCGATCAGCCAGCAGGCGATCCCGCCGGCGCAGCAGCGGCGCGATCCAGGCTTTCCAGGGTTTCAAAGGCGATCTCGGATCGGATATCTCATCAAGCCGCGTGTTCAGCCAGGGCATCCGGCAGGAATTTGCTGGACTCATCAATGATTCGGGCTCGCAGCTGGGCTTCTCCCGGACACGGCGGAATCTTCTCGACAATCCCGGCCATGACTTTTTCGAAATGCCTGCGAGCGCCATCCAGCCCCATCTCCCGAACCGAGCTGGGATGACCGCGCGCCTCATCCTGACCAATCGGCTTGCCAAGCTTCTCCGCATCGCCGGCCACGTCGAGAATGTCATCGACGACCTGGTAAGCACTGCCGATATGCTGGCCCAACGCCAACCAGGGCTGAAAGTCGGTGCCCGCGGCTGCCGCGCCCGCCGCCGTTGCCGCGGCAAACAAGGACCCCGTTTTCAGCTGCTGATAGTCAGCCAGGTTGACTTCCTGCTCGCACTCCCAAGCCTGGCCGGCAATGATGCCAGCTCGCATACCAACTGACTGGGTGATGATTTCAAGCAAGGGCGGCAGACGCTCTGGCGCCTGGTCCGCCACCCGCAACAGGCTCTCAAAAGCAAGCACGATCAACGCGTCTCCGGCGAGCACGGCCAACGGCTCACCGAAAGCATGATGAACGGATGGCCGTCCTCGGCGAAGCGGCGAATCATCGAAACACTTGAGATCATCGTGAACCAGCGACGCGCAGTGCAGCAACTCAATCGTGGCAGCTGCAGCATCGCTGACCCGAGGATGATCTTCGCCGCAGGCCTCGGCAACGGCCAGGCAGATTTTGGGCCGAATCCGCGCTCCGCCGGGAAACACGGCGTGGACCACGGCCTGCTCGAGACCGGGCGGACACGAGCGCGCCCGGTTATTCTCGATGTTTTCCCTCAAGCAGCGCTCAATTCGTTCGGCAAAATCCATGCCCTGATCTCCTGGTGACCCCGCCCTGAAGCCCAGCATCCCGACGGACGGTCAAGCATTGGCGTTCAACGCTCGTCGGGTAGACTACCCATACCGCTCGTTAACAGTCAACCGCCGCCCGATAGGGGCCTTGAGTCGGGCAGAAGACCCGCAACAATGTTTGATCGAACTGCAAGCACGCGGCCTCACACCCCGGCCGGCCCGCACTTCGAAACCGGAACAACCGAACCATCAGCACAAAGCCGAAACACCATGGAGACCCATTGAACAAGCCCCATGCCGTGGTTATTGGCGCCGGAATCGGCGGCCTCGTCGCCGCTCTCGATCTGGCCGGCCGGGGCCTGCCCGTGAGCGTATTCGAGCGCTGGCAGCGGCCCGGAGGGAAGCTGCGCGCGGTCGAGATTGACGGGCAGCACATCGACTCAGGGCCGACAGTTTTCACCATGCCCTGGGTATTTGAAGAGGTCTTCACGGCTGCCGGCAGCAGCATCGGTCACCATCTTCGCCTGCAACCGGCCGACCGACTGGCTCGACACGCCTGGCGCGACGGCAGTCAGCTGGATCTGTTTGCCGATATCAATCGTTCCACCGAGGCCATTGCCGCGTTTTCCTCTCGGTCGGAAGCCGAGCGCTACCGAGCCTTCTGCGCACGCGCTCACAAGGTTTACCGAACGCTCGAAAGACCATTCATGCGCAGCCAGCGGCCCGGCATGACTTCATTGATCAAAGCCTCAGGCGTACGCGGCCTGTTGGATCTGTGGCGGATTCGGCCCTTCGAGTCGCTGTGGCGCGCGCTGGGCAAATCGTTCCGCGATCCGCGGCTGCGTGGCCTGTTTGCGCGCTATGCCACGTACTGCGGATCCAGTCCTCTGCAGGCGCCAGCCACCCTGATGCTGATTGCTCATGTTGAGCAAGCTGGCGTCTGGCAGATTGACGGGGGCATGCGTCGCCTGGCTGATGCGCTCGCCGACTTGCTGGAGAACCTGGGCGGCAAGATCCACTACGACACGCCAGTGAGCGAAATCGATGTCAAGCACGGTCGAGTTCGCGGAATCCGACTGGCGTCTGGAGAGCACGTGGCGGCCGACGTGGTGGTGGCCAATACCGATGTTGCCGCCATCGAAGGCGGGTTGATGGGTTCGAAGGCGACTTTGGCGGTGCCACGCCGGAGCAGCCCCCAGCGCTCGCTATCGGCAGTGACCTGGTCGCTGCTGGCTGAAAGTTCGGGTTTCGACCTCGCCCACCACAACGTTTTTTTTCCGGAGGACTACCCGCAGGAATTCAACGACATCTTCGGCCAAGGTCGCTTGCCGGCCAACCCGGCGGTTTACATTTGCGCCCAGGATCGCGGCCAGGGCCGTTCACGCCCCACTGGCCTGGAGCGTTTTTTCCTGATTACCAATGCGCCCGCTACCGGCGACCGCGAGCCCTTCAAAACCGCCACCATCGCGCCCTTGCAGTCGGCTGTTTTCCAGCTACTGCAGGATTGCGGGCTGAACCTTGAGGCCCGACCGGAGCACAGCATCGTCACGACGCCAGCCGACTTTGAAGCGCGCTTTCCCGGCACCGGTGGCGCGCTGTACGGCTCGCCGGCCCACGGCTGGAGATCATCGTTCAGCCGGCCTGGGTCGCGCTCTCGCATCCCGGGTCTGTATCTGGCCGGCGGCAGCGTCCACCCGGGCCCCGGCGTCCCGATGGTGGCGCTGTCCGGACGACTCGCGGCAGCCGCCGTGGCGGCCGATCTCGGGCTTTCGGAGAAGTCATGATCCCGCCCTTTGATCAGGACGTCCCCAACAACGGTTACGCCTGGTGGTATCTCGATGCCATGAGCGACGACGGTCGCTACGGCCTGACCCTGATCGCCTTCATCGGCAGCGTTTTCTCGCCCTATTACGCCTGGGATCGGGCCCGTGGCAAAGGGAATCCGCTGGCCCACTGCGCGATCAATGTAGCGCTGTACGGCCGGGGCGGCCGATGGAGCATGACTGAGCGGGATGGTTCGGCGATTTCCCGCGAACCGGACTCGCTGCGCGTTGGACCCAGTGGTCTGCACTGGAACGGCGAATCGCTCGAGATCGAGCTGCACGAGTGGGCCTTTCCGCTGCCGCGCCGCATTCGCGGCCGAATTCGAGTTGATCCGGTGATCTCCAATCGCGCCGCGCTGCACCTGGACCCCGATGGCCACCACCAATGGACGCCGGTCTGGCCGGCGGCCCGGGTGTCGGTCGATCTCGGCAATCCAGCGATTCGCTGGTCCGGCTCCGCTTACTTTGACCACAATGCCGGCGACGAGCCCTTGGAGCAGTGTTTCAACAACTGGCACTGGTCGCGGGCGGCTACCCGGACCGGTCCGGTCGTGCTCTACGACACCGAGCAGCTCGACGGTCGGCACGGATCCCATGCGCTACATTTTGCCCACGATGGCCGGCGACGGGATTTGCAGCGCCCGCCCCAGGTGGGCCTGCCGAAGAGCCGCTGGGGCGTCGCGCGCGCGGCGCGATCCGAGGACGGTGACGCGCGGCTCAAAGCCGTCTGGGAAGACACGCCGTTCTATGCCAGATCCCTGATTGCGACCCGCTTGCTTGGCGAACAGGTCACGGCGGTCCATGAGAGCCTCTCCCTGCCGCGTTTCTCCGCGTTCTGGGTTCAGTTGATGCTGCCGTTTCGAATGCCGCGCAAAGCCTGACTGACACGCCGATACTGAAGGTTTCGGCATAAGCGCACGATATGCCGTTAAACTCGTGGTTTGCTTCAAGATGAGGGTCTCCGACGACCCATCGCCGGTTCGACCGATCACGATTTGATCGCGAGCGCGCGAACCAACTTTCCATCGCAGAGTAATGAGAAAAAACCCGTGAGCAGCAAGAGACGCGCCGCAGTGATCGGTTCAGGATTCGGCGGCTTGAGCCTGGCGATCCGGCTGCAGGCGGCCGGCTTCGAGACCACTTTGCTCGAAAAGCGCGACAAACCGGGCGGTCGAGCCTACGTCTACGAAGATCAGGGTTTCACCTTCGACGGCGGCCCGACAGTGATCACTGATCCCGGCGCGCTTGAGGCCCTGTTCACCCTCGCCGGCAGAAAAATGGCCGACTACGTGACGCTGCTGCCGGTCAATCCCATGTACCGCCTGTGCTGGGAGGACGGCGACGTCTTCGACTACACCAACGATGTCAATCATCTGGAAGACCAGATTCGGCGGCGCAACCCGGACGACGTCGAGGGTTATCGGCGTTTTCTGGAATACTCCAGGTCGGTGTTCCATAAAGGCTACCTGGAACTCGGCCACGTGCCCTTTCTGAACTTCGGTTCAATGATCAAGGTCTCTCCGGCCTTGATCAAACTCAAGGCATGGCGCAGCGTGTATGCCCAGGTCGCTCGATTCATCAATGACGAGCATCTGCGCCAGGCATTTTCTTTCCACCCGCTGCTGGTCGGAGGGAATCCTTTCAAGACCTCTTCGATCTATACCCTGATCCATGCCCTGGAACGCGAGTGGGGCGTGTGGTTTGCTCGTGGCGGCACCGGCGCTTTGATCCGCGGCCTGGTGAAGCTGTTCGAAGACCTCGGTGGCCAGATTCGCCTGAACAGCGAAGTGACGAAAATCAATATCGAGAGGAGTCGCATTACAGGGCTGGTTTGCTCTGATGGCTATAGCGACCACTTTGACGCCGTCGCCAGCAACGCCGACGTACTCCACACGTACAGCAAGCTGTTGGGGCATACTGAGCGTGGGACCAGGCAGAGCGCAGCGCTGAAAAAGCGCTCCTGGAGCATGTCGCTGTTCGTGATCTACTTTGGCCTCAAGCGAGTCCACGAACATCTCAAGCACCACATGGTGATCTTTGGACCGCGCTACAGAGAATTGATCGACGATATTTTCAACGCACCAGAGTTGGCGGAGGATTTTTCGCTGTACCTGCATGCACCAACGCTCACAGATCCATCGCTGGCACCTCCGGGGTGCAGCGGGTACTATGTGCTTTCGCCGGTGCCGCATCTGGGAACCGCCGACATCGACTGGGACGAGATGGGCCCGAAATATACTGATCGCATCCTCGACTACCTTGAGCGCCACCACATCCCCGGCCTCAAGCAGGACCTTGTGACTTGCCGGACGCTGCATCCGTTCGGATTTCGCGACGAATTGAATGCTCATCTCGGCTCGGCGTTTTCAGTCGAGCCGGTATTGACCCAGTCCGCCTGGTTTCGCCCGCACAACCGCGACGCAAAAATCCCCAACCTTTATCTGGTCGGCGCCGGCACTCACCCCGGTGCTGGCATCCCGGGCGTGGTCGGCTCGGCGCGGGCCACAGCCAGCTTGATGCTTGCAGATTTCGGCCTGCCGGTGCCGGCCCATTGATGGCCGGACGACCCGCCAGTTCCGATCGTCTGGTTCGCCAGGCCCAGAACATCATCGACCGGGCGTCGAAGAGCTTTGCCACAGCCAGTCGACTGTTTCCAGTGGCCACGCGCCGGGACGTCGTGCTGCTCTACACCTGGTGCCGCCACTGCGATGACCTGACCGACGGACAGAGGCTCGGTCGCGGCACCATCAGGACCGCATCCAGCGACACGCTCGCGAGGCTGCGGGCTGACTCCTTGGCCGCCCTGGCCGGTCAGCCGACATCGGAGCTACCCTTTCAGGCTCTGGCCGATCTGTCCCGCCGTCACACCATCAGCCGCGCGCTGGTCGAGGCCCACATCCGCGGATTCGAGCTGGATGTCGAAGGCTGGCAGCCGAAAACGCTGGACGACACGATGAAGTACTGCTATCACACGGCCGGAACGGTCGGCATGATGATGGCCAGCATCATGAACGTTGAGGATGCGCTCACGCTCCAGCGCGCCAGTGACCTGGGCATCGCCTTCCAACTGACCAACATTGCGCGCGACGTCGGCGAGGATGCCATGGCCGGGCGCAGCTACCTGCCCGAGGAATGGCGGGTCGCGGCGGGGCTGGAAATCGCCGATCTTGCCCACGCCGATCGGGCAACGCAGGTCTTCCCGCTTGTCAAACGTCTGGCCGAGGAGGCTGAGCCTTACTACGATTCAGCCGCGATCGGGATTCGTGCCCTACCTCGTCGGGCAGCCTGGGCGATCGCCACTGCCAGAGCGGTGTATCGCGATATCGGACACCAGATCATGCGACGCGGACCCGACGCACTCAGCGAGCGCGTCTTCACGAGCAAGGCGCGCAAGACCTGGCTGATGATCTCGGCCGGACCGGACGCCCTTGCCCCACGCCACCTCCCCGCCGCGACCGATTCGCGGGCCGGCCTCTGGACGCCGCCCAAAATCGCCTGATTACGGCCCGGCGCCTGCGAGTGCCACGCCGCGGTGAGTCGTCCGTTTTGCCAAGCCGGCTTGACTCAGTTGCTTGAGGGGACAATCCGCATGACTCGACCGTCGGATTCATCGGTGACCAGATAAATGTAGCCGTCCGGTCCCTGAACGACGTCGCGAACGCGATGGCCGACTTCCAGCCACTCCTCGGCGACGACGCGTCCGTCTGCCAGCACCAGCCGCGAGACCAGGGCCGAACGCAGGCCGCCGACGAACAGATCGCTCTGCCATTCGGGGAAAACCTCGCCGGTGTAGAACCGCATGCCCGAAGGCGCAATCACCGGATCCCAGTAGTAGACCGGCTGCTCCATGCCGTTCTGTTCGGTCTTGCCGTCGTAGACTTCACCGCCACGGTACTCGATGCCGTAGGAAATGGTCGGCCAGCCGTAGTTCTTGCCGGCTTCAGTCAGATTGAGTTCATCACCGCCGCGCGGGCCGTGCTCTATCGTCCAGAGTTCTCCGGTTTCCGGGTGGACGTCGGCGGCCTGAATGTTGCGGTGACCCCATGACCAAAGCTCCGGCGCGTGGTTCTCGTGGTCGACGAAGGGGTTGTCATCGGGTATCGAGCCGTCGGTATGAATGCGCGCCACCGTACCGATCAGGTTGGTTGGGTCCTGGGCATTCTGGCGCACAGGATGTCCCTGGCGGTCGCCCATGGTCACCCAGATCGTATCAGCATCCTGGAATACGATGCGCGAGCCATAGTGGCCGGTTGACCTGACGGCGGGATACTGGCGAAAAATCACCTCAAGCTGCTCGAGTGCGGTCGCGTCGTCGCTCAGGCGAGCACGGGCAACCGCGGTATTGTTGGTGCCGTCCTCGTGCGGCTCGGAAAAGCTCAGGAAGAGGTTCCGACTGGTATCAAAATCCGGCGCAACGGCGACATCAAGCAAGCCGCCCTGCCTGCGCCTGTCGACCTCAGGCACACCCGCAACCGGGTCAGACATGCTGCCGTCGATGCTGACCACGCGCAGGCGACCTGGACGTTCGGTCACCAGCATCGCCCCATCGGGCAGAAAATCGATCGCCCAAGGGTGTTCCAGGCCCTGGGTCAGGGTCTCGGTCTTCCAGCTGTGGGTGCTCGCCGGTTTCGGCGCGCGCGTCTGGCGATCAAAAGCAGGCTGATAATCCGATTCCGGCGGTCGCGTTTCTTCGGGTGCCGGTGATGAACCCGCCTCGGCCGGTCCCGGCGCTTCATCAGCCTGATTCGTCGCCGACCCAGTGCTCAGCTGGCCGGCATCGCAGGCGCCCAGACAAAGCAGCATGAGAATAGAGAAGATGTGGCGCATGTAGACGTCCTCGAGACTGAAAAGAGTCTTCATCCTAACGCGTCCGCTTCAAGACCGACGCCTCAGTCGCCTTCATCGAAGACCCATTTTCTGGAAACCAGGAAATTGAAGCTCATGCCGACCAGTCCGCCAACCCAGACCCCGACCAAGGGCAGGACCATGCTCCAGAAACGCGTCAAATCGGCTTGCTCGCCGACCAGGACCACCAGCGAAAAGACGCCGAAATTGAGCAACCCGCCCATCGCATGAACGCTGAAAAAGCGGAGCAACTCATCAATCAGGGCCCGTCCCCGCTCAATGTGATGAAAGGTGAAGTAGCGATTGAGCACATAGCCGGTCGACATCGCCGCCGTGTAAGACACCACCCGCGCGAGATAAACGTTGAACCCCGGCAGATCCTTGAGCAGATACAGCAGACCGGCGTCGATCAGCGCAATCGTGCCGCCGACGCAGGCAAAGCGGAAAAACGTCGCGCGCGAACTCGAAGACTGCACGCCGCGTCGAACCAGTCTTGCAGAGCGCCGGATGGAAATCAGCCGGCTCCCTGCCTATCGCATCTTGGTCCGGACCACAACGAACCGGCGCAGCCTGCGAAAGACTGACCTATAACCGCTGTTGACACTCGGCCTTGCGTTGCAGGGCATCCGGGCGATTGTCCGCCTCGCGCATGCACTGGTGTTCCTCCAGCATGCTCTGGGCGACCGACGCACAGCCGGAGAGCAAAACAACGGTCAGCGCGAGCAGCAGTCTCTTGACCATCGGGTGAGTTTCAGTTGCTGAAAACCAAAGCGACTCAGGCCAAGCCCGCTCACTTGTCGTGAATCAGGTGGCAGTTGGCGCACTCCAATTCCATGGTATGGGCGGAAATCGCCTTGAACTCGTCATTGGCCCGGTGGCACATGGCACAGGTCTCGTCGGGGACCGGCTCCGGTGCCACCCGAATATTCGCCAGATGCTCGTCGGCGCCGCTGCGGTGGCAGATCATGCAGTTCTGATGAGCCTGCACCGGGGTTTCCTGCATGGCCCGATGGCACATCAGACACTGGTCGTTGTTGGCCAGCGCCGGAGCAACCAGGGCGGCAGCAAAGAGGACAAGCAGAACAAGACTCAATCGGTTCATGGTGGCTCCCATCCATTCAGTGACTGTCATTTTGGTCAAATCCAAGCAGCCCTAGAGTAAACCAGATCGAACGCCAATATCGCCGTCCGCCTGGACGGCGCTCCGGTCTCCAGCATCAAGATCACTTCCGGCCAAAAAGCTTTCCGGCCATGCCGACCAGTCCCGATACGCCACCCAGTGCATCCAGGGTGCCCCCGCTGGACGCCTGGTCGACCATTTCGGGAAGCGCCCCTTTCAGGCCTTGCAAAGCTGTGTCCTGATCAATACCCAGCTGGGCGGCAAAGTTGTTGATGCTGTCACTGCCAAAAATCGACATCAGCTGATTCACGCCAATGCCGGCATTGCCGCCATCCCCGAGCCAGGACTGAGCCAGACTGGCCAGGCCGCCGCTGTTCATCTGTCCGACCAGGCTGGCAAAGTCGACTTTCTTGCCTTCCCCCGGCAGCAGTTGCGCCAGGGCGCCGACAATTTTGTCAAGCGACAGCGACGAGGCCGCCTCCTGACCCGCAGATGACTGGAAAGCCTGCGCACCTATCTTGAGTATCTGATCCAAATTCATGTTTGTTTCCTGAGTTTGAGGTCGTTCGACCAGAGCAGTCGGTCTGATCCGGCACCGAATTCAGCCCAAAGATAGCATGGGCTCGCTCATCTTGAAAACGCGCCAGAGCCGCGGCTGGCTGCGCTATCATCATCGCGTTATCAAGTCCTGGAAATGAGTGATAGCACCCGCCCGCGTGAGCATCATCCGCAGCTCGCCCTATGCCTTCATGGTTCTTGGAGTCAGCTACTGGCTGAGCCTGTGGACATCGGGATTTGCTGGCGACTGGGCGCTCAAGGCCGCGCCCATGGTGCTGGCGGCCGGCGTGCTGGGTAGCGTGCTCCCGGCTCGTTTCGGCATCCCCATGGCGATCGGTTTCATCGCCGCTGCTGCCGGTGACATCTTCCTCGCCCTGGATCGGCATGCTTTCCTGATGCAGGGCCTGCTGTGTTTCGTGGTCACCCAGCTGGCCTACGCAACGGCCTTTCTCGGCCGCAAGTCGACCGCCGGACATCGCCTGGGTTATCGCCTGCCCGTGGCAGCCTACGGTGCGGCGGTGCTGGCGCTGATGCTGCCTGGCCTGGATGAGTTTCTGATGCCGGTGTTGATCTATGTCTCGGCGCTGGTGGCCATGGCCGTCCTCGCCGCCGGGGTCGAGACCCGGCCGGGGCGCCTGTACGCCGGTGCGGTCTTGTTCGTCATCGCCGACTCACTGATCGGAATCGACCGATTCATTGCCGACATCGTGATCTCTGAAATCGTCATCGTAGGCATCTACACGACCGGGCAGTTCCTGATATTTAGCGGGATGCTTAAGGCCCTGAAGACGCACACGCCTTAGCGCAAGCCAGGCCCAACTCGGGCAAGCGGTCGCCTATTCTTCCGCAGGGCTCTCGGGCAGGGCCTCGTCCAGGAGCTCGATCAATTCATCCCGGCTATAGCTGTAGGGACCCCACTGGTTGAGCTGCACGAGCTGGTTGATCTTTGCCCGTATGGTCATGGCCTGCTCATCAGCGTTCGGCACCACCATGTAGCGCCGTAGCGGTTCATCATCGAACAGCGCATGCATGAAGGCCTCGGACACCTCATCGGGCAGCTTGTAGGACAACTCCCTGGCCGCGGTGGCCTCATACCGGGCGCGCATCTGTTCGGTGATTTCGCCACCGGCAGCTTCAACCCTGGCGAACGCGCGCAGCATGGCACTTCGTCGGATATATGACTGGTAGTTTCCCGGCTCGATGACGCTGACCATCACACCATGCGGCGCCATCTCTGCAGCCAGCGCGTCGGTCAAGGCCTCGATCCAGTGCTTGCTGCCGGCATACGCGCTCCCGCCGGCCCAGGACAGGGTGCCGGCGATGGAGCCGGTGGTCACGATACGCCCCTTCGACTCCATGACCAGGGGCGCGAAGGCCCGCGTGGTTCTGTAGACGCCCTCGACATTGACCTGATAGACGAAGTTCTGTTCCTCGATCGGCGTATCGAGGATGACGCCGCCGCCGCCGACGCCGGCGTTATTGACCAGTGCGTAAAGGCCCGTCCCACTTTCCCTGATCAACGCAACCACGGCATCGATTTCATCCTGCCGGGTCACGTCCAGGCGCACTGCGGTGATATTCTCGATCGCATTGAGCGCGGCGATATCTTCGTCCTTGCGGGCGCCGGCGTAAACGTGATGGCCATTGCGCGCCAGGGTCTCGGCCAGGTTGCGACCGATGCCAGTGCTCGCACCGGTGACCAGCACCGACTTCTGCTGCGCTTCGGCAGCAGCCGAATGCTCGACCGCAAAACCCATGCCCAACAGGGCAATCAGCAATAATCCTTGAACGAACCTCGTCATGCCGTATCCCTCAGACAACAAAAAAGACGGAGAATAGCATGGGCGCAAATGCGCACACCACCAGACCAGTGAGTGATACTCGGTATGACGTCATCATCATCGGCGGCGGGCACAACGGCCTGGTGGCCGCCTGTTACCTTGCCGATGCCGGCAAAAAGGTCCTGATTCTCGAAAGGAACGACGCTCTGGGCGGAGCCAGTGTGTCCGCGCGACTGTTTGACGGCTTTGATGCGCGGATTTCGCGCTATGCCTACCTGGTCAGCCTGTTCCCGCAAAGAATCCTTCGCGAGCTTGGCCTGAACCTGCGTTTGCTCAAGCGGCCCATCTCTTCCTATACCCCTTACGGTGAAGGTCTGGGCCTGCTGCTGAGCAACGAAAACCCGCACTTGATCGAACGCGAGATCCGCAAGCTCAGCACCGGCGACTGGCGCGGATATCAAACACTGGTTGCAAAACAGCAAGCTTTCGCTGCCCTGGTCTGGGACAGCCTGCTCGAGCCTTTGGAATCACGCCGCAACTGGGAGAAAACGTTCAACGACGCGGGTCGAAACGACCTCTGGCGCGACTTTGTGGAACGGCCCCTCGGCGAGCTGCTGGAAACGCAGATCACCAGCGATCTGCTGCGCGGCATCGTGTTCACCGATGGAAAAATCGGCGCCAACGCCGGGGCGCACGATGCCTCGCTGCTGCAGAACCGCACCTTTCTTTACCATGTCATCGGCAACAAGACCGGTGACTGGCAGGTACCCGAAGGCGGGATGGGACAGATTGCCGAGCAGCTCATCGCGCGCGCGCGACGGGCCGGCGTGGAGTGGCGCCTCGGGGCCGAAATCATCGAGACCCAGGCACAAGGCAACGGCTGGCGCGTGGGCTTCCGTCACCACAACGCTGAGTTTGATTGGCGTTCGCGACATCTGGTCTGGAACGCCACGCCGCCATTTCGGCGACCGCCCGACCCTTCGGGCATCGACGAAGGCACCTCGTTCAAGATCAACATGCTGGTCAAGAAGCTGCCGCAGCCGATCAATCCGCAGGTAACGCCGGAGCAGGCTTTTTCCGGCACGTTCCACATCGACGAGAGCTATTCCCAGCTGGAAGCCGCGCGGCGAATTGCCCAGTCTGGCCGCATCCCCGAGGCACCGGCCGGGGAGATCTACTGCCACACCCTGACCGACCCGAGCATTCTGTCCCCCGAACTGGCCCGGCGCGGCTACCACACCCTGACCTATTTCGGGCTGGACCTGCCCTATGCGCTGTTTGCCGACGACAACGAGGGCGTCAAGCAAACCGTGGTCACGAACGTGCTCGATGGCCTGAATCGATACCTGGCCACGCCACTGGAAGACTGCCTGGCCACTGACTGTAATGGCCGGCCCTGCCTGGAGGCCAAGAGCCCGGTCGACCTGGAGCGCGAACTCGGACTGCCGCGCGGCAATATCTTCCACAAGGGCCTGTCGTGGTTTTTCGCTGAAAGCCAGTCCGAAGTTGGCCGCTATGGCGTGGAAACCGATCGCCCCAACGAATGGATCTGCGGCGCATCGGCCAGGCGCGGTGGTGCGGTCAGCGGGATCCCCGGAAGAAATGCCGCGATGGCCATCCTACGTTCGGGCAGCGACTCGTCGTGCACCGGCGGCTGAGCCTTACCCACTAAGCCGCATGGGCCAGTCGTAGATAGCCAGACAGCGACGAACTGCCAGAAACGCCACGCCATTGGGGCATACCCGATCGTGATGCTAATGCGCAATATCCTGATGTTGCGCCTTCTCGCTATGGTACACAGCCAGCTCGGCCTCCATTTCATCCGACAGCGCCTGAATTCGAGGCGCGAGGCGCATCATGCCCTCTTGGCTGAACATGATCGATTCCTCCATGATCATCGGCATGGTTTCGATCATTCGCTGGCCGGTCGGGGTTCGATGAAACTCGATCATGTCGACAAGTTCCTGCTCGCTGAAGTAGGCCAAATACAACTCAATCATCTGGGCTTCGACCTTCTGTGGACCCAGTTCCTCAAGGGTAAGCGCGAGCATGCGCTCGTGAAAGCGGTCCCGAATGGCGCGTTCGGCTTCCGACACCCCTTTGGGTTCGAAAAGACCGCTGAACGTCAAATGGATCTGGTCTTGAATTTGATCAAACTGGGCATTGATCTCAAGCAGCGAAATCAACTCCCTGGCGCGTTCCTCCTTGCTGCCGGCCATGGCCGGCAGGGCAACGACAACGCCAAATGCGGCTGCAACGATAACTTTCAACATGCTGGGCTCCTTGATCGGTGAGATTTCGTGAAACCAATGGAATCTGAATTCCGGTTTCGATATCGTGCCGCCTGATCATGGCTTGCACATCGGCAAATCTTTCCGACCTCGATTGGCAAATTTCCTACAAACGTAGGAAAATCCGGACGGAAACCACGGTGCCTGTGATCAGGTTTAAGGGAGCAGACATGGAGCGCATCCGAGTCATACTTGCCGCCCACGGCGAGCCTGAGACCGCAGGCCTGGCCGATCATTTCAAGGTCAGCTGGCGTACGTTGGGCCATGCGTCCGAAGTGATGGGGCTGTCCGCACCGATGCGACTTGCAATTTGCACCGCGGCGGCCGTGCGCAAACGGATCGCGGGTGATCCCGGCTCAATCCACAACAAGAATACGCGCAGTCAGGCAAAAGCGCTGCAGGAGGCGCTTCAGAAACATCCTCAGGCGCGCTACAACGTCCAGCCGGCTTTCGCCTCGGCACCGCCCTACCTGGAAGAAACAATCGACCTGCCCAATGAAGTAGACCGGCAGGTCGTACTGAACATGATCCCGACCGACTCGCGCCTGTCCTGCGGGCTGATGTGCCATTCTTTGCTCGAAGCTTCCGCCAGCGTGCGCGAGCGCACCGCGGTGCTGTCACGCCTGTGGGATGATCCGCAGCTGATCGCGATCCACTGCGCCCACATTGCTGCTCATTTTCCACACGGAGAGCCTGACAAGCCCATTTGCCTGATCCTGGTTCTACACGGCACGCTGGTGCAGGACCGCCAAGGACAAAAGCCAGGTTTTCATACGGGGGAGGAAGAGAAAACGGTTTACGGCGATGCCCTGCGCTCGGCGCTGCTGGCGATGCCGGAGCGCTCCTGGCAGCGAGTCGAAATCGCATATCTCAACCACGGGGTGGGCGGGCGATGGTCCAGCCCAAGCTTATCGGAGCTGCTGTCCCGGCTCGAACGCGACGGTGTTCAAAGTGCGGTTGCCTACGCCTGCGAACACCTGGTCGACGGCGGTGAAACGCGCCAGATTGAACAGCTGCTCGCCGCCGGTCGCATCGCAAAGACGTGGCGTTTGCCGTGCCTGAACGATTCGCAGGCCCTCGTTGAGTTCTTGGCTGCCCGCGTGCGCGCAGCTGCCACAGCGCAAAGAACGGCGCTCTGCTGCGATCCCTGCCCACTTCATGCCAGTCACAACCTGAAGTGATGAATCCGCCAAACCGCTAAACATCACAGTTTTCTTAAGTAATACAGGCTCGGGGATCCGGCCAGCTCGGCAGTGTGACGGAAGCACGCCTCGGAGCCCGTTGTTGCTGCTGTAAAGTTATAATATTCCATAATAAGTACAGTCACTTACAGTATCAATCACTTGATACATGTCAATTTCATGAACTCCGGAGAGGACTAGACTCCCGCTTGTCCATTGAGGGGACGAGAGCCATTGTCAACACCCGTTTCCGCCTCTCGCCGCAAAACGAGCGCTGCCTCCCAGCACCCGCCCAGCGACCTGATTCG
>JAZBOC010000098.1:0-4747 GCA_036353315.1 Wenzhouxiangella sp. | reverse complement strand
TGGCGTGGGGGTCACGGCACGGCCCAGCAGATTGCCCGCCAACTGCCCTTGCGGCACTGGGGCCGGATGCGGCCGCATGCTCAGCAAAGCGTGCGCTTTGGGATCACCCGAGTCAACCTGCGTGAGTACCCGGACACACCATTGTGGATGATCGTCGTGCGCCACGGCCAACGCCAGCCGCTGGTACTGGTCACCAATCGCCCGGTGCGTGGCCGGCGTCAGGGTGAGCGGATGATCCAGAACTATCTGGACCGCTGGGCCTGCGAGGAAGGCTATCGCTTCAGCAAGCAGGGCTTTGATCTGGAGCGGGTGACTGCGCGCCGGTTCACTTCGCTACAGAACCTGGTGGCGCTGGCCAGTCTGGCCTGGGCGTTGTTGGCGGCTTACCAGGATGACGGCCAGTATCTGCTGGATCGGGCCAGGCGGCAGAAGCGAAAACCGCCGCGCTTTGTGTTCTACAGCTTGCTGATGGGTTGGCAGCAGTTGTTCGCTGGCGCTCATGAGATCTTCCATGGCTGGTGGCGAAGACCACCCAACTCGCACAACGACGATCCGCCCCCTATCCAGGACCTGTTCGCCGGTTCAGCCAGCCTGGTCCCGGCCGGAGGATGAAAAAATGGGGAGACGCCAGTGTCAGCTTTCTTGTCAGTCTCGAAAAGTTTTGTGTATAATCACCGGCTCGATTGCGGGGTGGAGCAGTCTGGCAGCTCGTCGGGCTCATAACCCGAAGGTCGCAGGTTCGAATCCTGCCCCCGCTACCAGGTTTTTTGAGAAACTCGTAAAAAGCCCCTGGTTGCTAGGGGCTTTTTTCGTTTTAGCGCCGCGAGAGCGGACATTGATCGGTCAAGGATGGGTTGATGGCGGTTTCAGATCGCTTGCAGACACTGCTGGAGCCTGTGGTTGAAGATTTGGGCTACGAGCTGGTCGGCATTGAGTACCAGTCGAACCCCAAGAACCGGGTGGTTCGGGTCTTCATCGATCAGGATCCCGATGGCATTGGCGTTGAGGACTGTGAGCGGGTCAGCCGCGAAGTCTCGGCACTGATGGATGTGGAAGAGCCCGTGCCGGGGCAGTACACCCTGGAAGTGTCGTCACCCGGGGTTGAGAGGCCGCTGTTTACCGGCCAGCATTTTGCCCGCTTTGTGGGTGAGATGGCCGCCGTGCAGCTCGCCGTGCCGGTCAATCAGCGTCGCCGTTTCAAAGGCGTCATCCTGGCGGCAGACGATGAGCGGGTGACGTTGGAGGTTGATGGCCAGCCGGTAGAGCTGGGCATCGCAGACATGGCCCGAGCGCATCTGGCGCCGGACCTCGAAGCACTGTTTGCCGCAAGGCAAGAGGATAATCAAGCGGACGTGTCGTAATGAACAAGGGCAAGGAAATACTGCAGGTCGTTGACGTCGTTTCCAACGAGAAAGGTCTGGATAAAGAGACCATTTTCGAAGCAATCGAGGCCGCACTGGCGTCGGCCGCCAAGCGTCGTCATCCCGAGGATATCGAGGTTCGGGTTGCTATCGATCGCAAAAGCGGCGAGTACGAGGCGTTCCGGCGCTGGGAAGTGCTTTCTGACGATGAGGAAGAAGTCGAGCTGGAATCGGCGGATCGCCAGATCCGGCTGGCCGAGGCACATGAGCATGATCCGGAGCTTGAGGTGGGGGACTTCATCGAAGAACCGATGGAGCCGCCCGAATTCGGTCGCATTGCCGCTCAGGCGGCCAAGCAGGTGATTGTCCAGCGGGTCCGGCAGGCCGAGCGCGAGCAGGTGGTGGAAGCCTATTCCGGGCGCGTGGGCGAGTTGATTCATGGCCAGATCGAGCGCATGGAGCGCGGCGGCGTGGTGCTGGATCTGGGTGAGAATGCCAAGGCGTTTATCCCGTCGCGGCATACCATTCCCGGCGAGACGGCGCGTCCCAAGGACCGGCTGCGCGGTTATCTGTACGAGGTGCGCCCCGATCAGCGCGGTCCGCAGCTGTTTGTCAGCCGGACGATGAGCGAGTTCCTGATCGAACTATTCAAACTTGAAGTCCCCGAGATCAACCAGGGCCTGATCGAAATCAAGGGCGCCGCTCGCGATTCTGGCCGTCGCGCCAAGATTGCCGTGCACGCTCTTGACGATCGGACTGATCCGATTGGCGCCTGCGTGGGCATGCGCGGCTCCCGCGTGCAGGCGGTCTCCAACGAGCTGGCCGGAGAGCGGATCGACATCATCCTTTGGGACGAGAACCCGGCCCAGTTTGTCATCAACGCCATGGCGCCCGCTGAAGTGCATTCCATCGTGGTCGACGAAGACTCGCGCAGCATGGACATCGCGGTCGAGGAAGACAATCTGTCGCAGGCCATTGGTCGAGGTGGACAGAACGTTCGCCTGGCCTCGGAGCTTACCGGCTGGCAGCTGAATGTCATGACCGTCGATGAGGCAGAGCAGAAGAGCGAGAACGAATCGCGCATCGTGCTCGAGATGTTCATGACCAAGCTCGACGTGGACGAAGAGCTGGCTTCCATTCTGGTCGCGGAAGGCTTTACCAATGTCGAGGAAGTGGCTTATGTGCCGGAGTCGGAACTGCTGGCCATTGAAGAGTTCGATGAAGGCATCGTCGCCGAACTGCGCCAGCGCGCCCGCGATGCTCTGCTGACCCAGATGATCGTCTCTGAAGAACAGTTGGAGGAGCATCGGCCGGAGCAGGACCTGCTGGACTTGGAAGGCATGACCGATACGGTGGCTTTCCGACTGGCTGAAAACGGCATCCGGACCCGCGACGATCTGGCCGAGTGTGCCGTGGATGAACTGGAGGACGTCAAGGACTTGACGCCCGAGTTGGCCGCCGAGCTGATCATGAAAGCCCGCGCCCACTGGTTCGCCGAAGACTAAGCACTACAGATTTAATTCGAGGAAGATTGAATGTCTCAGGTCACCGTTACACAACTTGCTGAAGTGTTGGGCGTTGCTGTTGATCGCCTGATCGCCCAGCTCAATGAAGCCGGAATCAAGGTTGATGATCCTTCGGCAGCGGTGACCAACGAGGACAAGAAGAAGCTCTTGACCCACTTGCGAACGGCTCACGGCAAGGAAGAGTCGGCCAGCGGACCGCGCAAGGTCACGCTCAAGCGCAAGACCGTCAGTGAGCTGAAAGTGCCCACCGCTGGAGCCGGCAGAACCCGGGGCCGCGGTGCCGCCCCGTCGCGTACGGTCAACGTCGAGGTTCGAAAGAAGCGGACCTACGTCAAGCGCGGTGCAATTGCCGAGCAGGAGCAGTCGGATCCCGAGCGCGAAGCGGCCGCTAAGGCGCTCGAAGAGGCCCGGCTGCAGCGCGAGGAGGCCGAGCGTCTTGAGCGGGAAGAGGCCGAGCGTCGGCAGCGCGAGCAGGAAGAGCAGGCGCGAATCGAGGAAGAGGAACGCAAGCAGCGCGAAGCCGAGGAAGAGGCTCGTCGGGCCGAGGTTGAGAAAGAGCGCGCGCTGGCCGAGGCGCAGGCCCGGGTCGAGGCCAAGGTGGCGCGTCAGGCCGCAGAGCGCGAAGCCGAGCGCAAGCGCAAGGCCGGGGCTTCGAAAGGTTCGGATGACTCCCGGACCCGCTACGGTCGCGAGGAACTGCACGTTACACCGAAATCCAAGCGGCGCAAGCCCAAGCGCAAGGGTCGGGCAGCCACGACTTCGGTGGGGACCGAGCACGGTTTCCAGAAGCCGGTAGCCCCGGTCAAGCGTGAGGTGGAGATCCCGGAAACGATCACCGTCGGTGATCTGGCCAAGCTGATGGCGGTCAAGGCCGGTGAGGTCATCAAGACCCTGATGGGCATGGGCAGCATGGTGACCATCAACCAGACTCTGGATCAGGACACGGCGATTCTGGTCGCCGAGGAAATGGGTCATGAGGCACGGGTCGCCGAGGCTCGGGATATCGAGCAGGAACTCGTCGCCGAAGAGGCCGATGACGGCGTTGCCGAATCCACACGTCCGCCAGTCGTCACCGTCATGGGCCACGTCGACCACGGCAAGACATCGCTGCGGGACTACATCCGGCGCGCGAAAGTGGCGGCCGGAGAGCAGGGCGGGATTACCCAGCACATTGGCGCTTATCACGTCAAGACAGACAGCGGCGTGGTCACCTTCCTGGACACTCCGGGCCACGCGGCGTTTACCGCGATGCGCGCGCGTGGTGCGCAGGCAACAGACATTGTCATCCTGGTCGTTGCGGCCGATGATGGTGTGATGCCGCAGACCAAGGAAGCCATCCAGCACGCCCGCGCGGCGGGTGTGCCGCTGATTGTGGCGGTCAACAAGATCGACAAGCCCGAAGCGGACCAGGATCGGGTCAAGTCTGAGCTGGCGGCTGAGGAAGTCGTTCCCGAAGAGTGGGGCGGCGAAGAGATCTTTGTGCCCGTGTCAGCTGTGACCGGCGAGGGCATTGACGCGCTGCTCGATGCAGTTCTGGTTCAGTCTGAAGTGCTGGAGTTGAAGGCTGCTCCTGAGCGTCGCTGCAAGGGTGTTGTGGTGGAGTCCGCGCTCGACAAGGGACGCGGCCCGGTCGCGACCATCCTGGTTCAGGACGGTACCCTGCGCCGTGGCGACATGATTCTGGCCGGTGAGGAATATGGCCGCGTTCGCGCCATGTTCAACGAGCTCGGTCAGCCGATCGAGGAAGCCGGCCCGTCGATTCCGGCTGAGGTGCTCGGTTTGTCCGGTGTGCCCAACGCGGGTGACGACGTTCTGGCGGTGGCCGACGAGCGCAAGGCGCGTGAGGCGGCCGATCAGCGC
>JAZBOC010000097.1:0-2994 GCA_036353315.1 Wenzhouxiangella sp. | reverse complement strand
CAGAATGCCGATAATCGCGACCACGATCATCAGTTCGATCAGGGTAAAACCCTTTTGGTTACGCTGTTGCATGTTCTAACTCCTGTTGGTTAATGAACGTGGCCAGGCAAAGTACCCTGCCATCGATGATGTAAATGCATTTCTCGTGCCAATCTGTATTTCCGCTCCCGCATCCTGAGTTCCGGCGAACGTCATTTTCCCGGTTGCTCTACGTTCAATGCAGATTGGCGCCCGCGGGGTGACGAAACTGCGCCGGGGTGACAAAAATGGTCACCTCCGCTGACTCAATCAGGCAATCCCCATCCGCCAGCGTAGCGAGTATGCCAGATTCACGACCCCAGTCCCACACTTGGAATTCGCCGAGGAGAAGTAAACGATGCCCGGACCTGCGCATTTTCACTGGTGCCTGAAAGTCCTGATCGGCTTCGCCCTGATCGGGCATTTTGCGGCGCTGTCGTTTCGCCCCGACGCGCTGCCGGCGCTGTTCATTCTGCCGTACCTGCCGTTCCTGGCCCTGGTGCTGGCCGGCGGCGGGGTCGCGATCTGGCACCACGGGATCATGAAGCGCGCCCGGCGCCGCGCGGTTAAGCAACCGGTGCTGGTCTGCGCCGGTGGTTTGTTCAACCGCATCCGTCATCCCATCTACTTGGGCGATGCTGTCCTCTACACCGCCTTTGCCGTCTACCCCGCCACCGCCGTCAGCCTGGGACTGCTGGCCGTCGCGCTCTGGGCGCTGCATCGCCAAGCCGAGCGCGAGGATGCGGAGATGGCCGAGACGTTCGGCCAGCAACACACCGCCTGGCGGGCGCGGACGGGGCGGTTTTGGTTGCGTTTCTGCTGAGTTGCGTGCTGGGCACTTGCCCGGATGTCTCGGCAAATTCTGGAACCACAATTTTTTGGAACAGCAATACAAGCTGGGGCGCTCAGCGATCCATTAACTTAATGGCTAGAAAAGGTATACTTTTCGCTCATGAGCGAGTTCGAGTTTGAATTCGATCCAGAAAAAGCAGAATCAATCTGGACAAGCACGGCATCGACTTCGGAGCGGCTCAGGCGCTCTGGACCGACCCTGATTTGTTGCAGATTCGGGCTAGATGCACAGGAGAAGATCGATATCTGCTGATTGGTCGAATAGGGCGCCGGCATTGGTCTGCGGTCGTAACGTACAGGGCTGGAAAAATCCGGTTGATTTCAGTCCGGCGTTCCCGAAACAGCGAGGTAAGACTTTATGAAAGCTGAAGAATTTGACACCAGGTTTGATGAGGGAAAGGATGATCTGATCGCTGATCTGGATCTGACAAGTGCTCGCCGCGTCAATCAAGCCTCCAAGCGGGTGAACGTGGATTTCCCAGCTTGGGTCGTCGAGTCGCTGGATCGCGAAGCCGCGCGAATGGGTGTCACGCGACAGTCCATCATCAAGGTTTGGCTCGTCGAACGATTGGCGGCCGAGGAGCGCAGGTAGGACAAGGTATGAGAGTACCGCTGAAATCTGCAGCGTGCTTCGTGAAGTGCGCGAGCGCGCTTGAGCGCGAGTACAGAGCGCTATCTCCTGCGCTTGCTTACGCAGCGCACCGGCGACCTGCGGGAGGGCGAAACCAGGACAGGCATGATCTGATACCCCCCCGCTAGCTTTCACCGCCGGTTTATGCTGACAAGCCCATTCCGTGCGGAGCGGTTGGTCTCGATTTTTGCCGATGCATGTGGGCATAATCGTTGCCGTGAGCTTTTGAACACCGAGTTGCGATGCGCTGGATACTGATCATGCTGCTGGCGATGGTTTCGGCTACTGCCGGCGCCGCCGAGTGGCGGCTGGCCGACGATGAATGGGCGCGGCTGGGTCGGCTGGCGGTGGGCGAGAAAGCGCAGCTGGCGGCCGCCGGCTCGCGCGGCACGGACGGGCAGCTGGCGTTTCGGCGGGTCGAGATTCGCGCGCCCGGGGCGCGGGCGTGGGCCGTGCGCGACGGGCGGCGCGAGCCGCTGGACGCGACCGGGCAGGTGTTTCTGATCGGCCGCGACCCGGTTAGTCCGGACTGGCGATGGGCCCTGGTGCTCGATGCAGACGGGGCGCTGGCCGCCGGCGCGGTTTACGGTGATCGCGGCTTGCAGCCGCTGCGCACCTACCGCGATGCGGGTAACCTCGTGCTTCGCGCTTATGATCCCGAAGACCTGCTGCCCGACGGCGTGGGGCTCGATTTCCAATGCGGCAATGACAGCCTGACCGCGATTCCGGGCTACCAGCCGCCCGTGCAGCTGCAGTCGTCGCCGGGCCGGGCGTCAGCGTCGCGCTCTGGCCCCCTGCGCGTCGGGGTGCTGGCCATTGACACCGACAAGGAGTGGCTGGACCGGCGCTTTGAAGATGATGTCCACGCGGCGGCGGCCTGGATCGAGCAGCTGATGCACATTACCAACGTGATCTTTGAGCGCGATCTGAACCTGCGCATGCTGCAGGGCGAGACGATCTTGCGCGTGGGATCGGACCCTTACGAAACCGACAGCTCGCCGGCCAACAGCACGATCCTGAATGAGTTCGGCGCTTACTGGTCTGCGAACTTCGCGTCGATCGATCGCACGCATGCGGCGCTGATCTCAGGGCGTTCTTCGGCTGAGAATCGCGCGTCCGGGATCGCGTGGGTTGATAGCTACTGCGAAACGCGGTCCAGCGGCGGCAGCTATAGCGTCAACCAGCTTTTCTACGGGAGCTGGGTCCCAGAAGTCTCGAGTGCCCGTATTTTCGCCCATGAACTCGGGCACAATCTGGGTTCCAGCCACACGCATTGCTACACCCCCCCGGTTGACCAGTGCTTCAATGCCCAGTCCGGGTGCTACAGCGGCCCGGTCAGCTGTCCGGCCGAAGGCACCGGCACGCTGATGAGCTACTGCCACTTTCCCGAATCATCGGGCGGCGCCAACTGTGGCCCAAGTCGGCTTGAACTCCATCCCACAGTGGCCGAAACCATCGGCGGCCGCATTGCCGCGAGGGTCCCCTCGTGCATT
>JAZBOC010000096.1:0-10743 GCA_036353315.1 Wenzhouxiangella sp. | reverse complement strand
GAACCTCAAGGCCTTCCTGGTCAACCGCGCTGGCGACTTCGGCCTGATCCTGGGCGTGGCCGCCGTTTTGATGTACGCCGGCTCCCTGGACTACAGCACGGTCTTTGCCGCCGTGCCGGCCATGGAAGGACAAACCATCAGCGTGTTCGGCGGTCTCGAGTGGTCGGTCATGACCTTTATCTGCATCTGCCTGTTCATCGGCGCGATGGGCAAATCGGCCCAGGTCCCGCTGCACGTGTGGCTGCCGGACTCCATGGAAGGCCCGACCCCGATCTCGGCGCTGATCCACGCAGCCACCATGGTCACGGCCGGCATCTTCATGGTCGCCCGGCTGTCGCCGATGTTCGAAGCCTCGGTCACGGCCTTGAGCTTCATCCTGGTCATCGGTGCGATCACCGCGCTGTTCATGGGCTTAGTCGGGATCGTGCAGACCGACATCAAGCGCGTGGTCGCTTATTCAACGCTGTCGCAGTTGGGTTACATGACCGTGGCCCTGGGTGCTTCGGCCTACTCGGTGGCGATTTTCCACCTGATGACCCATGCGTTTTTCAAGGCGCTTTTGTTCCTCGCTGCCGGCTCGGTGATCATCGCCCTGCACCACAAGCAGGACATGCGCGAAATGGGCGGGCTGGCTCGCTATCTCCCGATCACGGCGGCCACCGCCTGGCTGGGTTCGCTGGCCTTGATCGGCTTTCCGTTCTTTTCGGGCTTTTACTCCAAGGACCTGATCATCGAGGCGGTCAAGCTGGCCGATCGTCCCGGGGCCGCCTTCGCTACTTTCGCCGTTTATGCCGGGGTGGTGATCACCGCGCTGTACTCGTTCAGACTGTTGTACCTGACCTTCCACGGCCCGACCCGCATGGACGATGAAACCCGCGCCCATGCCCACGAGTCGCCGTGGGTGGTGACCGTTCCGCTGATTCTGCTGGCCATTCCCTCGGTACTGATCGGGTATTTCACGGTGGTGCCCCTGCTGTTCGGCGGTGCGCTGGCCGATGCCATTTTCGTGCGCGAGGCCCATGATGTGGTCGCCCAGTTGGCCTACAAGTTTGAGGACGGTCCGTTCGCTTTCGCCCTGCATGGCTTCATCACCCCGGTGTTCTGGCTGGCCATGCTGGGGGTCGGGTTGGCGACCTGGATTTATCGGTTCAACCCGGCCATCGCTGAATCGGTCAAGCAGAAGGCGCTGCCGCTTTGGAAACTGCTCGACAACAAGTACGGTTTTGATGATCTGTACCTGAAAGGCATTGCCGGTGGGGCTCGGCGGCTGGCCGGTGGCCTGTCTGAGCGCGGGGACCGCATGATTATCGATGGCTGGCTGGTCAACGGTTCGGCCCGCCTGGTCGGGCGGCTGTCGGGCGCGATGCGTACGCTGCAGTCGGGCTTTCTGTTCCATTACGCGTTCGCCATGATCATCGGCCTGGTGGCCATCGTGGCCTCGTTCGTGTTGCTCAGGTGAGGGGGGATGCATGATGTCTGAATGGCCCCTGCTCAGCCTGCTGATCTGGCTGCCGATTCTCGGCGCGGTGTTCGTGGCGAGCATCGGTGAGCGGGCACCCAAGCTGGTCCGGCCGCTGGCGCTGGGGATTGCCCTGCTGGTCTTTGCGCTGTCGCTGCTGCTGTATGCCGGATTCGACGTCAGCACCGCGGCCATGCAGTTCCAGGAAAAGGCGGTCTGGATCGGCGCTTTCGATATTCACTACCACCTCGGGATCGACGGTCTTTCGCTGCCGCTGATCCTGCTGACCACCCTGATCGGGGCGCTGATCATCGTGGCCGGCTGGGGGATCAAGGATCGGCCGCACCTTTACCTGGCCAGTTTCCTGCTGCTGCAAGGGCTGATGGTGGGGGTGTTCTCGGCCCTGGACGCGCTGCTGTTCTACGTCTTTTTCGAAGCCATGCTGGTGCCGATGTTTTTGATCATCGGGATCTGGGGTGGGCCGAACCGGATTTACGCCACGATCAAGTTCTTCCTGTTCACCTTCTTCGGCTCGGTGTTCATGCTGATTGCGCTGCTGTGGCTGTATCTGCAGTCCGGCAGTTTCGCCATCCTCGAGCTGCACCAGCTGTCGATTGCGCTGGATGCCCAGATTCTGGTGTTCCTGGCGTTCCTGATCGCGTTCGCGGTCAAGGTGCCGATGTGGCCGGTCCACACCTGGCTGCCCGATGCCCACGTCGAGGCCCCGACTGGCGGCTCGGTGGTGTTGGCGGCGGTCATGCTCAAGATCGGCGGCTACGGGCTGGTCCGGTTTTCGCTGCCGATCACGCCGGATGCGGCCGCCGCCCTGGACTGGCTGGTCATTGGCCTGTCGCTGGTTGCGATTGCCTACATCGGCTTTGTCGCTCTGGCCCAAAGCGACATGAAAAAGTTGATCGCCTACAGTTCGATTTCGCACATGGGCTTCGTCACCCTGGGGCTGTTCCTGGCCTTTGCCATCGCCCGCAATACCGGAGACGTGACCGGCGCCGGCTTAGGGATCAGCGGCGGCATGGTCCAGATGATCTCCCATGGCTTCATTTCGGGCGCAATGTTCCTGGCTGTCGGCGTGCTCTACGACCGCGTCCACAGTCGCGGGATCTCCAGCTACGGCGGGGTGGCCAACACCATGCCCTGGTTTGCCATGTTTGCCGTGCTGTTTTTCATGGCCAATTCCGGCTTGCCCGGCACTTCCGGCTTTGTCGGCGAATTCATGGTCATCCTGGCGGCTTTCCAGGCCAGTTTCTGGTTTGCCTTCGTCGCCGGTACCAGCCTGCTCCTGGGGGCAGCCTACAGCCTGTGGCTGGTCAAGCGCGTGTTCTACGGTGAGGTCGCCAATTCGGCCGTGGCCGGCCTGAAGGACCTCAGCGGGCGCGAATGGACCCTGATGATCGTGCTGGCGCTGTTCGTTCTGGGCGTGGGTCTCTGGCCGTTTCCGCTGATCGAAATGATGGAAGCCTCGGTGGCGAACCTGGTTGACCACATCATGCAGTCCAAGCTGCCCTGAGCCGTTACATGCAATGGAACCGCAGATGAACGCAGATAAACGCAGAGACAAGACAGGGCGACGCGCCAAAGGCCCAGGTCGGGTTTGTTTTTCGTCATGACGCTTGCCGAACTGCAACTCGCCCTGCCCGAGATTTTCCTGCTGGCGGCCGCCTGCGGCATTTTGCTGGCCGATCTGTTCATCCCGGCCGAGCGGCGCGGGCTGACCCATATGCTGGCGGTGGTTGCGCTGGTGTTTACCGCGATCCTGACCCTGCGCCTGATGATGGCGCCGGGCGAAGTTGTCTACGCGTTCAGCGACACCTTTGTTCGCGATCGCTTCGGCGATATCCTCAAGGTCTTCAGCTACCTTATTCTGGCCGGCGTGTTTGTCTACGCCAAGCACTACCTGCGTGTCTTCGATCTGTTCAAGGGCGAGTTCTATACCTTGACCCTGTTCGCCCTGCTTGGTGTGATGGTACTGATTTCCTCGGCCAGTCTGATCACCTTGTACCTCGGTCTGGAGTTGCTGGCGCTGTCGACCTATGCGCTGGTCGCGCTGGATCGCGACTCGCGCCTCGGCTCGGAGGCGGCGATGAAGTATTTCATTCTCGGCTCGCTGGCCTCCGGCCTGATGCTTTACGGCATGAGCCTGCTCTACGGAGCCAGCGGCAGCCTGCAGCTGGCCGGAATCAGCGCCGCCCTGGTCGGAGGTGCCGGTGACTCCATGCTGCTGACCTTTGGCCTGGTCTTCATCGTCATCGGGGTGGCGTTCAAGCTCGGCGCGGTTCCGTTCCACATGTGGGTGCCTGATGTCTATCACGGCGCGCCATTGCCGATCGCGCTGTTCGTGGCGTCGGTGCCCAAACTGGCTGGTCTGGCGCTCGCCATCCGGCTGCTCGACAACGGCCTGGGCGGCCTGCACGGGGACTGGCAGGGCATGCTGGTGGTGATCGCCGGCTTGTCGCTGATTCTGGGCAACGTGGTTGCTATCGCCCAGACCAACATCAAGCGCATGCTGGCCTACTCGACCATTTCCCACATGGGTTTCATGCTGCTGGGGATACTGGCCGGCACGCCGGAAGGCTATGCGGCCGCCATGTTCTACGCGATTGCTTACGCGATCATGTCGACCGGCGCTTTTGCCGTACTGATCATGCTTTCGGTCGATGGACGCGAGGCCGACCAGCTTGATGACCTCAAAGGGCTTGCCCGACGCAATCCCTGGCACGCCTTCCTGATGATGATGATTCTGTTTTCGCTGGCCGGCATCCCGGTGTTTCTGGGCTTTTTCGCCAAGTGGCAGGTCATTGCCGCGACCATCGCGGCCGGCTTCACCTGGCTGGCCGTTCTTGCCGTTCTGACCGCCGTGATCGGGGCGTTCTACTACCTGCGGGTAGTCAAGCTGATGTACTTTGATGAGCCGGAAAGCGATCGCCCGCTGACCGCCCCGGTCGATTTTCGCGCGGTGCTGACCGTCAACGGCGTGGCGATGCTGGCGCTGGGGATTTTTTCCGGCGGTCTGATCAGCCTCTGCCTGAGCGCGTTTGCTGCCTAGTTAGCCGCATGGCCCACGAGGCGCGTTTCTCAACGCCGGTGTTTACCGACTCAAAGCGTGGCCGATGCAGCGCCCTGAGCCGGGCGGTCGTCGACGGTGTCCGGCCGTTGGGTGCGCTGGCTGAACTGACCGACGCTGGGGTCAACCTTGAAGTTGTCGCGGAACATCCGCTCGCTGTCCAGGGACTCCAGATTCAACTCCAGCGAAAGACCCTGCTGACCAGCCTTGGAATTCTCGCTGCCGAAAAGCCGAAAGGAGCGCTGCTGGCCACGCTGGTTGTTCTCGCCGGCGGTTACGAGCAGTTCGATCAGCTGTGCCGAATGTAGATCTGCCGCCGGCTCAAGTGGTCGCAGAGAAACCTCCCAAGTGCCGGTCTGTCCGATGTCTGTCGCAACTTCGAGTTCGGTAACCTGTAGCGGCACCGAGACGCCGGGCCAGGTGAGAAGGGTTAGTGACAGGGTCTGACCCGGGATGAGGCGGAGCCCAAGACTTGTCAGTCGGTCGCCAGCGCAAACCGGATCAATACTGCCAGACGGCCCCTGGCCGGCTCGTAGCAGCTTCAGTGGTAGCGCCGCCGGGCTGGCGACGATCGACGACCCTAGGGGAGATAGGGAATCAATGGAATTCACCAGGCAGGCGGCGCTTTTCGGGTCGTCAGCTGCGGTCACAACGCCGAAGGCGGTCAGCCCCAGGGCAATCCCCAGACAATGCGCTATTCGGTCAGTCCGCCGCATCGTTCACTCGTGTTGCCCCGTGATGAGATTGTCTCAAAGAGTCCTTATTGTAAGCCACTTCAAGCAGGACTGAAAACCGGGCCTCAAGTGTGCGATTCTTGGAGGCTGTTGGCTCGCTTGCCGCCAGGTCACACGAACATGACGCCTCCTGACCCACGCCAGATCGCCGAACTTCTGCAGCGCTGCTCCAGCGAAGAGGGGCGCGATTTTGCCGAGCTGGTGCCGCTGGTTTACGAGGAGCTGCGCGTCATGGCAGGTCGTCAGATGGGTGGACAGCGACGCGATCACACCTTGCAGGCCACGGCCTTGGTCAACGAAGCCTGGCTGCGCATCGCCCGCACGGAACACCAGGATTGGGCCGATCGCCGCGAGTTTCTGCTGGTCGCAGCGACCGTGATGCGAAACGTTCTGGTCGATTACGCACGGCGTCAAAACGCGGCCAAGCGGCCTGCGCCCGCCGATCGGGTTCAGGTCGAGCAGATCGAGGCCGCTGATCCTTTCGGCGCGGATCTGTTAGCCATGGACATGGCCCTGGGCGAGTTGGCCAAGATTGACGAGCGCCAGGCCAGAATTGTCGAACTGCGCTACTTCGCCGGACTGAGCATCCCCGAAACAGCCGAAGCGCTGGAAATTTCCGAGTCCACCGTGACCCGCGAGTGGCGCATGGCGCGGGCCTGGCTGAAGCGCGCGCTGAGCTGATTCAAAGCTATGGTGCGACTATGCCAAGCTCGTTTTCCAGCAGCGCCAGGCGCTGGCTCAGCGTGGCCCGCAGATCCTCGCTGTTGGTCTCGGTCCGGGAAGGCAGCAACGCCAGAGCCTGGCGGTAGGCTTCGGCGGCTTCTTCAAGACGATTCTGCAAAACCAGGGCGCTGCCCAGGATATCCAATGCCGAGGCACGGTAAGTAAGCTCGATACCGCCCAGGGATTCATCGGGTTCGACGGTAAGCGCCAGCAGCTCCCGGATCAACTCTTCGGCCACTTCGGGCTGGTCTATTCGAAGATGCAGTGCCGCGCTGTTGGACATTGACAGTCGATACAGGTAGTGATCGCGACCAGCCACATTCTCGATCATGGCGGCCGCGCGCTGGAAGGCCTCGATGGCCTCGGCATTGCGCTCGGCGCCGGCCAGCGCGACGCCGAGATTGCCCAGGGCGTTGGCCAATCGCTGGCTGGGCCCGATCAGGCGTTCGTGGTCCGATACCAATTGCTCGAAGCGCTCGATGGCCAGTTCCGGATCGCTCAACATCAGCGCGGTTGCATGGACGTGCTGGCCGCGCAGGCGGCGCGGGTCGCCATCGTCATACAGCTGACGGATCAGGGACTCTGCCTGGCGCGCGGTCTGAAGCGCCAGTTCCGGACGATCCTGGAAGACATAGGCGGCCACCAGCGCTGCGCGCGCCTCGAACAACAGCTCAGGCGCCGGCCGGATCCGGTCTGCCAACTCCGCGGCGATGGATTCAAGCTCGGCCACGGTCTGCTCCAGCGGAACGTCCATGACGTTGGCGTGGTTGCGGAGCTTGCGAACGCGCAAACGCAGGATTTCGTCGCTGCTCGCCTGGGCCGTCCGTGCCAGCAGCGCAATGGCCCGGCTATCGGCGGCAATCGCCTCCACAGCCCGGCCGGCAGAATCCAGTGCCCCGGCGATTTCGGCCTCGATGCGCGCTGTTTCGATCAACGAAGCCCCTTCCGCCAGGTTGTCACGGGCCTGAACGAGCAGCGGCAGAGCCTGCTGGCCCAGGCCCAGGGCGTTGTAGGCCTGACCCAGCGCAAGGTGGATGGAACCCAGGGCCGCCGGATTGAACCCTTCGCCCGCGGCCAGACGATCGCTGGCCCGATCCAGAATCTCGCGCACGGTCACGGTGTTGCCGCGTGAGGGCAGGGAGTCGGCGCCGGAGAACACGTCGTTCATGAAGCCGGTCACCGCTTCGGCGCGGTCGCGCTCCCAGGAAATCCGCTGCAGCTGATTTTCCCGGTCGGCCATGAATACGATGCCGAAGGCGAGCGCCAGCGCCGACAGCGCCACGCTGAGGCGGTGACGGGTCAGAAAACGTTCCAGTCGGTAGGCGCTGCCATCGCCGCGCGCCGCCACCGGCCGCTGCTGACCCAGTCTTTCCAGATCGGCGGCGAGCTCCCGGGCCGAACGGTAACGCTGTTCAGGGGCCGGGGCGAGGGCCTTTTGGACGATGGCCTCCAGATCTCTGGAAATGGTCATGCGCGCGCCGCTTGGTCCTGCCGCGGCGGTCTTGCGAAGTTGCGGCGGCGGCCGGGTCCGCTGTGCTTCCCGACGCGCATCGGGGTCTTCGATGTCATCGAACGGCAGCCGCCCGGTCAGCAGCTGATGCAGGATCACCCCCAGCGAGTAGACGTCGGAGGCTGCACTCATCGGCTGGCCTGCGATCTGTTCGGGGCTGGCGTAAGCGATCGTCATGAATCGACCGTGTGGGTCGAGTTCGTCGGTGGGCCGGTCGTCAATCATCTGGGCGATCCCGAAATCCAGCAGCTTGGGTTCGCCCTCGGCAGTCACCAGGATGTTGGACGGTTTAAGATCGCGATGGATGACCATGTGACGATGGGCAAAGTCGACGGCTTCGCAGACCTTGATGACCAGGCGCAGGCGTTCGGCCAGCGTGGTGGCTCGCTTCTCGCACCAGGCATCGATCGGCTCGCCCTGCACATATTCGGTTGCCAGGAAGGGACGGCCTTCGGCGGTCAGGCCGCCGTCAATCAGGTGGGCGATATTGGGATGGCTGAGCCGGGCCAGCGCCTGGTGTTCGTTAGCGAAGCGGTCGGCCAGGGCCTGGTTCAATTCTTCGGCCGGCAACAGCAGTTTCAGGGCAACCAGCTGAGCGGCTGCACCGTCAGTGCGTTCGGCCAGGTAGACCACCCCCGAACCACCGGCGTCGAGGCGCTCCAGCAGCCGGTAGTTGCGCGGCATGGGGACCTCCAGCGCCACCGCCATCAGGGCGCTGCGGGCTGCGGTCTGGAAGCGTTCGGGCGCGTCGTCTTCAGAATCGTCTTCGGCCGCCGTCAGCAGCCATTCGACTTCCTGGCGCAGCGCCTTGTCCTGACCGCAGAGCGCTGTCAGCTTGTCCGCCCGCCGGCTTGGGTCGAGGCTGAGCAACTGCTCGGCGATCGCCTTGGCTTTGAGGTAGCGTTGCGGATTCGGCTCGCTCATCGCTTCAGATCGGTCTTAGACCAACCAGGCCAGCACGAACCAGACCAGCATCACCGCACCAATGACCACCTTGGCCGCGGTACCGATCACCACCCCGATGGATGCGCCGACGCCCGCGCGCATGGAGTCATCGAGGTTGGCTTTGCCCAGCAGGTGACCTGCGACGGCGCCGACAAAGGGGCCGAACAAGATGCCGGGCAGGCCGAAGAACAGTCCAACCAGCAGCCCGATCGTCGCGCCCAGGATAGCCAGTCGACCAGCGCCGAAACGCCGCGCGCCCTCGGCGGTCGCCAGAAAGTCGATGACGACCGAGAGCACGGCGAGCACGCCCAGCCACAGCATGGTGCTGATCGAAACCGCAACGAATCCGTCCATCCAGGCGATCAGCAGCAGGCCGAGCAGGATGATCGGTACCCCGGGCAGCGCCGGCAACACAGTGCCGGCCAGGCCGATCACGACCAGCAGCACGGCCAAGATCCAGCCCGGTATCTTCAGCAGTTCCCAGCTCAACCATTCCATCGCGAATCCGTCCTAACACCATTGACGCTTGATTATCGCACTGGCTCGTTGACCGGGCGGGATCCGGTATGCTCCCAAGAAAACCTGATTGTGAGGACAAGAGTCATGGCACATCTTGAGCCGCTGCCTGCCGAAGCGACACCCGAACTGGCCGAGACGTTCCGCCAGTTCGAAAACATTCTGGGCTTCGTGCCCAACAGCCTGCTGACCCTGCAGCGCTGCCCGGAAATCGTCAAGGGATTCGGGGTGCTGACCGCGGCGGTGATGAGCCCGCATGGCCGGGTCGATCCTGGTTTCAAGCGCCTGCTGGCGCATTTTTCCAGCCGCGCAGCCGGTTGTCAGTATTGCCAGGCCCATTCATTGCTGGCTGCCGGCATCAGCGGCGTGTCCGACGAGAAGGTCCATGCGGTGTGGGACTACCAGACCAGCCCGCTGTACTCGGACGCCGAACGAGCGGCGCTGGATTTCGCCCTGGCAGCCGGTGCCGTGCCGAATGAGGTCGACGAGGCGCTGATGACCCGGCTGAAAGCGCACTGGAGCGAGGATCAGATCGTTGAGCTGCTGGCCGCCATCTGTCTGTATGGCTTCCTGAACCGATGGAACGACTCCATGGCCACCGATCTGGAGGAAGCGCCGCGGCGGCTGGGCGAAGAGGTGCTGGCCACTGGCGGCTGGAGCGGCGGCAGGCACGTCCAGAGAGCAGGCTGACGCGTATCTGCTGAGTTGGAATTCTGGCGGCCTGGCGTTACCGTGCTTCGATCTGGCTGAGCGCCGCCAGGAAGTGCTCGACCTGCTGCTTGGGTGTGGCAAACGTGCACACCAGCCGGGCGACGTCGTCATAGCCAGGCCAGATGTGGAATTCGAAGCCCTGATCCTTGAGGGACTGCAGGGCGGTCGGATCAGCGCGCATGAACACCTCGTTGGCTTCCACCGGCCACTGCAGGCCGGCCACACCCGAAGCCTCGATGCCCGCAGCCAGCTCGGCGGCCCGCACGTTGGCCGTGCCGGCAATCTCCAGCCAGAGCGCGTTGTCCAGCATGGCCAGGAGCTGGGCCGAGACGTAGCGCATCTTGGACAGCAAGTGGCCACCGCGCTTGCGCCGGCGCTCGAGTCCTTCGAGCCATTCGGGCCGGCCGAACACCACCACGGCCTCGGCGGTCAGCGCGCCGTTCTTGGTCGCACCGAAGGACAGCACATCGACCCCGGCTTTCCATGTGATCTCGGCCGCTGTGCAGCCCAGCCAGGCCACGGCGTTGGCAAAGCGCGCGCCGTCCATGTGCAGCGGCAGGTCGCGGGCCTGGGCCACTTCGGCCAGGGCGCGAATTTGCTCCGGCCGGTAGCTGGTGCCGCACTCGGTCGCCTGGGTGATGGAGACCACCGACGGCTTGCAGTTGTGCACGCCGTGCGCCCCGGCCGAGTCGATCGCGCGGGCCAGGACATCGGGATCCAGCCGGGCGTTGTCGCCGTCCAGCGGCACCAGCTTGGCCCCATGCGTATAGAACTCCGGCGCACCACCTTCGTCACAGTGGATATGGGCTGAGCGATGACACATCACCGCGCCCCAGGGTGGGCTCAGCTCGCCCAGCACAATGCTGTTGGCGGCCGTGCCGGTGGCGATCGGCAGGACGTGGCACTCGGTCTCAAAGACTTCCGAGAAGCGCGCATTCAGCTGCTGGCTGTAGCGGTCGACGGCATAGGCGCTAGCGAAATCCCGGTTGGCCTCGACGATGGCGTCCAGAACAGCGGGATGGGCGGGGGCTTCGTTGTCGCTTTTGAAGTTCACGATAGGGCTCTG
>JAZBOC010000201.1:0-1503 GCA_036353315.1 Wenzhouxiangella sp. | reverse complement strand
GCGTCTGCGCGGCCACGTTTTCGAAAGCCTGCAGCGAGTAGTCGACCGAGTAATTGCCTGTGCGGGTGATCGCCACCGAACCGTCGAGGTCATGCCACAGGGCGTACTGAACCGCCTTCTCACCGACCTCGCGGGCTTCCTGCTGGTCGACGTCGGACACGCACCCGGGGAAGCAGCGCTGGACGTACCCGTAGGTGTCGGCCCGGACCCGGGTGACGCTGGTCTTCTCCTTCACGGTGTTGACCAGCAGGTCTCCGAGGGCGCCACCGGCGAGGGAGACGTTGCCGTGATCGTCGCGCTCCACTTCCTTCTGCAGGGTGGTGACGATCGGCACGCCGTCGGCATCGTGAACGCCATCGCTGACGGCAACGACGCAGCGGCCGTACTTCTGGTACACCGCTTCCACATCCTCCGCGAAGCGGTCGATGCTGAAGGTGCGCTCGGGCAGGTAGATGAGGTGGGGGTCATCGTCGGGGTATTTCTTGGCCAGGGACGCGGCGGCCGTGAGGAATCCGGCGTGACGACCCATGACCACCCCGATGTAGGCGCCGGGCAGGGCGCGGTTGTCGAGGTTGGCGCCGGCGAAGGCGCTGGCAACGAAGCGGGCCGCCGAGCCGAAGCCGGGGGTGTGGTCGTTGCCGGGCAGGTCGTTGTCGATGGTCTTCGGCACGTGGATGCAGCGAAGCTCGTAGTTCGACTTCTGCGCCTCTTCGTTGACGATGCGGCAGGCGTCGGCCGAGTCATTGCCGCCGACGTAGAAAAAGTAGCGGATGTTGTGGTCCTGCAGGGTCTTGAACATCCGGCGGCAGTCGTCCTCGGTCGGCTTCATCCGGGTGGATCCGAGGGCCGAACTGGGGGTCATGGCGACCATCTCCAGGTTGTGGGTGGTCTCCTGGGTGAGGTCGAGGAAGTCCTCGTGGAGGATCCCGGCGACGCCGTGGTGCGCGCCATAGACGCGACCGACCTGCGGGAACTTGCGGGCCTCCAGGGCGACACCGACGATGGACTGGTTGATGACGGCGGTAGGGCCGCCGCCTTGGGCGATCAGGACGTTTCCTTCAAGTTTGCTCATGATTCCGGGCGCCGTCGTAGTTGGAGAACGTGCCGGAGTCAACGGGAGACCGGGTCTGCATGGGTGGCAATGCCGTTTCACGGGCGGACCCGGGAGGGCGCCGGATGGCCGGCGCTCACTGCCAGCAGTTCTCGTCCATCATCCACACCACGCTGGCGTGCTTGATCTCCTCGAGGCGGCACTGGAAGAGCTTCCGCCGGGTGTCGAGGGCGGCCAGATCCAGTCGGTGCCGCTTGCGGGCGGCCTGCTCCAGCCTGGCAGCCTTTTCCTGGGCCGCCTTCATCTCCCGCCAGTTCTGGATGAGCGACCGCACCTCCTTCCGCACAGAGCCGATGCTGCGCACCGACTCCGGCTCATTCGACTCGCCAAGGAACATTTCGCCCAGGGTCCCGGTCACCAGTTCGGTTCCGGGAACGGCAGGCTTCGAGCTT
>JAZBOC010000095.1:0-7438 GCA_036353315.1 Wenzhouxiangella sp. | reverse complement strand
GGGCTCGGGGAGAGTGCCATCAGTTCGACGCGTGGCGAGGCCTTCTGGCACTCTCCCCGAGCCCGAAGGACGCGCCAGCGTGGCGGTCCGGTGTGAACACCATCGGTTCGACGCGTGGCGAGGCCCTCTGGTGCTCACTCCGACCCTACCTGACGCACCCGTGCGCCGGGCTCTGGGCCTTCAGGCGACGGAGGCGGCTTTTTCTCCTTGCCGTCGGTGTTCGGTCAGCTGGGTTTCGAGCCATTCGATCCAGGCCGAGATATCGGTCTCGCGGCCGGCGGCGGCGGTTAGAACCGGCGTTTCCACGCCCAGTCCGCGCAGCGACTGCTCGGCTCTGTCGACGTCGAAGCCGTCCATGTACGGCAGCAGATCGGCCTTGCTGATGACGACCAGATCGGCGGCCCGGAACATCACCGGGTACTTGGCCGGCTTGTCGTCGCCCTCGGTGGTCGACAGCAGGACGACGTTGATGTGCTGGCCCAGGTCAAAAGCCGCCGGGCAGACCAGGTTGCCGACGTTTTCGATGAACAGGATGTCGGTGGTCTGGCCGTCAACTTCCAGCGGGAAGTCATGCAGCGCCTTGTGAACCAGGTGGGCGTCCAGGTGGCAGGCGCTGCCGGTGGCGATCTGGTGGGCGCGGATGCCTTGCTCGCGCAGGCGTCGGGCGTCGTTTTCGGTTTCCAGGTCGCCCTCGATCACGGCCATGGTGAGCCGATCCTTGAGCGCCTGGGCGGTGCGTTCGAGCAGCTGGGTCTTGCCGGACCCTGGCGAGGACATCAGGTTGATGACCAGGGTGCCGGTGCGGTTGAAGTGCTCACGGTTGTGCCCGGCAGCATGATCGTTGGCGTCCATCAGGCCGGTCAGGACTTCGACCGTGTGGGCGTCAGCCGGGGTCGGGTGGGCGTGGTCGGGAATGGAACAGCCGCAGGTTTCACACATGGTCGGGACTCGCTTTTGATTCAGTCGATGGATTTGGAGGGTTGGCGACGCCTTGAAGTTCCACCCGGGCCAGCAGCAATTCATCGCCGCTGATCAGGTCGACCCGGTAGCTGTTACAGGCGCTGCACAGCAGCCGGTTACTTGGCGCCTCGTTTTCGTTGCCGCAGTCGCGACAGCGGATCCGGACAGGCTGGGTTTCGATCTCGAGGCTGGCCCGGGCCGTCATCGGCCCGTTGCGCGCAATGGTAAACGCCTGGGCGAGCAGATCCGGTTCGACCCCGGACAGCGGGCCCAGTCGGACCGTAATCCGGCCGACCTCGGATGCGCCGTTGGCTTCGGCCGTGGAGCGGACCTGGGCCAGCAGAGCTTCGCAGACGGACAATTCGTGCATGCGTTCGTGATCCAGAACTGGTGCCGGAAATACACATTATATGTATCTGAGTCGGCGATGCCCGCTTTCTGCCGGTAGCTCACCCCAGTTTCAGGTTTTTTCCCGTCTTTTGATCCACGTCAAGCGCCGGTAGTTCAGGAGCCGTTAATTTGTTGTCGTGAATTGAGGAGGCAGTACATGCTTGAAATCACGCCCACAGAGCTTGCGGCGGAATGCGGCGACTCCGCCGCTCGGGCCGGGAAGTCGATTGAAGTGCTGGTCATCGGTATCGGCAACAGCCTGATGACCGACGATGGCGCGGGCGTGCACGTCATTGAGCGTCTCCAGGCCGCGGGTCTGCCGGACCACGTCGAGCTGATCGATGGTGGAACCCTGGGCTTCACTCTGCTCGAAAGCGTTGAGTGCGCCCGGCGACTGATTGTGGTCGACGCCGCCCAGCTGGAGGCTGCGCCCGGCGTGGTCGAGGTCTTCGAGAACGCGGCCATGGACGCCTACCTGTCCAACTGTCGTCGCTCCAGCGTCCACGAGGTCAATCTGATGGATGTCATGAGCGCGGCCAAGTTCCGCGGCACCATGCCGCCGAACTACGCGTTGGTCGGGATTCAGCCGGCGACCGTGGACTGGGGTTCAGAGCCCACCGAAGCGGTTGCTCGCGGCGTTGAAGAGGCGACCTCGATCATCATCGATATGTTGACCGAGGAGTGCGCGGCATGAGCAACGCGATTCCAGTCAAGGTCAAATCCAGCCCCAAGGGCGTGACCATCGGCGGCGGTGTCAAGGCGATCGGATACGAGATTCTGTCGCATCTGGAGCGCTTTCTTGAAAGCGGTGAGACCGCCGCGGTCGATATGCGTGGCTTGCCGATGGCACCCAATGAGTACGCCGAACTGCTGGACATGCTGGGCCAGGGCGAGCTCGACCTGACCCTCGAAATGGGTGGGACGACCCGAATCCGCGAGACCGCGTATTCCGGCGTCTGGTGGATCCAGCACAAGGGCCCGGACGACCGAATTCAGAGTGAGTACATCGAAATCAATCGAATTCCCGAATTTCTCTGCACGCAGACCGATCAGATCGAGGGTGCGGTCAGAGAGTTGAGCGACCGACTGAAAGGAGCTTTATAAATGAGCAACCGCAAGCAACGGAAAGACCGACCGACTATCGGTCAGATAATGGATGAGGCCGGCGTCGGTCGTCGTCAATTCATGAAGTATTGTGCCGGCATGACCGCGCTGATGGCCATGCCGCCCATGGCGACCACGGCGTTTGCCAAACAGCTGCGCGCCGCGCGGCGGCCTTCGGTGATCTACATGCCGTTCCAGGAATGCACCGGTTGCCTGGAGTCGCTGACGCGCTCTTTTGCGCCGAGCCTGGAAAGCCTGATCTTCGACACCATCTCGCTGGACTACAACCATACGCTGCAGGCCGCTGCAGGCCATGCGGCGATCGCCGGGCGCGATGAGGCCATGGAGGAGAACTGGGGCGAATACATCCTGATCGTCGATGGTTCCATCCCGACCAAGCTCAACGGCATGTACGGCTGTAGTGAAGGCAAGACCTTTACCTACGAACTCGAGAAGTGCGCCGAAGGCGCGGCGGCCATCGTCGCGGTCGGCGTTTGCGCCGCCTACGGTGGCGTGGGTGCCGCGTATCCGAACCCCACCGGCGCGGTCGGCGTGGCCGATCTGATCAAGGACAAGCCGGTCATCAATGTTCCCGGCTGCCCGCCGATTCCCGAAGTCATGACCGGCACGCTGGTCAGCTTCCTGGCCAGCGGTGTTCCTGACCTCGACAAGCATCTGCGTCCGCGGGCGTTCTTCGGCAACACCATTCATGACCGCTGCTATCGCCGCCGCTTCTACGACCGCGGCCTGTTCGCCAAGACCTTCGACGACGAAGGCGCGCGCAACGGCTGGTGCCTGTACGAACTGGGCTGCCGCGGTCCAACCACCTACAACGCCTGTGCCACGATCAAGTGGAACGGTGGCGCGAGCTGGCCGGTCGAGGCCGGACATGGCTGCATCGGCTGCTCCGAGCCCGGATTCTGGGACCAGGGCGGCTTCTATGAGCCGGTCACCGCGAAGTTGTTCAGCGAGCGTGGTGAGTCCATCGCCGCCGCCGCCGCCGGTGTGGCTGTAGGTGCTGCAGCTGGCCTTGCCGCGAAGGCGCGCAAGAAGAAACTGGTTAGCGAAACCGACTAAGGAGATCACTCATGTCGATACTTGAATTTTCCCGTGGGCCCATGCTCCACTTTGCACTGCTGGTCTTCGTATTCGGAGTGATCTGGAGACTGCTGGCCGTCGTCATGCTGGGCTTCCGCAAGAAGTACAGCGAAGACCGGCATTCAAACGACAAGGCGCTGATGGTGGGTACTGCCACCTGCGGATTGCGTTCCTGGCCGCACAAGGAGTTCATCGGCCGTACAGCGTTCGGCGAAGTCGTCGGTTACGGCTATCACATCGGGATGTTTACCGTGGTTCTGCTCGGTGCGCCCCACGTGATTTTCTGGCAGAACCTGTTTGGTGTCTCGGTGCCCTGGTGGCCTACCCTGCCAGGTGCGATCATCACGGCCGTTTCGGTGTTGACCGTGGTGCTCATGCTGACGGCAACGGTGCGGCGCTACATGCACAAGCCGCTGCGCCAAATCTCGAACTTCGATGATTACTTCACCCTGGCCATCCTGTACGCCATCATGATTTCCGGTATATGGGCGGTTCTGGGTGGGCCGGGCCGGTATGAGTACATTCTGGCTGCCCACATCATTTCGTTCAATCTGCTGTTGATCTGGTTCCCGTTCGGAAAGCTGATGCACGCGTTCTATATTTTCCCGACGCGCTTCGTTAACGGTTACCTGCACGCCAAGAAGGGAGCTACCACATGAGTACTACTGCCACTCAAGCGTTTGCCGGCGCAGGCGCAGCTGAAGACAACCGCACGGCTGAGCAGCGGGTCGAGGGAGCCATGAGCGCCTTTGCCAAGAGCTTCGGTGCCACCGTTGCCTGGAACATGGAGTCCTGCATTCACTGCGGTATGTGCGCCGATGCCTGTCACTTCTACATCGCCACGGAAGAAGCCAAGTACATCCCGATCTGGAAAGCCGAGATGTTCAAGCGCGCCTTCCGGCGTGAATCGGGTGCCTTCGCGCCGTTCTTCAAGATCCTGGGCCTGAAAAAGAAAGTGACCCTGGATGATCTGGAAGAATGGCAGGAACTGCTGTTTGACAGCTGCAACCTCTGCGGGCGATGCAGCCTGATCTGCCCGATGGGTCTGGAGGTCGCCGAGCTGATCGAGATCGGTCGTCGCGGCATGTACGAGGCCGGCCTTGCGCCGAAAGAGCTCGCCGAGCGTGCCGCGCTCCAGGCCGAGACCGGTGTGCCCGAAGCGGTTGAAAAACCCTATGCAGAGCTGCTCAAGGAGATTGGCGAAAAGCACGGCGTGGACATCGCGTTGGACAAGGCCAAGGCCGACATCATGGTGTGTGCCCCGCGCAATGATCTCAATCGCAACCCGTCATCGGTTGCGGCCATGGTCAAGGTGCTCAACAAGCTTGGTGCCGACTACACCTTCCGCTCTGATGCCATCGTGGCCGAAAACTATGGCTACTATGCCGGCAGCAGCGGCTTGCAGAAAACCATCGCCAAGCGCGTGGTTGACCAGGCCAAGAAGATCGGTGCCTCGCTGGTGCTGGTGCCTGAATGCGGTCACGCTTACTACTCGCTACGCTGGCAGGCGGCTGAACTGATGGGCGAGACCCTGCCGTTCAAGGTCCGCCACGTGACCGAGTATCTGGCCGAGCAGGTCGAGGCCGGCAAGCTCAAGCTCAACAAGGTCGACGGTTTGCCGACGGCATTCCACGACCCTTGTCAGATCGTGCGCAAGGGCGGTGTGACTGAAGCGCCGCGCGTGCTGATGAGCGAGCTGGGAGTGAATCTGAAAGAGGTCTTCAATCACGCCGGGTTCAGCTTCTGCTGCGCCGGCGGTGGTGGCATGAATGACATTGAGCGGACCCGTCCGCTTCGCCTGAAGGCCCAGGAGATCAAGCTCCGCGAGGTTGACGATACCGGCGCCAAGCGCTTTCTGACCACTTGCTCGGACTGCCGCGTGGCATTTGATGATGCTGGTGAACATTTCAACTGGGACAAGAAGACCGAAAGCCTGGTCGAGCTTGTCGCCGACAATATCAAGGAGTCGTAATCCATGGCCACGTCGAATGGAACCGTTGTCGTCGATCCGGTAACCCGCATTGAGGGTCATCTCCGGATGGAGGCAGTAACAGAGAATGGCAAAATCACCAAAGCCCTGAGTTCCGGGACGATGGTGCGTGGGCTGGAGATCATCCTGCAGGGCCGCGACCCGCGCGATGCCTGGGTCTTTACCCAACGCATCTGCGGAGTCTGCACCCTGGTCCACGGTATCGCAGCCGTCCGGGCCGTGGAGGATGCGTTCAAGATTGAGATTCCGCCGAACGCACAGCTGATCCGCAACCTGATGATCGGCGCCCAGTACATCCACGACCATGTCATGCACTTTTACCACCTGCATGCGCTGGACTGGGTGGACGTGGTGTCGTCGCTGAGCGCCGATCCGGCCGCCACATCGCAGCTGGCCCAGTCAATTTCGGATTATCCGCGCTCTTCGCCCGGCTATTTCCGCGACGTCCAGACCAAGATCCGCAATTTTGTCGAGTCCGGTCAGCTGGGGATTTTTGCCAAGGGCTACTGGGGCCACCCGGCCTACAAGCTGCCGCCCGAGGCCAACCTGATGGCCGTCGCGCATTATCTGGATGCCCTGGAATGGCAGCGCGAGGTCGCCAAGCTCCATGCGATTCTCGGCGGCAAGAACCCGCACCCGAACCTGCTGGTTGGTGGCGCGCCGGTGGCGATCAGCGTGCACGCCGACGCGCCGGGCGCTGGGCAGACCACGCTCAACACGACGGGTATGCAGAAGCTGGCCAATATCATCGAACAGATGAAGTCGTTCGTGAACCAGGTCTATCTGCCGGATACTTTGGCCATCGCGTCGTTCTACAAGGACTGGTTCACGCCCGGCCACGGCGAGGGCGTCGGGAATTTCCTGACCTACGGTGATTTCCCGACCAACGGCATGTTTGATCCGAGCAGCCTGACCATTCCGCGCGGCGCTATTCTCAATCGCGATCTGTCGCGCATCCACGAGGTTGATGTTCACGACGAGAACGAAATCCAGGAGTTCATTTCGCACGCCTGGTACGACTATGAAAGCGGCAAGGAAAGCGGCCTGCATCCGTACGTCGGCGAAACCAGCCTGAACTACGATGGCCCGGAAGCCCCCTACAAGAACCTGGACATGGATTCGACCTACACCTGGCTGAAGGCGCCAAGGTGGAAGGGCCATGTCATGGAGGTCGGTCCGCTGGCCCGCGTACTCATGCTGTATGCATCCGGCCACGAGCCGACTGTTGATCTGGCCAACTACGCGCTGGGTCAGCTCGATCTGCCGCTGGAGGCGATGTTCTCGACCATGGGTCGGGTTGCCGCCCGGACGCTGGAGACCAAAATTGTCGCCGATATGATGGACGGTTGGTTCAACGAACTGACGGTTAACATCAACGCCGGCGACACGCGGACCCAGAACTCTGAGAAGTGGAATCCCTGGCACTGGCCGAAGGAAGCCAGGGGTGCCGGCTACATGGAAGCGCCCCGCGGCGCGCTGGGTCACTGGGTGGTGACTGACGGCAAGAAGATCAAGAACTGGCAGGCGGTCGTCCCGACGACCTGGTTGGCCAGCCCGCGTGATCCGGACGGCAAGCCCGGACCGTACGAGGCTTCGCTGGTCGGCCATGACCTCCATGACCCTGATCAGCCGCTGGAGATCCTGCGGACCATCCACAGTTTCGATCCCTGCCTGGCCTGCGCCGTACACGTGGCCGACAAGGACGGGAACGAACTGGTCCAGGTCAAGGTGAGTTAGGCTTTACCGCCCATGCGCGCGCTGTGAGTCAAAGCCGGCACTGCTATATGCGTGCCGGCTTTTTTTATGGTGCACCATGAGCAGTGTCTAAATTATGTGAAAAAAACGCATCAATTCCGGCTTTTCGCTTGCCAAGTGCGTGAAGGATTCGTTAGTATC
>JAZBOC010000094.1:0-111111 GCA_036353315.1 Wenzhouxiangella sp. | reverse complement strand
GCCTCCGCGCAGACCTTCGTCAGCGCCGCCGTCAGCGTCGTCTTGCCGTGGTCAACGTGACCAATCGTGCCCACGTTTACGTGCGGCTTGTTGCGTTCAAACTTTGCCTTGGACATGCCTCTAAAACTCCGTTCCCTGTTGATTTCAACCTGTAAATCCAGACATGGTGCCCACGACTGGACTCGAACCAGTGACCTCTCCCTTACCAAGGGAGTGCTCTACCGCCTGAGCTACGTGGGCGCGTTCAAATTGTTGGAGCGGGTGATCGGGATCGAACCGACATCATCAGCTTGGAAGGCTGAGGTTCTACCATTGAACTACACCCGCAAAGCGATTCCGGTTCACCTCCGAATCGGCGCCGAACGATGGTGGAGGGGGCAGGATTCGAACCTGCGAAGGCATAGCCAGCAGATTTACAGTCTGCCCTCGTTGACCGCTTGAGTACCCCTCCGCATGAAATCGACGCTCCAGACCAGCAAATTACGTCAAATGCAGACGAAGCCCGCAATTGTCGCGTATCCGATGAGCTGAGTCAACACCTCATTTTCTCGAGATCGGATCGATTCCGCTCGCCAGCAGGCCGCCGCAAATCCTCACACGTTGAACCGAAAATGCATCACATCACCCTCGGCCACGCGGTACTCGCGGCCCTCAAGCCGCAGCTTGCCGGACGCTCGTGCGCCGGACTCCCCGCCGAAGGCAATGAAGTCGTGGTAAGCGGTCACCTCGGCACGGATAAAGCCTTTCTCGAAATCGGTATGAATCCGGCCAGCGGCCTGGGGTGCAGTCACGCCGCGGCGCACGGTCCAGGCCCGAACCTCCTTGGGCCCGGCGGTAAAAAAGGTCAGCAGGTCGAGCAAGGCGTAGCCGGCGCGGATCAGGCGATGCAGGCCCGGCTCGGTTTGCCCGAGATCTGCGAGAAACTCAGCCTGTTCTTCCGCCTCAAGTTCGGCCAACTCCGCCTCCAACGCCGCGCACAGGACCACCACTTCGGCGCCCTCGGCTGCCGCATGCTTGCGAACGGCAGCCACCTGGGCATTGTCCTCGGCCGCGCTGTCATCAACATTGGCCACATAAAGCACGGGCTTGGCGGTGATAAATTGCCAGGACTTGAGCAGCCCACGCTCATCCTCCTCGACGACCAGCGTGCGCAGCGGCCGGCCTGCTCCCAGATGCGCAACGACGCGCTCAAGCACCGTGACCAGCCTCAGCGCTTCCTTGTCGCCGGACCGCGTCTGGCGGGTCGTTCGGTCCAGCGCTCGTTCGGCCGAATCGAGATCGGCCAACACCAGTTCGGTATCGATGGTCTCGATGTCGGCAATGGCATCCACCTTGCCGGCAACATGGGTGACATCGTCATTGACGAAACAGCGCACGATATGGGCAATCGCGTCGGTTTCGCGAATATGGGCCAGAAACTTGTTGCCCAGCCCCTCGCCGCGCGAGGCTCCCGCCACCAGTCCGGCAATGTCGACAAACTGCATCATGGTCGGGAGGACCTTCTCTGGTCGCACGATGGCAGCCAGTGCCTCAAGGCGCGGATCCGGGACCGCCACCATGCCCACGTTCGGTTCAATTGTGCAGAACGGGTAGTTTTCCGCCGCGATACCCGCCCGCGTCAGGCAGTTGAACAGGGTGGACTTGCCCACATTGGGCAGACCCACAATCCCACACTGAAAACCCACTAGCCTTTTTCTCCTGTCTGTGCATCGGCGGCAGATGCAGCGATTTCAGACGGCGCGCCATGCAGCGCCTGAAAGGCGCGCTCCGGTTCGCCGTCAATCAGTGTCGGTATGACGACCGCCGCCCGATCAATGGCATCGAGGATTCGCGTTTCATCTTCGGCTCCCGCACGACTGAGCACCCAGGGCGTCACGGCCTCCCGCACCCCCGGGTGTCCGATACCGATGCGCAAGCGCCAAAAACCCCGGTCGCCCAGATGGGCAAAAAGACTGCGCAAGCCATTGTGACCGCCATGCCCTCCTCCGCGCTTGAGCCGAACCGTGCCCGGCGGCAGATCAAGGTCGTCGTAGGCCACCAGGACGCGATCGACAGGAATCCCGAAGTAGTCGGTCACCGCGCGCACCGCGCGACCCGAATCGTTCATAAAGGTATCCGGCTTGAGGCAAACGACATCGGTCTTGCCCAGCCGGACCTTTCCGGCCTCTCCGTGGAACTTGCGCTCTGCTTTCAGCTCAAGACCGACGCGATCATTCAGGGCATCCACTAGCCAGAACCCGGCGTTATGCCGGGTTCTGGTGTACTTGCTCCCGGGATTACCCAGGCCGGCGATCAGCCATCGGATAGTCACACTGGACGCAACGCGGCCTATGCGGCCTACTCTTCCTTCTTGTCGGGATCGGCCTCGTCGACGGACTCGTCACCCTCGACATCACTGGCCTCGGCATCGTCACTCTCGCCGATGGTCTCAACTTCGGGCGCGATATCGGCCGCCGCATCGGCTTCTGCCGCAAGCTCCCCGCTACCTTGACCTTCGCGGATGTAGATCGCAGTGACAACCGCCGCATCGTTGTCTTCCGAGACCACAAGCGCGGGAATACTGACGCCCTTCGGCAACTGGATTTGGCTGAGCAAAACGCTTTCGCCGGGCTCGAGGCCAGCAAGATCAACTTCGAGGTATTCGGGAAGATTTTCCGGTGTGGCGGAAATCTCAACCGAGGTCGCCTGGTAGGAAACAACCACCCCGGACTGGCGGGCTGCCGGCGACTTCTCCTCGTTGAGGAAATGCAGCGGGACTTCCATCCTCAATTCCTGCCCTGCCGAGACTCGGAGAAAATCGACATGGGTAATCAGCGGCTTGAACGGGTGGGTCTGCAAATCCCGCAAAACTACGCTCTGACGCTTACCGTCGCCGACCACGATATCGAGCACCGAGGAGCGGAATGCCTCGTCTTCGATCGCGTGAAACAGAAAGTTATGGTCCAGAATCAGGCTGACCGGATCCCGACCACCCCCGTAAAGCACGGCCGGCACTTTGCCGGTGCGACGCAGGCGGCGGCTCGCACCTTTCCCCACGTCGGCACGCAGTTCGGCCGAAATTTCGAAATTTTTGCTCATGAATGCACTCGCTTCGGTTGCAGCAACCGGTTGCAATAGGGTTGAAAAACCCGGCCAGCCCGCGACCAGGCAGCCAGGACAGCCGCGCATTATAGCCCGGACTGATCGACGATTGAAACACCCACGGCGATCTCTACCCCGCGCATGACGCCTTGCTGCTACGATATGGATCGTTGGGCGGGAACCAATGTTGGCGCCTCGACTCCAAGCACTTTGATTTTCTCTCACACATGACAAGGAATGGTTGACTGAAGATGAACGACAGACTGAGAACCGTTTCGATTCCACAGGGTGGCAGCACCGAAATTGACCAGGGCGCCCGAAAGGTTTTGCGCAACACCTGGAACCTGCTGGCCATGACGCTGCTGTTCAGTTCTTTCATGGCCTACCTGGCCATGGCCAACAACTGGCCGTATCCAGGCGTGCTGATGACGCTCGTCGGCTACTTCGGCCTCTTGTTTCTGACTTCGGCGCTGCGCAACTCCGCCTGGGGGCTACTCAGCGTGTTTGCCCTGACCGGATTCATGGGGGCGACCTTCGGACCGATCGTGAACAGCTACCTGGCAGTCTTCAGCAACGGCCACGAACTGGTCATCGCCGCATTCGGAAGCACCGCGGTTGCCTTTGTCGGCCTTTCAGGATTCGCCATGGTCACCAAACGCGACTTCAGCTTTCTGGGGCCGTTTCTTTTTGTGGGCATTCTGGTTGCCTTCCTGGCCGGGCTCGGCGCGATCTTTTTCCAGATCAGTGCGTTGGGACTGGCGGTGTCGGCCATGTTCTCACTGCTGATGTGCGGACTGATCCTGTATCAAACCCAGCAGATCGTCCGCGGAGGTGAACGCAACTACATCATGGCGACGGTGACCTTGTTCGTATCCATTTTCAACCTGTTTTCCAGCCTGCTGCACTTGTTCGGCTTCTTTATGGGCGAGGAATGATCCTTCCAAGTAGAAGCGGATGACGCAAGACGGCACCGGTGCTTCCGGTGCCGTCTTGCCTTGGGCCTGAATTCATGACGATCCGTGGAGACTTACGCGGCGCGGAATAAATCCCTCGACGAGCAGCAGTACCACCCCCAGCACGATCACGCTGTCGGCGATGTTGAAGGCGGGCCAATGCCAGCCCTGATAGTGCACGTCGATGAAATCGACAACGTAGCCAAGGCGAATGCGGTCGACCATATTGCCCAAGGCGCCGCCCAGCACCAGCGACAGCGACACCGGCAACAGGCGCGCTTGATGGGGCAGACGTTTCAACCAAACCATCAACACAGCGCTGACCAGAATCGCCACCGCGGTGAAAAACCAGCGCTGCCAGCCGCCGGCACCGGCCAGAAAGCTAAACGCTGCGCCGTCGTTGTGGGCCAAGGTGAGGTTTAACCACTCGGTGACGATCCGGGGACGATACAGCTCCAGCGTCTGGCTGGCCAGATTCTTGGTCCACAGATCCAGGGCCAGCAGAACCGCGGCCAGTCCAAGCCAGGCAAAATAGCGTCCCCAGCCCATGGCCTCAGGCGCGCTCATGCCCATTCCCTCTTTTCGGCCCCGTCACCGATGTTGCCAACGCAGCGACCGCACAATTCGGGGTGGTCGGCGTGTTGACCCACACTGTCGCGGTGATGCCAGCAGCGAACGCATTTTGCATGGTCGCTGGCGCGCACCGCAAACTTCAGGGTCTGCCCATCAATCGAAGCCTGATCTGACTCGGCCTCCACTGGGCCTAGGCGAACGTCCGATGAAATAAAGAAAAAGCGCAGCTCGTCGCCGATGCTGGTCAGGTCTTCGGCCAGCTGACCGCCCGTTTCCAGAGTGATCTCGGCGGCCAGCGAGGATCCAATCGCCTTGGATCGCCGCAGTTCTTCCAGGCGCGGACCGACCACCTCGCGCACGGCCCGCAGGCGGGCCCAGAAGGCGCGTTCTTTTTCCGGAATCTGAGCAAGTCGGTCGTACCAGGTTGCCAGCATCACCGATTCGGCCCGCTCGCCCTGCATTTCGCCCCAGATTTCCTCGGCGGTAAAGCAGCAAAGCGGCGCCAGCCAGCGGACCAGCGCCTCGAGAACGTGCTGCATCGCCGTCTGCGCCGATCGACGCGCTGGATGATCGGCTGGCAGCGTATAAAGACGGTCCTTGATGATGTCGAGATAGAACGCGCCCAGGTCGACGCTACAGAAATGATGCAGGCGCTGGTAAATGACGAAGAATCGGTAGTTCGAATACGCCTCGGTAATCTCATCCTGCAGACGAGCCGCCAGGTCCACGGCGTAGCGGTCCAACGGCAGCAGTTCCTCGGCCGGGAGGGCATGGACGGCCGGATCGAATCCATCGAGGTTGCCGAGCAGGAAGCGAGCGGTATTGCGGATACGCCGGTAGGCATCGGCCACGCGCTTGAGAATCTCATCGGAGACCGACATTTCCTGGCGATAATCGGCTGCGGCGACCCACAGTCTCAGGATATCGGCGCCGAGCGAGTTCATGATCTGCTGCGGAGCAATCACGTTGCCCTGGGATTTCGACATCTTTCGCCCGTCGGCGTCGACCGTGAATCCGTGGGTCAGAACCTGTCGATAGGGCGCACTGCCGTGCATCGCCACCGAAGTCAGCAACGAGGACTGAAACCAGCCGCGGTGCTGGTCCGACCCTTCCAGATAAAGGTCAGCGGGCCGACCCAGACGCTCGTCCTGCTCAAGCACGCAGTAATGCGTGACGCCGGAATCGAACCAGACATCCAGAATGTCGCTGACCGGCTCGTACAGCTCGGGATCCGCGCCCAGGCGCTCGACGATATCGGGTCGATACCAGGCATCCACGCCCTCGCGCTCGACGATGGCAGCCAGCCGCTCCAGCAAGCGCGGGGTCTGAGGATGAGGCTCCTGACTGTTGCGATCGATCAACAGACCCAGCGGCACCCCCCAGGTGCGCTGCCTTGAAATGCACCAGTCGGGCCGGGTTTCGATCATGCCTCGAATCCGCGCCTTGCCCCAGTCCGGAACCCAGCGCACCCGATCGATTTCGGCCAGGGCGTCAGCCCGCAAACCGGCCTTATCCATGGAAATGAACCACTGTGGCGTGGTCCGGAAGGCGGTCGGCGTCTTGTGGCGCCAGCAGTGGGGGTAGCTGTGCTCGAACTTCTCGGCCGCCAGAAGACTGCCTGTGGCTTGCATGTGCTCGACGAGAACATCGTTGGCCGCCCAAACGAACTGACCGGCCACCACAGGCGTGTCCTCGACAAAGACTCCGCGCCCGTCGACCGGATTGTAGACCTCCAGGTCGTAGTGGCGGCCGACCTCGAAGTCTTCCTGGCCATGACCCGGCGCGGTATGGACGGCGCCGGTGCCGGTTTCGGTCGTGACATGCTCGCCGAGAATCACGGGCACCTGGCAGCCGTTATAGGGATGCTGGAGAACAAGGTGCTCCAGGGCTGCCCCGCTTGCCCGGCCCAGCACTTCAATCGCCGCCAGCCCCAGCCGGGCACAAACCGTCTCTCTCAGCTCAGCAGCAACAACGATCTCGACTGTCCGGCTGCCCTGTTGGGCGCGGAGAAGCTCGTACTCAAGCTCGGCATTCAGGCAGACCGCGCGGTTGGCCGGAATCGTCCATGGGGTAGTCGTCCAGATGACCACCCCCGCGCCAGCGTGCAATCCCTGGATAGAGAAACGCTCCGCCAGTGCCCCGACATCAACGGCCGGGAAGAGCACGTCGATCGCTGTGGAAGTCTTGTCCTGATACTCGATTTCGGCCTCGGCCAGCGCCGAGCCGCAGTCGAAGCACCAGTGCACCGGCTTCACGCCCCGCTTCAGGTGACCACGCTCAACGATCCGGGCCAGCGCACGCAGCATGTTCGCCTCATAGCCGAAATCGCGCGTGGCATAGCGATTGGACCAGTCGCCCAGTCCGCCTAACCGCTGAAAATCGCTGGACTGATTCTGAATCTGGCGGTCGGCATACTCCCGGCACTTCTGACGGAATGTTTCAGCGTCCACCTTCTGACCGACCTTGCCGACCTTCTTTTCGACCTGAAGCTCGATCGGCAGGCCGTGACAATCCCAGCCCGGCACGTAGGGCGAGCGATAACCAGCCAGCAAAGCCGATCGGACAACGATGTCTTTAAGAATCTTGTTGACCGCGTGTCCGATATGGATATCGCCGTTGGCATACGGCGGGCCATCATGAAGAATGAATCCTGGCCGATCCACGGTCGCCCGCTGGATTCTTTCGTACAGCGCCCGATCCTGCCACTGTTGGAGCATCTGGGGCTCACGGACGGCCAGCGAGGCCTTCATCGGAAAGGCGGTTCGCGGCAAGTTGATCGTGTCTTTATAGTCCATGGCTTGGGCTCAAGGTTCTCAAAAAGATTCAGGAAACAGTCGCGTCGGCACCCAGCAGTTGCCGAGCCTGACGGGCATCCACCTGCATCTGCCGGGTCATGTCGGCGAGGCTGGCAAATTTTTCTTCTCCGCGCAGGCGGTAGCAGAACTCGACGTCGAGCAGCCGACCGTAAAGGTTGCCATCGTAATCGAACAAGTGCGCCTCAAGGAGCCATTCGGTACCGTTGACGGTTGGTCTGCGTCCCAGGTTGGCGACACCCGGATGACTATCCAGTCCCGGACCGTGGACGCGCACTGCAAATACGCCCTGCAGCGCGGGCGGCCTTGGTGAGCGAAGGTTCACGGTGGGAAAGCCGAGCGTGCGGCCAAGCTGCTGACCTCGCAGCACCCGTCCGCCGAGCGAATACGACCGACCCAGCAGGGCAGCGGCGGCCGCCATCTCACCGGAGGAAAGCAGTTCCCTGATCCGACTTGAGGAGATTTTTTCCCCGCCGCGACACACCGGGTCGATGACCTCGACGCCAAAACCCAGGCGCTGCCCCAATCTGGCCAGACTTTCGACGTCACCGGCCGCGCGCGCACCGAAACGGAAGTCTGCGCCAACCACAACGTGGCGCGCGCCGGCGGCCGCCACCACCACGTCACGCACAAAATCGTCAGGCGACAGGGCGGCGAACGCTCGATCAAACCGGGGCATGAACATCTGCTGGATACCCAGACGACGGCAGCAGCGGATTCGGTCACCCACCCCCATCAGCCGGGGAACGGGCGCTTCCGGCCGAAACAGCGTGGCCGGCAGCGGTTCGAAACACATCAGCCCCGGCGACATGTCCGGAATCCGGTCAACGACCGCAGCAATCAAGGCCTGGTGTCCGAGATGCAGACCGTCGAAGTTACCAATGGTCAGCGCAACCGGCGCAACGGGCTGAGCGCGAGGATGAAGGGTTCGAAATAAATTCATGGCAAGCCCGAAATTCTAGCCGGTTTGCCGGCCTCGCGAGTCACGCGATGGTGGGCAGACGCCAGGATTTTCACGAGCCGCTCTGTCCCGATTCAGTTTCATTCTGCGGCCGGGCGAGTTGCGAGGGACGCATTCCCAGGCCCATTAGCGTCAGCGCGTAGCTCAAGCCCCCAACCACGACCGCCAAGGCAAGCCATCCGGCCCTGCCCCCGGGCCCATATGCGGCCAGCACGGCACCGTCAGGCACGCTCCAGTTCACCACCAGTGCCATGACCAGACAAGCCGGTATTACCTGGCCCAGGCGTCTCCAGGGAAGACGGGGTGCCAGACCGGGGTGACGCAGGTTTCGCCAAAGCAGACCGGCGTTGAGCCAGGCCGAAGCGCTGGAAGCCAGCGCCAGAGCCACATGCGCGCCGGGATGGGCGGCCAGGGTCGCCAGCAGCCCGGACGAGAAATCGCCGTCAGCCAGGTAATGGGTCAGCGCCAGCACGAAGATCACGTTCAGCACCATATTGGCCACCAGCGCCGTAACCGCAATCCGAACCGGCGTGCGCGTGTCCTGGCGCGAAAAATAGGCCGGCGCGAGAATCTTGACTCCAATAAAGGCCGGCAGTCCGAGGCAATAGACCATCAGGGCCAGGGCCGCCATGCGCACATCGGTCATCTCAAAGGCGCCGTAGTGGAACAAAGTGACGTTGACCGCCTCGGCCAGAACCGCCAGCCCGCACGCGGCCGGCAGGCCGATCACCACGCCCAGCAGCACGGCCCAGTCCAGGGTCGCTCGAAACTCGCCGACTTTCTTGCGCGCATGCAGCCCGGCCAGGCTGGGCAGAATGACGGTCGACAGCGCGACGCCAAACAGACCAAGCGGAAACTCCATCAGGCGGTCAGCGTAGTAGAGCCAGCTCAATGAGCCAGAGATCAACAGCGATGCGATCAGCACATCGAGCAAGAGGTTGATCTGGGCGACGGAAGACCCGAACAGGGTGGGCACCATCAGGCGCAGGATCCGGCGGACGCCGGGATGCGCAAAGCCGAGTCTCGGCCGCGGCAGGACCCCGTGCCGGGCCAGCACCGGCAGCTGCACGGCCAGCTGCAGAATACCGGCTACGAGCACCCCCCATGCCAGCGCCTTGACCGGCTCGGCAAAATGGGCACTGAACGCGATGGCAGCAACAATCAGCGACACGTTCAGCAGCGCCGGCGTCAGAGCCGGCAGAGCAAAACGCCCCAGCGTATTGAGAATACCCCCAGCCAGGGCGGTCATGGCAATGAACAGCAGGTAGGGGAACGTCACCCGGAGCATCTCGGAGGCCAGCGCCAGCTGGTCGGGGTCGGCCGCGAAACCGGGCGCAAAAACACGGACAACCCAGGGCGCGGCAGCCACACCCAGCGCCGTGATGACCAGCAAAACGGCCAGCAGGGTGCCGGCCGTGGCGTCAATGAGCGACTTCAACTCGGCCTGGTCACCCCGCTCACGGTACTCGGCCAGAACCGGCACGAAGGCCAGCGAAAACGATCCCTCGGCAAACAAGCGCCGCAGAAAATTGGGGATCTTGAAGGCGACGAAGAACGCGTCGGTCGCTGCGCTCGCACCGAACCCGCGGGCGAGGACCACGTCGCGCGCGAACCCGAGGATGCGCGAAACCAGAGTCATGGCGCCGAAGTTGAACGTTGAGCGCAGCAGGCTCATACCGTCGAGCCGCCGGCCAGCGATGCCGACCGCAGACTGTCTTGACTCCGGAACCGTTCCATCAGACAATACTCTGCTAGCTTTTTTGACACCAGACCCAATCAGGAGTAATTCGTGGCCAATAGCGTTTCCGCCCGTAAACGGGCCCGCCAGGCCGAGCGCCATCGTCAACGCAATGCCTCTCTGCGATCGCACGTTCGGACCCGGATCAAAAAGGTTCTGCGCGCCATCGAGAGCGGCGACAAGGCCGCCGCCGAAGCCGCCTACAAGGACGCGGTGCCGGCAATCGACCGTTCAGTTTCGCAGGGCATTATGCACGCGAACAAGGCAGCTCGACACAAGTCCAGACTCAATCAGCATCTTCGAGGCATGGCGGGCTGATATTCGGCCCCTTCGAGTGCGGCTAAGATAGGGGGTTGTCGGCCGCATTCGACCCACCAATCGTGTTTGCCCGAATCTCCCGTTCCAGATCAGGAAGATGGCCATGAGCAAAAAGGTCCTCGTTGGGATCGACGGCTCACCTCAGGGTGACAAGGCATTCGCGTTTGCGCTGGAACTGGCGCGTCAGGCCGGCGGCACGCTGCACTGTTGCGCCGTCGTCCATGGCGCCGAAATCGAGATGGCCGAGGCCACTGAGCGGGAAGCATTGACGAATCGACGGCGCGAGTGGCTCAGCGAGCACCTGACCCGACTGACCGACGATGCCATCGATCAGCCACACCGTCCTGTGTCGCATCTTCTTGAAGGCCATCCCGTCGAACAGCTGCTTCATCTGGCCGAGCGCGAGAAAATTGACCACATCGTGCTCGGCCACCGCAGTAAGGGATTGTTCGAACGTCTATTGATGGGCTCGGTGGCCAAGCGGGTGGTGGATTTCGCCCGCTGCACCGTCACCGTCGTTCGCTGAACACGCGACGCGCGACGCCAATTAACTGCGATCGAGATAGCGCTGATAGAGAATGCGCACGCGGCGCACATATTCCTGTGTTTCCGGATACGGCGGCACGCCCCCGTGGCGCCGAACGGCATTCTCGCCCGCGTTGTAGGCGGCAACCATCCGGGTAACGTCTTGCTCAAACTGCTCTGCCAGCCAGGCCAGATAAGCGGCCCCGCCGGTGATGTTGTCGACGGGGTCAAAGACGTCACCAACCCCAAAACGCCGCGCGGTATCAGGCATCAGCTGCATCAGGCCCTGGGCACCGGCGTGCGATACAGCGTCGGTTTCAAACCAGGATTCGGCATGCATCACTGCACGAATCAGGGCGGCATCGACACCGAAGACCTCGCTGGCGGCCTCGATCTCGGCCACGAATCGATCCAGCAGCAGCGGCGTGCGCTCCCAGTCAACTCCGGTTCGACAGGTCCCGTAGCAACCCAGGTTGCGAACCCGATAGCGGGTCGTATCCGGCTTGCGATCAGTGAACACGGTGATGCCGTTCTCGTCCACGTAGGTGTAAATCTGACCCAGCGCAGGCCCAGCCATGGCCGCCAGACTCATCAGGAAACCAATCAGGAGCGCTCGCATGATGACCCTCTCGGTCAGAACCCGCCGGTGACCGAAAGGCCGCCGTCGGCGGTGATCACCTGACCGGATAACCAACCCGAGTCCGGACCGCAGAGAAAGGCGATGACCCGGGCGATGTCAGCCGGATCGGCCAGCCGCCTGAGTGGCGTGGTCGTTTCGAAATAGCGGACCATGCGCTCATCAGCCAGCAGGGCGCGGGCGAAATCGGTCTTGACCAGTCCAGGCGCGACTGCGTTGACCCGGATGCCGTCGCCGCCCAGCTCCAGCGCCAGGTTGCGGACAAGCTGGTTCTCAGCCGCCTTCGACATCCCATAAACGCCGATCTGGCGGTTACCGAACAGACCGGCAATTGAAGAAACCAACACGACGGCACCATTCCCGGCCTGTTTGAGATGGGCTCGCGCGCAGTGCGCTAAGCGCATGGCGCTGTAAACATTGTTGCCCATAATCAGGTCAAAGGCCTTTCGGTCGACTTGGTCGGAGGGACCGTAGACCGGATTGCTGGCCGCGTTCATCACAACGGCGTCCAGACGACCGAATCGCTCCACGGTCTTGGCGACCAGCTGGTCAAGCTGGTCTTCATGACCGATGTGACAAGCGATGGCATGGGCCTGGCCGCCACCAGCCCGAATCGCATCGGCGACCGGCTCGCAGCTTTCGGGAGACCGACTCGAAACCACGACGCGGTAGCCTCGCGCGGCCATCAACTCCGCCGCCGCCCGCCCGATACCACGACTGGATCCGGTAATCACAACTACTGGCTCGCTCAACGGTGCCTCCCTGCGTTTTTCAGATTGCTCATGCTTCAGAACCTAAGCCTGGCCACCCACTTAAAGACCAACAGTCAGGCCAGCGTGCGCAGCGCCTTGCTGTCCAAATGGGCGACGCAGTTGATCCGGCCGGTCTGCCAGCCCCCCGCCTCGTCCAGCTCCAGCTCGGTCACCGACGCATTGTACAAGCTGACGTTGAGCCGGCGCTGCCACTCCAGATCAAATCCGCACAGCGAGGCAACCAGCGTGCTGATCACGCCGGCCGAACTGACGACTGCGATCGACTCGCCGCGACTCAGCCGAGCCCGCCAGACCGCGGCCGGCAGATGCACGCGCCGATGAAAAGCCTGCCAAGAACCGTTGCACGGATCAACCAGTTCGGCTCGCTGCCAGCGATCGAGCACTTCCGGGAACCACTTCAAGAACGCTTCGAGAAAGCCTGCAGGCTCGCTCATCGCCTGTTGAGACGGCCGCACCAGCCCCAGCACATCAGCCTGGTCCAAGGCATGCGCCACCATACGGTCGACGCGATACTCGTTAAGGCAAGGGTCGATAAAGACCTCGGCAGGCGCGGACAGCACGCCGAGAGTCTGGCGCTGGCGTCGCAGCGAACCGCTCCAAGCCGGCCAGCGTCCACCCAGCTCATGGGTCATGCGCTCCCCGAGGTGCTCGGCCTGAACCCAACCCAGCGAGGAAAGCCGATCGTAATCGGCTGTGCCCAGCATGCCCTGGGCGTGACGCAACAGAAGCAGGCGGGGACGTGCTCGCCCAGCACCCTGCCCCGTCACGTCATGGTCAGATCGAACAGCTGCCGCCACGGCGAGCCAGGTACTGTTGATGGTATTCTTCGGCCTCCCAAAACGTGTCCGCCGGCTCGATCCGGGTGGCGATCGGACCGGGAAATCGATCCATACCGTCCATCTCGGCGCGGACCTGCTCTGCGATCTCGCGCTGCTGATCGTCGTGGAAAAAAATCACCGACCGATACTGTGTGCCAATATCCGGCCCCTGACGATCAACCTGAGTCGGGTCATGCATGGAAAAAAAAGCCCGAACCAGACGATCGAAGCCAACCTCATCAGGATCAAAGTCCACCTGCACAACTTCGACGTGCCCGGTCCGATCAGTACAGACCTGTTCATAGCTGGGGTGCTCCACCTGACCACCCATGTATCCGACGCGGGCGTCTTGAACGCCCGGCACCTGCCGAAAGCGTGCTTCCACGCCCCAGAAACATCCGGCTCCAAAGGTTGCCTTGCTGCTCATCTTGCAATCCTGGCTGACGAAAAGAAGCCAATGGTACCCGAGCTCCCCGACGGATCGTGCGAAGATTCACGCCATGACTGAGACCTTCTTATGGCATGACTACGAAACCTTCGGCGCCGATGTCCGGCGTGACCGGCCCGCTCAGTTCGCGGCGCTGCGAACAACCACCGAACTGGAGCCGATCGGGGACCCGCTGGTCTTGTATTGTCGTCCGGCGGACGATGTCCTGCCGCACCCTGATGCTTGCCTGATAACGGGGATCACGCCCCAGCATGCATGCGCCCATGGCCTTCCGGAAAACCAGTTTGCCGCTGCGATCGCCGAGACCATGGGACAGCCCGGCACCTGCACCGTGGGCTTCAACAACTTCCGCTTCGATGATGAGATCACTCGCCACCTGTTCTGGCGAAATTTCTTCGACCCTTACGCCCGCGAATACGCCAACGGAAACTCTCGATTCGACCTGATCGACTTGGCCCGCATGACTCGAGCGCTGCGTCCAGACGGACTTGCCTGGCCGGATCGCGACGACGGCACCCCGAGCTTTCGGCTTGAGCATCTGGCCGCCGCCAATGGACTGGACACCCGACGAGCGCACGACGCGCTGGCCGATGTCGAGTCCACGCTGGGGCTAGCCCGGCTGATCCGCGGGGCCCAGCCCAGACTCTGGAACTGGGCTCTGAAACTGCGCCAGCGTCATGTCGTCGCCAATTTGCTGGAATCTGGGCAGCCGCTGCTGCACAGCAGCGCCCGGCTGCCGGCGCGCTGGTGCGCCACCGCCCCGGTACTGCCCCTGCAAGCCCATCCGTCAATCCGCTCGCAGTGGCTGGTGTGGAATCTGCGGGAGCATCCTGGCCCCTATCTGGACCTGTCTGCCGAGCAGCTTGCCGACCTGCTGTGGACGCCCGCGGCAGACCTGCCTGAGGGTCAGGAGCGCCTGCCGGTGAAGCTGGTGCGGACCAATCGCTGCCCCCTGCTTGCGCCGATGACAGTGCTGGATCCTGCAGCCGCCGAGCGCCTTGACATCGATTTGCGCGCCGTGGCAAATCACGCGCAGATTCTCGCGACCGCGACCGATTTCACCGCAAAGCTGCAGTCCCTTTTTGACCAGCCGACAAGCCCGGCGACAGATCCGGAGCTTTCGCTGTACTCCGGATTCGTGCCCAAAGCCGATCTCATCCTGCGCGAACGGATCCGCACGATGAGTCCCGGTCAACTGTCCGAGCTCGAAACCCCTTTTCAGGATCTGCGACTGAACGAACTGCTGTTTCGCTACCGAGCCCGCCTGTGGCCGGACCAGCTCAGCCAAAAAGAGCATGACCGGTGGCAGCGTTATCGCCGAGCCCGCCTGGTCGAGGATCCAGAACTTGCCGTGCTGCGCAGTGAAGAGTATCGCCGTCGCGTGCGCACGCTTCGGCTGGAGCACCCCGAAAAACGGGCAATACTGGACGCGCTGGAACAGTGGCCCGAGGTCATCGGCCTCGCACAGCTCGAGAACCAAGTTTCAGGCACTTAAGACCCATTGGTCAAGTAGAAGCTACAGTTGTTATACACAACTGCCTGATTTTCATTTTTACGTTTTCATGACACGCCGGGAACCAGCGGGTTTATTTCTTTCTCGCGATAGCTCACTGATTTTAAAACCTTTATTAAATATGGATAAATTATGACCAAAGCGGGTTGCCGGCACTGCCGGCGACCATAGAGCCACTTTGGCCACAGACTTATCCACAGCTTGTGTGGATAACCGAGTTCAGCAGGCTGCACCCGCGATCTGCAGGCCATCAAGAGTGAGCTGGGATTCATTCCAGCTCGAACCCGTCGACGCTGACGAAGCCCGAGGAGCCGAACGCTTGAGCGTCTCCTTGAGCAGTCGATCGCTGCGTGGCGAGACGAACTCGATCACACTGCCATCGTCGAAGCGCAGCATCAGCACGACCGGGGGCTCGCCGGTTCGACCCGGCCGCGCAATCACGCCGGCAATGGTCCGGCCCACGATCTCGTCACGCAGTTTTCTCGGGCTCAAGCGCTCATGCATGGCAAATCTCCTACAGATTGCTGTGAATTCGAGGGTATTGGAGCACGCCGTTTTCTCAAAACCTGAGAAGCGATTCAATCGGTGATTTCGTCCGATTTTTCGCAGAAGCAGACGAGAGGTTTTGCCGATTCGGCACGGGTGTCGGCTTTTCTAAGCTGTGGCTAACGTTGAGCGACCGGCTCAGCGTGGCTTCGAAAAACCTTGTCAACAGATATCCAGGAGATACAAAAATGATCAAGAAAACCATTGCCGCACTGCTCATCGCACTGGCACTGACCGGCTTTGCCGTAGCTGAGGATATGACGGTCGATATCAACACTGCCACCGCCGAGCAGCTGGCTGAGACGCTCACGGGCATTGGCCAGGCCAAGGCTGAGGCGATCGTCGCCTACCGCGAAGAGAACGGGCCGTTCCAGCACCCCGACGAACTGGTCAACGTGCGCGGGATCGGGCTGGCCACCCTAGACCGCAACCGCGACCGCATCGAGGTTAACCAGAGTCCGCAGGACTAGACAGACTGCGCCAAGCCGAAGGCAGGCCGCCGGTAGCTGCGATCCGGCGGCCTGTCCCCTTTTGGCCCATCCAGCGCTTTAGGGTTTCAAGTCCGAAGGCAGAACACCCCCGTCACCGCGGTAGCGGCGCTCACCGGCCTCCACCCGCACGTCCAGGCGGTTTTCCGGCGGCGGAAGCGGACAGGTTGTGTAGGCATTGAATGCACACGGCGGGTTATAGCTGCGGTTGAAATCAAGCACGACCCAACCGTCTTGCGGCAGAGCCGAATAGAGAAAGCGACCTAAGCCATAGCTTTCTCGGCCCGACGTGCGGTCCGCCAGGATAAAGAACAGCTGATCATCTGCAAAGAGCGCCTCGAGCGCAAATTCGCGGCCATCAAACTCGAATACCGCCCGGCCTGGATTGCCCTCCTCGCGTAACTCGCCGAGCACGTCAGCGATGGGAATGGTGGTGCCCTCCGGATGAGCTTCCCAGCGCGCCTTGATGCGCCAGTCCGGATCGAACTCAAAATAATCCAATCCCAGAAAGCCCTTGCGCGTTTCGGCCTCACTGTCACGCGCTCGCAGGACCAGTCGTTCGCCTCGACTGGCCATTTCAAACCAGCCGGTGCCAGCACTGACGCGGGTAGCCGGATCGTCGCCTGCAATCGCCAGGTCAATGGTCGACTCCACCGCTTGCCCATCCACCGTGACCGGCGCGCCCGGCGCAGGTTCGAACCGCGCCTGCATGCCCTCAAGCACCAACCGTCCCCAGCGGTCGGGGCCGGAAATCAGGACAACATCGTTGTCAGAACCGGCGCCGACGGTCCAAGCGCCGTCGCTCAGAAACTCCAGCGCCACAAGGCTGAGCCAGCCAAATGGCGCCACGAGGCGATCGAGACGCTGCTCGCGCCATTCAAGTGCCTCGGCCTCCCAAAGGGCAGCAGCCTCCTCCTTGGCCATCACCTGACCGGCGCAGGCCAGCAGCCAGACTGGCAGACAGATCACAGCTAGCCAGGCTGAACCATTACGCTCTTCCATAAATGTCCTCCAGACGCTCGATATCGTCTTCGCCGAAATAAGTCCCCGTCTGCACTTCGATAATGTGCACGTTGTCATCGCCGTGATTCTCCAGTCGGTGCAGTTGACCAGCCTGAATCCAGGTCGCTTCTCCTGGAGCCAACTGGAACTCTCGCTCGTCGATCCTGACCGTGGCCTGGCCCGATACCACGGTCCAGTGCTCGCTTCGATGCTGGTGACGCTGAAGCGAGAGCACACCACCCGGTCGAACGACCAGACGTTTGACCTTGCAGTCCTCAGCATCCTCCAATACGGTGTAGCTGCCCCACGGCCGATGTACGGTGCGATGATGAATTGCCGAGTCATGTTCTGTTCGGCGAAGTTCGTCGACCACCGCCTTGACTTCCTGGGCCCGATCAGCGCTGGCGACCAGTACCGCATCGCCGGTGTCGACAATGACCAGGTTGTCAACCCCCACAGCTGCAACCAGACGCTGCTCGCCCTGGACAAAAGTGTTGCGGGAATCGATCAGCACAGCCTCGCCCCGAACGCGGTTACCCAGCGCATCGCTCTCGTAGAGCTCGCTGATGGCTTGCCAGGAGCCAATATCACTCCAGCCACAGGAAACGGGCACCACCGCCCGACGCTGCGCCTTTTCCATGACCGCGAAATCGATCGAGTCAGCGCGCACGGCAGCGAAAGACTCCGGATTCAGCTCAACCGGTTCGGCAACGCTCGCGCTTTCCTGCCAAACCTTTGCGATTCCTTGACTGATGTCGGGAACATGCTCCTCGAGGGCCGAGAGAATGGCACCGGCGCTAAAACAAAACATGCCGCCATTCCACAGGTATTGGCCGGACTGGTAATAGCGCTGAGCGGTTTCTGCATCCGGCTTCTCGACGAAAGCGGAAATTTCCAGCCCGGCAGGCAAGGCGTGACCGGCTCGAATATAACCATAGCCGGTTTCGGCATGGGTCGGACTGATCCCCAAACAGGTCAACCAACCCTCGCTTGCAAGTTTCGCAGCCGCTGAAACCGCCCGAGCGAAAGCGCCATGCTCGCGAATCAGATGATCGGCCGGTAGCACCAGCATCAAGGCTTCAGGTCCAAACCGGTCTTGCACCCAGTGGGCCGCAGCGCCAATCGCCGGTGCCGTATTGCGACCTTCGGGTTCGAGCAGGAAATGGTGGTCGCCCTCCGGCGCCGCATCTCGGTAGAGATCCCGAGTCAGGAAATAATAGTCACGCCCTGTCACCGTGAGCGTTACGTCTTCCGAGGCGACCTTCATGGCACGACGAACCGTACTCGAAGCCAGGGTCTGTCCGTCGGCCAGGCGCATGAAAGGTTTGGGATGGGCTTTACGCGAGACCGGCCAAAGCCGAGTTCCGGCGCCGCCGGACAGAATCACTGGGATCAGCATGTTATTGACTTCCATTGGTTCAGGCAGACCGAAAGAGCCTGCTCTGTTGTCGGCAACCGACGGCCACAAGCCGCCTCCATCGCTTCCACATTGAGCACCGACCAGGATGGGCGTTTGGCCCTCTGTGGCCACTGCGAGGAGTCGATCGGCTCGACCGTCACTGCTCTTTTGATCACATCGGCTTCCGCTGCCATTTTGACCGCCATGGTGGCAAATTCGTGCCAACTCATGCAGCCACGGTCAGCAGCATGCAGAATCACGGCCCCGTTTCGCTGCCCCCGGACACGCAAAAGATCAGCGGTCATCTCGGCCAGGCTACCGGCCCAGGTCGGCGATCCGATCTGGTCGCGCACCACTCGCAGAGCATCGCCTGTGCTGGCCCGAGCGAGGATGGCCGAGAGAAAATTCCCGGGGCACGCGCTGTAAAGCCATGCGGTGCGAAGCACGAGCGCGCGGGCGCCGGAGGCCAAAACAGCCTGTTCACCTTCGCGCTTGCTGCGGCCATAGACGCTCACCGGGTTAGGCGCATCGTGTTCGGTCCAGGGTCGACCGGGCTGCCCATCAAAGACGTAATCCGTGGAATAGTGCACCAGCAGCGCCGCATGTTGCTGGCACCACGCGGCCAGCGCCTCCGGCAAGATCCGATTGAGCCGGTCGGCGGATTCGGGCTGCTCTTCGGCGGCATCCACCCCAGTCCACGCAGCGGGGTTGACGATCACCTCGGGCCGCACTTCGTCGAGCAGGGCATCGAGCGCCGCTGCATCCGTCAAGTCGCACGGCCGGTCACCGCCCGCCAGTGAAGTGGTCACGAGTTGACCGATCGGCGCCAGGAGCGGCGCCAGGTGCCTCCCCAGCTGACCCTCGGCACCGGTCAGCAGCAGCCTCATTCCGGCAGGCGCCCCAACGCAAGCTCGGCAAGGCTTGGAGCGGCTGCATCCTTGGCCGACAGGCCAACCGGCGGCAATGCCCAGTCAACCCCAATCTCCGGATCATTCCAGGCGATGGCCGAATCGAACTCTGCCCGGTATGGACGGGTGCAAAGATAGTGGAAAGTGGCCTGCTCGCTCAAGACTTGGAAACCGTGGGCAAAACCTTCCGGAATCCACAGCTGGCGATGATCTTGAGCGTCCAACTCCATGGCCATCCAACGTCGAAAGTGGGGCGAATCCGGCCGAATATCGACAGCCACGTCCAGCACGCAGCCCTCGCTCACCCAAACCAGCTTGCCTTGCGGCTCCGGCCACTGGTAGTGCAAGCCCCTGAGCACGCCACGTCCGGACCGCGATGCGTTGGCCTGGACAAACGACGGCCCGACGCCGTGATGTGCATAGCGCTCAGAGCGCCAGGTCTCCAGAAACCAGCCACGCTCATCATCAAAGACTTTGGGTGAGATCAGCAGGACGCCGGGCAGATCCGTGACCTCGACCTTCATGGCCCCATCCGGCTGTCGGCGACCATGCGCAGATAATCGCCATAGCCGCTGGAGACCAGTGGCTCGGCCAGCGCCAAGAGCTGATCCCGATCGATCCAGCCCTGACGAAAAGCGATCTCTTCCGGACAGGCCACGCGCAGACCCTGACGTGATTCCAGGGTTTCTATATAGCTGGCTGCCTGCTGCAGCGAGGCGTGCGTCCCCGTATCCAGCCAGGCATAACCACGCCCCATGCGCTCAACCGTCAAATCCCCCGCATCAAGGTAGCATCGGTTGAGGTCCGTAATTTCCAGCTCTCCGCGCCCGGAAGGCTGAAGATCGGCGGCGAAGTCACAGGCGCGATGATCATAGAAATACAGGCCCGTGACCGCATAGTTCGACCTAGGTCTGGCCGGCTTCTCTTCCAGGTTGAGCGCCTGCCCCGCGCGATCGATTTCCACCACTCCGTAGCGCTCGGGATCGCCGACCCAGTAACCGAATACGGTGGCGCCGTGCGCGCGCCCTGTCGCGCGCGCGAGCAAGTCACGCAAGCCGCCACCGTGAAAAATGTTGTCGCCCAGGATCAGACAGGATGGCCCGCCATCGATAAAGTCCCGACCGATCAGGAAGGCCTCAGCCAGGCCGTTGGGTTCGGCCTGAACAGCATATTCCAGCTGGATTCCCCACTGGCGGCCATCGTCAAGAAGGCTGCGGAACAGGTGCTGCTCGTGCGGCGTGGTTATGAGCAGAATTTCATCGATGCCCGCCATCATCAGCGTGGTCAGCGGGTAGTAGATCATCGGCTTGTCGTAGACCGGCAGCAGCTGCTTGCTGATGACTCGAGTCAGCGGGTAAAGCCGGGTGCCGGCGCCGCCGGCCAGGATGATGCCTTTTCTCTTCATCGGGCGAGGGTCAGGTTTTGGCGATCATGGGCGCAACGTAGCGCAGATTAACGCAGATCAGACCTGTCGGGGGCGCGACTGCGGAGGTTGCGGCTAAAGGCCTCTGGAAACACCCAGCCGCTCCGACCGATAGCGACCGTTGCGAATGCGCTGCCACCAGTCGCGGTTGGCCAGATACCAGTCCACGGTTTCGGCCAGACCTTCGGCAAAATCGACCGATGGCATCCAGCCCAGCTCATCCCGAATCCGGCTGGCATCAATTGCATAGCGCCGGTCGTGGCCAGGCCGGTCGGTGACGTACTTGATCAGTTCGCGGCGCGGCCGGGCTCCGGGCAAGCGCTCATCAAGCAGATCGCACAGCAGATGGACCACATCCAGGTTGGCCATTTCTGCATTGCCACCAATGTTGTACACCCGGCCCGGCTCGCCGTCTTCGAGCACCCGCTGAATCGCCCGGCAATGGTCGGTCACGAACAGCCAGTCGCGACGCTGCTGGCCATCGCCATACACCGGCAAGCCTTCCCCCTCCAGCGCGTTGATCAACATCAGCGGAATCAGTTTTTCGGGAAACTGGTAGGGTCCGTAGTTGTTGGAACAGTTGGTGATCATGACCGGCAGGCCGTAAGTGCGGTGCCAGGCCCGCGCGAGATGGTCTGCAGATGCCTTGGAGGCCGCGTAGGGTGAATTCGGCGCGTACCGGTGCTGTTCAGTAAACTCCGGTTCACCGCTTTTCAGGCTGCCGTAGACCTCGTCCGTCGAGACATGAACAAAACGAAACTCACCGACGCCGCCCTTCCAGTAGTCGAGCGCGGCATCGAGCAGCGTCTGGGTGCCGACCACGTTCGTGCGGATAAACGCACCTGGGTCATCGATCGAGCGATCGACGTGACTTTCGGCAGCAAAATGGACCAGCCCGACGGGCCGGTGCTCCTCAAGCAGTCGTCTGACCAGCGCGCCGTCGCAGATATCGCCGTGAACGAAGACATGCCGATCCGCATCGAGTCCCGCCAGCGATTCGCGGTTACCGGCGTAGGTCAGCAGATCAAGGTTGACCACCGCGTAATTGGTGCTCTCCAGCACGTGGCGAACAAAGTTCGAGCCAATAAAGCCGGCACCGCCGGTGACGATCAGGCAAGACATTGACGGTCGACGATCAACAGCGACAGATAAGATTCATCAGAAGGGGATATCGTCTTCCAGATTGTCCTGAGCCCCGCCTCTGGCGCCCTCTGAAGGCCGGCCGTAGTCGGCGCGCTGGTTGTCCCTGTCGCCATCCCGGTAGCCACCGCGATCCTCATCCATCGGCGCACTGCCGCCGCGGCTGTCTAGCATCTGCATTTCATTGGCAATGACCTCGGTCGTCCAGCGATCGTTGCCGTCGCGGTCCTGCCACTTGCGAGTCTGCAGACGCCCTTCCAGGTAAACCTTGCTGCCCTTTTTAAGATACTCACCGGCCACCTCACCGAGTCGGCCGAAAAGCACGACGTTGTGCCATTCCGTGTTCTCGCGCTGTTCGCCAGTCTGGCGATCGCGCCAGCTTTCGGACGTCGCGACGCGCAGATTGGTGACGGCGTTGCCGCCGGCCGTGTGACGGGTCTCGGGATCAGCCCCCAGATTCCCAATCAGGATGACCTTGTTGATACCTCGCGCCATGCTATTTTTGCTCCAGATACGTGTCCGACCATGCCGTAAAAGTCTAGCACAGGGGCACAGCCAAACTCGGGCGCCAATTTCTTGTCGTGGCGTAGGATAACGGCTCGTATAATGCCCGCCCATGAATGATGTGAGCGCGACCACGACACCCCGCACCCTCGATGACGTCCTCGTGCTGAGTGGGGACGACCGGCGGGCCATCGATCAACTGATCGCCCGCCGACTGGCTTCTGACGTGGTCCTGGTCAATCAGATCGGCCATCACATCATCCACGGTGGAGGCAAGCGACTCAGGCCGTTGCTGCATGTTTTGTGCGCCCGCGCTGCCGGCTATACCGGCGACAGCCATATTCAGCTGGCGGTGGTGATCGAGTTCATCCACACCGCAACGCTCCTGCACGACGATGTCATTGACGAATCAGGCCTGCGTCGCGGGCGGGAAACCGCGCACCGAATCTGGGGCAACGCGGCCTCCGTCCTGGTCGGAGATTTTCTCTACTCCCGCAGCTTCCAGCTGATGGTGGAACTGGAGCGGCTGACGATCATGCGCATTCTGGCCGACACCACCAACACGATCGCCGAAGGCGAAGTACTTCAGCTTATGCAGATGGGCAATCTTGATCTGACCGAGCAGGATTACTTCCGAGTGATTTCCGATAAGACTGCCTGCCTGTTTGCTGCCAGCGCCAGGCTTGGGGGCGTCATCGCCGATTGCGACCCGACCACCTGTGAGCAGCTGGAGCGCTTTGGTCTTCTGCTCGGCCAGGCCTTTCAGATCGCCGACGACGTACTCGATTATCAGGCCGACAGCGATCAACTGGGCAAAAATCTGGGAGACGATCTGGCCGAAGGCAAGGTTACGCTGCCGCTGATTCTGGCGCTGCAACGGGCCGGGCAAGAAGACGCCGCTCGACTGCGCAGCGTCATCTCCGGCGATCACGAAGACGGCCTCGGCCAGGCCCGGCGGATTCTCGAGTCCACCGGCGCACTTGAGCTGTCGCTGGACAGAGCGAGAACCTTGGCGCGGGAAGCCGAGGAGGCGCTGGTCGTGTTGCCCGACTCACCCCAGCGAGCGGCGCTTTCGGTGCTCGCGCGTTACGCTGTCGACCGCTCTCTGTAAGCCTGGACGGCCTGACGAAACTGGTCTCCGCGATCAACGAAGTTGCGAAACTGCGGAAAGCTGGCTGCCCCGGGGCTGAGCAGGATTGTTCCCCGTTCCCCGGCCAGCCTGGCCGACTCGACCACTGCGTCTTGCAGACGACTGACGGATAGAACGTCACCCCGACAGGCACCCGGTTCGGCTGCGAAGGCGCGCGCGATTTCGGGACCGCTGTCGGGCAGAACCACCAGCCCGGCCAACGGCTGATTGCGGCAATGCTCCACCACCACAGACCAGTCGGCGGGGCGCACAAAGCCCCCGGCGATCAGCACCACCGGTTGGTCATGCAGGGCCTGCAGCGCGGCGAGCGTTGCATGCGGTGTGGTCGCGATGGAATCGTTCACCCAGCGATGCCGGGAATCGCTAGCGGCCAGAACTTCCAAACGATGCGCCAGGGGCCTGAACGTCTGCAGCGCGGCCACCGTAGACGCCAGATCGATGCCGAGTCGCAGGGCCGCTTCCACCGCGAGGGCGGCATTGTCGAGATTGTGCTGGCCGAGCAGCGGCCATCCAGCGGATTCAAGCAGCGTTTGCCCATCGCGGACCAGCGCTGATCCCAGTCGATGAGCCAGCGGCGGCTGGTTCACCAGCACGCGGCGCGGGGCCATGTCCGTGGCCTCAAGCAACACCGGATCGCGCGCGTTGACCAGCAGCGGTTCCCCGCCCAGCAGACCAACCATTCGCAGCTTGCTGGCGTAATAGTGCTCGACGCCGCCATGCCAATCGCCGTGCTCGGGAAACAGCCGCGTGAACAGGCCCATGTGAAGACAACCCTCCAGATCCGTGAGCTGATAACTCGACAACTCCAGTACGGCGATCTCGACGTCGGTATCCAGGTGTTCCAGCACCGGCACCCCGATATTGCCGGCCAGCAGAGCGCGCCGGCCGGAGTGGCTGAGCACGTGGGCCAACAGCGAGGCGGTCGTGCTCTTGCCCTTGGAGCCCGTTACGGCCAGCACCTTGACATCGGGACGCTCCGCCAGCCAGATCGAGGTGGGATTGACAACGGGTCGACCGGCCGCGCGAAACTTAGCCAGCGCCGGATGCAGCACCGGGATGCCCGGCGAGCGCACCAGAACATCGAACTCAAGCAGATGATCATCGAACGGTCCAACGCGCGAAGAACCACCCTGCGGTGTCGCACCGCTTTCCACCCAGACCACCGGATCGCAGGCCGGCACTCTGGCGCGCAAGACGTCGAGCACGGCTGCGCCTTCTCGTCCGTAGCCCAGGATGGCAACTCGCCGCCCAGTGAAATCTTCAAGTCGCATGCAGCAACGCGTCGGGAATGAGGTGGGGTCCAGCGGGCTGGCACAAGTCCTCCAGCTCAGGCACGTTCAGCCCATTCAGCAGCGGAGCAAGTGATCGAACCACCGCGTGCCCGCTCCAATCGGCTCGCCGGGACAACGCCAGGATCGCAGAACGCGCTTCAGCCGCCTCACCCACGCACTCAAACGGTTTTTGTCCATCCAGAGCCAGCAGCTGGCGAAACCCCTCGAGTTGGCGCTCATCATCAAGCAGGTCGGCAGTAAAGATTTCTTGTAACCTCGCGGGCGGCAAGAATGGCGCCAGTCCCAGATAAACAAAGCGGCATTTCGGACAGTCACAGCACCATCGGCCGGTGCGCGGTCCGTCGAGGTGAAAGTTGCGGTTGCAGGAAGAAAAGACCTGGTGAAACTGCCGGAGATGAGCGAACTCGCGACAAACCGCCAGTTCCCGGTCCCTCCTGAGCAGCGAGAACACCGTCATGTCCGCGGCCACGTAGTGACGAACCCAGGCATCCAGCATGCGCTCGAAAGCAAGGGTTTTGGCAAACTGATGATTGACCGGCACGCCGCGCTCGTCGATCAGGGTCGGCTCATCTGCCGAACGCTCGTTGGCAAAGGCAATGCCGCCATGACCGTGCAGCAGAGCCAGCACGACAGCGGCGGCCGCGTTGATCGCCGTCACCGGCACGTGACCGTTATACGCACCCGCTGCGTTCAGTCCGGCTAGCAGCGGGTCGACGCGCCGCTGAATACGTCGGTGTGCAGCGCCGGTGCGCCCGGCCACTTCCGCGATCAGTGCGGACTGACCGACCTGCAGCGTGGCCGCCACCCGTTCGAGCCGATCCAGCCTGGACCAGGCCACCAGCGAATCCTTGCCCCCGCCCATTGGGACCAGCCAGAGATCATCCAGGCCTTGCCGACGAGCTGGCTGAGATTGCACCCGATCCGACCTGAAGACCTCGAAGTTATGCCCCGACAGACCCTGACGAAAGGCGAACTCGGCAAGACCTTCGCGGTACAGGCGGTTCAGCCAAGCCGCCTGCCAGCGATCGGGGCCAGCATTGCGGAAGGTCATGCGCTGCGGGCAGCCGGCTTTCCAGTAGCTGATTCCTGCAGTCCAGTGCAACAAGTCAAAAGCGGCCGCAAGGGCTTCGGTACGGACCTGGCCCGCCGCCTCCGGCAGCGGAAAGTCGAAAACTTCGGCCAATGCGATGCCGTCTAGCCGGTAACGCAGCTCAAGATGCCCTCGAGCCGGAGACCAGTCATATCCTGCAAAGACAAACTCTTCGCTGCACTGCGGCTGCCAAGCGCCCAGGGGTTGCTGCTGCATGTCTGTCAGTCAGCCACGGCGGCCTTGGCGCCTTCCTCGGCGTCGCCGCGAGCGCGGGGCCACGCCCGGAGTACCGCATTGACGAGCGTCGCCAGGGGAATGGCGAAGAACACCCCCCAGAATCCCCACAACCCGCCGAACACCAGTATGGCCGTGATGATGGCCACCGGATGCAGATCAACCACTTCGGAAAACAGGATCGGCACCAGGACATTACCGTCCAATGCCTGGATGATGGCATAGGCGATGATCACGTACCAGAATCCGGCGGTCAGCCCGCCAAAAGCAACCAGAGCCACCAAAGCGACCGGAATGGTCACGACGGCGGCGCCAATGTAGGGAATGATCACCGAAAAACCGACCACCATCGACAACAGCATGGTGAAGGGCATGTTCAACAGCGAAAAAACGATATAGGTGACAATCCATACAACCAGAATTTCAAGCGCCTTGCCGCGGACGTAATTGGCAATCTGGACATCCACCTCCTTCCACACGGTCGAGACCAGCGCGCGATCCCGCGGCAGGTAGCTGGCAAACCAGGTCATCAATCTGGACTTGTCCTTGAGAAAGAAGAACACCAGTACGGGCATGATGACCAGGAACACCAGCAGACTGGCAATTCCAACAACGCCGGAAAAAGACACCAACTGGGTTCCGTAGCGACCCAGCTCGACGCCCAGGTTATCCAGCATCTGCGATAGCTGTTCCTGCGAGATCAAGGCAAGATTCTCGGTCTCTTCACTCATCGTTGGTTCGGGCTCGGCAACCGCGGTCTCGGAAGCCGAAGAAACGATCTGAGGATAGCGCTCCGGCAGCGTTGCCAGCCAGTCCTGAGCGATGCGGATATAGCGCGGCAGCTCGGCAACAATGGCGGTCAGCTGCCGGGTGACCATCGGCAAAAGCCCAAAAAGCAAAAAGAACAAGGCGGCCATGAAGGCCGAGAACACGCTGATCACGCTGATCAGCCTGGGAAGACCGAACCGCTCGAGTCTCTGAACCGCCCCTTCGAGCAGGTAGGCAATGATCAGACTAGCGAATACCGGTGTCAGAATGCGCCCGAAAATCACCACCAGCACCACGCCCAAAACGAGAAACAGCGCAAGGATGACGACCTGGGGGTCGGAAAAGTTGCGCTGGAACCAGTCGTTTAGTCGGCTAAACATGGCGCACAGTATAAAGCGTGCATCGGATCAACCCCACCCCGGCGGACCTCTCCCCACGGGAGGCCACCGGGCAAATCATGGATCAGGAGTGTTGTAGTGCGGGGAAAAAAGTTAAAACTTGACGCGCCACGTAGCCTGAAGTTCTACGCTCTGATCCAACTGGTCGGACACCACGCCCAGAACGTTGCCGCCAAAAACAAACTCCGGCGGGGCGTAGGCGGCGTTGAACAGCAGATTCGAACGCGAGGAGAGCGTCTTGTTCAATCCGACGGTCAGCGCGTTTTGGGCCAGCTCGGGCGCGAGCGCCATCGCCAGAACAGGGGAACTCGGACGCGGCTGCGACCGGGTCCGGTAATCGACATGCAGCTGTAAATCGCTGGCGGGCTGCCAGGACCACCCGATGCTGGCGACCAGCAAATCCTCCCAGCCAAACTGGGGGCTGGTACTGTCCCCCAGCAGGGCGTTGAAGCGGGCAGGCAAGGCACGCGACGGAAATGCCCCAACTTCGCTGTAAAAGATCTGGGCCAGACCCAGCTGGAAGAAGCTGGACTGTCCGGACTGCCATTGCATGCCGAGGTGGATACGCGATGGAATATCAAGCTCCGCCTGGCTGCCGTGCACCCCTCGCAGGGAAGCAAACTCACTCATGCCGATGCGCGACTGAAAAGCTGCTTCCACTGTCAGACGCTCCATCAGCTCACTGCTCAGGGCGAATCGGAGGCCTGCGCCGCTCGAAGAGTCCGGTCGCCGCCAGTAGTCCGGCGAGCTCACCGCCAACGGCTCCATCTCTGCCGGATCGACCAGGTTCATGCCGGCCGATACGAATCGCTGCGTTGCCAGAACCGCTGAAACGGTCAGGGCGCCCCGATCGGACACTGGAGCGGAGAATCCTGGCATCACCAGGGATCGTTCCAGGCGTCCAAGATCCGAGCGCGATGCACCGGAAAGCTCTGCCGCGACGTATTGCCGTATCAGGCTCAGGCTCGGCAACGCCCTGCGGGGAAGATTCAGCGAGGCGGCAAAATCGGGCAGGATCAGCGCTTCCTCCAGAGCCAGCCAGCTGACTTCCGGCGCTTGCGCGGAACTCAGTTGCTCAAGATCGGGAGTCAGCTCATGGATCAGGTACTCTTCCCATGGGCCAAGTTCGAAACCGACCAGGAACCAGGTCATGTTGCTGTAGGAGGCAACCAGCGGCGCCGACACTGTGCGAGGCGCCGCAGCGGCACTCGCCGAGACAAGCAGGCCGATCGTCAGCAGCAGCGTAATGAACCGTAGTCTCACCGGGAAGTTCGTTGCAGTAACCCGGAGTCAAGTGTACCCATTCTTTTGGCGTAGGCACAACATCAATGCTGAAATTTTTGTAAAGAAATCGCAGAGACGCCTGTGAAGACTTGGAATTCAGAATGTTAGGCGATCAGCAGGATGTTGCAGATTCACGACACCCGGCACCGCTGAGTCATTGGACGCGCTCGCAAATGGCGTCGGCGAATGTCTCGGTTGTCCCCTGACCACCGAGGTCCGGGGTGGTCCGGTCACCGTGACGAATGGCATCACCGATGGCAACCCGCAGACGGCGCGCCTTGTCGTGTTTTTCCATGTGCTCCAACATCTGGGCCGCAGCCAGCAGCAAAGCGCAGGGGTTGGCGATCCCGCGCCCGGCAATGTCTGGGGCCGACCCATGGACGGCCTCGAACATGGCCGTCTGCTCGCCGATGTTGGCGCCTGGCGCAAGGCCGAGGCCGCCAACCAGACCGGCGCACAGGTCGGAGATGATGTCACCGAACAGGTTCGTGGTCACAATCACATCAAACCTTTCCGGCCGCATGACCAGCTGCATGCAGGCGTTGTCGACGATCATGTCGTCGCAGTCGATGTCGACGTAGTCCGAAGCCACTTCCCGTGCCACGCTCAAGAACATGCCGGTCACGTCTTTGAGAATGTTGGCTTTGTGGACCACCGTCACCCGCTTGCGTCCAGCCCGACGCGCCAGCTCAAAGGCGAAGCGCACGATCCGCTCACAGCCGATGCGGGTCGCGATCATCTTGGACTCGGCCCGGCTGCCGTCCGGGGCCGTGAACGCACCTTCTCCCAGGTAGGCGCCCTCGGTGTTCTCACGCACCGTAATCAGATCAACGTTCTCGTAGCGCGACAAGGAGCCGCGAAAGCTGATCGCAGGGCGCACGTTGGCATACAGATCGAAGTGCTTGCGAAGGGCGACGTTCAGCGACTTAAAACCGCCGCCGACCGGCGTGGTCAGCGGGGCTTTCAGTGCGATCCCGGTGCGCGCAATCGATTCGAGCGTGGCCTGCGGCAGCAGCTCTCCGGTCTCATCCTGGGCCGCCAGCCCGGCCAGCTGAAAATCAAACGCCAGGTCCGCCCCGAGCGCATCGAGGACGCGCAGCGATGCGTCCATGATTTCCGGACCGATTCCGTCTCCGCGAATCACTGTGATCTGCTTGCTCAAGATACTGCCCCCCGGATCGGAAAACCGGTAATTATACCGGCCCGGCTTCAGTCACTGCTGGCCGACAACCACTGGTCCAGCTCACCCTGATGTTCCAGCGCATTCAAATCATCGAAACCGCCAACGTGACGATCACCAATGAAGATCTGGGGAACGGTATGGCGGCCGCTGCGCTGCATCATTTCGGCACGTTTCTCGCGCTGCTGGTCGATTGGCACCTCGGTCCACCGCACGCCCTTTGCGTGCAGCAGGTGACGGGCAGCAACGCAGAAAGGGCACGCCGAGGTGGCGTACATCACAACGGGTTGATGATCCATGGAACGGTCTCCTGAAAAATGGATTGAAGATGTTTAAAGTCGCTGATCAGATGCACCAGTCAGGCTTGGGCAGGCCACCGTACTTGCAGGCCAAACGCACCGGACCCTCTGGAAACAGCCGGTAAAGCTCGCGGCTGCCGAATTCGGCGCCGCGCTCGGCGCGCAAGGCCGCAACCAGCGTTCGCATCAGCGGCGGGTTGCCATACTGCTGATGATACTGGCGCACGAAGTCGATCACCCACCAATGGTCTTGTTCCAGCTCGAAGCCGTCTTCGTCAGCCAGACGCTGGGCCAGCGTCGGAGTCCATGCCTTGAGATCGACCAGGTGGCCATCGTCATCTCGATCAGGGGTCATGTCCGAATGACCGTTGATTGGCGCACAAGTTTCGCCCGTTGCCCTTCGTCCCAGACCACTACGCCAGCCGGCAACGCCATGCCGTCCCAAGGACCGGGAACGCCCACATCTGCCAAACCCTGATCAATGAGCTGCCGCCAGCCCTGGGTCGACGACAGCGAGACCAGCTCAATCGCATTACCTCTGAGCAGCAGGCTGATAGGCACCTCAAGACTGGCCGCGGCCAAGATCAGCTCCAGCAGCTCGCGCCGATCCGCATGATCGGGCAATCCGGCGACTTCGATAAGGATTTTGTGCTCAGTCATGGCATTCAGAACCGAAAGAGCGCAACTCCCCCGCCTCAAGCGCGTCGTTCCAGAATTGAACAAGGCTGCCGGCCCTGAACGGCGGCGGCAGAGGGACCGGGCTTAGCCGCCGCCATCCGGTCCGACAAACCCTCAGTTCCAGCCCCCCATCGAAAGCCAGGCTGGCGAACTCCGATGCGCTGCCGTCGTCTGCATGTCGCACGCCCGGACCCTGGAAAAAGACCATGCTTGAGCCCGGCCGCCGGGCCCACTGGGCAGCCATTTCAAGCGCGCGCGCAGCCCCAACCGACTGCGGACAGGCCCGAATCAACATCACGCGCTGATGGGTCACGCGTTATTCTCCCGCAAGAGCCGAAACATTCTGTCTTCGAACCGGTCCTAGTTCCATCATGATGCGCTTATTGACCCATCTTCTTTTAACCGCTGTAATCGCTGGCTTGTGCACGAGTGTAGCGGCTCAACAGTCGCTGCGCCTGCCCGAGATGGGCAGTACCACGACACGGGTCCTCAGCCCGGAAGACGAGCAGACCTTTGCCCGGGATTTCGAGCGCTACCTGCGGGCCAACAACCTGCTGATCGAAGATTCGCTGGTCAGGGATTATTTTGACGAAATGGGCTTTCGACTGGTGTCGTTTTCCACTCGAAACGACGCTCCTTTTCGCTTTTTCGTGATCCGCGAACCAAGCATTAACGCGTTCGCGGCGCCCGCCGGGGTGATCGGCCTGCACTCGGGATTGATCTTGACAGCCCATACCGAAGCCGAAATCGCCGGCGTTGTGGCGCACGAAATCGCCCATGTGACCCAGGACCATCTGGCTCGCGCCATGGAGGCGCAGCAATCAACCTCGCTGCCGACCATGTTGGCCACACTGGCGCTGGCGGTTGCTGCCGGCGCAGCGGGTAGCCCGGATGCCAGCCAGGCGGTGCTGCTCAGCGGTATGGGTCTGGCCCAGCAATTCGCCATTAACCACACCCGCCAAAACGAATCCGAAGCCGACCGCGTTGGCATCGGCTTACTGGCGACCGCCGGCTATGACCCGATGGGCATGGCCGCTTTTTTCGAGCGTCTGAACATGGCCACCAGAGCCATGGGCCAGGGCCCGCCGGAATACCTGCGAACTCACCCGCTGACCATCAACCGCGTGGCCGAAGCGCGCAGCCGGGCCGAGCAGATGACCGTTCGCGATCCACGCAGCGATGAGCGCTTTCACTACATTCAGGCCCGTCTACGGGTCCTGATGAGCCAGCGCGCTTATCAAGCCATCGACTGGTTCCGGCTTCGGCTGGAGCAGGGCGACCGACCCGCCGACGCGATGCGCTACGGGCTCGCCCTGGCCCTCGCCCGAGCTCGCCGTTTCGAGGAATCCCACGCACAGCTCACCAAACTGCTCGAGGCCGAGCCGGAGCGCCAGCTCTATCGACTGCTCAAAGCCGAAGTATTGTTGACCGAGGGGCGCGACGACGAGGCACTGGAAACGCTCGCTGAACTGTATCGGTCCTTCCCCGGTAGCCGACAGGTCACCACCCAGTACGCCGAGGCGCTGATGTACGGCGGAGACAGCGATCGGGCAGCGCGCGCAGCAACCGTGATCCGCGCTCACCTGCGCGACCACCCTCATGACCTGCGCATGACCGAGTTGCTGGCTCAGGCCGCTGATCGCTCCGGCGACAAGGTCCGTGCCACCGAGGCCCTGGCCGAGAGCTATTACCTGCGTGGCGGGGTTCCCGAAGCCATTGAGCAACTGGAAAAAGTACTCCAGCGCACCGACCTGGACTATTACCAGCGGGCCCGCATCAATGCACGCCTGAACGATTTCCGCAGCGTGCATCTACGGCGCATGAATGCGCGTCGCTGACGGCATCAGCCACCCGCCTCAGCGACCGATTTGGTGTACAGTCGAGGGACTGGTTCTCACCTGAAAAAGGCCTAGGCGCATGGCAACATCCGCTTCCGCTCACCTTCGGTCCGTCATTCAGCAGGCACCGGAGCTGACGGAATGGCAATCCGATCGTCTGGACGCACCGGAACTCCTGCTCAACCGAGAGCTGAGCCTGCTGGCGTTTACGCGGCGCGTGCTGGAGCTGGCGCGCGACCCCCGGATTCCCCTGCTCGAACGCGTCCGTTTCTTATGCATTTCCTGCACCAACCTCGATGAGTTCTTCGAGGTGCGGGTCGCCTCTGTCCGCCAGCGCATGCAGCACGGCGCCAATCAACCCGGCCCGGACGGGCTCACCCCGGCAGCGGCCCTGGCGGCCATCCGCACGGCCGTGCTCGACATGGTGGAACAGCAATACTGGGTGATGAACGAGGAGCTGACGCCGGCGCTGGCCGAACAGGACATCAGAATTCTGCGCCGTTCGATCTGGAAACGCCGCCAGCGTCGCTGGTTGCATCAGCATTTCCGCCAGGAAATCCTGCCGGTGCTGAGCCCGCTGGGCCTCGACCCCGCCCATCCGTTCCCGCGCATCCTTAACAAGAGCCTCAATTTTGCTGTCTCGCTGGAGGGTCAGGACGCGTTCGGCCGCGACAGCGGCATGGCGCTGGTGCGAGCTCCGCGCTCGCTGCCACGGATCATCCGCATCCCCAAAAGTTATACCCGCGGTCCGAACGATTACGTTTTTTTGTCCTCGGTCGTCCACGCGTTCATCGACGAGCTTTTCCCAGGCATGACCGTGCGCGGCTGCTACCAGTTCCGGGTCACACGCAACAGCGAGTTGTTCGTCGACGAGGAAGAGATCGAGGACCTCGCCCGTGCGCTGGAAGGCGAGTTGCTGGAGCGCGGCTTCGCCGAAGCCGTTCGGCTGGAGGTCGCCACCAACTGCCCCGACTCCGTCGCCCGTTTCCTGGCCAGCAAATTCGGCCTGACCGAAAACAGCATCTACCGCTGCGCCGGGCCGGTCAACCTCAATCGCATGAGCGCGATCTGCGACCAGACCGATCGCCCGGACCTGAAGTTTCCCGCCTTTCAGCCACGGTCACCGAAGGCGCTCGCGCCCGGCGGCAACCTTTTTGCCGCCATCCGGCGACGGGACTGGCTACTGCATCATCCTTACGACAGCTTTCAGCCGGTGGTCGACCTTTTGCGCCAGGCCGTCGCCGACCCCGCGGTTCTGGCGATCAAGCAGACGCTTTACCGGACCGGCGTGGACTCAGCCCTGGTCGGCCTGCTGGTGGACGCAGCGCGTGCCGGCAAGGACGTTACCGTAATCGTGGAACTCAGAGCCCGCTTCGATGAGCAGGCCAACATCACCTTGGCTACGCGCCTGCAGGAAGCGGGTGTGCAGGTGGTCTACGGGGTGGTCGGCCACAAGACCCATGCCAAGATGATGCTCATGGTGCGGCGCGAACGCGGTCATCTGCATCGTTACGTTCATCTCGGCACCGGCAACTACCACCAGGGCACGGCCAAGGCCTACACCGACTGGAGCCTGCTGAGCGCGAACCCGGAGCTGGCTCAGGACGTTCATCGGGTGTTTCAGCAGCTTTCCGGCCTCGGGCGGGCCCAGGCACTGAACCGCTTGATCCAGTCGCCTTTCGATCTGCACCCTGCCCTGCTCAAACGCATCGAACGCGAGATGAAGAACGCGCAGGCGGGCAAACCTGCGCATATCTACGCCAAGATGAACTCGCTAACCGAGCCGGAGATCATCCGTTCCCTGTACCGTGCTTCGCGCGCCGGGGTCGAAATTCGCCTTGTGGTTCGCGGCATCTGCTGCCTGCGCCCAGGCGTACCCGGTCTGTCGGACAACATCCGGGTACGCTCCATTCTGGGACGCTTTCTCGAACACTCTCGGGTCTACCATTTCGGCAACGATGGTGAACCGGAAACCTTTTGCGCCAGCGCCGACTGGATGGAACGCAACCTGTTCCAGCGTGTCGAGACCTGCTTCCCCATCCTTCACCCGCGCGCGGCCGCGCGCGTTGTGCGCGAATCAATCGAGCTGGCCTACGACGATAACCGAAGCGCCTGGGAGCTCGGTCCGGGCGGTGACTACGATCTTGTCTACCCCACTGATGACGAGGAAGAAATGGCCATCCAGGACGTATTGATGGCTGAAGCCGGGGATGCCTGAACGTAAAGTCTTCGCGGCCGTCGATCTGGGCAGCAACAGCTTTCACATGCTTGTGGCTCGCGCCGAACATGACGAGCTGCGCGTCATTGATCGAATCAAGGAAATGGTTCGTCTCGGTGGGGGCCTGGATGACCACGGCAATCTCGACCGGACAACGCGCGAAGCCGCTCTGCTCTGCCTGGCGCGCTTTGGTCAGCGCCTGGCCGGGATTCCCACGGCCAATATTCGGGCCGTTGGCACCCAGACCTTTCGTCGACTGCGCCATCCGGCTGCTTTTCTGGTTGTCGCCGAGACCGCTCTGGGCTGCCCCATCGATATCGTCAGCGGTCGGGAAGAGGCTCGACTCGTTTATACCGGCGTCAGCCAGGGGATGCCAGCGGCGGCAGGTCGGCGTCTGGTGATCGACATCGGTGGCGGCTCGACCGAACTGGTCGTCGGAGAAACGCTCGACCCGGTCCTGGCCGAGAGCCTCGCCTTCGGCTGCGTCGCGACGACGCGACAGGCTTTCCCCGACGGACAGATCACGCCAGAGCGCTGGCGACGGTCAAAGCGCTCAATCCTGGGCGCGCTGCGTGCATTCAGCGCTCGTTTTCGGGCCTATGGCTGGGAACAGGCGGTGGGATCTTCCGGAACCATGCGGGCCGTGGATGCCATGGTCCGTCAACTGCATCCCGATCGACCCGGTGGTTTCACTCGCGATGACCTGATCGAATTGCGCACCCGGTTGTTTGAGGCCGGCCACATTGACCAGCTCTCCCTGCCGGGGCTATCCGAGCGCCGTCGCCCCGTTATCGCCGGTGGGCTGGTCATTCTTGATGCTCTGATGAAAGGACTGTCTATCGAGCGACTCGAGGCCTCGGACTTCGCCCTGCGTGAAGGCCTGCTGTATGACCTGATGGGCCGACTCGGGCACCAGGACCCGCGCGACAAGACCATCAACGCCATGGCCGTGCGCTACGAATGCGACCAGGACCAGGCCGACCGGGTCTGCGACTGGGCCGGAACGGCCCTGGCTCAAGTCGCGACTGACTGGAAACTGACCGAAGCGCACCGCGACCTGCTGCTATGGGCTGCGCGCCTGCACGAGATCGGTCTGGCGATCGCCCACGATCACTATCCTGCGCACAGCGCCTACATTGTCGAACATGCCGACATGCCTGGATTCGGGCGCCAGGAGCAGGCCCTCATGGCGACCCTGGTCGGCCTGCAGCGCGATCGACCGGATCGCGAACTGATCCATCGCCTGCCGCCGCGCCTGCATCAGAGCAGCACTCGCATGCTGGTCCTGCTTCGACTGGCCGTATTGATGTCGCGCGCCCGCTCTGATGCCGACTTTTGCGACTTTGCCCTGCGTGTGGACCGAAAGAAGCATCGAGTTCGGCTGTCGCTGCCCCCTGCCTGGCTTGAATCCCATCCGCTGACCGCCCAAGACCTGGCCGACGAGCGCGAGCATTTGAGCGCCCTCGATTTCTCGCTCCAGCTGGACGTTCTGAAAGCCGCCGTCCAGGCATGAGCGAATGGCGCCCCAGCGCAAGCCTCGATCAGCTGCGAATGCGTGCCGCCACCCTTGCCCGGATCCGCACCTTCATGGCCGAACGCGCGACCACGGAGGTCAGCACGCCGGTGATCACATCAGCCGGGGTTACCGAGCCTCAGATCGAAAGCCTGAGCTTGGCCCAGCCGGGCGGATATCTGCGAACCTCGCCCGAGTACTACCACAAGCGTCTTCTGAGCGCCGGCCTGGGTGATCTGTATGAAATCGGGCCCGTTTTCCGGGCAGCGGAGCACGGACGACTGCACCGGCAGGAATTCACCCTGCTGGAGTGGTACCGCGTTGACCAGGACTGGCAGCAGCTGGCCAGCGAGACGCAGGCGTTGATTTCGGCCTGCTCCGACGCTTATCGAATCGCCTGGCAGAGCCGCCAGGTTTCATGGCAGGCGCTGTTCCAGGAGTGCCTGGGCTTCGACCCGCTGACCGACCCGGCTGCACCACGGCAGCTGACCCGGAACGAACTGCCCGCCGACTGCGACAACGACATGCGCCTGGACTATCTTTTCTCGGAGCGCATCCAATGCGAGTTTCCCGAAGGCCAGCTGACGGTCGTTCATGGTTATCCTGCCTGGCAGGCCGCGCTGGCCCGGCTGGATCCGGCCGATCCTCGCCTGGCATGTCGCTTTGAGGTCTTCGCCGGACCGCTGGAATTGGCCAACGGTTACCAGGAGCTGACCGACGCGCATGAGCAGCGCGCGCGCTTCGAACGCGACAACGCTCGCCGGGCCCGCCTCGGCAGGCCCACCATGCCTCTGGACGAGGCGTTGTTGGCAGCGCTGGCGCACGGCATGCCGAGCTGTTCGGGTGTCGCACTCGGCCTGGAGCGCCTGCTGATGGCGATCAGCGGGGCTCGCGGAATTCAGCAGGTGATGGCATTTGCGTGAGCGGCAAACGATCTTGCAATCGAATAGCCGCCAACCGAAGGCGCTCTCGCCAGAGCATGTCGTTGGGATAGAACCGGAATCGGGTCGCCGACAGCGGGAGGACCCGATGCTGATCCGGTCCTGTCTGGAGCGTCAGTTCTCCGTCCGGACCCGAGGTATCGCTGATCAGGTAACCACGCTCGCGTGAGCCATCTTGCAGCTGCACCTCGACCACGCTGTAGGGGCGGGTTCTGGCACGGACCGCGTCGTTTCGGGCGAAGGCGCTCTGCCAGCGCACGGGTTCTAGTCGCCAGCTTCCGTCCGGCAGAACCCGCTCTTCGATCGACCCTGGCCAAACCGCCGACACCAGCGGGCGTGCTGGCAAGACGCCGAGCAGCACCACCGGCCCGATCAGCAGGACCATGGTGGCAAGTCGTCGCACGAATGAAGCTTCAGGGCTTGGCAACACGGTGAAAATATAGCACGATGGCGGGTGACGGCCTGGTGGAGGCCGCCTTGGTTACCGACCCGCTGCTGGCGGATGGATGAGTGCCTGCATGGACACCACTACCTCAATTCGGCCGGTCCAACCAGGCGAGCTCGAAAAGCTGGTTGCCTTGATCCGAGCGCGACTGCCGGACGTGGTGCATGCAGGACCGACGCCGGAAACCCTCGAGCGCCGTCTTGCCGGTCTCATTCAGGATGGCTGTCTGATCGCCGCCATCAAGTCGGGACAGTATGCCGGCGTCCTGGCCCTGGACCTGTACGACCGTCAGGTCATTGCCTGCTACCTCGACCCGGCGCTGGCCAGCGCCGCAACGCCGCGCAAGCTGTTTGATGCGGTCGAGCAGCGGGCGCTGGCCTTCGGCCTTCGCTCGCTGCAGTGCTGCATCCTGTCTCCGGCTCTTTCGCTGATGTGGCAGCTTGGCTACGTGCCCGAAGACGCCGAACCGGATCACGAACGCCCCATCCTGGTGCGCAAAGACCTGCTCGAGCGAGCTGACCGCTGGGTCAGGGAAATCTTTGCCCTGCATGATGAACTGGGCATTACCGAGGACTACGGTCCGCGTCACCATCTGGAGATGGTCCGCGAATGCCAAAATACGGTCTCGATCGGCTTCGACGCCTACGACCGCGAACAGTGGATGGAAACAGAAGCAGCCAAGGCGTGGAAGGCCATGCGGACCGCGGCAAACCGCAACGGCGTCCGCCTGCAGGTGGTCTCAGCCTACCGCGGACTCAACTACCAGGCAGGGATCATCCGAAACAAACTGGAAAAAGGCCAGAACATTCATCGGGTTTTGTCGGTATCGGCCGCCCCCGGCTTCAGCGAACACCATTCGGGTAGAGCGCTGGACTTGAAGACCCCGGGCGAGCCGCCGCTGGAGGAAAGTTTCGGCGAAACTGCTGCCTACCGCTGGCTAAGCGCGAACGCCCGACTGTTCGGCTTCCGCGAATCCTTTGGTCGCAACAATCGCCACGGACTGGCCTGGGAACCCTGGCACTGGTGTTACCACCCCGCTAGCCCGTCGCGCTAAGCGGAGGGACAGCAGATTCAGGTCTTCTTGATCCGGTCGTAGGCCGCAAGCGCCCGCTCACGGCTTTTCTTGAGATCAACGATCGGCAGCGCTCCGTCGCCGCTGGAGAACGGCTCATGCAGATCACGGTCGGACCGGGTCGCCAGCTCAGGACACCAACGCCGAATGTAATCGCCCTTGGGGTCGAATTTCTGACCCTGCAGCACCGGGTTGAAGACCCGAAAGTACGGCGCCGCATCCGCGCCGCAGCCCGCCGTCCACTGCCAGCCCGCCGTGTTGTTGGCCAAATCTGCGTCGACCAGCGTGTCCCAAAACCATCTCGCCCCCTCGGTCCAGGGGATCAGCAAGTTCTTCGTCAGGAACGAAGCGACGACCATGCGCACCCGGTTGTGCATCCATCCGGTGGTCCACAGCTCCCGCATTCCGGCATCGACCATGGGTATGCCGGTGCGTCCCCGCTGCCACGCTGCCAGATCCTGCCGATAGTCGGTTTTTTCCCGCCAGGGGAACCGATCGAACTGGGCCTTCAGCGGCCGCTCCGGCAGCGATGGATAGTGAAACAGGAGGTGCGCCGAAAACTCCCGCCAGGCGATTTCCCGCAGGAAAGCCCAGCGCCCGGTCCCGACCGGCAGTTGACCGGATTCATCGAGCGCACGGGCAACCTGGCCCGGTGACAGTTCGCCGAAGTGGAGATGCGCTGACAACCTCGAGGTACCGTGGCTTCCTGGACGATCTCGGCCCTGCTCGTAGCTCCCTACGACTTCATCGACAAAGTGATCCAGCCTTCGCCGCGCAGCCAGCTCACCGGGCTCCCAGCGATCGGGGAATCCCTCCGCCCAGTCGCGCTTCGGCAGCAGCTTCAAGTCCTCCACGGCGCTGCTGGCGGGCCAGCGCGCCGGCGGCTGCAGGCTTCGCGGTTCCGCGAAAGCGGCTGGCGGCAGCCAACGCTTCTGCATCTGCTTCCAGAAAGGCGTAAACACGAGATAGGGGGTCCCGTCGGACTTCAGCAAGTCCCAGGGCTCGAACAGAAGGGTACCCGCACAGCTGACGGCCTTGATGCCGGCCGCGCGAAGCTCGGTCTTGAGCTTTCGGTCGCGCTCGACAAAGGCCGGCTCATACGCCCGATTCCAGTAGACCGCCTCGGCCCCGGTGACGCGGCGAACGCGATCGAGCGCCGTGGCAGTGTCCCCGCTGGCAATAATCAGTTGGCTGTCGCGTTGGCGCAATCGCTGGTCGAGATGACACAGGGCATGGTGCAGCCACCAACGACTGGCCGCTCCGGGCGCCCAGTCCGCTTCGGCGTCCGGGTCCCAGACAAACACCGGCACCACCCGATCATGGGTCCGGCGCGCCTGGTCCAGCGCGGCATTGTCGGCCAGGCGGAGGTCGCGTCGAAACCAGACGATCGCTGTCGATGCCATGACGTGAAATCCCTTAGCGGCCGGCCCGACGCTCCTGGCGTACAGCGTCAGCCCGCCGCGCTTCAAGCTGTTCCAGGTAGCCCTCGGCCAGCCCTGTCACATAGCTGCCGCTGAAGCATGAACTGTCGAAACCGGCCAAGCGACGGTTTTTGCCGCGGACTGCTTTTTCCAGGTCAGGCAGGTCCTGATAAATCAGGCGATCGGCACCGATGCGCTGACAAATTTCCGCCTCGCTGCGACCGGCGGCGACCAGCTCGCTGGCGGCCGGCATGTCGATACCATAGACATTGGGATAGCGAACCGGCGGCGACGCCGAAGCCAGATAAACCTTGCGCGCACCGGCCTCACGCGCCATCTGGATGATCTGCCGCGACGTCGTTCCGCGCACGATCGAGTCATCGACCAGGAGAACGTTCTTGTTGCGGAACTCCAGTGAAATCGTGTTGAGCTTGCGGCGCACCGAGCGGGCCCGCTCCTCCTGGCCCGGCATGATAAAGGTCCGCCCGATGTAACGATTCTTGATCAGGCCTTCGCGATACTTGACCCCGAGCATCTGCGATAGCGGCAAACAGGCCGTGCGACTGGTGTCAGGCACCGGAATGACGGCGTCGATATCGTGATCGGGCCACTCGCGCAGGATCTTCTCGGCTAACGCCTCGCCCATGCGCAGGCGGGCCTTGTAGATCGACAGGTCGTCGATCATGGAGTCGGGCCGGGCGAAGTACACATATTCAAACAGGCACGGCGTATGCGGCTGGGCCTGATCGCTGACGTGCCGATGCAATTCACCATCGAGCGTGATCAGCGCCGTCTCGCCTGGCGCCAGATCAGAGATCAGGTCAAAGCCAAGCAGATCCAGCACGACCGACTCTGAAGCCATGATGTACTCGTGGCCATCCCTGGATTCGCGCTGCCCCAGAACGATGGGTCGGATGCCGTGGAGATCGCGGAATCCGAGCAATCCGACCCCGGCAATCAGAGCGACGGTCGCATAGCCACCGCGGCAGCGGCGATGAACCCCATCAACGGCGGCGAAGACGCGCTCCGGGGTAATGCTCGCGCTGCCGTGAGCCGCGATTTCGTGGGCCAGAATATTCAGCAGCACCTCCGAGTCGGACTCGGTGTTGATATGGCGTCGATCACGAGCGAACAACTCGGCGCTGAGATCGTCTGAGTTGATCAGGTTACCGTTATGGCCAAGCGCAATCCCGCACGGCGCGTTAACGTACATCGGCTGAGCCTCGTCCGGCCGATCACAGCCGGCGGTCGGATAGCGAACGTGACCGATTCCGATTTCACCGGTCAGGCCCGATACGGATTCTTCGTTGAACACGTCGCGCACGAGTCCGATCCCTCGCGCCGAGCGCATGCGGTTTCCGTCCAGCGTGGTCATGCCGGCTGCATCCTGGCCACGATGCTGGAGAATGGTCATTGCGTCATACAGGCGCGCCGCAACTTCGGTGCGCCCAAAAATTCCTGCGATTCCGCACATGGTTTTTCAGCTGTCCTCGGGACTGGGATCAGACGGCACATACTCGCGCACCGTCTCCGGAAAGTAACCAACCGCCACCACCGCAAGCCGCTCGAATTCCGGCAGAAGCCGGGATTCGCGCCACCATGGGTCTTCGGGAAACGGCGTAAAGCGCGAGAGGATAACGGCAACCAGGACAATGGCAGCCCCTCGTAGCGCGCCGAACAAGGCCCCCACCAAGCGATCGGTCCCGCTCAATCCGGTACCGGCGACCAGTTTGCCGAGCAGGTAGTTGACCAAGCCGCCCACCACCAGCACCAGAACAAAGACCCCAACGAACGCGATGATGACACGCACAGAAGGCACCTCGATCCAGGGCGTCAGGCGTGCAGCAAAGGGTTCGGCCGCCAGCAGTCCGGCATACACAGCCAAAAACCAGACCACCAAGGAAAATGCCTCGCGGACGAAGCCGCGAAAGAGACTGACCAGCATCGAAATCCCGCAGACAGCGAGAATCACCAGGTCGGCAGTGCTCACAACGCCAGCATCACGGGTGACTGACCACTAATCCTTCCAGACCCGCCTGCTCGCGCAGGGTCCGCTGCAGGGCCACCGCCGGCTCCCGAGTGTCGAAAAGGCCGACACGAACCCGCCAGATCGGTCGCGAACCGGTCTCGTCGGCGTGAATGAAGGCATCGAAACCCCGCTCGATCAACTGGCTGCGCTGGCGGTCGGCGTTGGACTGCTCTGCAAAAGAACCGACCTGGACGGCGAAGCCGGATTGCGCCGCCATCGAATCGACGCTTTCGCCCGAGCCGGGAAGCTCCCTCACCATCGGCTCGACCCCAGCCACGGTGGCAGCGATCTGCGCCCGGGCCCGCTCGGCCAATTCACGGTCTCCGTAAGGCCCCGTCCAGACCCGGTAAAGCCGGGTGTCACCCCGCACCAGCGGGTCAAGGCCGGCAACATGCCCGAGCTGCTCAAGCTGCGCAACGATCCGCTGCGCAGTGTCCGAAGAGCTGAAACTGGCCACCTGTACCTGCCAGCCTCCGGCCACCGGTGCGGGCGGCTCTGGCTCCGGCGGCGCCGTCTGAGGCGGTTCCGGCTCTTGCTGGGGTGGCGCAGGCTCTGGTTCTGCGGGGTCTTGAGGCGCCGGCGCCGGGGATGGTTCGGTGACCGTCTCGACAACCGTTTCGGCCGGATCGACCGTCTCAGCCGACGGCAGAGGCTCAGGCGGGGCTTGAGGTTCGGGCAAGTCTGCTGCTGCGGGTTCCGACAAATCGACCGGTTGCAGTGGCAGACGCCGCACCTCGCGCCGATCAGCGGGCGGAGGCGGCAGGTCGATAGACGCGTCACGCGGACCTTCGCGATCATTCGGGCCGTCAAACAGCATAGGGACGAAAATCACAGCCAGCGCTATGAGAATGGCCGCGCCGACGAGTCGTTGCTTGAGCACCTTATCCATCTGCTGTCACTCCCGTTGCTGAATCACAGGCCAGGCTTCCGCCACGGTCCGGAAGGAACCGAAGACGACAACGCGACCCTTCGCCGGTGTTTCGTCCAGCGCAGTCTTCAAGGCCGCCGCTACAGATTCTACCGTCTCGACCCGCCCTTCGACAGGCGCATCGCGCAAAGCCTGAGCGACCTCCGCGGCATCGCGGCTGCGATCGCCCCTCAATGCGGGCACCAACCAGCGCTCGAAAACGCCGGCCAGAGCCTGGCCGATGGCGCGAACGTCTTTGCCCGCCAGCGCGGTGAAAACGGCGGTGGACGGGCGTTCAGCCTGTCCCAGCGCGGCGGCCAGGGCGCGCGCGGCCGGCGGATTATGGGCCACGTCAAGCCACATCTCGGGCTGCCCAGACACCCGCTGCAGACGCCCGGGCAGCGCCACCCGTTGCAGACCCTGACACAACGCGTCATGGGACAGCGGCAAGCGGCCTGCCAACTCCCGCGCCGCGACCACGGCGCAGGCAGCGTTACCCCACTGCCAGCGTCCGGCCAGCGCCGGCGGCGGCAGGTCCAACGTGCCCTCTGCCAGGCTAATCCGCATCTTCCGGCCGGCACGACGCCAGTGAAATTCCCGACCGGCCAACAGCAGCTCTGCGCCGCTGCCCTCCAGTTCCGTTACCCAGCCCTGGGGCGGGCGCCTTTCACCAACGACCAGTGGCCGTCCGGGGCGGGCAATGCCGGCTTTTTCGCGCGCAATCGATCGCCGCGTACCCCCCAGCCACTCGACATGATCCAGACCGATTGAGGTGATCACCGAAACGTCCGGATCCACCGCGTTGACCGCATCCAGACGCCCGCCCAGACCGACCTCCAGCAAAACCACATCTGGACGCGCGGCAGCGGCAACCAGCAGCGCTGCCAGGGTGACGTGCTCAAAGTAGGTCAAGTCCAGGCTGCCGCGGCAGTCTTCGACCTGGCTCAGGGCCTCGGCAATGCGCATCTCGTCGGCCGGCCGGCCATCGATCCGGACGCGCTCGCCGAAACACAACAGGTGAGGCGAGGTATAGGCCAGGGTTCGATAGCCCGCAGCGCGATAAATCGCTTCAAGCATGGCCACGACCGACCCCTTGCCGTTGGTGCCCCCGACCGTGATCACGGGACACCTCGGGCGTGCGGCCGGAAGACGGTCCAGGAGGGCGTGGACTCGTTCCAGGCCAAGCTGGATGCGTGATTCCGGCGTCCGGCGCTCCAGCCGATCCAGCCAGACCTGCAAAGACTCAGCCAAGCAGCGGCTTACCCGTTCGAGACCGGCTCGCTGGCATCGCTCTCAGGCCCCAGCAGTTCTCCTTCCTTGACCGGCGCCGGACGATTGCCCATCAACATGGACAGCAGCCTGTGGATTCGCTGACGCAAGTCTCGTCGATCAACGATCTGGTCAATCGCGCCCTTGCCCAGCAGAAACTCGCTGCGCTGAAAACCTTCCGGCAACTTCTCGCGCACGGTTTGCTCGATGACACGCGGGCCGGCGAAACCGATCAATGCATTGGGTTCGGCCAGATTGATATCTCCAAGCGTGCCCAGGCTGGCCGAAACGCCGCCGGTGGTCGGATGGGTCAGCACGGAAATATACGGCAGGCGCTGCTCACCCAACCGCGCCAGGGCCGCGGCGGTCTTGGACATCTGCAGCAGAGAGTAAAGACCCTCCTGCATGCGCGCACCCCCGGAAGCGCAAAAGCAGACCAGCGGCAGCTCGCCGGCCAGGCAGGCATTGACGGCGGTTACGAAACGCTCACCCACCACCGACCCCATGGAACCACCCATGAACCGGAAGTCAAAAGCACAGGCCACCAGGTCCATCTCCAGCAGCCGCCCCTGCATCGCGACCATCGCGTCGTTCTCACCCGTCGCCTTCTGGCTGGCGACCAAGCGGTCCCGGTACTTCTTGGTGTCGCGAAACTTCAGGGCGTCGATCGGCGCCAATCCCGCGCCCAGCTCGACGCCGGAATCCTCATCGAGAAAGGCCAGCAACCGGGCCCGTCCGGACAACGCCATGTGATGGTTGCACTTGGGACAAACCTGCAGGTTGCGCTCCAGCTCTGGCTGGTAGAGGACCGCGTCGCACGCCTTGCACTTGATCCACAGCCCATCGGGAACCTTGCGGCTACCACCACCCTCGGTGCGAATCCGCCCAGGCATCAGTTTCTGGAACCAGCTCATGTCAGGCGTTGACCGCGGTGCCTTCAACTGTCGTGGTCGCGTCCATGGCCGCGCGTACGGCACCCAGATACTGATGGGTAATCCGGACGGCTTCGTCGGTCGAGGCACAGCGATCAAGACGATCTACGAGTGCAGAGCCAATCACAACGCCGTTGGCGCAGCGCGCCACGGCAGCGGCTTGTTCGGGCTCCCGAATACCAAAACCCACGGCAACCGGAAGGTCGGTGGCCGCACGGATGCGAGCGACCGCCGGCTCAAGGCTGGCCAGATCGAGGGTCGCGGCGCCCGTCACGCCCTTGATCGACACGTAGTAGACGAAACCGCCAGCCAATCGGGCGGTGCGCTCCAGTCGGCCGGGGGTTGTTGTCGGGGCGACCAAAAAAATCTGATGCAGGCCTTGCTCTTCCAGATCGGCCTTGAACTCCTCGGCTTCGTCCGACGGGCAGTCCACGATCAAGAGGGCATCAACACCGGCTTGAGCCGCCTGGGCGGCAAAGCGCGCCGAGCCGCGACGCTCAATGGGGTTGGTATAGCCCATCAGAACGACAGGCGTGTCCGGATCTTTTCGCCGAAAAACGGAGACCATTTCCAGCACCCCGTCCAGGTTCATGCCCTGCGCCAGCGCCCGCGCGCATGCATTCTGGATCACCGGACCATCGGCCATCACATCGGAAAATGGCATACCCAGTTCAAGCAGATCCGCGCCGGCCTCGACCGCCGCATGGAGGATCTCAACGCCCGCGTCTGGGCTGGGATGGCCAGCCGTCACGTAGGGAATCAGTGCCGTCCGGCCACTTTCCGCAAGCTCTTGAAAACGTTTATCAATGCGATTCAAAACTCGATTCCTTCGATTTCGGCAACGGTGTTGATGTCCTTATCGCCGCGCCCGGACAAGTTAATCAGGATCAGCTCATCGCGGGGCCGCTCGGCCGCCAGCCGCATACCGTAAGCCACGGCGTGGGCGGTCTCCAACGCCGGCATGATGCCCTCGCTGCGAGTCAGCGCATGGAAGGCCTTCATCGCCTCGCGATCATCGATACCGACGTATCGAGCACGTCCCGTATCCTTGAGCCAGGCATGTTCCGGCCCGACGCCCGGGTAGTCCAGTCCGGCAGATACTGAGTGGGTATCGCGAATCTGGCCTGCATCATCGTCGAGCAGGTAGGTTCGGCTGCCGTGCAGAACACCGACGCGCCCGGCGCATAGGCTGGCCGCATGATCCAGCCCCGCCAGTCCCCGCCCAGCGGCCTCAACGCCGTACATTGCAACGTCCCGATCGTTGATGAAAGGATGGAACAGCCCGATGGCGTTGGAGCCACCGCCGACGCAGGCCACCAGCGCATCCGGCAGACGACCGTACTCGGCCAGCATCTGGGCGCGTGCCTCGCGGCCAACCACGGCGTTGAAGTCCCGAACCATCGCCGGATACGGATGCGGGCCGGCCACCGTACCCAGAATATAGAACGTGTCATCGACATTGGTGACCCAGTCGCGCATGGCCTCGTTCAGCGCGTCCTTGAGCGTGCGCGAGCCCGCCTCGACGCTGACCACCTCGGCGCCAAGCAGCTTCATCCGGAACACGTTGACCGACTGGCGCCGAACGTCCTCGGCGCCCATGTAGACCACGCACTCCATGCCCAGCCGCGCAGCCACCGTGGCCGAGGCCACGCCATGCTGACCCGCGCCGGTTTCGGCGATGACCCGCTGCTTGCCCATGGCTCGCGCAAGCAACCCCTGCCCAACCGTGTTGTTGATCTTGTGGGCCCCGGTGTGGTTGAGATCCTCGCGCTTGAGCAGGATGCGGGCACCGCCGACTTGCCGGGTCAGGTTCTCGGCAAAGTACAGCGGCGATGGGCGACCGACGAAATGGGCCAGATCTCGATCCAGCTCGGCCAGAAAGTCAGGATCCTTGAGGTAACGGCGCCAGGCCTCATCGAGTTCCTCAAGTGCCGGCATGAGGGTTTCAGAAACGAATTTCCCGCCGAAAATCCCAAAGTGTCCGGACGCATCCGGAACCTGCGTTTCCGGGTCCAGCCGCTGCAGTGCTTCAAGCATGTCTGACCGCCTTGATAAATTCTTTCATTGCCTTATGATCCTTGATTCCGGGCCGAATCTCCACCCCGCTCGACACATCCACCGCATCGGGCCGAAGGCGCTGACAGGCCTGGCCGACGTTTTGCGGGTCCAAACCGCCGGCCAAAATCCAGGGCCGGGCGAGCGCGGGCACGCGATTCCAGTCGAACGTCTCTCCTGACCCCCCCAGCTTGCCCCCGCCGTGTGAATCCAGCAACAAGGCATCAGCACCCGAAAAGGCCTGCCAGTCCGGTAGCGCGGCCCCACCCATGGCCAGCGCTTTGATCCAGGGGCGACCGTAAGCGGCGCAGTCCTCGGCCGACTCATGGCCATGAAACTGCAAACAGTCCAGCGGCACCTGCGCAATCACCGCCTCGATCTGTTCCGGGCGGGCGTCCATGAACAGCCCTACCCGCGTCACGAATGGCGGCAGCGCCCGGCAGATCGAATAGGCTCGGGCCGGGTCGACGCAGCGCCGACTGGCCGGAACGAATACCAGGCCGATCGCGTCGACACCGGCTGAGGCCGCGGCCGCTGCGTCTTCGGTGGAGGTAATGCCGCAAATCTTGACCCTGATCATGAAGGAAATGCGATCTCCTCGTGGGTTGGCAGTTCGGGAAAGTCAGGATAACTCGGGCCAATGAAGTACAGCCCTTGAGCAGGCGCGGTCACGCCGGCGACCGAGCGATCACGAGCACGCAACAGCTCGCCGATCCAACCCGGCGATTGCTGACCTCGCCCCACTGCCAGCAGAGAACCGACAATGTTGCGCACCATATGGTAGACAAAGGCGTTGGCTTCAATATCGAAGTAAAGCGCCGCACCCTGCCGGATCACGCGGGTCGCATGAACCGTGCGAATCGGCGAGCGCGCCTGGCAACCTGCGGCCCGGAAGCTTGAAAAATCATGTTCTCCGAGGAGCTGGACTGCTGCCTCTTGCATGGCAGCAGCGTCCAGAGGACGGCGAACCCAGGCGGTCCGTCGCCGATCGATTGCCGGACGCACCCAGCGATTCAGTATGTGGTACTGATACCGTCTTCGGCGCGCCGAGAAGCGGGCGTGAAAATCGTCCGGGACCGGGCGCACCCAAAGCACGGAAATCCCGGCCGGCAAGTGGGTGTTGGCACCGAGCACCCAGGCGCGCTCGGTCCGGTCAGCCTCGGAGTCGAAATGCACGACCTGACAGCGCGCATGAACGCCGGTGTCAGTCCGACCGGCACAGTGAACCTGCAGCGGATGATCGGCGACTCCGGCCAGCGCATCCTCCAGACAGGCCTGGACTGTCGGAGACTGGCGCTGGCGCTGCCAGCCGAAGAACCCGCTGCCGTCATACTCGACCCCGGCAGCCAGCCGCATGCCTTTATCTGAGCGAGTCCAACAATTTCTGAGCCTGCTCCCGATGGCTCGGTGAGCCATCGCTCAGCACCTCGTCGAGCAAAGTGCGCGCAGAGTCCGGATCTTCCATGGAAATGTAGGCCCGGGCAAGGTCGAGCTTGACCTCTGCGTCCTCGTCGCCAAGGACGGGTTCCTCATCCGATGGCCGGGGCGCTTCCTCGGTCGCCGGGCTGGTGTCGTCCTCGGTATTCTCGAGCGCAAACCAGTCGGGCTCCTCTGACGTCGGCGCCGATGACGCGCCGGTCTCCGCGCCGTCATCCAAATCATCGATTTCAGGATCGGCAATACTGATCCGAGGCTCATCCGCGTCAGCGGGTTCGGTCGAAGGTGAATCCAACGCGGACTCCGCCTGCTCTTCAGAGAACACTGGTTCGTCTTCTTCCAGCCGTCCGGCCGCATCAGACCCCTGCTCGGTCGCTTCAAAGTCCAAGGTCAGCGGTTCGCCCGCTCCGTCTTCCGGGTCTTCTCGGATTTCGAGCTCGGCCGGCTCGCTGGACGCAAACAGCGTTTCAATGTCTTCGTCTTCAATGGCGAGGGTCTCGGGAATCGGCTCAGCCGACGGCGCTTCACCCCGCTCTTCAGGATCAAGGCGGTCTGACAAGCGAGCCAGGTCAGGCGCTCCGTCGTCGCGATCAGACGCCGTCATGGCCTGCGGCTCGGCCTCCGAGGTCAGCCGGGTACGGTAAGACTCTTCCTCTTCATCCTCCCGGCTGAGGATTCCCATCAAAGCCGCCGCCTGGGCATCCTGATCCTGATCGTCCATGTCGGGCTCGCTGCTTGTCGATTCCGCAACCTGATCTTCCCGCGCACTGCTCCCGGACGTCCGGTCGTTACTTTCTTCGCTCACCGGCGTATCTTCGGACCGGGCCGCGCGGCTCCGGCGGAAGGCAATCAGCATCGCCAGCACGATCAGACCAACAACCACCGCAATCAGAGGCCACATCCAGCGCTGGACGAACGACGCCGGCGCCGCGGCGGCCGGTTCGGGCGCTGCCGCGATCGGTGTCTGGACGGGCTCTGCCGCGATCGCCCTGTTCTGCTCAGCCTCCCGGACTTCACGGGCCTCGCGTAGCTGCTCTTCCAGCCTCGCCAGATCCTCGCTGGCCACCATCAAGCCACCGGTGTCGCCGGACTCAATCGCCTGCGTGATCTGATCGACCAGCGCATCGGTTTCCGCGCTTTGCAGACCGTCCAGCGCAATGTCGGACTCAAGTTCCGCCAGCTGTCCGCTCAGACGCTGGCGTTCGGCATCGATGGCTGCTGCTTCGGCCACAACGTCCTCATCCGGCGGTGCCAGTTCCAGCCGCGGAATCGACGCCGGATCAGCAACGGAATCCTCTGGCGGCGATTCAATCTCCGCCGTTTCAACTGCGTCCGGATCGGTCAAGGCGGGACCGTCAGCAGTCTCGGTCACAGCCGGCTCTGGCTCCAGCGTCTCGGGCGTGGGCTCAACGCGTTCAGGCTCCGGGACCACTGGTTCGGGGACCACCGCTGCCGAATCGGCCGGTTCGGCCAGGGGGGCGCTACGCCGTGCTTCCCAGGCCTGCGTTTGTTCACGCACCCTGCGGGCCGCCTCGGCAGCCGGGATGGACCGCGCGGCATCGATCTGGGGCAGGATCAGCCTCGCCCCGCGCCTCAGCCGATTGACGTTGTCGCCGATGAACGCATCCGGATTGCTGTCCAGAATCGCGAGCATGGCCTGATTCATGGTCAGGCTGCCATCGGGTCGCCAGTCGGCCGCAATCGACCAGAGCGTTTGTCCATTCTGGACCACCAGACTGGACGGCTGCTGGGCGTCAACGACGTCCGGTTCAGGACGCGACAGGACCGGTTGCTGCGCTGCTGGCTGGGGCTCGGCTTCCTCGATCTCAGGTTCGGCAAGCGGTTCCGGAACCGGAACTGGATTCGAGGCCGTCACCGCAGGCGCTTCAGCTCGGCGAACCGGGGGAGCGACTGGGACCGCAGGGGGATCCAAGAACAAGGTGTATTCGCGCAGAAGGCGACCACTGGCCCAGCGCGCGTTGAGCAGCACCTGGACGAAGGGCTCGGTCACCGGACGGCTGGATCTCAAGCGGATGACCGGAGGGTCTGCGGCCAGATCCAGGGTCGCGCTCAACCCCAGCGCCAGAGCTTCGGAGGGCACGCCCAGCCGGGCATGGTCCTCGGCCGAAGCGACGGAGACCTCCATCGCCTCAAGGACCGATTCGCCGGACTGGACCAGCGCAATACGAACGTCCAGGTTCTGTCCCAGGAATGATTGCACTCGAGCTTCGCCCAGCCCGATACTGGCCGACGCCGACTGGCAGAACAACACGGTTACGACCAGCGCGACCGTCAAGCCCATTCTTGCTTTGGCAAAAATCATGGCGCGGAATCCCTCTTCTGCAGACCAGCCACTAATAGCCCGGAGTATAGCAACCCTGAGGCGACCGGCGCAGCGGCAGAAAGTCCCTCGTCAAACCTGCCGTTCATCTCCGTCCGATCAGATACTCGGCGATCTGCACCGCATTCAGTGCAGCACCCTTGCGCACGTTGTCGGCGACCACCCACATGTCCAGTCCTTGCGGATGTGACAAGTCCCGGCGCAGCCGCCCGACAAACACCTCGTCCTGGCCAGCGGCATGCGTCAGCGGGGTGACCCGCTCCTTGTCGGGGGCCAGCTGCAGGCCAGGCGCCTCGGCCAATAACTTGCGCACGTCATCAAGCTCAAACGGATCGCGGGTTTCCAGGTGAACCGCCTCTCCGTGACCCATGAAGACCGGAACGCGCACCGCGGTGGCATTGACGGCCAGCTCGTCGTCATCAAGGATGCGCCGGGTCTCGTTGTGCATCTTCATCTCTTCTTTGGTGTAGCCGTTCTTTTCCAGCACGTCGATTTCGGCGATCACGTTGAAGGCAATTGGCGCGGCGAAGGCCTTCGGCTCCGGATCGCGGAAGTTGAAGCGGTCCATGCTCTGGCGACCCAACTCCTCCATAGCGCTCTTGCCCGCCCCGGAAACGGATTGGTAGGTTGCGACATTGATTCTGCGAATGCCGTAGCGCCGGTAAATCGGCGCGATGGCCACCAGCATCTGTATGGTTGAGCAGTTCGGATTGGCGATGATGCCGCCGCCCGCAAAATCGTCCAGGACGGCACCGTTGACTTCCGGCACCACCAGCGGGACCGCGGGCTTCAGGCGAAAGTGAGAGGTGTTGTCGATCACCGTACAGCCGGCCTTGGCCGCACGCGGCGCGTGCTTGGCCGAAACCGACCCGCCGGCCGAAAAGAGGGCAAAGTCCCAGCCGGAAAACTCGAACGTTGCCAGGTCATCGACGATCAGCGAGCGACGGCCGAAGCTGACTTCTCGACCGACCGATCGGCTGCTGGCCAGGGCCGCAACTTCGCTGATCGGAAACTTGCGCTGATCCAGAATCTCCAGCATCGCTTCACCGACGGCGCCGGTCGCGCCGACGACGGCCACGCGATAGCCGTCTTTGCGGGTCATCATAAAAACACCTCGAGCCTCAATGCTTGTGAAAGATAGGCGACCGATGCGCAGGTTAGCGCAGATCCAAGCCGCTTGCCCGAGAAAGACCCGATCGAGCCTTTCACGGTCCCGCTGGGAGGCCGGAGTCGTTAGTCAGGTCGGAATGCGCGGGGTCTGGGCCGGTACGTCGGCGCACTGGGCCCGGTGCAGCAGGTAATGATCCATAATGGTCAGCGCCAGCATGGCCTCGACGATGGGAATGGCGCGAATCCCGACGCAGGGATCGTGGCGTCCGGTGGTGACGATCTCGACCGGCTGGCCTTCGGCATCGACTGTGCGGCCGGGCAGGCGCAGCGACGAGGTCGGCTTGAAAGCCACCGCCAGTTCGACCGGCTGACCGGTCGAAATCCCGCCAAGAACCCCACCGGCGTGATTGGATTCGAAGCCCGCCGGAGTGATTTCATCGCGATGAACCGTGCCTTTCTGGGCGACTGACCCGAAGCCGGCGCCGATCTCAACGCCCTTGACCGCGTTGATGCTCATCATTGCGGCGGCCAAATCACCGTCGAGCTTGGCATACACCGGCGCGCCCAGGCCCACTGGAACCCCGGTGGCCCGCGCCTTGACCAGGGCGCCAACAGAGTCGCCCGACTTCCACAAGCGCTTCATATAATCCTCAAGCGCGGGAACGCGCTCGGCATCGGGGCAGAAGAACGGATTGGTATTGATCACCTCGGCATCAAACCGTTGGTCACACACTTCCTCCCCGAGCTGCGCCAGCCAGCCGATGATCTCCACCCCCAGCTGCTGCTTCAGATATTTCCTCGCCAGCGCAGCGGCGGCAACCCGCATCGCCGTCTCGCGTGCCGAGGAGCGACCACCGCCGCGGTAGTCACGAACCCCATATTTATGATGATAGGTGTAGTCGGCATGCCCCGGGCGGAACTGGGCGGCGATGCGGCTGTAATCCTTGGAGCGCGCATCGGTGTTGTAGATCAGCAAGGCGATCGGCGTTCCCGTCGTTCGGCCCTCGAACATGCCCGACAGAATCTGCACATCCTCGGCCTCCTGGCGTTGGGAGGTCCAGCGACTTTGCCCCGTCGCCCGACGCATCAACTCGGCCCGAATTTCCTCGGGGGCGATCTCCAGACCCGGTGGGAACCCATCGATCACGCAGCCGATCGCCGGACCGTGGCTCTCGCCGAAGGTGGTCACGCACAGCACGCGTCCGAAGGAATTGCTCATACCCGAGCTCCGAGAGAAAAATGAAAGGATCGGTTCACAGGTTGGAGTAGTTGGGTCCCGACCCACCCTCCGGGGTCACCCAGTTGATCACCTGATAGGGATCGGCGATGTCACAGGTCTTGCAGTGAACGCAGTTGGCTGCATTGATCTGAATTCGCTTGCCGTTTTCATCCTCGACCTTTTCGTAGACGCTGGCCGGACAGAAGCGGGTGCAGGGGTTGCCAAACTCGGCTTCGCACTGGGTGAAACACACGTCCGGATCGATAATTTTCAGATGCACCGGCTGGTCTTCGTCGTGCTCGGTCGATGCAAAGTAAACCGAGGCCAGGCGATCGCGCGGCGGCAGATCTCGCTCAACCCAGGCATAGTCGAACCCGCCCTGCTCCAGCCGCTGGTACTGGGCATGGTCGGCGTGATTGGCCAGCGTGCGAGGCAGCTTACCGGCGGTGGCGGTTTCAATCGCGGCAGTGGTCATCCCGCGCCACAGGCCTTTCTGGAAACCGGGTCGGATATTTCGGACCTTCTTGAGTTCGGAAACAACGACCGATTCGCGAAGGCGAGCATTGAAGCCCGCGCTATCCAGACTTTCGGCGAGGTGCTCGGCTGCGAGCATGCCCGAGCGCAGGGCCTGGTGCGTGCCTTTGATCTTGGGCACGTTCAAAAGCCCTGCAGCGTCACCGATCAGCAGCGCGCCCGGCATTTCCACGCGCGGCAGCGACTGGTATCCGCCTTCGACCAGCGCGCGAGCGCCCGCAGAGAGAATCTCGCCATCAGCCAGCAACGCGCGCATGGATGGATGATGCTTGAACTGCTGGAAGGCCTCGAAAGGCACGAACTTCGGATCCTGGTAGTCCAGCGCGCAGACGAAACCCACCGCGACCCGATCTTTGTCCAAGTGGTACACGAAACTGCCGCCATAAATCTGCTTCGGCAGCGGCCAGCCCACGCTGTGCTGGATCAGGCCCGGCTCTCCGCGGCCGGCCGGCAGTTGCCAGAGTTCCTTCATGCCGATGGCGTAAGTCTGCGGGTCGCTGTCGCGATCCAGACCGAATTTCTTGATGGCACGCTTGCTCAAATGCCCCCGAGCACCCTCGCTTAAAACGGTGACGGCGGCGCGAATCTCGATCCCCTGCACATAGCTGTCTTTTTCCTGCCCCGCGCGGTCAACGCCCATGTCGCCGATGATCACACCGCTAACCGCGTCGTCTTTGTTGTACGCCAACTCGGCCGCGGCGAAACCCGGAAACAGGTCCACGCCCAGCGCTTCTGCCTTCGGCGCGAGCCAGGCGCAGGTTGCGCCCAGCGAGACGATATAGTTGCCATGATTATTCTGCTGCGGTGGCGTTGGCAGCTTGCGCTTGCCTGTCCTGGACAACAGTAAAAACTCATCGCGCTTGGCCGGCACGCAGATCGGAGGCGGATCATCGCGCCACCCGGGGATCAATTCATCGAGCGGTTGTGGCTCGATCACGGCGCCGGACAGGATATGCGCTCCGATCTCCGAAGCCTTTTCGATCACGCAGACGTTAAGGTCCGCATTGAGTTGCTTGAGTCGAATCGCGCACGCCAGGCCGGACGGACCGGCGCCGACCACGACCACGTCGTACTCCATGATCTCGCGTTCACTCATCGGCCAGATATCCAAAGAAAATTTGTACCGGCATCTTATTTCAATCCGGTGCTGGACGGTGCGTCGACGCCCAGCCACGCCCGAAGCGCAGGCCAGACCTGATCGAGCATCAGCGGCTGGGCCGATTCGCTGGGATGGATGCCATCGTCCATCATCATACCGGGCCGGTCAAACAGGTTTTCAAGAAAAAACGGCAGCAGAGGGACATCATGGCGCTCGGCCAGGGTCGGATAGACGGCCTCAAAGCGACTCAGGTACGCCGGACCGAGGTTCGGGGGCAGGCGAATCTGCATCAGCGCCACGTCCACCCCGGCCGAGAGCGCCTGCCTGATCATGGCGTCAAGATTGGACTGCAGCTGGGCCGGACTGAGAGCTCGCAAACCGTCGTTACCGCCGAGGACGATCAGCAGCCGGCCCGGCTCATGGCGCTCCAGCAAACCTTCCAGGCGGGTCAGCCCCCCGGCGCTGGTCTCACCAGAAATGCTGGCGTTGATCACTTCATAGTCGCCATCCAGGCGCTGGGCCAGCAGGAACGCCCAACCCGATTCACGCGGCATCTCGTAAGCATCTGACAAACTATCGCCCACGATCAACAGGCGGTCGGCAGTCTCGGCCAACGCTGGCGCAGAAGCGGCCAGCAGGCTCAACAAACCGGCAATCAGGGCATTTCGAAAAATAATGAGCACTTCAAGTCAGTCCATTCTGGTTTGCCGCAAGGTGAGTTTTTCCGTCCAGGCTCCGGGCGGTCCACTCGAGATTCTCAACGATATCAGCCTGGACCTGAAGAGCGGGGAAACGCTGGCCATTGTCGGTGCTTCCGGGTCCGGCAAGACCACCCTGCTCGGGCTACTGGCGGGCCTGGAAACCCCGACCGGCGGCGAGGTCTGGCTGGCCGGCGAGAAGCTTAACCATCTCGACGAGAATGCCCGCGCGCGTCTGCGCCGGCGCAAGGTGGGATTCGTGTTTCAGTCATTTCACTTGCTGCCCAGCCTGACCGCCTTGGAAAACGTCATGCTAGCGCTCGAGATTGCCGGGCTTGACCCGGCCCGAGCGCGCGCTCTTGATGCGCTGGAGCAGGTTGGACTCCAGCATCGCGTTGACCACTACCCGCGCCAGATGTCGGGCGGGGAACAGCAGCGGGTCGCGATTGCCCGGGCATTCGCCAGCGGCCCCGACATTTTGTTCGCCGACGAACCGACCGGCAACCTGGACCGACACACCGGCCAGTCGATTGCCGATCTGCTGTTCGGCATCAATCGCGATCACGGCACCGCGCTGGTGCTTGTGACCCATGATCTGACCCTGGCCAGACGCTGCGCCCGGGTCGAGGAAATCGAGGACGGGTGCCTGGTCCAATCCGCCCCACCCCCCGGCGACCGACGACTGCAGCTGGTCGAAGGTGGTCAACCCACGTGAACACCTTCGCCCTGTCGGCCAGACTGCTGCTGCGTCAGGGCCGGTCCGGCGCGCTGCTGATCCTGGCTTCCGGACTGATCGTCGCCACCGCCGCGCTGGTCGCGGTGGGCAGCTTCACCGATCGAGTCGGACGAGCCCTGGAACGCCAGGCCGGCGAGGCGTTGGCGGCTGACCTGGTCGTCGCCGGCCAAGCGCGTGTTTCGCCCCGGTTCTTCGAGCAGGCCCGAATGCTCGGACTGGAGACGGCCGAGGTCATCAGCGTCAGCACTGCCCTCTTCGTCGGCGAGCAAAGTCAGCTGGTTGACGTCAAGGCCGTCAGCGATGCCTACCCCCTGCGCGGCCAATTGCAAGTCGCGATTTCGGCCAGCGCAGAAGACCAGGGCCGAGCGCGCGGCCCCGAGCGTGGCAGCGCGTGGATGGATCCGCGCGCGCAGCGCGCTCTGGAGGCCGAAGTCGGGCAGCAGGCCGAAATCGGAACGCTGCAAGTGCCCGTGACCGCCATTCTGACCTACGAGCCGGATCGCGCAGGCGGCGGCTTCAGCTTCGCCCCGCGCCTGATGATGCACATCGACGACCTGCTGGCCAGCGAATTGCTCGGCCCTGGCTCAAGAGCCCGCTACCGTATGCTGCTGGCCGGCGAAGAGCAGGCCCTGACACAGTTTCGCCAGTGGTTTGCCGACGAGCGCGAGGACCGACAGCGGCTGATCACGGTCTCCGACGCCGAGGACCGAACCGGGCTGGCCCTCACCCAGGCCAGGCGCTTCCTCGGCATTGCCGCTCTGACCGCGGTCATTCTCGCCGCCGTCGCCATTCTTCTCTCGGCCCTGCGTTTTTCGGCCGCGCAGCGCGACCTGGTCGCCCTGCTGAAGACCTTCGGCGCCAGCTCCAGCGAAATCATGAAGGCCTTGAGTCTGCTGCTGCTCTACCTGGTGCTGGTTTCGATCGCCCTCGGCGGCGCGCTGGGCTGGGCCGCCCAGGGCATGATCGCCGAGATTCTGGCCCAAGGACCGGAAACGGCGCTGCCGGCTGCTCGCCTTTGGCCGGTCCTGAGCAGTGGGCTGTTCACCCTGCTGCTGGCGGCCGGGTTCGCCCTGCCGCCGCTGCTCAGCCTGCGCAAGGTTCCAACCATGCGCATTCTCAACCGTTCGCTGGACACCCGCCCCGGGTTGTCAGGGCTGCTCTGGCTGGTTCCGGTGCTTGGGGCACTGACCATTCCGGTCGTGCAGCTGGGCGATGCCCGCCTGGCTGCCATCGTTCTGGGTGGCAGCGCCGCCCTGGCTGGCAGCCTGGCCCTGGCCGGCTGGCTGGCCATGCTGGGGTCCGGCGTTTTGGCTCGACGAGCGCGCGCCGCGTGGCGCTTCGGTCTGGCCGGGCTGCAACGCCGGCGCGGCGGCGGCATCGTCCAGGTCACCGCCCTGGGGCTGGGTTTGATGGCCCTCCTGCTGCTGGTGGTGGTCAGGGCTGAGCTGATGGAGCAGTGGCGCGGCAGTCTGCCGCCGGACACGCCTGATCATTTCATCATCAACATCCAGCCCGAACAGGTGGAGTCAGCTCGACAAGCCCTGTCCGACCAGGGCGCCCGGAATCTCCAGCTTGGCCCGATGGCCAACGCCAACCTGGTGGCCATCAACGGCGAGGCGCCGCCGGACCACCGCATGGCCGGACAGGTCAACGTCTCCTGGATCGACGCGCTGCCGCCAGCCAACGAAATTGTTGCCGGCGAATTCTTTTCGTCCACCGCCAGCGGCGAGGTCTCGCTGGCCCAGATGTGGGCGGAGAATCTCGGCGTGGGCCTGGGCGACGAGCTGAGCTTTGAGTCCGGCGCCAGTCGCTTCACGGCCACGGTCACCAGTATCCGCGAAGTCGACTGGAACTCCTTCAACGTGAATTTCTTCATCCTGCTCACACCGGAGGCCGCCGAGGCGCTGCCGCACCAGTACATTGCCAGCTTCTACCTGGCCGATCCGATCAGCGCCGACCTGCGCGCCGTGACCCGTGCGTTTCCCAACCTTTCAATCATCGACGTTGGCGCCCTGATCGAACGGGTGGGAGAGATCATCGACCAGGTCAGCCGGGCCGCCCAGGTGGTTTTCGCCTTTACCCTGCTGGCCGGGCTGGTGGTTCTGCTGGCCGCCCTGGAATCCACCCGCGACGAGCGTCGCCAGGAATCAGCACTGATCCGCACCCTGGGCGCTGACAACGCCATGGTCCGGCGCGGCCTGCTCATCGAGTACGGCGTCATGGCGGTCATTGCTGCGCTTTTGGCCACCCTGGGCTCGGCGGTGACCGGCTGGTTGCTGGCCAAAGAGATGTTCGAGTTTGCCTATCGCCCGTCGCCGCTGCTGTTCGCAGCCGGCTTTTTCGTCGCTGCGGTGCTGGTGGTCGGCAGCGGCTGGGCCGGCAACCGGTCGGTTCTGGCCACGCCGCCGGTCCGCATTCTCCGCACCGGCGCCTGAAAACGCCAGGGCGCGGTCCGGGCATGGCGATTCTTCGCGACGATCCGCAAGCGGATCTGATTCTCAACGGCCATCCCTGGCGGGTGGCCTGGGAAATGAGCTGGCCGGCCGTGGCCGCGATCATGCTGTTCGGTCTCAATGCCATGCTTGATGCGGTCTACATCGGCCGGCTGCTCGGACAGCAAGCCCTGGCCGGCGCGGTCATGGCCTACCCGCTGACCCAGATCACCCTGGGCCTGGGCTCGCTGGCCGGCATTGGCGGCGGCGTCGCCTTGTCGATCGCCATCGGCCGGGGCGACCAGGACACCCTGCGGCGTCTGCCCGGCACCGCGCTGACCATCACCGCCGCCCTGGCGCTGATTTACGGCCTGCTCGGCGGCCTGTTTTCAGAGACCCTGGTGCGCGGCATGGGCGCACGCGATGCGCTGGTGCCGATCGCAGCCGACTACCTGCGCGCCTCGGCCATCGGCAGCATCGGCGCCCTGGCCGGCATGACCCTGAACATGCTCCTGCGCGGCGAAGGCCGGATGAAGCTGGCCGCGCTTTACATGGGAATCGGGCTTTTGGTCAACATGGTGCTGACCCCACTGCTGATCGTGGTGTTCGACATGGGCGTGGCCGGCGCGGCCTGGGCCACCAATCTCGGCAACGCCGTAGGCGCCTGGCTGGTCTGGCGTCGCTATGCCCGCGGCCAGGCGAGCTATCCGGTCGATGCTTACTATCTCGGACTGCCGCGGGCGTTGACCCGGCGCATTGTGCGTCTGGGCACACCGGCCATGATCATGAGCAGCATGGGCGTGGTTCAGGCGATCGTGGTGTTTAACGTGCTCAGCCGGGTCGGTACCGAATCCGATATTGCCTTTTATGGCGCGGCATGGCGGATCATGATCTTCATGCTCACGCCGCTGTTCGGCATGATGCGCGCGTTCCAGCCGGTGGCCGGCTTCAACTATGGGGCCGGGCAATGGCAGCGGGTCAGAACCTGCTACTGGACCTTCGTCCAGGCCGGCGCGCTGCTGATCATTCCGATCTGGGCGCTGATGGCGCTGTATCCGGGACAGACCCTGGGACTGATGCTGCCCGGCGCGGTGTTCAGTGAGCATGACCTGACGCTGTTTCGCATTCTGATTCTTCCGCTGCCCCTGCTTCCGCTGGTATTCACCACCCTGGCGCTGCTGCCGGCGATTGAGCAGCCCGGGAAGGCAACCACCGTGTCGATTTCGCGCCAGCTATTGCTGTACGTGCCGGTCATGCTGCTGCTTCCGCCCGTAATCGGTGTTCCGGGCATCTACTACGGATCAATGGCCATCGAACTCGTCTGTGCGACCTGGCTCGCCGCCATCGTCATGATCCTGTTCAGGAAAAACCTGCCGACTGGGGCGAGGGACAACGCCCAGGCGCTGGTCAGCGAGGTCGAGCGTCCTCAAGCGGCTCGAAAATTGTGAAATAGCGATCCCCGGCATCTGCCTCGCGAAGCCCGGGCCGTCCCTCCATCAGTTTGCCGAGAAAGCGTCTGTCCTCGGCCAGAGCGACCTTGAAAACCAGCAAACCCTGACTGCTGACCGGCAGGGGATCGCTGCTGATCAAGGTGTACCAGGGCTGACCGTTGACATCGCAAACCGTAACCAGGAACTCGCGTTGTGCAACCGTATCCAGCGCCTTGACCGCGCCGTTGTAAAACGACGCCTCGCCGCGCTTGTCGATCGACAGCGAAAGCGACAGTCCGCTGCACATCTCTTCGGCTTTCTTGAGCGTTTCTTCGGAAAAACGCTCGGCCGGATCCGGCAAGTCTTTGTCTCGCATTGCGCTTGGCTCCTCGGCAGCATTTTAATTCGCCGATCAGTCTGCGCCAATCGTCCGCATTTTGCAAAACTCAGTGCGGTTCCAGCAGCTCGCGCCGGACCCGGACCGCGCTCGGCGTCGGTCGGACAACAACGCCCCGGGCATCGCAGTGGGCTCGAGTCAGCGCCGCGCCAAACAGCAGGATCAGGGACGAGTAGTTGACCCACAGCAGCAGCAGTACCAGCGATCCTGCAGCTCCATACGCCGAAGAGGTTGCTCCCTGAGCCAGGTAGATTGCAATCAACGATCGACCGAGGGTGAACAGCACTGCGGTCACCAGCGCGCCCACGACCACGTCGCGCCAGGCGAGAACGACGTCCGGCAAAATCTTGAACATGGCCGCGAACAGGCCGGTCACGACGGCCAGAGACAGCGAGACTTCAAGGCACACTATCAGCCAGCCCGGGACTGGAAGCCACTGCTCGGCATAGGCCATGATCGTGCGCAAAGCGACGCTAAGCACAAGCGAGACCAACAACACGAAGCCCAGCGCCAGCACAATGGTCAGCGACAGGACCCGGGCCCGCAAGAATAGCCAAAGGCTGCTGCGCGACGGTTTGGGCGCCACATCCCAGATCTGGTTTAGCGACTGCTGGAGCTGGGCAAAGACGGTGGTCGCCCCAACCACGGTGGCGGCCAGTCCCATCAGCGTGGGTAGCAGCCCACTTTGGTCGATCTGCGAGTTGATGACCGCGGTTTGCACCACTTCGGCCGCCTCGGGGCCAAGCACATCGCTCAGTTGGTCAAAGATCTGGCCGCGAGCCGCCATCTCGCCCAGGAACACGCCGGCGACTGCGACCACGAGAATCACCACGGGCGCCATGGAAAAGACGGTGAAGAAAGCCAGCGCGGCTGCGTAAATGAACGCCTGACTTTCCAGCCAGTTCGCCCCTGCAAGCCTAAAAATGCCAATCCATCGACGCGCCGACTGAACCAGGACCTTTTTGAATCGGCTTGCCATGCAGGCAGTATGCCTGAGCGGACGCAAAGCCCGCGGCCATCAATCGGCCAAACCCATGCCCTGAAGCGTCAATGGGGCCTGCGCCGGGGACGGTTCGAAGGCGCGATCCGGACCGAGTTCGCGCTCCCCCTCAAGCACCTGAAACACATGCTTGATGGCCGCCCAGCCGTAGGGCAGGATCGGAACCAGTCGCTCGCCGAGCCCGGGTACGTTCTTCAAAACATCGAAATGCTGGGCCCGGTCGACCTCCCAATAGGCCAACGCCGTCGCACCGCGGTCGCGGGCTGCCGCCACATAGGGCCGACTGCTGAGTGCCGCAGGAATCAACCCGTCTTCGCGACCGTGCACGATCAAGACCGGAATCTCTGGCAAGCGGGCGGTGGCCCGGGTCTGTTCGACCGCCGCGCGCAGCTCGGTGCTATCCGAATTGTCGCCCGTCCACAGGGCGCGCAAGCACCTCAGGCCGGGCAGCGTGCCATCGTCGCCTTCGGCCAAATCATCTGCAAGAACAATTCCGCCGCCGGGCCCGATGCCGGAGTGGGTCGCCCACCAGGCGGCGCGCTGCCCGTCATCGGCACCGACCGCGTTTAAGGCATAGCCGCAGGGCATGTCGCCGGCCCCCCGCCGCAAGTAAGCCGAGGCATAGCTGCTGGCCACGATCCGCCATAAATCCAGCGCCACGTTAGATGCAGATAGACGAAGCGCCGCATCGTCGAAACCCGCTTCCAGCAGCATTTGCGTGGCCGCTTCGGCGGTGGCCTCATTCAGCAGGCCGGCGGCCAAAAGGCTGTTGCAGCGCTGTTGACCGATCAGCGTGAGCAGCGGGTTGCCCAGCGGCAGGCTCAGCGTTCTTTCGGCGTCGGCCAGCGTGCACGGCTGGTAGAGTGCTGCCAACGTGGCATAGTCGAAAAGCGGGCGCTGACCCGGCGCGGTAACGTTGGGCATGACCGCGACCACGGCGTCAAGCACGGCCTCGGTGTCGCCCTCGGCCGCGCGCAAGACGGCTCCGCCGCCGTTGGACAGGCCGACCGCCAGCACCCGAATCGAAACCTCCGCGCCCAGAATCTCGCGCAGCTGTGCACGTCCAAACGCAGCCGCGGCCAAGACGTGGCGACCCCAGTCAGCCTCGGGGTGGTCACCCGAGTGAACGTGTTTGACGGCAACGCGCGTATCGGTGCGGTCGGCCGGCGCCGCCAAATCAAAGGACAGTGGCCGATCTGCCGCGTCGACCCTTCTGCCCATCAGATCCGGCGTTCGGGCGTCGTCGAAGGTCTGGAAATCGGTCCCAGCACCCTTGTCGGTGTAAACCACCGCGCAGCCCCGCAGCAGCCCGGCCGGACCGGCAAGCTGAATGGCGCCGTAAACACCGCGCGAACCCGATGCGGGCGCGACCAGCAAACATGCCGGATCGCGCGCCAGGCTCTCAGGCACCTGCACCAGGACCCGAAAAGGATGACTGGCCTGCCGCAGGCGCAGCAGCGCGGAGGTTTCCCGTCCGGGGACCGGCGGCAGATCATTGAACAACGCACCCGTCCCCAGGCCGCCAGACGGCGCCAGCACCGCCAACGCGTTCCATGCGTTGTGAATGGCGAGACGGCGCAATTCTTCGGCGGTCGGCGCCTGCGGATCCGCGAAGACCGGCGCGATCGCCTGCAGGCCGGCAAGGCCCAGGCCCGCGCTCAAAAGATCGCTGGCGGCCGAGTACTCCGTGGTTTCGGAACGCAGTACCTCGTAATCCGCCGCCGGCGCTCCGACCGCGGCGAGCAAGCAGCCAGACAGAGCCAGCAGTCTGGTTTGATGACCGAACATTGACGTGTTTGTCCTGATCCGATACCGAGAAACTGGAGCCTAACAGACTGCGGCCCAGCGACAATGGACTTTGGTACAGGCCCTGATGCATGTCCTAGCTGATAATCTTGAGCTCGGCTTCCAGGTCTGACGGACGAACAAAATGGCACTGAAAGACACCTCCAGACGTATCCTGGTGACCGGCGCGGGCAGCGGAATTGGTGCCGGCATCGCCATGGAACTCGCCGCATATGGCCACCATTTGGTGGTCACCGATCTCAACGAACCCGCCGCGCGCGCGGTCGCGGACCGGATCATATCCGCCGGCGGCCGCGCCACAGCTCTTGGCCTGGACGTGACCTCCGAGGCTTCGCTGAAGGCGCTGCTCTCGCAGCTGGATCAACCTGTCGAAGTGCTGGTCAACAACGCCGGGCTGCAGCACGTCGAGGCGCTGGAGACCTTTCCCATGGAAAAGTGGGAGCTGCTGGTCCAGGTGATGCTGATCGGGGTCGCCCGGCTCACCCGAGCCTTGCTGCCGGGCATGCGTGAGCAGGGCTTTGGGCGCATCATCAATATCGGCTCGATTCATTCACTGGTCGCCAGCGCGTACAAGAGTGCCTACGTCTCGGCCAAGCACGGCCTGATCGGCTTTTCTCGGGTTCTGGCCCTGGAGACCGCCGATACCGACATCACTATCAACACGGTTTGTCCGACCTACGTCAAGACGCCGCTGGTGGAAAAGCAGATTGCGGATCAGGCTCGGGCTCACGGTATCTCCGAAGATGAAGTTGTCGAGACGATCATGCTCAAGCCAATGCCCAAAGGCGTTTTCATCAGCTTTGAGGAGCTGGCCGGCATCGCCGCCTTCCTGCTCTCGCCGGCGGCCCGAAATATCACCGGCCAAGCCATCGTTGTCGACGGCGGCTGGACCGTTCAGTAAGACGCAACGCCACGTGTCCACCCGCGTTCTGATCGCCGACGATCATCCGCTGTTTCGCAGCGCGCTGGTTCAGGCACTGCGTGGATGTCTGGACGACGCCGAGATTCTTCAGGCACGGGATCTGCCCGAAAGCTTTGCGTGCCTGGAAGCTCATGAAGACCTTGACCTGGTCCTGCTCGACCTGCACATGCCCGGTAACCATGGCCTGGCCGGACTGGCCTCAATCCGCTGCCGGTATCCGGCGGTCGCCGTGGTCGTGGTCTCGGCCAATGAGGATCCGCAAGTGATTCGACGCGCGCTTGATCACGGCGCGGCCGGCTTCATCCCGAAAAGCGCCGGACTGGATGAGCTGACCACCGCCCTGCATACCGTTCTGGACTGTCGCGAGTACGTGCCGCCGCATCTGGCCCGAACCGTCGCCGGCATGATCGACAATAACCACGATCGCCAGCTGGCCCGACGCATCGCAGCACTCACTCCGCAGCAGTTTCGAGTCCTGGCGATGGTGGCCGATGGCCGGCTGAACAAGCAGATCGCCGATGAACTCGACATCCAGGAGCGCACCGTCAAGGCGCACATGAGCGAGATCTTCCACAAGCTCGACGTACGTAACCGCACCCAGGCCGGCATAGCCTTCCGGCGTCTGGAACTGGTGGACCCGGCCGCCCGCGTCGAGTAAACAGCGAAAGGCCGGTGACATCGAGAACGACGATTGACGGCGCCTCGCGGCTCGTTTAGCCTTCTCGCCCTCGGCTGGGGGGCCGCGGCCTGCATGCAGAGGAATTTTGCATTCACATGGGGCTAAAGGCACCGCTATACCTGACGATCTTTGGATCCTGGATGATGGGCTTCGGCGCCGCGGCGCTGCTCGAATACGCGCCCAACGCCAGTCTCTGGTTCCCGCCAGCCGGCATCACGTTCGCTGCCGCACTGGTTCTGGGCCTGCGCGCACTGCCCGTGCTCTGGCTGGGCTGCCTGGTCGTCACCGTGTTGGGCGACCAGGTCTATCAGCGCGGCACAGCTTGGCCTGAACTGCTTCTGGCCGGCCTGGCATTTGCGGTTACCCACACCCTGCTCTACGCCGCCATGGGGATGAGCCTACGCTCGCGCCCGGTCAACCCCTCTTCAACACCCGAATGGGGCAGCGTCATCAAGTTCCTGGTGGGCGGAGCGCTGGCGGCGGGATTGTCCTCACTTTTTGGGGGACTATCGCTGGCCTACAGCGGCATGGTCGAGTTTGCGGCGCTTCCCTCCCTGATCATCACCTGGTGGATCGGTGACTATGCCGGCCTGATCACTGTCGGGCCGCTGTTCGCCCTGCTCTTGACCCGTCTGGCAGCTGCGCTCAACGTCGTCTCGGCCGACCGGGCATTAGAAATACTCGGACCCGATCCGATGCGATTACTGTGGCCGAAAGCGGCTGGCAAACTGGCAGCATTGGCCTTGCTGACCGCATTCATGATCGCCATGCTCTTGAATCTGGGCGAACATCCAGGGCTGATGTATATTCTGCTGGCCTGCCTTCCACTGCAGATTTGGATTGCGTCCACAGAGTCCCCGCTGGCAACCTTGCTGGGCGTTTTCGGGGTCGCGCTTATTCTGGCGGCTGCGGCCGGCACCACCCATCTGTCCAACCATGCGCCAGTGCTCCAGGTCGTGGTGATCACTCTTGCCGCAGCCAGCTACCTGAGCCTCGCCGCTGCCCGCCACCTCAGGCAAAAGACCCTCACCGCTTAAGGAGCCTCTGAACAACTTTGCGCGGGCTCGACGCGATTCAGTCGAGCCCGTCCAGCCACTGCCATATCGCATCCAGGCAGGCCCGACCCATGTGCCGGCTGCGCTCGGGACTCCAGCCCGTTTCCGGTCGCGGGGTGATGTCGGAGTCCTTGAACGGCATCTCCAGGGTCATGGCCAGGCAGCCGAAGGTCTCGGCGACCCAGTCGGTGCACTTGCGCAGGTCGGCGCTGCCCGGCAGATCCACCGCATAGCCATGCTCGGTCTGGAAGTCGGGGCTGATCGTGGCCAGCAGCTGTTTGAAGCGATCGAATTCGGCCTGGCGAGAGGCGTTCCAGCTCGCCACACCTTCGGGGCCGGCGATGAAGTTGTACGGCAACTCCTCATCACCGTGCACATCCAGCGAGAAATCAACGCCGGTCTGCTTCATGCGTTCGATGACAGAGTGGACTTCCGGCGAGAACTCCGGCGAAGGGTCGCGCCACTCCCGGTTCAGGTTGCGGCCGTGGGCATTGCAGCGCAGGTGGCCGCGCACCGCGCCATCGATGCACATGTTCGGCACCAGGTAGACCACGGCGTTCTCAAGCAGACGGCGCGCCACCGGATCCTCCTCGTCGAGCAAGCGATCGAGGAAACCCTCGACCCACCACTCGGCCATGGTTTCTCCGGGATGCTGGCGGGCCGTGATCCAGAGCCGCTTGCGGCCATCTTCAGGCTGGCCAATCGTCAGCAAAGTATGGGCATGCCCGTCCGGTGTCGTGCACAGGCTTTCGGCACGCACCAGCGATGAGGCCAGGGCATCGGCAATCAGCTGTCGATGACGCTCCAGGCTATAGGGCGCGAAGTAGGCGTAGTCAACCACGTCTGCCTCCGGCGTATCCTCGATGACCAGTCGCTCGCCGTCGAAATGGGTCGCGACTCGGCGCCACTCGACACCGTCGCTGCAGCAAACGGCCTGGTAGTTCTGAAAGCCTTTGGGATAGGAGACCTGACCGGCGTTTTCGAGCGTCATTCGGCAAGGCTGCCCGGCACCATCGCAGAGCTGGAAATAGAACCACTGCAGGTGTTCGCCCCCAGCGTCCGGGCGAATCCTCAGCGTAATGGCGTCGGCGCGCTCGATCGAAACCACTTCGATATTGCCGCTGTCGAAGCGGCTGTGAATACTCAGGGCCATGCCAGTCTCCTCAGTAAAGTGTCGTGTTATCCAGGGCCAGGATCCGATTATCGCAGCGAATGTCGCAAAAAGACCTCTTCGACCCTTCGAAAACTGCCGCGAGTCGCGGCCCTAACGGCCAGGGTCTGCTGTGTCCACGGATGCGCGAGCGTCAGTTCAACCGCGTGCAACAAAAGCCGCTGGCAGCCAAAACGCCGGCGAAATAACCGGTTATGGCGACCCTCGCCATAGGTCGTGTCGCCGATCAGCGGATGGAAGATATGCTTGAAGTGACGTCGAATCTGATGCGTACGACCGGTCCGGAGTTGGACCTCGACCAGCGAATAGCGCGCCACGGGGTAGCGCCCGACCGGCTCTGGCAGCTCCATCGTGGCCAGTCTTCGGTACTCGGTCACCGCCGCCTGGTCCGGTCGTTGGTCGCCGGTGCTCAGGGGATGATCGATGCATCCAGACGGCTCGGTGAAGCCGCGCACAACCGCCAGATAACGCTTGTCCACCTGGCGCTCCATGATCTGCTGGCCCACTGCGGCGGCGGTGTCGGCGTCCAGCGCAAAGAGCAGGACGCCGGAGGTGGCCCGGTCCAGACGATGAAGCGGCCAGACCCGCTGACCGAGCTGGTCGCGCAGGCGCTGAAGGGCGAAGACCCGGTCATCGCCGATGGCTGTCTTGTGCACCATCAGCCCGGACGGCTTGTCGATCGCACACAGCCAGCGGTCGTAAAACAGAATCCGCAGCGCTTCGCCATTCTCCGGCGCAGCGATCGAGTTCATGGGCGGGGGCGGCTGACCGCTTCCAGTTTGTCGAGCAGCGCGTTCAGTGCGGTCCGCTCCCTCGGCGAGAGCGCTGCGAGCAGCCGGCGCTCATAATCCAGCGCGGCCGGTGCAATCGCCGCATGAACGCCCTGCCCGGCCTCGCTGAGCCTCAGCGGTTTCGCCCGCCGGTCGCTGTGGTCGGATTGACGCAGGACCAGCCCGGCCTCGATCAGGCGGCGCACGGCCCGGCTGATGGCGACCTTGTCCATCGCCGAACGCTCCACGACCTGGCTCGCAGGAATGGCTGGAAAACGCCCGAGAATCGCGATCACCCGCCACTCCGTAACCGACAATCCGAAGCGTTCGGCGTAGGTGAGGGCAATGCCCTGGCTGACCTGGTTGGAGAGCACGGACAGCCGATACGGCAGGAATTCCTCGAGCTTGAGCAGGGGAGCGTTCATGGCGGTCTGCGGCTTGAAAATAGTTTCAAATGTAACTAATATCCATGTTCAGTGCCAACAGTTTGCCTGCAAGGAGATGCTCATGGCTACACAACGCCCCAACCCGCTGGGTGTGGAACAGTTCGAGTTCATCGAATTCGCGGCGCCAGATCCCACCCTGCTGCACGATTTGTTCTCAGCCTTGGGCTTTTTGGCCGTGGCGCGGCATCGCGAGCATCCGGTCATTCTTTACCGTCAGGGCGCTATCCAGTTCCTGGTCAACGAGATGCCTGACGCCTTCGCCAGCCGCTTCGCAGCCGAACACGGCCCGGCCTGCACCGGGTTCGCCCTGCGCGTGGCCGATGCGGACAAAGCGCATAAGACCCTGATCGAGCGCGGCGCCGAGACCGTCGATGAACAGGCCGGAAAACCGGCCCTGAATCTGCCGTGCATTCGCGGCATCGGCGGCAGCCTGCTTTACCTCACATCAGGCATCGAAGACCTGGAGCGCGAGTTCGACTTTGACCCCGCCGTAAATCCCAAGCCCATGGGCGCAGGCCTGAATTTCATCGACCACCTGACCCACAATGTCCATAACGGCCGCATGGGCCACTGGGCCGGTTTCTACGAAAAGCTGTTCGGCTTCTACGAGGTCAAGTACTTTGACATCAAGGGCGCACAGACGGGTTTGCGTTCCCAGGCCATGACCGCGCCGAATGGCCGCATCTCCATTCCGATCAACGAATCCGAAGACCCGAAAAGCCAGATCAACGAATATCTGGACCAGTACCAGGGCGAAGGCGTTCAGCACATTGCCCTGTACAGCGACGATATCTACGCCTCGGTCGAGGCGCTGCGCGCCAACGGGATCGACTTTCTCAATACCCCGGACGCCTACTTCGACGTCATCGACCAGCGCATCCCCAACCATGGTGAGGACCTCGAACGGATGCGCCGCAACCGTATCCTGATCGATGCCGACCGACAGCAGCCCGACAAGCAGCTGCTGCAGATCTTCACCCAGACCAATATCGGGCCGATCTTTTTCGAGATCATCCAGCGCAAGGGCAACGAAGGCTTCGGCGAAGGCAACTTCCAGGCCCTGTTCGAAGCGATCGAACGTGATCAACGTGAACGCGGCGTGTTGTAGGCTTGAGGCCATGAAAAAGTGGATCAATCACCCCAAGGTCGAGGGCAACGCCAGCCGCCAGGCGCACTGCGATCTGCCCGAAAACACCTACGAGCGCGAGTTGGGCAAGGAAGGCTTCTTCGGCCCGGCCTCGCACATGTATCACCGCCACCCGCCAACCGGCTGGAGCAATTTCGAGGGCCCGCTGCATCCGCGTGCCTTCGACACCAACAAGATCGAGACCGCCGGCACGTCGCCCTGGGACGCCAGCGAACTGATGCACAACGCCAGCACCCGCATCCGCAGCTGGACCTGCAGCGGCCGCATGGACGTTCTGGCGCGCAATTCCGATGGTGATGAACTGCTGTTCATCCACGACGGAGCCGGCGATCTTTTCTGCGACTATGGCCATTTGAGCTTCCGCGACGGCGACTACATCGTCCTGCCGCGCGGGACGATGTGGCGGATCGAGTCCGACGCACCGGTGAACATGCTGCTCATCGAGGCCACCGGCGCAAGCTATATGCTGCCCGACAAGGGCCTGGTCGGGCCGCACGCCATCTTCGATCCAGCCATCCTCGACACCCCGGCCATCAACGATGCCTTCCGGGCACAACAGGGCGAGGACCAGTGGAAAGTCGTGGTCAAGCGGCGCAACCGCCTGTCGACCATCACCTATCCGTTCAATCCGCTCGATGCGGTGGGCTGGAAGGGCGATCTCGCCCCGGTGCGCGTCAACTGGCGCGACATTCGGCCGCTGATGAGCCATCGCTATCATTTGCCGCCTTCGGCGCATACCACGTTCCTGGGCAACCGCTTCGTCATCTGCACCTTCGTGCCGCGCCCGTTCGAGTCCGATCCGGGTGCACTCAAGGTTCCGTTTTTCCACAACAACGATGACTACGACGAGCTGATCTTCTACCACGCCGGCAATTTCTTCTCGCGCGACAATATCCACCCCGGGATGATGACCCTGCACCCCTGCGGCTTTACCCATGGCCCGCATCCGAAGGCGCTGAAGAATGCCTTCCAGGCCAAGGCCGAGGCCACCGAGGAGGTCGCCGTGATGATTGACACCCGCGATGCGCTGGAGGTCACCGGGGCGGCCGAGGCGATCGAGTGGACGGGCTACGTCGATAGCTGGAAAGGATGAATCGCAACGCATGAAACTCGCCACCCTGAAACAAGGCGGCCGCGATGGCACATTGATTGTGGTCAGCCGCGATCTGACCCGCGCCGTGCGCGCCGATGGCATCGCGCCGACATTGCAGGCGTCCCTGGACCAGTGGGACCATCTGGCACCGCGCCTCAACGCGCTCTACGACGAGCTCAACGCCGGCACCATCGAGGATATTTTTGATCTGGACCTGGCTGGCCTGGCCGCACCCCTGCCACGCTGCTACCAGTTCGTCGACGGTTCGGCCTACCTGCCGCACGTCGAGCGCGTCCGCAAAGCCCGCGGCGCCGAGGTGCCGAAGAGTTTTGAAACCGATCCGCTGATGTATCAGGCGGTCTCCGATGGCCTGCTCGGGCCCTGCGATGACATCGCTATGGCCTCATGCGAATGGGGCATTGATTTCGAGTCCGAGATCGGCGTCATTACCGACGACATCCCGATGGGCGCCAGCGCCGATGAATGCGCCGATCACATCCAGCTGCTGACCCTGATCAACGACGTCTCGCTGCGCAACCTGATACCCGGCGAGTTGGCCAAGGGTTTCGGCTTTCTGCAGTCCAAGCCCCGCTCGGCGCTGTCGCCAGTGGTGGTGACGCCAGATGAACTGGGCCCGGACTGGCGCGCGTCCAAGGTTCACCGACCGCTCAAGACCTGGCTCAACGGTGAGCTGTTCGGCCAGCCCGAAGCCGGAGAGGACATGCAGTTCTCGTTTGCCGAGCTGCTCGCCCACGCCGCCCATACCCGGCCGCTGGCCGCCGGCACACTGCTGGGTTCGGGCACCGTCGCCAACCAGGACACCGCCCGCGGCGCGTCCTGCCTGGCCGAGAAGCGCATGCTGGAGATCATCGCCAGCGGCAAGCCCAGCACCCCGTTCATGCAGTTCGGCGACGTGGTTCGCATCGAAATGTTCAACCGCCAGGAAGAATCAATCTTCGGGGCCATTGAGCAGACCGTGATTGAGTATCGCCGCTGAGCCCGAAGCCGCAATGACGGAAGCCCGGATCGAGCTTTATGGCTACTGGCGCTCCTCGGCCAGCTACCGAGTGCGGATGGCCCTCAATCTCAAGGGCCTGGCCTACGAGATTCACCCGGTGCATCTGGTCCGGGGCGGTGGTGAGCAGCGTCAAGCCAAGTTCCTCGCGCTCAACCCTCAGGGCCTGGTGCCGTGCCTGGTGCATGGCGATACGGTGCTAACCCAGTCGCTGGCCATCATCGAGTATCTCGACGAGTGCTTTCCCGACTCACCGCTGCTGCCTGAGACCGCCGTCGACCGGGCCCGGGCGCGCATCATCGCCCAGGCCATCGCCTGCGACCTGCATCCGCTCAACAACCTGCGCGTGTTGCACTATCTCGGCAACACCCTCGGCCTGGACCAACCTGAACAAACGGCCTGGTACCGGCACTGGACCGAAACCGGACTGCGCGCGGTCGAAGCCTTGCTGAGCAATCGCACCGACGCCGGAGCATACTGTCTTGGCGACCAGCCGGGCCTGGCCGACTGCTGTCTGCTGCCCCAGGTCTACAACGCGCGGCGCTTCGACTGTAACCTTGCTGGCTGCGATCGAATCCTGGCGATCTGCGAAAGACTTCAGGCCGATCAAAGGATTCGCAGCGCGGCGCCGGAAAATCAGCCTGATGCGGAGTAAACTGTGCTTTCTCAGTCCCTTTCCACCGGCCATTGAAGGAACCGCAACGCCGCATGAATCGACGCCTTCCAACAGCGCTTGCCCTGCTGATGCTGCTGGCAGCCTGCGCGACCACCCCTCCCGACCCTCGTCTGCTCGACAACGCCGAGCAAGCCATCGAGATTGCCCTCCAGGCCGGTGCCGAGGAATATGCGCCGCTGGAGCTGCGCTTTGCCAGAGAGCGTCTAGAGGCCGCCCGGTTCCAGCTCGACAACAATCAGGCTGCGGCAGCCGGTCGACTGGCCGACGAGGCCGAAATCGAAGCTCAACTGGCCTTGGCCAGGACCCGGGCCGCCCAGGCCAGAGCAGAGCTGGCCCAGCGCCAGAGAGAGCTGGAGAGCCTGCAGGCTGATTTGATCGAGGCATTCGGCGAAGAGGTTCTAGAGCGATGATCGGTTTACGCCGGACGGGCCTGTTCGCCGTGTTGCTGACCCTGGCTGCCTGTGCCGCCCAACCGCGTGACGATGGCGCTCTTGACAACCTGCGAGCCGATCTGGACGCCTTCCGGTCCGAGACCGATCTGGCCGAACAAGTGCCGCTGGCGCTGGCTGATGCGGAACGCGCGGTGCGCGCAGCCGCCGCCGAAGGCACCAATGAGGAAGAGCGTGCCCATCGCATTCGGCTTGCGGAGAAGCGGATCGAGATTGCCCGCGCCGAGGCGTTCCGCGCCCAGGCCGCAGGCCGCGTCGAGGCGGTCGAGGCGGAGCGGACCCGGCTATTGCTGCGCGCCAGTCGGCTGGAGGTCGCCCAAGCGCGCAGGGAAGCCGAGCAGGCGCGCATGCTGAGCGCGGCAACCAGCGAAGAGATCGAGCGGACGCGTCGGGCTGCCACGACCGCAGACGAACAAGCCGCTGAGGCCGCGCGACGAGAACAGCAGGCGCGCGAAGAAGCCGAAGCTGCCCGACGCCTGGCTGATGCCCAGGCCAGCGAGATCGAGCTCGCCCGTCGCGAGGCTGAACTGGCCTCGGAGGCTGCCGCCTCCTTGCGTCGACGCTTGGAGTTGCTTGAGCTGCGCGAAACCGACCGTGGCGTGGTCGTCACCCTCGGCGATGTCCTTTTTGAGCTCGGTCAGACTGAACTCCAAGCCGGGGCCCGCGAGAATCTCAATGACGTGGTCGACCTGCTCCAGGGCGAACCCGATCGGCGAATTCGCATCGAGGGACATACCGACAGCAGCGGCCCGGCGGACGTCAACATGCGAATTTCCCAAGAGCGAGCCGAGGCGGTTCGCGAAGCCCTGATTGCCATGGGCATCGGTGCCGATCGGATTCAGGCGGTTGGCATGGGCGAGGAATTTCCCATCGCCAGCAACGAGACTGAACAAGGACGCAACCAGAACCGGCGGGTGGATGTGATCCTGCTTAATGATTGATCCGCCGATGAGCCGGGTCTTGAGACCGGCTCGCTTGCAGTCAAGAGCGCTTTGCGCTACAACGAAGCTCACGCATAAAGGAGTTCCGCCCATGTTCGAAAACCGTCAGCAAGAACTGGAAACCCTGCTCAAGGAAAACGAAGACTTCCGGCGCCTTTACAGCCAGCATCAGCAGCTGGAAAAGCGGGTGCTGGCCGCCGAAAACGGCACCGCCCCAATGGAAGACCTGGCGCTCAACCAGCTAAAACGAGAAAAACTCAAGGCCAAGGACCAGCTGACGCGAATCATGGAGCAGGCTTACGCCGCCTGACCCGACCCACCAGCCCTAACCTCGCGACCGCCCGGCGATCATGATCGCTCCGGGCGGCCGCTCTTGCTTTCAGAGCAATGCCATTGTGACGACCTACGCAAACGTCCTCGAACTGATCGGCGAGACGCCCATCGTGCGAGTCCAGGCGCTCGACACCGGGCCTTGCGAGCTGTATCTGAAGCTCGAAAGCGCCAACCCGGGCGGTTCCATCAAGGACAGGATCGCCTTGAAGATGATTGAGGCCGCAGAACAGCGCGGCGACCTGAAATCGGGTGCAACGCTGGTGGAGGGAACGGCCGGTAACACAGGGCTGGGCCTGGCTCTGGTCGCGGCCAGCAAAGGCTACCGACTTATCCTGGTCATTCCCGACAAGATGAGCCGGGAAAAGATTTCAAACCTCAAAGCCATGGGCGCCGAGGTCGTGATCACCCGCTCCGACGTGGGCAAGGGCCATCCCGAGTACTACCAGGATCTGGCCCAGCGAATCGCCACAGAAACCCCAAACAGCTACTTCATCAATCAGTTTGGCAATCCCGACAACCCTCTGGCCCACGAGACCATGACCGGGCCGGAAATGTGGCGCCAGATGGACGGCGACCTCGATGCCATCGTGATCGGGGTGGGTTCCAGCGGCACGGTAACCGGACTGTCGCGCTATTTCGCCCAGGTGGCGCCCGAGCTGGAGCTGATCCTGGCTGATCCCGAGGGTTCGATCCTGGCCGAGTACATCGCCACCGGACACGTGCGAGATGATGCCGGCGGCTGGCTGGTTGAGGGTATCGGCGAGGACTTCCTGCCGTCGATCAGTGATTTCTCCAGGGTTAGTAAGGCCTATTCAGTATCCGACCGCGACAGTTTCCTGACCGCGCGCGAGTTGCTCAAGCGCGAAGGCCTGATGGGCGGCTCCTCGACCGGCACCCTGGTTGCCGCCGCCCTGCGCTACTGCCGCGAGCAGACCGAGCCGAAGAGAGTGCTGTCCATGGTCTGCGATACGGGTAATCGTTATCTGTCAAAGGTCTACAACGACCATTGGATGCGCGAGCATGGCCTGCTCGAAGGCAGCAATCACGGCGACCTGCGCGACCTCATCGCCCGGCCCACCGCAAGCCGCGATGCGGTTACGGTCGGTCACAGTGAGAGCCTGGCCAATGCCTACAAACGCATGATGCTCTACGACATCTCCCAGCTGCCGGTCATGAACGGCGAGCGCATTGTCGGCATCATTGACGAATCCGATATTCTTCTGCACGTCTACACCGACGAAAGTCGCTTTTCCGAACCGGTCACCGCGGCCATGGTGGATGAGCTTGAGTCCGTGGATTACCGCGCCCCGCTAGACGATTTGCTGCCGATCTTTAACCGCGATCATGTGGCGATCGTCATGGACGGTGAGCGCTTTCTCGGGCTCATCACCCGCGTCGATCTGCTCAACCACCTGCGCCGGCGTGCCGCACGCAACTGACGCCGGCGGCCGTCGGCGAGCTATCCCGGTGCAGCTGGCCCAGCCTGTTGCTATCATGGCGACCGGTGCCCGACCCACATCCATCCAGCGATAAGCCCGTGAGCACAAACAACCCGGACACGCCAGTCCAACGCAACTGGTTTACCCGCTTTCTCGATGTCGTTGAATGGCTGGGCAACCTGCTTCCGCACCCGGTCACCCTGTTCGCGGGTCTGGCGGTCGGCATGGTGTTCCTCTCCGGCGTATTCGGGTGGCTGGGCGTGTCGGTGACCGACCCTCGCCCGGGCGCTGACGGCGCGAGCATCGAGGCGGTCAGCCTGCTCAACGCCGAAGGCTTGCGCATGATCTTCGGCAACCTGGTTTCGAACTTTGTCAACTTCGCCCCGCTGGGGGTGGTTCTGGTCGCGATGCTGGGCGTCGGCGTGGCCGAAAAGTCGGGTCTGCTTTCGGCGATGGTCCGTGGCATCGTCCTCAATGCACCCAAGCATCTGGTCACGGTGGCGCTGGTCTTTGCCGGGGTGCTCTCCAACACCGCCTCGGAGATGGGCTACGTTGTGCTGGTCCCGTTAGGGGGTGCGATCTTCCTGGCTTTGGGTCGACATCCACTGGCCGGGATGGCCGCAGCCTTTGCCGGAGTGTCCGGGGGCTACAGCGCCAACCTGCTGCTGGGCACCATTGATCCGCTGCTGGCGGGTATCACCACCGAGGCCGCCCGGCTGATTGATGCCGAGTACGAAGTGTTCGCCACGGCCAACTGGTTTTTCATGATCGGCAGCACCTTTTTGATCACGGCCGTCGGCTCATTGGTGACAATTTTCATCGTCGAACCCAAGCTGGGAGCTTACGATGACTCCCGGGCCGATCCGCACGTGCTCGACGACAGCAAGATGACACCGCTGAAGTCTGAGGAGAGGCGGGGTCTTCTGATGGCTGGCCTGGCGGTGCTCGGTGTGATTGGTCTGATCCTGGTCCTGGTCCTTCCGGAAAACGGTATTTTGCGCGACCCGGCTGCCGCTGGAGAGGGTTTTCTGGCCTCGTCCACGCCATTTTTTCGCTCAATCGTCGCCTGGATTTTTGTGTTCTTCCTGGCCACCGGCGTGGCCTATGGCAAGACCGTGGGGACGATCAAGAATGACCGTGATGTCATCGACGGCATGGCCTCAGCCATCGCCACCCTCGGCCTCTATATCGTGCTGGTGTTCTTCGCCGCCCAATTCGTTGCCTTTTTCGGCTGGACCAACCTGGGCCTGATCACAGCGATTACCGGTGCCGACTTTCTCCAGGACATTGGTCTGACCGGCCCGCTGGTGTTCCTGTTTTTCATCATCATGTGCGGCATTGTCAACCTCAGCCTGGGCTCGGCCTCGGCTCAGTGGGCGGTCACCGCGCCGATCTTCGTGCCCATGCTGATGATCATCGGCTACTCGCCCGAAGTCATACAGGGCGCTTACCGGATTGGCGATTCGACCACCAACATCATCACTCCGATGATGAGCTATTTCGGCCTGATCCTGGCCTGGGCGACGCGCTACGACAAGAATTTCGGCATCGGCACCCTGATTGCCACCATGCTGCCCTACTCGATTTTCTACTTCATTTGCTGGACCGCATTCTTCTTCATCTGGGTCTTCGGGCTCGGTCTGCCCGTTGGCCCCGGTTCACCCACTTACTACCAGGCACCCTGATCAACGACATGCCGGATCCGACTGAAATTCGCCTTGAGAAGGCGCGAGCCGTGTTGATCGTCGAGTTCGACGATGGCCAGAGCTTCGAAATGCCATGCGAATACCTGCGCACGCACTCCCCGTCGGCCGAAGTTCGCGGTCACGGCCTGAGTGAGCCCATCCTCCTGACCGGCAAGGAAAACGTCAATATCGACAAGATCACCCCGGTGGGCAGCTACGCCGTTTGCCTGCATTTCGACGACGGCCACAACACCGGCATCTATTCCTGGCCTTTTCTTTACGAGCTCGGCGCTAACATGGAGGCCAATCAGGCGCGCTACGACGAACGCTTGCACGATCAAGGGCTGAAGTAGCGCCTTGCGGCACTTGCAGGGCCAGAACAGGACTTATTGAATCATGACCGATTTCGGCTACAAGGACGTTGCCGCCGAAGAAAAAACCCGGCTGGTCGGCCGGGTTTTCGACTCTGTGGCACGGCGCTACGACGTGATGAACGATTTGATGTCGCTCGGCGTTCACCGTCTATGGAAGCGGCGCTTCGTGGCCGGCTGCAGACTGCGAGAGGGCGACCGCCTGCTCGACCTGGCTGGCGGAACCGGTGACATCGCAAGGCTGGCAGCCGCGCGCGGCGCACAGGTCAGCGTCGCCGACATCAACAGGGCCATGCTGAGCGTCGGCCGTGAACGCATGGACGCCGAAGGCCGCGTCGGTGGTCTGGACTGGCTGCAGGTCAACGCAGAACAACTGCCGTTCGCCGATGGCAGCTTCGACCATGTGACCATCACCTTCGGATTGCGTAACGTGACCTTCCGCGATCGCGCCCTGGCCGAAATGAATCGTGTGCTCAGGCCCGGTGGACAAGTGCACATCATGGAGTTTTCCAAGGTCGGCCTTCCGGTACTCGGGCCGGTCTATGACGCGTGGTCATTCCAGGTTCTGCCCCGTATCGGGGCCGCGATTGCCGGCGACAAGGAAAGCTACCAGTACCTGGCCGAATCGATCCGCCGCTTCCCAGACCAGGAGACACTGGCGGGCATGCTTGAGAAGGCTGGATTCGAAGACGTACGCTGGAACAATCTCAGCGGCGGAATCTGCGCCATCCATCACGGTATCAAGGTGTAACCGGAGCCGACCCTTGTGAGCCGTTACATCACGCCGCTGCCCGGCCTGCTCGCCGGGGCCATTGAGCGAGCCATTGGCCAGGCCTTGAGCGCCGACGTCGCCTCCGCCGAACGACTCCCAGCCCTCGATGGACGCTGCATCCAGCTTGCCCTGAAGGGCACGGGCATCGACCTGTTCTTCATTGGCCAAGGCGATCGCCTGCAGGTTGTTGCCGAATCCGACCTGCCGGCCGATACGGTGATTCGCGGCTCACCCTCAGCCCTCCTGGCCATGGCCGTGCCGGACTGGTTTGACGGCGACAGCGGAGTGAGAATCGAGGGCGATGCCGGTGCTGCTCAGGCGCTGGAAAAGCTCATGCGGCGCCTCGATCCGGACTGGGAGGGCATGCTGACCGACCAGCTGGGCGACGTGCTGGGCCACCAGGTCTGGCGTTTATTACGCGACACGCTTGTCGGCAGCCAGCGCCTGGCCGGGGTAGCCGGAGACCAGTTTGGCCATTATCTGCGTGAGGAAAGCGGGCTGCTGGTGACGCAGCCTGAAGCCCAGGCGTTCACCCGCGATGTCGACGAACTGCGAGAAGCCGTCGACAGGCTGGAAGTCAGCTTCCGCAGAAAGGGCCTGGCATGATTCGCCATTCCCTGCGTCTGGTCAGCATTTTCATGACCCTGACGCGCTATCGCCTCGATGACTTGCTAGACGAAATCCCGGTTTTTCGGCTGGCGCGTTATCTTCGACTTCTGACCGGCAGCCGCAAGCCGGTCGCCAACCTGCCCCGAGGCGAACGGATTCGTCTAGCTCTGCAGGAACTGGGGCCCATCTACGTCAAGTTCGGCCAGATTCTCTCGACCCGGCGAGATTTGTTGCCACCCGACATCGCCGACGAGCTGGCCGGGCTTCAGGATGCTGTCGCGCCATTTCCATCGGAACAGGCCCGGACGATCATCGAGCAACAGCTCAAGAAGCCGATCAGTGAGCTGTTTGCCGACTTCGAAACCGAACCGCTGGCCTCGGCATCCATTGCCCAGGTCCACGGCGCGCGCCTGCAGACCGGCGAGGCGGTGGTCGTCAAGGTGGTCAGACCCGACATCGAGGCGCAGATCAAACGCGACCTTGCGCTGCTCAAGAGCCTGGGTGCGCTGGTTCGCCGCTACCATCCCGAGGGAGACCGAATCCGACCCGACGACATCGTATCCGAGTTCGGCCGGGTCATTCACGATGAACTCGACATGCAGTCCGAGGCGGCCAATGCCTCGTTGATCCGACGCAATTTCGAGGACTCAGCCGAGCTCTACATTCCGGCCATCTACTGGCAGCTGACGGCCAGTAGGGTTCTGGTCATGGAGCGGGTCAGCGGGGTACCGGTTCGCGACATTCCCGAGCTGAAGCGACGCGGCGTCGACCTGGAAAAACTGGCCCGGCGCGGTGTTCGCCTGTTCTACACCCAGGTCTTTCGCGACAACCTTTTTCATGCTGACATGCATCCGGGCAACATCCTGGTCGACGCCAGCGACCCGGCCGACCCAACCCTGATCGCGCTCGACTTCGGGATTGTCGGCAGCCTGACGCCCAGCGACCTGTACTACATCGGCGAAAACTTCCTGGCCATCTTCAACCGGGAGTATCGTCGGGTGGCCGAGCTCCACATTGAAGCCGGCTGGGTGCCGCCGGACACCCGAATCGATGAACTTGAAGCGGCCACCCGCACCGTCTGTGAGCCGGCCTTTACCCGGCCGCTGGAAGACGTCTCGTTCGCCGAAACGGTCATCAGCCTGTTCCAGGTTGCCCGTCGATTCAAGCTGACCTTGCAACCGCAGCTGATCATGCTGCAGAAAACGCTGCTTAATATTGAGGGCATGGGCAGAGATCTCTACCCCAAGCTCAATATCTGGGAAGTGGCCAAGCCGGAGCTTGAAGGCATTTTTCGCGAGCGCTACGGGCTGCCGCAAACGGCCGAGAAGCTGGCCCGTCAGCTGCCCAGCCTGCTCGCCCGCAGCCCCGAGGTTCCGCACCTGCTGTACGAAGCGCTCAAGCTGGCCAGCGCCGGCAAACTGCGCACGCGGATCGACTCCGGCGATCTGGAGCAACTATCGCAGGCCGTCGGCCGCCATAACCGACGCCTGCCCGGTGCGATCCTGGCTGCCGGCTTCATCATCGCCAGCGCAGTGCTGGCTGGCTACGCGGTCCCGCCGCTCCTGGCCGACTATTCACTTCCCGCCTTGGCCAGTCTGGTCCTGGGTCTGGGGATCGCCTGGCGATCCCAGCGCGCCTGAGTCCAGTCCGCCTCGCCGGGTGACTACATCAGCGGACGCAGAAAACCCATCATCCGGCTGACCCAGGCGGTGATCCAGCGTCGCTGCCACGCTGCGACCTCGGGGTCCAGCCCAACCCCCGTCGCTTCGCTGACATCAAACGATTTGACGGGCACCTCGGGTTCGGCGGGCTGGCGATACTGCTGGAAGCGATAGCCTGGCCAGAGATCCAGCGTAGGCAGGCGGCGCGACAAACGCGAACCGGCCCGATTCATCGCAGTGAGCAGACCATCGGACTCGGGGTTCATGATCGACACCCAACTGTTTTCAGGTGCAATGATTCGGTCAATGCTTTCAAGCACCGCAGCGGCAAACGCGGGATCGTCCACAAGGATGCCGTTTTCGGTATTCCAGGATTCCGAACGCGGATCGAGATTGTGGGAAGTCACAATCGAGTACCGACCATCGATCACGACGACCTTGCCGTGCAGACTCAGTCTCGGACCGGGCATATCTCGCGTGGGTTGTTTCGGATCGCCGCGCATGGGGGTTGCGATGCCCGCCGCCCTTTCAGCGATCAGCTTTCCGTAGCGCGGCACGAACAACTCCAGATCTTCTGGGTACGGCTGAATCTCGAACAAGCGCACGCCAAGCTCTTCCAGAAGAAAGGCCCGTTGCTTCCGCGAAATCGCATAGACCGGGAAAGCATCGGTGGACGCCAGCGAGTTACTGCTGATCACGATCTCAACCTTCGGGTCAAGACCTGACAACAGCTTTCCAAAAGCTCTGGACAAGACGACGTAGGGCGTCTGGATAACCACCCGGTCCGAGGCCTCGACAATCCGCTCGTGAATAACGTCGGTGCTGTCGCCGGGCGGTGGCCGACGCCAGCGCGGCCGGTCCTCGGGCAAGTCAGAAAAGTAAATCACTGGCCCGACCCGGAAGGACTGCCGAGCCAGCAGACGCTCTAGCCACCGGCCCTCGGCGAATATCGCATCCAGTGCGGCCAGCCGCGGCGAAATGTTCAGCTCCGGCGTCGCACGCTCGGTCTCGAACAAGCGTCGATGCACCCGCCGGGTGTAGCGCGGCGGCAGACTCAGCGAATGCGCCCAGAATTCATCAAAGCCGGCGACCATCTGCCGGGTCACCGGCCCGGTGACCAGAACCTCAAGATCCAAAAACACCATGCGCGTATCGAGGTCGAAATAGCGCGCCGAGTAATTGCGTCCGCCGACCAGGCCGTGCCGGCCGTCGACCACCATGAGCTTGTTGTGCATGCGCTGGTTGAGACCACCGAAGCAGCACAGTATCGCTGCGATGAACTCGGCATCGCTAACCACGGCCTGCCCCAGCAGCGGTCGATACAGACGAACCTCTAAGTTGGCATGGGCAAGTTCGAGATCGGCCAGCAATTGTTCATTCGGCAGCGAAAACAGGCTGTCGAGCAGCAGCCGCACCCGCACACCGCGCCTGGCCGCGGCGAGCAATTCGGCCAGCAGCATATCGCCCGAATCGTCCAGCAGAAAGATGTAGTTCTGGATCTCAATCGACTCTGTGGCGGTTCGAATCAGGTGCAGGCGCATCGCCAGCGCGTCATCACCGCGGTCGATCAAGATCAGCCGATGCCCCTCGCCTTCGATCATCGGGAGCGCAGCCAGGGGCCAATCCGAACCGCCCGGCGAAACGACCTGCACCGCATTCGCCAAGACCCATTCGTCAGCCACAGCGCGCTTGGCGGCCGAAACTGCACAGCCGCCCAGCGTGACGACCAGAAAACCGGCGACCAGCCAGCGCGCCAGCGAGACAGTCAAATTGGAAAAGCGCCCGGGCATGTCGCTCAGCCTAGCCGATCGGGACACCGGATGAAGGCAAAACAGGCGCCGTTTCGAGGACCATCGTTTTGACCGTCTGCCCGGGCTGCGGCAGGGCCAGGGCTCCGATCAGCTCGGAGGGCAAGGCCGGTTCCAGCAGCGTCCAGTGCGAAATTGCAGGCCAGTCGGACGGTAGCGCCAAAGGTCGGCCATCGACCGGCTCAAGCGCAATGCTAGCTGTAGAGGCAACGACGCTGGCGCCCATGGCCTTGACCAGAGCTTCGCGCCGAGACCAGAACGCCAGAAAACGCGCAGAGCGCTCCGGCTCGACGAGTTCGTCAATAAGCTGTGCTTCAGGAAAAGACAAAAAGCGATGTGCCAACGCGCTGGACCGCGGCAGTTCGCGACGACACTCGATATCCACGCCGACCGGACTCCCTGGGGTCACCGCAATCGCCAGCCAGTCACCCGAATGGGAGAGATTGAACTGCAGACCGCTGGAGGCCAACTCCGGAACAAGGACTGGTTTCCCGGTCGCACCATACTCAAAACGAATGTCTTTGCCCGGGCAGCCAAGATAGCTGCCCAACAGCAGGCGCAGCAAGAAACGTTGACCAAACTTAAGCGACTGACGCTGCTCGAGGCTGTCCGATGGCGGCTGTTCGACAAGCAGAGGAAATGACCCCAGATCGCTGATCCATAGATCAACCTGGCCGGCCGACGGCAAGGGGCGCCGGCCCAGCGGCAGTGTCACCACCGTCGCTTCACTCATGGTGGCGCCGGTCGAGCCGTTCCGGCGACCCCGAACGCGCCCGCAGCCCGAGCGCGCGCCAGATGCTCGGCAGTCAGATCGCTCAGCGCCAGCACCGGGAGCGGCGAGTCGGCGCACATCTCCTCAAGAACCGCCCAGTCCAACGGCGGCCGCGGCACCGATGAACCTGACTCGACCATCGGTTGCGGCGTCAGCGTCACCAGGTCCAGCCCCAGACGCCCAGCCAGCGATAAATCCCTGGCATTCTGGCAGTCGGCAGTGACGATCCGCTTGGGCCCCAGGGGACGGACACGGCAGCTGTGCAGGCGGTCCCGACTCAGGTGCACACCATCTGCGCCAAGCTGCTCAGCCACTTCCGGGTCCGTTTCGAGCATCCAGGTGGCGCCGTAACGGCGCGCCAGTTCGCCACAGCGGAGCGCCAGCGACCTGAACTGCCCCGCGCTCAGTGACGGTGCCCGAAGCCGAACCCAGCCGAAGCCGGCCTCCAGGCTTGCCTCCCAAGATTGAACAAAGGCGTCGATATCAGCCAGCTCGGCCGGATCGGGACTGATGGCGCAACGGGCGTCCAGAGCCAACGCGGTCAGCATCGGACGGTCTGCTTCTGGCATCGGCAGCGCTTCGGCTTCGCCCAGACTGACCCAGGCCAAGGCCTGGCTCTCAAGCCCAACCGGCTGGCCTTCCCAGGCACCGACCTCGCGCAGCAAAAGCCGTACGCTGCGATCCGCGTAGTGATGAGTGAGGCTCAGCAGGGGCTCTGAACCGATCACCTTGATTCCCAGCTCTTCGGTCAACTCGCGGGCCAGACCTGCAGCAGGCGACTCGCCGGGGTTGAGCTTTCCGCCCGGAAACTCCCAGGTTCCGGCCAGATGCTTGCCTTTCGGTCGCTGGGCCAGGAGCACGCGACCGCGACGGTCGCGCAGCACCCCCGCGACCACCGGCGTGATCACGCGCAAGACCGGATCAAGTGCCTCAGGTCAGCTTGCCGTGGCACTGCTTGTACTTCTTGCCGGAGCCGCATGGACAGGGTTCGTTGCGCCCGACCTTGCGACCCTCGCGAACAAAGGGTTCAGGCACGGCTTGTCCGGTACTTGCTTCGCCCGGCAGTCCGGCTGCAGGGGACTGAGCCTGGGCATGCTGGAACTGCATCGGCGCCTCGCGCCGGCGCTGCTGATCCACGGCCTGGACATCTTCCTCGGAACGGATCCGCACCCGAGCCAAGGCTTTCATGACCTCGTGCTTCATCGTTTCGAGCATGGTCGTAAACATCTCGAAACCTTCGCGCTTGTATTCCTGCTGCGGCTTCTTCTGCGCAAACGAACGCAGATTAATACCGCGCCGCAGGTAATCCATGCTGGCCAGGTGCTCTTTCCATTGCTGGTCGAGGATGCTCAGCATCAACGCCTTCTCGAACTGGCGCATGACCTCTGAGCCGGTCATCTCCTCTTTAGCCTGAAAATGTGCTTCTACCGTCTCCATGATGCGCTCGCGCAGGCCGGCTTCATCAAGATCGGAGTCGGCCTCCAGCCAGTCCCGAATCGGAGCATCGATACCGAACTCACCTTCCAGCGCCTTCTCCAGCCCTTCCGGATCCCACATTTCGTCGATAGATTCGGGTGGGATGTAGCGGCTGATCAGATTGTCAAAGGTCTCTTCCCGAATCGAGTCGATCAGATCCTTGACGTCGTCGGCCTCCATCAACTCGTTGCGCTGGGCATAGATAACCCGGCGCTGGTCATTGGCGACATCGTCGAAATCCAGCAGATGTTTACGCAGATCGAAGTTGTGCGCCTCGACCTTGCGCTGGGCATTCTCGATGGCCTTGGTAACCCAGGGATGCTCGATCGCCTCGCCCTCTTCGAGACCGAGCTTCTGCATCATCCCGCCGAGACGGTCCGAGGCAAAGATGCGCATCAGGCTGTCGTCAAGCGACAGATAGAATCGGCTGGAGCCGGGATCGCCCTGGCGCCCCGAGCGGCCGCGCAGCTGATTGTCAATACGACGCGACTCGTGACGCTCGGTGCCGATGATATGCAACCCGCCAGCAGCAATGACCGCATCGTGGCGCTCTTGCCATTCAGCCTTCAGCGCTTCGCGCTTGTCGCTGGGCACCTGCTCACCGTACTCGGCGACCAGCTCGGACTCGAAGTTGCCTCCCAGAACGATATCGGTGCCGCGGCCCGCCATGTTGGTAGCAATGGTGACCGCCGCCGGGCGGCCGGCCTGGGCAACGATGGTCGCTTCGCGCTCGTGCTGCTTGGCATTGAGAACCTCGTGCCGGATATTTTCTTTCTTGAGCTTTTTAGACAGCAGCTCGGAAGTCTCGATCGAGGTGGTGCCAACCAGCACCGGCTGCTTTCGCTCCACGCAGTCGCGGATGTCAGCGACGATGGCTTCGAACTTCTGCTCCTGATCGAGAAACACCAGATCGGCCCGATCTTCGCGCACCATCGGTTGGTGGGTGGGAATGACCACCACTTCCAGTCCGTAAATGGTCTGGAATTCGTAGGCCTCGGTATCGGCCGTGCCGGTCATGCCGGACAACTTGTCGTAGAGGCGGAAGTAATTCTGGAAGGTAATCGAGGCCAGGGTCTGGTTCTCGCGCTGAATGGGCACGCCCTCCTTGGCTTCCACGGCCTGGTGCAGGCCTTCCGACCAGCGCCGGCCGGCCAGCGTACGGCCGGTGAACTCATCAACGATGATGACTTCACCATCGCGGACGATATAGTCGACGTCTTTCTGGAACAGATGATGAGCGCGCAGCGCGGCGTTGAGCGTGTGCATCAGGCTCAGGTTGTTGGCGTTGTAGAGACTGTCGCCAGCCTCGATCATGCCGGCCTCGTTGAGCAGCCGCTCGACCTTGGCCATGCCGTCTTCGGTCAGATAGACCTGCTTGGACTTTTCGTCAACGCTGAAATCGCCAGGGCCATCCTCTTCTTGCTGACGGTCAAGAAACGGCACGATGCGGTTGATCTTGACGTAAACCTCAGGGCCTTCATCGGCCGGCCCGGAGATGATCAGCGGCGTGCGGGCCTCGTCGATCAGAATGGAGTCCACTTCATCGACGATCGCAAAGGCCTGCCCCCGCTGCACTTTTTGTTCTTGCGAAAAGGCCATGTTGTCGCGCAGGTAGTCGAAGCCCAATTCGTTGTTGGTGCCATAGGTAACGTCGGCAGCATAGGCCTGGCGCTTTTCGGCCGGCGCAATACCGGGCACCGACACACCGACCGTCAAACCCAGCGCGTCGTAGATGGGCGTCATCCAGGCCGCGTCGCGGCGGGCAAGGTAGTCGTTGACGGTCACAACATGAACGCCGCGATCGGCAATGGCGTTGAGGTAGACGGCCAGCGTCGCCATCAGGGTCTTGCCCTCACCGGTCTTCATTTCGGCAATCTTGCCCTGGTGCAGAACCATGCCCCCGATCAACTGCACGTCGAAATGGCGCATGCCCATGGAGCGCACCGAGGCCTCACGCACTGCAGCAAAGGCCTCAGGCAAGATTTCATCCAACGATTCGCCATCGGCGTGTCGACGACGAAAGGCTTCCGTCTTCGCCTTCAAATCAGCGTCTGACAGCTCTTGGAAGCTCGATTCCAGGGCGTTGATCGCCTCGACCGATTTCTGCATCTGCTTGATGAGCCGATCGTTACGGCTGCCAACGATTTTGGTGATCAGTGATCTGAGCATGGATGGTCCAGTAGTCTGTGCGAGAGTCTATCGAGACGAATTGTAGGAAAACTTGGGGGCACCGGCCGGCGCGCGCAAGATAGCCGCTCATTTTAGCGTGGTCGGGAGCTAAACTGTACCCGGGTCAAACACCGACTCCAGCCGGAGACATCCGAATGGCGCAAGGCGCAGAAAAACAACCGATTGACATCGTCACGGGCACCAACTCGCTGCAGCGACTGATTCGGGCACAGCGCGTTTTTGAGGCCCTGGACAAAAAGATTCAGCCGGCCCTGTCGGCCGCAGCCCGTGGACGAGTCCACGTTGCCTGCGTAGATGGCGCAACCCTGGTGCTGGCCGCAGATTCCTCAGCCTGGGCCAGCCGGGCGCGTCTGGAAGCAAATCAGGCGCTTGAAGCCGCGCGCGCCGTCTGGCCCGAAGCGCTGACCGGGGTGCAGGTGATCGTCAACCCCAGGCTGGCCTAGAGCGCCCCGCTAGTGGGCCATGCGGCTAATTAGATCGCCTGGGCCGGCTGCACATAGGAAATCGGCGCATTGGCGGCGTCACCGAAGCTCACTTCTTCCCAAGCGCTTGTATCGGCCAGCAGTGTTCGCAGCAGCTGGTTATTGAGCGCGTGACCTGACTTGTAACCGGTGAACTTGCCGATCAGATTGCGGCCGAGGAGGTAGAGATCGCCAATCGCATCAAGAATCTTGTGCTTGACGAACTCGTCTTCGTAGCGCAGTCCATTGGGATTGAGAACCCGAAAATCGTCGAGCACGACCGCGTTGTCCATGCTGCCGCCAAGCGCCAGGTTGCGCTGGCGCAGAAATTCGATGTCGCGCATGAACCCAAAGGTTCGCGCCCTCGCAATCTCCTTGAGGTACGACGTGGTCGAAAAATCCAGGTCGGCCCGACAAGAGCCCCGACGGATGGCCGGGTGATCGAAATCGATGGTGAAGTCAACCCTGAAGCCTTCGTGCGGCTCAAAGCGAACCCATTTGTCGCCCTCGCGCACTTCCACCGGCTTGAGCACGCGGATGAACCGCTTGGGGGCGGCCTGTTCGGCGATCCCGGCCGATTGAACCAGAAAGGCGAAAGGCCCAGAGCTGCCGTCCATGATGGGGACTTCTGAGGCGCTCAAATCCACGTAGAGATTATCGATACCTAACCCGGCAAGGGCGGACATCAAGTGCTCAATCGTTGCTACCCGAACACCACCGGCAACCAGAGTCGTCGACAGTGACGTGTCACCCACCTCATGCGGGTCAGCCGGGATTTCGGCAACCGGACTCAGGTCCACGCGCCGGAACACGATCCCTGTGTCGGCTGGCGCCGGGCGCAGGGTCATGAGCACTTTCTCACCGGTGTGGAGACCAACGCCGGTCGCGCGGATCACGTTTTTCAGGGTACGTTGACTGACCAAGGGAGGTTCCGCCTTGCTGGTGACTCAAAATCTAATGCGGCGATATTAGCACAGCATTGCGTAGCAAAAAAGTCATTTTTCATGATATCCGCAACAGATGTTGCGCAATTACAACACATCATGTCGCCAATCTGTCACGTCCCCCTCGTTGAAACATCGGTGGCCGCCGTGCGACCACCGCCAGGGAGCGAGTGCAGCGCTTCGTCCGATCAATCGGCCTGGTTGCGCAGGAAGGCCGGAATATCAAGATAGTCCAGTTCTTTCTGCTCGCCGAACAATCGCCGGGTTTCGGTGCCTTCGCGGGCTTCTGATGCCGCACTGGACTGGTGCTGCGCCGGTGCTTCACGATGCTGAAAAATCGGCTGACTGTCGGTTCCGGTGCGAACCACGCGAACCGGCTTTTCCTGAACCCGAGGACGGGCCTCGCCCAGACCGGTGGCAACGACGGTCACTCGAATCTCGTCTCCCATATCAGGATCGATCACAGTTCCGATCACGACCGTGGCATCTTCGCTGGCGAGATCAGCGATGGTGGTGCCGACTTCCTCGAATTCTTTCATGGTCAGCGTCATGCCGGCCGTGACGTTGACCAGAATGCCGCAGGCGCCGTTGAGATTGACATCCTCCAGCAGGGGCGAGCCGATCGCCGACTGCGCCGCCATGAGTGCGCGGTCCTCACCGGACGCCGTTCCGGCGCCCATCATCGCCATACCCATCTCGCTCATAACCGTGCGCACATCGGCAAAATCGACGTTGATCAGACCGGGTCGGGTGATCAGCTCAGCAATGCCTTGAACCGCGCCGGAAAGGACCTGGTTGGCCGCCTTGAAGGCATTGAGCAGCGACACTTCATCACCCAGTACGCTGAGCAGCTTGGCGTTCGGGATGGTGATCAGGGAATCCACGTGGTGACCGAGTTCATCAATGCCCTGCTGGGCAATCGCCATCCTGCGCTGACCCTCGAAGGGAAACGGCTTGGTCACCACGGCCACCGTCAGGATGCCCATTTCCTTGGCCGTCTGGGCAATCACGGGTGCAGCACCCGTGCCGGTACCACCGCCCATCCCGGCGGTGATGAAGACCATGTCGCAGCCCGACAACATCTCGCTGATACGGTCGCGGTCCTCGAGCGCGGCCTGGCGGCCAACTTCCGGATTGGCACCTGCACCCAGCCCCTTGGTAACGCTGGATCCGATCTGCAGGGTGGACTTGCCGGCAAAATTGCGCAGCGCCTGGGAATCGGTGTTGACGCAGATGAATTCAACGCCCTCGATATCGGCGTTCACCATCTGGTTGACGGCGTTACCGCCGCCCCCGCCGATGCCGACCACTTTGATGGTGGCGCCCGGGTTGTAATTTTCAATCAGTTCAAAAGGCATTTCGTGCACTCCTTGCTCAGTCATTCAACAATCAACAGTGATTCGAACAAAACCCCATCAAAAACGGCCGGTGGCTCGCACCTCTTGGTGGGTACTCGATGCCACCGACCCAGGGCATGCTCGCAAGAACATCATTTTTTCCATCTAAAACTCTCCCTGGAACCAGCTCTTGATCCGGCTCCAGATTCCTTCGCGGCCGCGGCTGATCAGGCTGCTGCGACTGCCTTCCATGCGGCTGCCGTAGAGCAGCAGCCCTACGCCGGTCGCATGGGTTTCGTTGTTGACCACTTCGGACAGTCCAACAACGCCTTGGGGACTGCCCAGGCGAACCGGCATGTGGAGGATTTCCTCGGCCAGTTCGACAACGCCTTCCATTTTCGACCCGCCGCCCGTCAGCACCAGCCCGGCCGGGATCATCGACTCAAAACCCGACTGGCGCAGGTGCTTGTGAACGTGGTTGAACAATTCTCGGTAGCGCGCCTCGACAACCTGCGCCAAGGTCTGACGCTCCAGGCGGCGAGGCGGCCGGTCGCCGACGCTGGGCACCTGAATGGTCTCATCGCTGCCGGCCATCTGCTCGAGGGCACAGGCGTACTTGATCTTTATTTCCTCGGCGTGGACCGTGGGCGTGCGCAGCGCGACCGCGATGTCGTTGGTCACCAGGTCCCCGGCGATCGGGATGCAGACGGTGTGGCGAATGGCGCCCTCGGTGAACACCGCGACGTCGGTGGTTCCGGCACCAATATCGATCAGGGCAATGCCCAAGTCCTTTTCGTCCTCGCTGAGCACCGCGTAGCTGGAAGCCAGCTGCTGCAGGATCAGGTCGTCCACCTGCAGCCCGCAGCGGGCCACGCACTTGGTCACGTTCTGGACCGAACTCACCGCCGCAGTCACAAGGTGGACGCGCGCCTCGAGCCGCACGCCCGACATGCCGACCGGCTGGCGGATTCCATCGGTCGAATCAATGACGTATTCCTGTGGCAGCACGTGCAGAATCCGCTGATCGGCGGGCACAGCGACCGCGCGCGCCGACTCAAGGACGCGCTCCAGATCCGCTTCAGTGACCTCTTTATCCCGGATGGCCACGGCGCCATGCGAATTCAGCGACCGGACGTGCGAGCCGGCGATGCCGGCAAAGACTGAGTGAATTTCGCAGTCGGCCATCAGCTCAGCCTCTTCGACCGCGCGCTGGATGGACTGCTCGGTCGACTCGATATCCACAACCACACCCCGTTTCAGCCCGCGCGACGGATGTGATCCCAGGCCAATGACCTCGACTTGTCCGTCGGGCTGCACTTCGCCGACGATGGCGACAATCTTGCTGGTCCCGATGTCCAGGCCCACCACCAGGGTTTTGTCCTGCCGCTTAGCCACGGAACGCCACCTCCGGCATGATCTCATCGGCCCAGCGCACAGACAGACCGTTGGTGTAGCGCAGATCGACGCGGGCAATCGGTCGCCCGCGTGCGCGCAGCTCGTCATGCACCAGTATGTAACGATCGAGACGCTGGTGGATGTCCTGCCGGCCCAGCGCGAGAATCTGCCCGCTGTCGAGCCGAACCGTCCAGGCACCGCGTTCATCGACCGCCAGTTGATCGATGTCCAGACCAACCGCAGCCAGGCGGCGGCGCATATCGCGCCAGTTCTCCAAGACCTCCTCGCGTCGTGCTTCAGGCCCGTCGAGCGAAGCCATCCCCTGCATGCTTGCGCTGCCGGTGACTTCAAACACCTTGCCCTGATCGCTCAGAAGGCGGTCACGATTCCAGCGCGCGACCGGGCGATGCTCGAACACTCGGATATGAAGAGCGTCGGGCCACTGTCGACCCACAGCCGCCGCCGCGACCCAAGGCAGTGCTTCAACGGCGGCCCGCACAGCGTCGAGGTCGGCCGCAAAGAAACCGGCCGAGGCCGGCCCCACCGCCGCAGAACGAATCTGCCCGGCGCTGGTGCGGTGCAGTTCACCTTCAACGTCCAGCCAGCGAACCGGCCACCGCTCAGCCCCAATCAGGCCGGCGCGCAGCCAGGTCGCAGCCACCAGCACGATGCCGATCATCACCAGACCCGCCAGTAATGGCGCTCTGTTCAATCGCTTCGGCAACGGTTCAGAATCCGCCATACCAATTCCTCGAATTCGATCCCGGCCGCGCGAGCAGCCATGGGCATCAATGATTTTTCAGTCATCCCGGGGGTGGTGTTGACTTCCAGCAGCCACGGCTCCCCGGCCTGATCCAATAAGAAGTCGACCCGGCCCCAGCCTGCAGCACCCAGGACGTCGAACGCTTCCAGACACAGCCGCGCCAGCTGTGTCTCGACCGCGTCCGGCAACTCGGTGGGGCAGACATATTCGGTATCACCCGACTCATACTTGGCCTGATAGTCGTAGAACTCCCGGCCGGTGCGCAGCTCGATCAGCGGGAGGACCCGCCCATCAAGAATCGCCGCGGTGAACTCGCGTCCTTCGATCAGCTGCTCGATCAGGACGTTCGGGTCATGCTGCAGCGCCCGCTCGATGGCCGGGGCCAGCGTTTCGGCAGCGCTGACCCGGCTCATGCCGATGCTGGAGCCTTCGCGTGCCGGCTTGACGAACAGGGGCAGGCCCAGTGCCTCAAGGACAGCTGAGGCATCCTGGCTCGCGGTCGCCAACCGCCAACGCGGCGTCGGCAGCCCACAGGCTTCCCAGATGCGCTTGGTCTGGACCTTGTCCATGGTCAGGGCTGAACCCAGTACCCCTGAGCCGGTCACCGGCACCCCGTAAAGGCGCAGCGCACCCTGGAGCGCTCCATCCTCACCGCCGCGTCCGTGCAGCAGGTTGAACACCCGGTCGAAGTGCCCGGCCGCGACCTGCTCCAGCAGGCGCCGCGGACCGTCAACCACGCTGAACTGCACGCCAAGACGGTCCAGCGCCGTGGCCACAGCCTGGCCGCCGCGCAGCGATATCTCGCGTTCGGCGCTCTCGCCGCCGACCACCAGCGCAACGTGTCCCAGGCGCTGTGCTTGCCGCTTGCTCATGGCTGCGCTCCCTGAGCCCGCTCGCGAAGGGCTGCGCCCAGGCGACCGACGTCGCCAGCGCCCATGACCAGTAACAGATCTTCATCCTGCAGGCATTGGGCCAACCGGGGCATAACGTCATCAACGCCGCCGACGCGATGCACCGGGATCTCGCTGCGCTGGGCGATGGCCCGCGCCAGAGCGTCGGAATCGATGCCCGCGATCGGGCACTCCCCGGCCGGGTAGACATCGGTCAAAATGAGCTCATCAACCAACCCGAGCACGCGCGCGAACGCATCGAACTGATCGCGCGTTCGGGTAAAGCGATGCGGCTGGAAAACCAGCACGAGGCGACGATCAGGCCACCCGGCACGGGCGGCCTGGAGCACGGCGTCCAGCTCCGTAGGATGGTGCCCGTAGTCCTCGAATGCCAGCACCTTGCGACCGCCAAAGGCGAGCTCGCCGAGCCCTGCAAAGCGGCGGCCGATACCTCCAAACGCGGCCAGCCCGGCCTGGATGGCGTCGGTATCCAGGCCCAACTCCCAGGCCACAGCGGCCGCACCCAAGGCGTTCTGAACGTTATGCCGACCAGGCTGGGCCAGCGTCACGGGGACCCCCTGGTCCTGATCCGGCAGCCACAGCAGGAAGCGCATGCTGCGCCCGTCCTGGCTCAGATCCGATGCGCGCACGTCGGCGGCTTCATCGAAGCCGTAGGTGACCACGTTTCGGCCAACCTCGGGCACCAGTTGGGCCACGTGCGGATCGTCAATGCACAGAACAGCCACACCAAAGAACGGCAGATGATGCAGGAACTCAAGAAAAGCCCCTTGCAGACGATCGAAGCTGCCCTGGTAGGCGTCGAGGTGGTCTCGGTCGATGTTGGTCACCACCGAGATCACAGGCTGCAGCTGCAGGAAGGACGCGTCGCTCTCATCGGCCTCGGCGAGAAGGTAGCGACCCTCACCGAGACGGGCGTGCGAACCGAATGCGTTGACCAGTCCCCCGATGATGAAGGTGGGATCAAGCCCGGCATGGGCCAGTATCCCGGCCAGCAAAGAGGTGGTCGTGGTTTTACCGTGGGTACCGGCCACCGCAATGCCCTGCCGGAAACGCATCAGCTCGCCGAGCATTTCGGCCCGGGCAACGACCGGAATCCTCCGGCTGCGGGCAGCCAGGAGTTCCTCGTTATCATCGGCCACCGCGCCTGAAACCACCAGCACATCAGCCTCGCCCAGATGGCTCGCCTGATGACCGCAGTGCACCACTACGCCCAGCCGACGCAGGCGCTGCACCGTGTCTGACTCAACCAGATCGGATCCGCTCACGGCAAACCCGAGATTGACCAGTACCTCGGCGATTCCGCTCATGCCGGCGCCACCGATCCCGACCAGATGGATCTGGCGGACCCGGTGCATCAGGCTGGGTGCGGGGCGCTGGCTGCGATTCACCGGACCACCTCCAGGCAAGCCTCTGCGACGGTCTCGGCGGCCGTCGGGCGAGCCAGCGAGCGGGCGCGCTCGGCCATGTCCAGCAAGCCCGCACGGTCCACCTCCGTCAGGCGTGCCGCCAGCCGCTCCGGCGTCAGCGCTTGCTCAGGCTCCAGCCAGGCCGCCCCGGCTTCGGTGAGGTAGCGGGCGTTGGCCGTCTGATGATCATCCACCGCATGGGGAAACGGCACCAGCACGCTGGCCACACCGGCCGCGGCCAGCTCGGCCACGGTCAGGGCGCCGGCGCGACAGATGGCCAGCTCGGCCTCAGCCCAGGCGCCGGCCATGTCATCGACGAATTCAACGATCTCGGCTTCAACACCGCACTTGGCGTATTCCTGCCGCGTCGCCTCCAGCTGGCGACCCGCCTGGTGAAGCACTCGCGGCCGCTCTGAGTGCGCCAACAAAGCCAGCGCCTGCGGCACGATTCGACCCAGTGCGGCCGAACCCTGGCTACCGCCGATTACCAGCAGGCGCAACGGACCGGAGCGATCTCGGGCGCGCTCAGCCGGAGCAGGCAGGGAAAGAATATCGGCACGCACCGGGTTGCCGCTGTGTACCGCAGCCCGCAGTCCATTCGGAAAACCGCCGAACACGCGCTCGGCCAGCGGCCGCAGCAGGCGGTTGGTCAGCCCCGGCAAGGCGTTCTGCTCGTGGATGACCAAGGGGATGCCCATCAAGCGCGCCATCACGCCCCCCGGACCGGCCACGTAACCGCCCATGCTGAGCACACAGCCCGGGCGCTGACGCCGAAAAATCTGGCGGGCCTGCAGCATCGCCCGGACCACCCGCAGCGGCGCCAGCAACCAACCGAGCGCGCCGCGGCCGCGCAAGCCGGCGATGCTGATTCGGTCCAGCTCCAAACCAGCCGCCGGCACGAGGCGATTTTCCAGTCCGGTCGGCGTGCCGAGCCAGCGCACGTCCGCGCCGCGCGCGCGCAGGGTGCCGGCCACCGCCAGACCCGGAAAGATATGCCCTCCAGTCCCGGCCGCCATGATTGTGACTCTGGGCGGGCTCATACGCTCCAGCGCTCCTGCCGACGCGGCCGGGCCAGGGTTTCGCGCTGCAGCTCCCACTGCACCCGGATCACCAGGCCGATGGCCAGAATGGTCATGATCAGGCTCGAACCCCCTGCCGAGATCAGCGGCAGGGTCAAGCCCTTGGTCGGCAACATGCCCAGATTGACCCCAATGCTCACCAGGGCCTGAATACCGACCCACAGTCCAACGCCCCAGCAAAGAAAGGCCTGGAAGGGTCGATCCATGGCCTGCGCCCGTAACCCGACCTGCAGGATGCGTCCGACCAGCAGGCCGAACAGCGCCAGCACCACGGCAATTCCGATCAGCCCGAACTCCTCGGCCAGGACCGCGAAGATGAAGTCGGTATGGGCCTCGGGCAGGTAGTAGAGCTTCTGCACGCTGGACCCCAGCCCGACCCCGGTGATCTGGCCGCGGCCGACCGCAATCAGCGCCTGGGTCAGCTGAAAACCGGCGTTGAACGGATCGGCCCAGGGATCGACGAAAGTCATCACGCGCTGCAGGCGATAGGGTTCCAGTGCGGCCACCGTGATCAGCGGCACGCTGGTCAGGCCAAGCACGAACAGGTGCCGCCACGCCGCCCCGGCCAGCCAGACCATGCCGGCGACGATGGTCACGATCACCAATGCCGAGCCCATATCGGGCTGCTTGAGCAAGAGCAGGCCCAGCAAGCCGGCCGCCAGCAACGGCTTGAGCGTGTCGCCAAAACCACGCCGACCCAGCTCGGGCCGCCGGGCCAGGTAAGCCGCAGCGAACAGGATGATGAGCAGCTTGGCGGCCTCGACCACCTGAAAGCGGGCCACACCAAGGTTGATCCAGCGGGTTGATCCATTGACTTCATGGCCGAGACCGGGGATGAACGGCAGCAGCAGTACCGCTGCCGCTGCGACCAGGCCATAGGGTGCCAAGGTCTCGATCTGGCGGGTTCCGACAAAACGCAATCCCAGGGCCAGCACAAGCCCGAGGCCGATGTAGATCAGGTGGCGGATCACGAAATGCCAGACCGTAACCGAGTAGCTTTCGGCGATGGCAATCGACGTCGAAGCAACCATAACCACGCCGATGGCAAGCAGGGCGCTGGCTGAAATCATCAGTACCGGGTCTAGTCCCGCCGAGCGCGGCGCGTCTTTCCATCGATGGGCTTGTCGTCGCTGGCTCATCGTTGCATCACCGTATCTTCAGCGTCGCCAGGCTGGCCAGGACCAACATCACCGCGATAATCCAGAAGCGCACGATCACCTTCGGCTCGGGCCAACCCTTTAGCTCGAAGTGATGGTGAATCGGCGCCATGCGAAAGAGGCGCTTTCCGGTCAGCTTGAACGAGGCCACCTGCAGGATTACCGACAGGGTCTCGATCACGAAGATTCCCGCCATCACGACAAAGACGATTTCCTGGCGCACGGCGACCGCCACCAGGCCTAGGGCGGCGCCGACGGCCAGGGCACCGATATCGCCCATGAACACCGAGGCCGGATAGGTGTTGAACCACAGGAAGCCGAGGCCGGCTCCAGCCAGCGCGGCGCAGAAAATCGCCAGCTCGCCGACCCCGGGGACATAGGCGATCTGCAGGTAGTCGGCAAACACCGTATTCCCTGTGGCATAGGCAAAAATGCCCAGCCCGGTGGCCACGAAGACCGCCGGCATGATGGCCAGCCCGTCCAGGCCATCGGTCAGGTTGACCGCGTTGGACGCACCGACGATGACGAAGTAGCTCAGGACGATGAAGCCCAGGCCCAGCGGAATGGCGACGTCCTTGAAAAACGGCACAAAAAGCTGGGTATTGGCGGCCACATCAGCGCTGAAGTAGAGAAAAATCCCGACGGCCAGAGCCGCCAGCGACTGCAGCAGGTATTTCCAGCGCGCCGGAAGTCCCGCACTGTCTTTAAGCTTGAGCTTGCGGTAATCATCGACAAAGCCGATCAGACCAAAAGCCACGGTCACGAAAAGCACGGTCCAGACATATCGGTTGCCCAGATCAGACCAAAGCAGGGTGCTGACGACGATGGCAATCAGAATCATCGCGCCACCCATGGTCGGCGTGCCCGCCTTGAGCTGGTGACTGTCCGGCCCGAGCTCACGGATCGGCTGACCGTACTGGCGCTCGATCATGTGGCGGATGAAGAACGGACCGATCGCCAGGGAAACGGCCATCGCGGTCAGGGCCGCCATGATGGTCCGGAACGTGATGAATCCGAACAGCGCGATATCCAGGGCCAGGACCTGCTCGAAGAACCAGACCAGCATCAGTCCATCCTCCCCAGCAGACCGGAGACAACCTGCTCCATGGCCATGGAGCGAGACCCCTTGACCAGGCAGTTGACGCCGGCGTGGATGTCATCGGACAAGGCCGCGACCAGGCTATGGTGCGAATCAAAATGCACGCCGCCGGCGCCGAAGGCTTCGCAGCTGCTGCGGCTGACCGGCCCTAGACAGAACATCCGCCGAACGCCCAGATCCGCGGCGGCCTGGCCCATCTCCGCGTGCAATTTCTCGGTATCGGGTCCCAGCTCAGCCATGTCACCCAGCACCAGCCAGCGCTCGCCGCCCAGCTCCTCAAGCACCTGCAGTCCGGCATACAGCGATGCGGGGTTGGCGTTGTAGGTGTCATCGACCAGCGTCCAGCCGCCGGGATGATGACGAACCTGCAGGCGACCGGGCAGCCCGGTCATGCGCTCCAGGGCCGCAATGGATGCCGCCAGAGGTACCGCCAGCGCCTGACCAACCGCCACCGCAGCCAGCGCATTGAGCAGATTGTGTCGGCCCGGCAAGGCCGGCTTGAAAAGGATCTCGCCCTGGTCCATCAGGATGCGCAGGCGCCCATGATCGGGGATGCCGCGCACGTTCGCCTCAGCGTCCATGCCAAACGTGATGACGCGGCGCGGCGCCGCCAGTCCGCGCCAGAAGTCGGCAAAGCGGTCGTCTGCATTGATCACCGCGGTGCCGCTGGCCGGAAGCGCTGTAAGCAGCTCGCCTGTCGTGCGGGCCACGCCCTCCAGACTGCCCATCGTTTCGAGGTGGGCCGGGCCCGCATTGGTGATCACGCCGACTGATGGCCGAGCCATTTCGGCGAGGTAGCGGATGTCTCCGGGCCGCGCCTCGCCCATTTCGATGGCCGCGTAGCGATGCGCCTCGGTCAGCGCGGCCAGGGTCAGCGGGACCCCGATCTCATTGTTGTAATTGCCCCGCGTCGCCGCCGTGGTTCCAGCGGCCGAAAGCACAGCTGCGGTCATTTCCTTGACCGTGGTCTTGCCGTTGCTGCCGGTGATCCCGACCACCTCGACCGCCAGTCGGGCCCGCCAGGCTGCAGCGATCTGGCCCATAGCAAAGCGCGGGTCGGCGACCCTGACCTGGGGCACGTTCTGATCAAGCAGCCGACTGCCCAAAACGGCCACCGCGCCCTGCTCGATCGCCTGGCCGGCGAAATCATGGCCGTCGCAGTGCTCCCCAGGCAAAGCCACGAACAAATCGCCAGGATTAACCTGCCGGCTGTCATGGCTCATGCCGCGCACCTCGACATCGCTGCCGCTCATCGAGCCGCCAGTGCACTCGGCGATTTCGCTCAGACCAAGCTTCATGAGACCACCGCTTCCAAGGCTTGGCGAGCGACCGCCAGATCAGAGTGAGGATGGCTGGACCCGCCTGTCCACTGCACGGTTTCGTGCCCCTTTCCGGCGATCAGTACCAGGTCGCCGAGGTGGCATTCGGTCAAGGCGATGCGGATGGCATCCGCTCGATCCCGGATCACGCGACTGCGCTCGGGATGACGCATTCCGCTCTGGATATCGCGAATGATCGCGGTACCGTCTTCGCTGCGCGGATTATCGTCGGTCAGGATCACTCGATCAGCCAATGATTCGGCCACCCGTCCCATCATCGGGCGCTTGGCCCGGTCACGCTCGCCACCGCAACCGAACACGCACCAGATCTGGTCGGCGCCAAGCTCGCGCAGACTGGTCAGCGCCTGCTCCAGTGCATCCGGGGTATGGGCGTAGTCGACGACGGCACGCGCAACCGCTTCCCCGTCGGCGATGACCTGCATCCGGCCCGGAACCGGCTCGAGCGCGCGGACTCGGGCGCCGATTTCGGCCGGCCCCAGGCCACGGGCGTGCAGCTCCAGCGCCACGATGGCGAGATTGTGAAGGTTGATTCGCCCGATCAGGGCGCTCTTCAACCTCAGCTCGGCCTCCGCCAGGCTGATGCAAGCCTCCACGCCCGACAAATCGAGCCGCTGCGCCTTCAGGCACGCTACCGCGCCCGGCTGGTCGTTCAGCGAATAGCCGAGCAAGGTGGGTCCGGCACCGATACGATCGGCCAGTTCGCGTCCGTGCGAGTCGTCCAGGTTGATGATCTGGCGAGCGCTGCGATAGGCGGTAAAGAGCCGGGCCTTGGCCTCGAAGTAGGCTGCGATATCGGCGTGGTAATCGAGATGATCATGGCCCAGGCCGGTAAAGATGACGGAGGAAAACGCCAGGCCGCTGAGCCGATCCTGAGCCAGCGCATGCGACGATGCCTCCAGCACCACCCGATAACAGCCTTCTTCGCGTAGTGCAGCCAGAGCGCGGTACACGCTGAGCAGGTCCGGCGTCGTATGGGTGCCGGGACGCTCAGCGCCCGGCCGTCCGAGGCCAAGCGTGCCGAGCATGGCCGCGTCCAGAGCCTGGGCCAGCAGCCAGGCGACCGAGGTCTTGCCGTTGGTCCCGGTCACGGCGACCAGGTCCATGTCATCGGGCGCGCCAAAAAAACGGCGTGCCAGCAGCGGCAGCTGTGCGGCCAGCTCGGGCACCTCGACCATCGGGACCGGACAAGGCGGCAGGCTACGACGACCATCATGAATGACCCCGACCGCCCCGGCAGCCAAAGCCTGGGAGAGATGATCCAGACCATGCCCCTGCTCTCCGGTCATGGCAACAAAGACGCTGCCGGGCGCACATTGGCGGGAGTCCAGGCACAGGTCACTCAGCGAAACGCTTTGAGCCGGTCGGGCCAGGCCGGCCAGCAGATCCTTCCAGTCCATGCTGCGCGCCGCTGCGCTCATGACTCGTCTCCGACTGCAGCCAGCAGGCCGGAAAGATCGTCCGGCGGGACGCTGAACAGGCGCAGCGCCGCAGCCATGACCTGGCCGAAGATCGGGGCAGCGACCTGCCCCCCGTAATAGCGGTCGCCGGCCGGGTCGTTGACCACCACCACGGCAGCCAGGCGCGGGCGGGAAACGGGAGCAAACCCGGCAAAGCTTGAAACATAGCGCGATTCATAGCCAGCAGTCCCGACCATCCGCGTTGTTCCAGTCTTGCCGGCGACTCGGTATCCGGGGACGCGGGCCAGGCCACCGGTGCCTTCCGGCCCCGTGGCTGCCTCAAGCATTTGACCCAGCTCGCGGGCCAGGGCGGGATCCATGACCGACTGAACAGGGTTTTCGGTCCCGACGATGAAGCTGGGCTGGTGCAGGCGACCGCCGTCGGCGATGGCGGCCATGGCTCGAACCAGCTGCAGGGGTGTCACCGACAGGCCATAGCCATAAGCCAGCGTGGCCTGCTCCAGCTTGCGCCAGCGCTCGTAGTCGCGCAACACACCCGCCGACTCTCCGGGAAAGCCGGTGCCGGTCACGGTCCCGAAACCCAGCCGCGAATACAGCCCCCACAGGTGGCGGGCATCCATCGACAGCACCAGCTGAACGACGCCAACGTTGGAGGACTTGACCAGTAAACCCTCGACCGTCGTTTCGCCGAAGTTGCGCACGTCGCGGATGGTGTGGCCGGACACCCGCAAAGTCCCCGGCGAGGTATCGACCAGCATGTCCGGCGAAGCCAGGCCGGCCTCCATCGCCGCGGCAACGGCAAACGGCTTGATCACCGACCCGGGTTCAAGTACATCGGTCATCGCGCGGTTGCGGATGCCCTCCCCGACCGCGCGAACCGAAGTGTTCGGGTTGTAGGAGGGAAAATTGACCATGGCCAGAATCTCGCCGTTGGTCACGTCCATGACGACCACCGAACCAGAGCGGGCACCCACCTCGGCAATGCCTTGCCTGAGCTGGCGAAACGCCAGGTACTGCAGGCGGCGGTCAATCGTAAGCTGCAGGTCACGTCCGGGGCGCGCGTCCTGAATGAGCTCGACGTCCTGCACCACTCGGCCGAGTCGGTCCTTGATCACGCGCTTGGCGCCAGGCTCTCCCTGCAGCCAGGAGTTGTAGGCCAGCTCCAGCCCCTCCTGACCCACATCATCGATGTTGGTAAAGCCCAGCACCTGGGCGGTCACCTCAGCGGCCGGATAAAAGCGCCGAGACTCGCTCTGCAGGAACACACCGGGCACCGCAAGCGCCGCGACCTGATCAGCCAGCTCGGGGTGAACGCGGCGACGCAGCCAGACGAACTCGCGCGTGGCGCGCTGGGTCAGGCGTCTTTCCAGCTCATCGGCCGGCGTATCGAGCAGCCGGGCAAGCTCGGGCAGCCGGTCGGTCGCCTGCAGCAGCTCGCCCGGATGGGCCCAGACCGAATCAACCGGCGTGGACACCGCCAGCGGCTCGCCGTGACGGTCCAGAATGCTGCCGCGCACGGTCGGGATTTCAACCTGGCGAAGAAAACGCGCCTCGCCCTGGCTTTGCAGGAACTCCGTATCGGTGACCTGCAGATTGACCGCACGGGCGACCAGCACGCCGGCTGCCAGCAGCATGACCCCGGCGGTCAACCAGACCCTGAAGACCGAAACGTTACGGGGACGCGCCTCGCTCATTGCGCTTCCACCAGAATGCCTGGCCGCTCGGGCACGATCATGCCTAACTGATCGCGGGCTTCTCGCTCCACCCGTCCAGCCTCGGCCAGCCAGGCCTGCTCGAGCTGCAGCCGACTCCATTCCACCCGGGCCTCGTCACGCTCGGCTCCGGCCTCCTGCAGGGCAGAAAACAGCTGGCGTGACTCATGCCGCAGAGCGACCACGCCAACAGCCGAGATCAGCAGCATCACCAGCACAAGGAAAAAGGTGAGCCAGCGAATCATGCTGCCACCTCGGGCAATTTCTCAGCCACTCGCATGCGCGCGCTGCGCGCTCTTGGATTGAGCGAACACTCGCGCTCATCCGGTCGAACCAGCTTGCCGACCAGCCGCAGGTGGGGTCGAAATGAGGGTGCGGCAGGACGCCGGCGCGAGGCTGCCGGCGGTCGCGACAGGCCGACCCAGGCCTGCTTGACCCGCCGATCCTCCAGCGAATGAAAGCTGATAACCACGAAACGACCGCCCGGCGCGAGTACTTCGAGCCCCTGCTCGAGCAGACGGTCGAGAGCGCCAAGCTCGTCGTTGATATGAATTCGAATGGCCTGAAAAGTGCGCGTGGCAGGATGGAGCTTATCGACCGAACGACCGGCAGCCGATGCCACCACGGCCGCGAGGCGCGCAGTGCCGGTGATCGCCTGTTGCGTTCGTTCCCTCACGATCGTTCTCGCAATCCTGCGCGCGTGGCGCTCTTCCCCGTAATCGCGGATGACCCGCACCAATTCGTTCTCATCGACCCGGGCCAGCCAGTCCGAGGCCGGCTCTCCGCTCGACGGATCCATCCGCATGTCCAGCGGTCCATCCTCGCGAAAGCTGAACCCGCGGTCGGGCTGGTCGAGCTGCGGTGACGACACACCAAGGTCAACCAGCAATCCGTCGACCCGCCCTGCCAGACCTTCGCGCCGAGCCTTCTCGGCCAGATCAGCGAAACTGCCGTGCCAGATCGCGACCCTGGCATCACCACCAAAACGATGCCTGGCATGCTCGATGGCGGCGGGATCGCGATCCATCACGATCAGCCGGCCCGCCGGTCCCAGCCGGTCGAGAATCGCGCCGCTGTGGCCACCGCGGCCATAGGTTGCATCCACCACCGTCGCCCCCGAGCCCAGATTCAACGCGTCCAGCGCCGGCTGCAGCAGCACCGGCACGTGTGGTTGCACTTCACCCATGCCGGCTACAGAACCAGCTGAGCCATTTCGGGCGAAGCCTGCTCCTGCATTTCACGCTCTTCCTCGATCCGGCGCTGGTTGAGCACATTCTCATTCCAGACCTCGAAGCGTTGCCCCATACCCATCATGACCACCCGTTTCTCCAGCCCTGCGACCTGCCGCAAGGTCTGCGGCAGCAGCAGTCGACCATTGCCGTCCGGTTCGGTCTGGGTGGCCGAGCCGACCAGACGCCGCTGCAAACTGCGGTGGCTGGGATTAAACGTTGACAGCGCCATGACCTGCTCACGCACGCGTTCCCATTCGGGCTCCGGATACAGCCAGAGGCAGCCGGCGTCGAACGCGGAATAGGTCAACACCAGCCGATTGGCACAGACCGAGCCCAGATCGTCGCGATACCGGGTGGGTATCGCCATGCGACCCTTTGCATCGAGATTGATGGCGGTCTCTCCAAAAAACACCGGTGAAGCAACTCCTGCGCCGTTTAAACCACTATTTCCCACAAATTACCACTACGCGCCACGATAGTCGCGAAGGGACGGAGTGTCAAGGGGAACAGGCGACTGAACGCTCTCGAGCGAGGGACTGGCGACCAGGATCAGGTCAGCGTTTCGGCGAAATGGTTTGACCGTGCGGGCATCGCGGCAGACGCCGCCATCAAAAAAAGCCCGGACGAGCCGGGCTAAGAATGTGCAATCTCCGGAAGAAAGAGCCGGAACTTGTCTCTGGTCCCTGACCCTAAGTGCTCAATTGACGATCCGGTAGCAAGGCTCGTAGCTTGCCCCACCCGGCAGCTTCATCCGGTTCTGGGCGACAAAGCGGCGCAGAAGCTGATCCAGAGCGTCCATGATGTCGGGCTCACCGCGAATTTCGAACGGACCGCGTTCGCGAATGGCGCGCACACCGTTGGGCTTGACGTTTCCGGCCACGATGCCCGAAAACACCCGCCGCAGGTTGGCGGCCAGATGATGGGTCGGAAGATCGCGGGAGATTTTCAGCGCAGCCATGGCCTCATGGGTGGCTTCGAAAGGCTGTTGGAACTCCGGCTGGATCTCCAGCAGCCAGTTGAAATAGAACGCATCGTTGACCTCGACGCGCCAGGCGCGCACCTTTTCGATCCCCTCACTCATCTCGCGCGCGACCGCCACGGGATCAGCGACGATGATTCGATACAGGCCCTGGGCAGCCTCCCCCAGGGTCAGACCGATGAATCGATCAATTTCATCGAAGTAGTCTCGAGCCGATTCCGGACCGGTAAAGATCAGCGGGAAAGGCGCCTCGCGGTTGGCGGGGTTGAGCAAAACGCCGAGGATGAACAGGATTTCCTCGGCCGTACCCACGCCGCCCGGAAACACAACGATGCCATGGCCGAGCCGCACGAAGGCCTCAAGGCGTTTCTCGATATCCGGCAGGATGACCAGTTCGTTGACGATCGGGTTGGGAGACTCGGCCGCGATGATGCCGGGCTCGGTCACCCCGACGTAATGGCCGGGGATGTTGCGCTGCTTGGCGTGTCCGATGGTCGCACCCTTCATCGGCCCTTTCATCGCGCCGGGGCCGCAACCGGTGCAGATATCACGCCCGCGCAGCCCCAGCTGGTAGCCCACCCGCTTGGTGTAATCGTATTCCTCAAGATTGATCGAGTGACCACCCCAGCACACCACCAGATTGGGTTCGCGCTGGGCATCCATCAGCTGGGCATTACGCAAAATCTCGAAGACCGTGTTGGTGATCCCTTCCGGCTCGTTGAGGTCGAAATACGGATTGGGGCCGATTTCGGTGTGGAAATAAACGATGTCGCGCACCACCGCTGAGAGCAACTCGCGAATCCCACGAATCATCTTGCCGTCGACGAAGGCGTGGCCCGGCGCGTTGTGCAGGTCAATGCGCATGCCGCGGTTGACCTGATGGACCTCGATCCGGAAGTCCTCGTAGGCGGCCAGCATGGACTCGGCGTCATCGCCCTGTTCACCGGAGTTGAGCACGGCCAGGGCGCAGCGGCGCAGCACCTCGCCAACCTGCTCGCTGGCGTCGGACAGACGCGCCACTTCTTCACGGGAGAGCATGGTCAGCTTCCCGGAAGGATAGACCTCCGTGGAAACACGCGGAGTGTTTGTCAAATTACTGCTCTGAGTGTAGTCATCCATTGCCTGATTATCCTTGAAGAAAAAGCAAACGGCCAGCGCGAGGCTGGCCGTTTACGTTCAAGCTGCCGGGCCCGATCGGCCCGACAGTGACTCGATCGATCAGAAATCGTAACGCAAAGTCAGACGGATTTCATAGACCGAGTTCGGTACGCTGAGGAAGTTCGTGTCCTGGCGGTCATTGAAGTCATTGAACCGGTACAGGCAGGCGGCTTCGCTGTTGCAGGCCGTGCGCGGCGCATCGCCGGTCAGGGCAGTCGCACCGTCGATGCCGTTGGCAGCAACGTCAGCAGCCGAAACCAGATCAGCTTCGACGATAGCTGCCTGTCCAAAACCGGGACCGTTGTAGAACTTGCCCCAATCCGAGTTCAGCAGGTTCAGGAAGTTCTCGATATCCAGGATCAGGCTGAAACGGTTGTCCTTGGCCCAACGGCTCAGACCCGGAATACCCGGCAGCTCCTGCTGCAGGCGCAGATCCCAGATATTGTTCCACTTGCTGGCCCGCTCCGAGTACGGGGCATGGATACCACCGGTCGGAATGCCGTTGTCGTCCACGAACTGGAAGAAAGCGGACTGATCGAAGCCAGAAGCGTAGACCACGCGCGGATCACCCGCTGGATTCGGAATGTAGAGCGGGTTGTTGTCGAACGGGCTTTCAAACTGACCAGCTCGACCGAACAGGCTGTTGTTGGAGGTAACGTCGAACGCCGTGCTCCAGGTGTCGCCACTGTTGATCTGACCAAACGCATCGACTCGGGTCAGCAGGTCGCCGAAGAAGCGACGCTCGTAACCCAGGGCGATACGGAAAGTGTGGTCAATCTGGTACAGCGAGTCGCGAGCTGACGGATTGTTGCGGTCAGCATCGAAAATACCGCGCCAGTTGGAGATACCACGCGACGAACCGCCTTCGCTGGCAAACGAGACGTTCTGATGAGCGTAGGAAACGTTCATATCAAAACCGTTCTCGAACGCTTTGGCCAGCGCCAGGGTAAAGACATGGCTGCTGCCGTCACCCAGGTTGCCCAGCTCGGTCAGGTTGCGCTCACCCAGAGCCTGCAGGTCGGCGTAAATGGTGCGGCCATCCGGTGCGACACCCGTGGGCAACGCTGCCGGCAGATCGGTCTGGGCCAGGTTGGTCCAGTTGAAAGCCTGGTTGGTGCGGGTGTAAAGATACTGAGCGGTGAAGCGATAGTCGTCGCCCAGAGCGCCCAGATCGAAGGCTCGCTCAAAACGCAGCGAGGCTTTCCAATCCGAAGGGATCCGGAAACCGTCAGAGACGTAGTCGATCGGAATGCCGGCACCGCTGGCCGCCAGCGCGTCCAGAGCTTCCTGCGGCAGCGTATTGATGTCGACATTGGTCAGATTGCGGATGGTGACATCGCTGGTCGGCGTCTGGAAAGCGTTGGATAGCCAGACCTGCGGGCTACCACCGGCAAACAGGCCAACACCGCCGCTGATGGTGGTACGGTCAAACCCGGTGTACAGGAAGCCCAGACGCGGCATGAACAAGTCGCGACCGTCCAGGTTGTTGTCCGTGCGAACGCCATAGGTATCAAAAATATCCTGGTTGTAGACCGGACGATCGCTCTGGCTGAAGCGCTCATAGCGAACACCGATGCTCAGCTGCAGATCCGGATTGACCGACCACTCGTCGCCGACAAAGAATGCCCACTTGTCGTAGCCCCATTCGGCCGCGGCATCGTTGGCGTTGTTGGTCACAGCGTTGTTGTAGAAAAGGCTGCTCGGCGAGCGGTTGATGATCTGGTCGACGTTGTCGAAGATAAAGCGGCCGTTCGAGCTCTGGACAAAGAGATTGAACAGGTTGAACTGCTCATAATCCATGCCGAAAGTGATGACGTGATCGCCGGCAACGTAGTCGGCCGAAGCGAACAGCTGCAGCCTGTCATCACTGTAGTCGTTGGCATGGCGGAAGCGGTCGCACCCGGCAACGATGGTGTTGTTGTCAGTCAGCAATCCGTCCAGAGCGGTGCCGGCCACGTCGTTCTCGTCCAGCCGGAACTCGAAGTGCCCGCCGCCACCGGCACGGCAATTCTGACCGCGCGCAAACTCTTTGTAGTTCATCCGCAGGGTGGTCGAAAGATTCGGCGACCAGTCGGAGAACAACTGCGCGGTGTAGGCGGTCAGATCGACGGGAATATCGTACCAGGCAGATTCAAAGTTCGAGCTACTGGTGCTGGTACCGGTTTCTTCAGTACTCTGGTAGGTGAACGAGGCCCGATGCGCGTCGCTGATGTTCCAGTCGAACTTGGTCAGGATTCGCTCGGATGTCACCGGAATATTGCCGGTCCGCGCGGGCGTCAGAGGATCAAAGCCGTAAGTATTCTGAATCAGGCTGCCGAGCGCGTCGAAGAAACCAGGTTCGCGGCCATTGACGTTGTCAGAGTTGGTGAAATCGAACGGCGAGCCGGACTCATATTCGTCGTAAGACACAAAGAAGAACAGACGGTCCTCCAGAATCGGGCCACTGAAGGTAAATCCATATTCCTTCTCGTCGATTTCACCCGGATCGAAACTACGGTCGCCAGTCTTATCGCCGACCATTGAATCGTTTTGATAAGCGTAGTACGCGTTGCCCTGGAACTCGTTGGTTCCGGACCGCGTCACGATATTGACCAGGCCGCCGGTAAAGCCGGTGGAGGTGACCGAATACTCGGAAGCGACCAGCGAAACCGACTCGACCGCATCCAGGTTGATCGGCGAGCGCTCGGTGGCGTAAGTGTTGGAGCCCAGACCAAAGTCGTCCTGCTGCAGCGCGCCGTCAATCGACAGGCCGTTGAAACGCGGGTTGACGCCGGCGACTGACAGGTTGCCGACACCGCTGGACTGGGCCAGGGGATCACGCAGCAAGGTGTTGATAACGTCCCGATCGGTACCCGGCTGATTGCGGATGTCCTCGGCGCTGAACACCGAACCCACGCCGCTGTTCAGTTCGGCAGCTTCCATAAAGCGGGTTCCCATGACCGTGATGCGGTCAGAAACCTGGCCGACGCGGTCCAGGGCAATGCGAATCGGATCCTGCGAACCCGGGTCGAGGAAGAGATCTTCGACGATCAGGGGCTCGAAGCCGTCGCGGGTAACGGTCAACTGGTAGGGACCACCGACGCGCAGACCGCTCTGGAAGAACTGGCCGGTGCCCGATGCCGTGGCACGGGAAACCGTACCGGACGGCACGTGCAGAATCTGGACAGTGGCTTCGGCAACGGGCGAGCCGTCCGAGGTCACGACCTGCCCCCTTAAATTGGATGAGGTCTGCTGCGCCATCGCCTGACCGGCAAGCAGCAGGGCGATGATGAGGATCACCGCGGTACTTCGCACTTTGAACATTTTTCGCTCCAGCCTTGTGGATCAAATAAAAAGGAATGCCCGCACGCGCAGGCCTGCCGGAGCCCGACTGGCCACCGACAGCGTGCATATTATCCGCCATTTATTACAGAAAATTAACCCCGGAGGAAGAATTTCAGAACTTTTCTGTAATACCACCCCCAAGTCTTGCCCGCGCGGTACGACGGAGCTACAATACTCGGCTTCGTCGGGGTGTAGCTCAGCCTGGTAGAGCACTGTCTTCGGGAGGCAGGGGCCGGAGGTTCAAATCCTCTCACCCCGACCAGGTTTCAAGTCAAAAAAGCCAGCCAACAGGTTGGCTTTTTTCTTTTTCCGATCATTGACTGACCTCTTTTACCTGCGTTTCAAGCATCCCCTAGACCCAGCGTCTCGCTTGTGGTTTTCACGCTACAGATTGGCTCTTTGCACCTACTTGTGCCTCTGACGGCCACCGCTCAGAATATGCTTCGCCACGACCGAACTTCATCTGTCGGGCGGGCTATCTTCGATCTCATCATCCTGGTCGGGCAATCCAGTTTGGTGTCACCTTCGGCAGTGACCACTGGAGACAGACGTCTGCGCAGCTCAATCCGGCGGCGGTGGGTTGCGGGTTGGCACGAAGTTGGCCACGAACAAGGCGTTTGCGCCGGACTTCAGGTTGCGGACCAGGATCAGGACCGAGCCCGGCAAGCTCAAACCGGTGTCGACTTTGTGGACACTGGCAAATCCGTCGGGGTAAACCAACTGCAGGCAATCCGGCCGGTTGTCGAGGATGCAGCCGCGCAGGATGCCCATCGGGAGGCTGTTGGCTTCATCGTAGGCATCTTTCAGCGCCGTGGCATTGTCGATCTGGCTCTGGACCGAGTCGATGACCGAGTTGAGGTCTTTGAAGTCGCTCGCGCCCGGCAGGCCGGAGGCTGCACCGATGGCCGCGTCAATCAGTTCGGGCCCGACCATGATCACGGCATTGTTCGGGCTCAGCGTCGGGTCGAAACCGAAGCCTTCGATCACCGAGTTCGGGATATCGAACACGTGAATGGCAAGACTGCCGCCGGTGACGATGCCGGCAATCGAGCCACCATTGACGAAGGGCTGGAGCAGATCACCGGCGACGACCGAGCCGATCATCTGGACAACATCGCCAACGTAGGGCAGGTAAAAGTCCCTGATGATGGTCTGGCGAATGTTGCTTGCCGACATGATGCCGATCAGCGAGAAGCGACCGAGACTGACGTTGCCATCGGCATCGATCACGCCTTCATCGCGCAGCGTCTGGCGAACCGCCTGAATGTCGGCCACGAGCAGCTGCGGCGCATAGGTGCCAAGCAGGGCGGTAAGGCTTGGCGTCGCTTCCAGAACGCCGAGCACCTCCGGCTCCAGAGTTGTCAATTGCGCCGCTGCCGCGGCCAGGTCCTGGTTGATGGCAGCCAGCACCCGATCCGGCGCGGTGCCTTCGCGGACCACTTCGTTCAGCGTTTCCAGAAGCGCGGTCAGTTCAAGACTGAGCTCGCGGTAAGCGCGATCGTCCGGGCCGTTGAACAGGCCCTCTGCCCGGGCCTGGGCCGGGGTCGGCAGGACGCCGCCTTCAGGGGCAATCAGGGTCATCGTGCGCAGACGCCGCAGGTCGATGGCTTCTTCCAAGTCGCTGAGCTGCTGGTCCAGAGCGCCAATGGCCGATGCATCGGAGGCATCGACCGCTTCGATCAACTGCGTGATCAGGGCATTGAAGGTCTCTAGCTGTTGCGCGAACTCGGTGTAGATCCGGCCACCCGGTCCGTCGCTGATGTCGGGCAGAACCGCCGCCGGGATCGAGACCATCTCGGCACCGTCGCCCATGAAGGAGGCCGCCACAGCGAACTGGCCACGACTGTCCGCCGCCGTCTCGATCATTGATCCATTGGCTGTGCCGTTCAAGGTCGGGAGCGTTCCCACAACACCATCGGCTTCGATATCGAGGGAGAGCGTCACGGCAGGCTGGGGATCCAGCGGGATGCCCTCGGCATCGTTGACCTGCACCTCGACGCTGGCGCTCACACCCGCCGGAATGAGCCGCGGCGAGACCGTGATCATAGCCCGGGGGCCACCCGAGACCAGCAGCGCAACGCTGCTGCCGGGCGGTGCGCCGGT
>JAZBOC010000093.1:0-15001 GCA_036353315.1 Wenzhouxiangella sp. | reverse complement strand
CCAGCCGATAACCAGCGGTACGACCGCCCAGCCCAGCTGCTGGCACAGCGTCATCATGGCGTAGGCCGAGCCCAGTCGTCGGCCGTCGACGATATAGGCCACTGAGGGCCACATCACCGCCGGGATGAGTGAAAACACCGCGCCCAGCACCAGCATGACCAGCAGCAGGGTCAGCGGCACCGTGGCCGAGCCCACAAACGGCACGAACAGCGGAATGTCGGGTCCGGCCGGCGCATAGGTGACCAGCAAGAACAGCGGCAGCATGACCAGCGAGCCGGCCGCCATGAAAAACGAGCGCTTGCCGACCCGGTCGACCCACAGGCCGAACAAGGGCGTGATCACGATGGCCGCCATCGGCAAGAGGCTGGAGAGCAGGCCGGCCGTCTGGCGGTCGAGCCCATGGGCCTGCTGGAAATAGTCGATGGCGAAGGTGCGAAACGGAAAGACGGTGGAGTAAAACACCACGCACAGCGCGACGATGTACCAGTACGAAGGACTGAAGGCATAGAGATCGCGCAGGCGCAGCTTCTCGACTTCTTCCGTCGGCCCAAGCTGGTAATGCTGCTGAGCGCGCTGCTCCATCATCCAGTAGAGCATCGCTGCGGTCACCGTGATGCCGCACACCGCCGTGGCCAGCCACAGCGGATCCTGCCAATTGTTGTACAGGGGAGCGGCAAAGCCTGTTGACCAGTCCGCCGAGGCCGAGCCTAAGCGCGAGATTGACAGGTTGAGCCCGAAGGCAAAGCTCAGTTCGCGCCCCTTGAACCACTTGGCCAGTGCGGTGGTCGCGGCCACGATCAGCGGCTCTGATCCCAGTCCGAGCATAAAGCGGCCGGCCAGGATCGTCTCGTAACGCGGTGTGAGGGCGGTCAGCGCGGCCGCCGCGAGACAAATCAGGGCGAAGACGGTGATGGCTTTCTTGGTCCCGAAACGATCGATGAAGATACCGCCGGCGAGCAGCACCAGCAGGGCCGCCACGTTGTAGGCGGTCGACAGCAGCCCGATCTGGCGGTAGCTGAAGTTCAGATCCTCGCGCATCAGGTCGATGACCGGGCCGAGTGCGTCGTAGACGTAGTAGTTGCCGAACATGGCCAGGCTGACAAATACCAGCACGGCCCAACGATAAGCTGGGGGCGGCGGCGGCAGGGGGTCGAGACGGTGGTCGCGGGTCATGGACGGAAGTCTTGTGGCAACAATCGCTGGTCAAGCGCGCAGTGTATACCGCCGCTGCCGGGGTCCGCGGGAGCGAGCGGCACGCTCCGGTGCAGGGCTATCGGTGATTGGCCACCGAAGCAACCGAGTCGGACCAGTGGGCGGTGAGCAGGTAATCAATGGTCAGATTGTCGAACAGGGCAGAGCCGGTGGAGATGAACAGGGCCGGTTCAGGGCGGTCGGACGGCTCGCGCAGCAGGTGGCCAAGATCGAGGATGCGATGGTCATCGAGCCTGCGCTCAGCGTCGAAGCGCTTTAGATCGCCCCAGTGCCTGCTGTCATGGGTGTCGACGCACACGCTGTAGTGATCGAGCACGTCCGGGTCCAGCTCACGCTGCCAGTCGGTGTCGGCGCCGACGCTGATGACCAGGCGCGGCCGATGGCCCTTGGCGTTGAAAAGCGGCTGTTCACTGTCGGTGGCCAGAACCAGCCCATCGGGTTGGCTGGACAGATCTGCGGCCTTGAAGGTGCCCGTTTTAAGCTCCGGCCAATCCCGCGAGATCTGCTCGGCGGCCAGCCGGGCCCGGTCCGGGTTGCGATCGCAGAACTCGATGCGGCCCACCGTACCCAGCGCGGCCGCGTAGCAGGCCGTGTAGTAGCCGACTCGACCGGCGCCGATGATGGCCAGAGTTTCACAGTTTGGAAGCAGCAGGCGCAGACCGGTGACCGCGCAGGCGCCAGTGCGGGCCGACGACAGAATGCAGCCGGCAAATCCGGCCTCGATGAAGTTCTCGGCGCTGTGCAGAGCGAAGGCCTTGCCGACGCTGATTTCGCCGGCCACGATCTGCCGCGGCCAGTTGGTGCCGATGATCTTGACGGTCTTGCGCACCCGGTCCGGAAACCGGACCACGCAGGGCATGACCCGGAAATCTGAGCGCTCCCCCGGATCGACAAATACCGACTTGGGCGGCAATTCGAGCCTGGCATCACCGCCGGCAATGGCCGACAGTGACTCGAGGAGATGATCCAGGTAGGCCGCCGGCGCTGCAGTCAGGGCGGCGTGCACGGCCGCATCGTCGAAGAATACGTAGGGCTCCGGATTGATACGCAGGAGCTGATTGAGCGAATCGTCGATCATGGCTGCCTTTCTGTCCCGGTGGATGGGGCCTCACCTTCGAACACCGACAGGGCAACCTCGGGCGGAGCCAGCACCAGCAGCAGATCGCCGCTGACAGCCCGATCCAAGCCGGCTCGAATGGCTTGGGCCCGATCAGAAAAGGTGGTGATCCCGTCGGCTGGGGCGCCTGCAGAAAGCAGCTTCTGGCGAAAGTGGTCGAGCATTTTCTGCTGCGGATCCGGCCCGGCCCATTCGGGATTGCCCTCAATGTAGCCGGTGTAGCCGCTCAGCGTAATGCTGGCGAAGCGCTGCGCAAACACCCCGGCCAGTTCATCGATGTGGACGCGGTGGCGCGCGCCGATGGTCATGCACACCAGGTGGAGTCGGCCGGGCACATTGAGGCGGTCGACCACTTTGAGCACGCGTTCCACGCCGTCCGGGTTCTGGGCGAAATCACTCAGCACGGTGAACGGAAAGCCGGTGATGAAGTTGTAGCGACCCGGGTTGTCGGCCGTGGAGTTGCTGAACCCCGCCAGGGCCTGGCGAATCTGCGCCGGGTCAATGCCGAAGGCCCAGGCCGTGGCCGCGGCGAAGCGTGCGTTGAAGCCGTTGCTCTCCAGCAAGCCGCCCATCGTCGCCGGGATTTCCGCCAGGGTCATCAGCGGCCACTGCTGCTCGCCCCGGGCGAGCACGAGCCACTCGCCGTCCGGTCGAGGGTCAACGAACACCGCATCGCCGCCGCGTCTGCGGTGGGCCAGCAGTTCGGGATGCCGTCCGGATTCGGCGACCAGCAGCAGGCGGTCACAGCGCGCGCGTGAGCGCATGTTCAGGCACAGCGGATCGTCGGCGTTGACCACGGCGGCCAGTCGGGCGCGCTCGATCAGACGACCCTTGACCTCGGCCATGGCCTCGAGGCTGTCGATCCCGTCCACGCCGAGGTGGTCGGCCCGGACGTTAAGACACGTGGCCACGTCGCAGTGATCGAACGCCGTGCCGGTCTTGAGCAGGCCGCCGCGGGCCGTCTCCAGAACCGCCGCCTGAGTGCGGCTGTCGGCCAGCACCAAGGCGGCCCCCGTGACCCCGGCGACATCGCCATCCATGATGCATTCGCCGCCGACGAAAGCGCCCTCGGTTGTGGCCAGGCCGACCGGATCGAACACCTCGGCCATGATGCGGGCGAGCATGCGGCAGGTCGTGGTCTTGCCGTTGGTTCCGGTGACCGTCACGATAGGAATCCGCGCACGCTGCGGCCCCGGAAACAGCGTTTCGACCAGGCACGCCGCCATCGACTCCCGCGTGGCTTGATCGCCATCACGCATCAGGTCAGGATCAGGCAGCACGTTGGTGATCACGCAGTTGGCGATTTCGGCTGGCCCGGCCGGATCGATGATCGCCATGTCCACACCGGCCAGAACCGGCAGTTCGCAGACGGCAGCGGCCTGCTCGGCAAGGTCAAGGATCGGCCGGCTAAGGTGAGCGGAGACGTCCTCGGTCGCGGGCCTGCGGGCAACGCTGCGCACTCGCCCGCCGATGACCAGGAAGCGATAGCGCTCACCGGGCGGCCAGCCTTCGACCCAGACCCGCCGCAGCGGGCCGGCCAGAGCCTCAAAGGCCGCCGCGACCTCGTCGGACGCATGCAGCGGCCCCAGCGTATCGGTCTTGCTGGAAAGGTGCGGAAAGCGCGGCTTGTACAGAGATCGAACGGCGACCGGGTAACCCAGGCGCTCTGCGGCCCGGATCGCGCGCCGGGCGGAGTTCTGGTTGCCGAATTCAAAATCCTGCGCGGGCAGGGGCAGGCCGGCTCGCGCCAGCCTGGGCATCAGTTCGGCCCGGCAGCGGATGGACTCCAGCAGGTGCTCAAGGGTGCTATCCGGCAGCGCCCCGGCCACCATGCGACGGCGCCGACCATGGCCAACTTGTAGCAGCCCCGCCCGGATGGGACGGTCCGGCGGCGAGGGATCGAACGGTTCCTGGTCGAGCCAGAGGGTTGGCAAACCGGCCGCATGTGCGGCCTCGCGCACCAGCCTGGCGTCGGCGTCGACGATCAATTCTGCAGCAAATTTCAGGAACTCGGCTGCCTCCTTGGCCAGGGCGCCGGGCCCTGAAAGCTTCTCAGAGGACAGCAGCCGGCTGGCCAGTTCTCCGGCGCGAAGCGCGCTTTGGCCTTCTTCAACCGGCAGGGCAATGGCCCACAGATCCGAGCGCCGCTCAATCGTGACGGTCCCCGCACGATGGCCGGCGGCTTCAAGCAGGCCCGCGACCAGCCGGCCGAAGACGCCAAACGGGTCGGTTCGATCAAACGCAATTTGCCCCAAGGTTTCCAGGCCGCAGTGCCCCAGCTGCCGGTTCAGGTCGCCGGACTGCGCGATCAGCGCTTCCAAAAGCGGCTTGTCCAGCTCGAACCAGGCCACGGGGGGCGGTCCGAAGCTGGAATACCCGGAAATAATGCGACTTTCGACAATGACCGACACCTCGTGATTGTATGCCAGCCGCTCCGGGTCAGTGGCTGCGCTTGTCCGTCCAATACTGCGTCGGCGCAGCGCCTTTCGTCAGCGCGGTACGAGCAACAGGCGACTGGAGGCAGTTCGCTCCACGGCGTCCCGGGACCAGGGCACGGTCCAGGGTTCCCCGTTCAGGAAATCGCCCAGAAAACTGTCGAAGTGCGGGCTGAAGGGGTTGCCGGACTGGCCCATGGCCAGGTTGAGGGTAAAGGCGTCGGGATTGTTCCAGTCGAGAACGAAGCGCATCGAGGCCCCGGCCTGGGCCTGCCAGTTTGCGCGGTCGGTGTCGAAGCGGCTGAAGGCGGCGTTCAGGCTGGCGCTGTCGCCGCCGAACGGAAACGGGCCGCGGCTGAGGTGCAGCCAGCGGTCGAGCAGCGCGGACTGGGCCAGGGGGTGGCGCACGTGCAGGGTCTGGATCATGCCCAGCGGGCGGGCGCCGGCGCGCAGCGCATCGTCCAACGCCAGGCCGGCGGCCTCGTCGCGGCTGCGGACAGCGAGTTCCGGGGCACCACCTTCATCGCGCAGCCAGCGGTCGGTCAGCGGGCGCAGCGTGCGCCAGTCGGGGCGATCGGTTTCGCCATCCTTCTCGAACAGCGCGCGCGGCAGGTAGCCCCACCAGCGCGCGAACAGTCCGGCGACGTCGGACTCGATCCGCATGTCTGCGTTCCATTCGCGCAGGTCGTCAGCGATCACGCGGCGCCCGCTGTTCTCGGCGGTCTCGGCGAGCCAGTCCTTCCATGCCAGCGCCCGGTCGGAGATCTGGTCGAGCTGGAAGCGGGTCATGTCCGCCTGGTCGAAGCGCTCCTGACTTTCCAGCAGCGCGGTGGCTCGACGGATGCGGTCCTGATAGTAAAAGCCGGGCAGAGAATACGGCCAGTCCGGCCCGGCGGCAAGATTGTTGGCGTTGGCCAGCCAGCCTTGCGGCGGGTTGAGTGCGAACGGGCGCGCTGCCGGCGGGTGGAAGCCGCGCCATTGATAGCGGGGATCGGCACCGTCGAGGACGCAGAAAAAGGTCTGGTGCTCGCGCACCGGCACGGGCGTTGACTGGACGTAGCCGATGTGACCGGCGCGATCGGAATAGCTCCAGTTGACTGACAGCGCACCCATATCTCCGGCCGCGGCACGGAACTGTTCGAAGTCTTCGGCGCGGTTGATCGCCAGTCCCTGGCGGATCAGCGGCGCGATCGGCAGCTCGAAGCCGGCCCAGCGCAGGACCAGCACTTCCCCGGCTTGGGCCTCGATGACTTTGCCGAACGGGGCGTATTGATACGTCTGCGTCTGGGCGGTTTCCTGGCCGCGCACGGCGATGCGCTCGCTGCGCTCGAGCAGTTCGACCCAGCCGTCGGGTCCAAGAACGCGATTGGGCTGGTCCGGATCGCGCTTGAGGCGGTAAAGATCGAACAGATCCACCGGGGCCACGGTGAAAGCCCAGGCGATGCGGCCGTTGTGGCCCATGGCCACGAACGGCAGGCCCGGCGCCGTCACGCCAGCAACGTCGAGCGTTTCTTCCGAGTGCAGCCCGGCGGCATACCAGAGCCCCGGCGCGGTGTTGAATTCCAGATGCGGATCGGAGGCGTGCAGGGCCGCGCCGCTGGTTGACCGTTCCGGTGCCACCACCCAGGTATTGGAGGCTTCGGTGAGCCGCAAGGTCGGAATCGAGGGCGTGCCGCGGCCGGTCAGGGATTCCAGCCACTGCGCGGCATCGGCCCTGAAGTGCTCAGTGACGGCCAGGTAGGCATCGCGAATCTGCTGGACCAGGGTCAGTGGGTAAAAGGTCTGGTAGTAGGCAATGGCGAGTACATCGGCGCGGGTCCAGGGCCTGGGGCTGTGGCCCAGCAGGCCGAACTCCGGCGGCAGCCGGTCAGCCGCCATCATGCGTTGGTTGATTCCGGCGACGTAGGCATCAATCAGCGCGCTGGTCTGCGGGTCGAGCTGGGGTGGGTCTTCAGCGATTCGGCGGGCAAAGCCAAAGCCCCGATGCAGCACGTCGAGCTCTAGCGCGACGGGGCCGAACAACTCGGCCAGTTCGCCGGAGGCCATGCGCCGAATCAGCTCCATCTGGAACAGCCTTTCACCAGCGTGCAGCCAGCCCAGCGCCATCAGAACGTCGCGATCGGTGTCGGCGCGAATCCGAGGAATGCCGCGATCATCAAACAGGATCTCAACCGGACCGCCCAGGGCCTCGACCCGGACCTGGCCCTCGTACGGCATCTGCGACTGGGCCAGCCACATTCGACCGCCGAACCAGGCCGCGGCCATCAGGACGAAAACGCCGATCAGGCTCACCCAGAAGCTTCGGGCCAGCATTTTGCCGGTTGTGCTGCTCATGGGCGGCAAGAATAGCGGATTGAGGAGGCTCGCTTTGCCTATAATTTCGCCTTTCCCTTGCCGGTGCTGATCCAGCCATGCCCAGAGTTGCCGAAATCAAGCGCGGTCAGGTGGTCGAACATGACGGCACGGTCTATGCCGTGCGCCAAATCGACCGCTCTGCACCCACCGCCCGCGGCGGCGGAACCCTTTACCGCTTCAAGCTCGAATCGATTCCGGGCGGTGACAAGCGCGAATTGACCTTCAAGGGCGATGACGTGCTCAAGGAAGCAGATCTGGTCCGGCGCTTGAGCGAGTACTCCTACCGCGATGCCGACGGCTTCGTGTTCATGGACGGTGAGGACTTTAGCCAGTACGTGCTTTCGCCCGATGACCTTGGCGATGCAGCGCACTATCTGCTCGAAGGCCAGGACGGGATCTACGTGTTGATCATCGACAACCAGCCGGTCGCCATCCAGCTGCCGCAGTCAGTGGTGCTGGAAGTGGCCGAGACCGCGCCGGTGATGAAGGGCGCGACCGCTTCGCGCTCGGCCAAGCCGGCCCGGCTGGAGACCGGGGTGGACGTCATGGTGCCCGACTACATCACCCCCGGCGAGAAGATCAAGGTCAACACCGAGACCGGTGAATTCATGAGCCGCGCCTGATGACCGGGCCCGACCCGGTCGACCCGCGCCTCCAGTCCCTGCGCGACGAGCTCGACGAAGTCGATGCCGGGTTGGTCGATCTGGCCGCGCGGCGCCAGCGCATCGTCGCCGAAATCGGGCGGATCAAGCAGACCGCCGGTCGCCAGCTGCGAGATTTCCGGCGCGAGCGCGAAGTGCTTGATCGGGTTCGTGCTCGGGCTGAGGGCGTCGGGCTGGATCCGGAGGTGGCCGAGGACCTGCTCAAGCGCCTGATCGATGCCTCGCTGACCCGCCAGGAGCAGGATCGAGTGCGCGCCGCTGGCCGCGGCGAAGGTCGCAAGGCCCTGGTCATCGGCGGTGCCGGCCTGCTCGGTCGATGGCTGGTGGCTTTTCTCGAGTCGCAGGGGTACGGGGTCCTGGTGGCAGACCCTGCAGTCGATCCCGCGCTGCCCGGCAGCTATCCGGACTGGCGCCAGGCGCCGCTGGATGTCGGTCTGATCGTTGTTTCCACTCCGCCCAGGGCCAGTGCCGCCATCATTGAGGCGCTGGCCGCGCGTCAGGTCCCGGGGCTGGTGTTCGACGTTGGCTCGATCAAGTCTCCGCTGATCCCGGCGCTGCGTTCCGCTGCCCGTGCCGGTCTGAACGTTTGCTCGATCCACCCGATGTTCGGCCCCGATACGCAGTTGCTGTCGGGCCGGCACGTGCTGCTGATGGACGTGGGCAACCGCTCTGCCGTGGAGGCTGCCGGGACGCTTTTCGTCGACACCATGGCCGAGGTGGTCGAGGTGGCGCTGGAGGAGCATGATCGTCTGATGGCGCTGGTGCTGGGCCTGTCGCATGCCCTGAATATCGCCTTTTTCACCGCGCTGGTGCGCTCCGGCATCGAAGCCGGACAGCTGGCCGGGATTTCCTCAACCACCTTCAAGCGCCAGCTTGAAATCGCCCGCGACGTGGCAGCGGAAAATCCCGATCTTTACCACGAAATCCAGCGGCTGAACGAACACGGGGGCCTGGCCCGCCGCGCCCTGGTCGAGGCCGTGGAACTGCTCTCAGCGGCCAGCGACGCAGATGATGCGCTCGCGTTTACCGATCTGATGCACCAGGGCAGACGCTACCTGGCCGGCCTGAATCGCTAGCGGCGGGGTACACCAGGCCGTCTCAGGCGAAATGGTCATCAAGGTAGCGGTGGATTTCGGCCTCGACCCGGGATTCCAGTGCGCTGAGCAGAAAACCCAGGCGCGCCTTGACGTGGACGACCTCCTCGGTGACCGCGATTTCGCCGTGCACGCCGAACCGCTCGAAGTGAATCGTGTCGCCGTCCCAGCCATAGTCGATGGCGAACTTGTCGGCGAGGTCGCGGGCCAGGTCATCGGCGATGCCCTGGGCGTCTTTCAGGCTCTTGCTGTGCGGTTTTCGGATGTCAATGGCCATGGCGATGGTTGCGATCAGTGGCTGTCTGGGTGGAGAACAGGAATAGTACGTCGCCCGAAGCGCCGGTAGATCAGAAAATTGGCATCCAGCGTCAGAACCACACTAGGATCGAAGATTTCAGTCATGCGCACCAGACAGGCATCGGCCAGCGAGATGGGTCTGTCTCGGTAGCGCCTGAACAAGTGGGCAACAGAAGTCAGTTCCGTTGATAGCGCCAGGTCGATCTGAACCGCCCTTCGGGCGACCAATTCCATAATTTTGTCGGGACCGCCGGGTACTCTACACAGAAGATGGCAGCTTTCTGCAATCACCGGCTCGCAGGTCAGAAACGGTGCCGGTAGCGTATCGAATTGTTGCCTTGCCCAAGCATGGAAACGATCTCCTGCATGAAGGAAAGCGACCAGTGGTCCGGTGTCAAGGATGATCCGTGGGCGCATTAGTGCCCGAAATCTTCCAGATGATCCTGATTGCTTGCCAGATCTTCGGGACCGCCCGCGACGCTTCCGGCCAGATCACCGGCCAGTTCGCCGGGCGTCTTGAATCCCGGGCCGTTCGCGTTCTGATCCAGGTACTCCGTCAGGGCACGCCGAACAAGCTCTGATTGATTGATTCGGCTCAGCCGCGCAGTCTTCGCGAGGCGCTTGTGGAGTTCCGGCGGAATTTTGAGGGACAAGCTGTGCATGGCGAGGCGTGGTATTACAAGCTGACACTCGACATTACTTTTTTCTTCCGAATTCGTCAAAAAGGGCGGGTCAGAGTGAGGTTTTCGGTGGCAACACGACGCTGGCCAGGATCATGCCGGTGGTCAGCGCAACAGCAATCATGCCCGCCAGAATGGCCGTTTCGATCCCCGAGACGACATCATCGGCCAATAACGTGGTCAGGCCGCGCAGCCCGATGCTGCCCGGGACCAGCAGGATCAGGCCGGGAAGGTGGATGATCGAGCCCGGCCGTCCGGTCAGTTTCACGAACAGATTGCCCGCCAGCCCAACCGACAGCGCGCCGATAAATGCGCCGATCACCGGCGCTTCGATCAGCAGCCCGACGCGTGAACCGGCATGGGCAATGGCGCAGGCCAGCAAAATCCAGATCCAGTTGCGCAGGTGGGCCTGGTTGAGCATCATCAAGCCCAGCGCGGCCATGGCGACACCGACCAGGGTAAGCCAGTGTGGGGCAGGGGCAGCCGCAGTCAAATTCGCCGGACCGATCAGCCACTGACCGAGCAGACCCCCCATGACCAGACCCATCGCAAGCAGCGCAAACACCATCAGGGCATACGCCATCCTTGAAGACCCCGAAACCAGGTGCCCCGTTGCGAGTTCGCGCGAGGCGGTGGTCAGGGCCATCCCGGGCACCAGCGCGATGATGCTGGCGATCACCGCGGGGGTCAGCGCCGTGGCCGGGTCAAAATGGCACCAGAGCATGCCCAGGACCGTCGTCACCGTCGCGGCCAGCGGCGAGATCAGGCGGGAGCGCTCGACGTGGTTGCGCAGCCACAAGACAATCAGTCCGGTCAAGGTGCCCAGCACCATCGCCAGCAGCATTTCGCGCCAGCTGCCGCCGATCAGGGGAGCGATGCCGGTCGACAGCAACATGAACCCAAGCAACTCCACCCAATAGCCGTATAGGGGCGGCGCCTCGTCGATGGCCCGCACCCGTTCGTCGGCCTGCTCGGGGCTCAGCGCGCCGGAGGCCAGTTGATCCATGACCTCGGTCAGGTCAGCCAGCTTGGCCAGGTCGGTCGTGCCCGGGGACGAGCGAGCCAGAAAGGTGCGCTGCTTTTCGCCGTCGCCCAGCGAGGCGATCAGGGCGGTCGGAGTCGAGAAAAACTCCGCCTGCAGTCCCAGCCTGGTCGCCATGATCTGCATGGCGTCTTCGAGACGATGCGCCGGCGAACCCACGTGCAGCAGCGCCCGGCCCAGATTGAGCACCAGGGCTGCATAGCGGTTGGACTCGTAAGGTTGGGGCTGGGTGGCTTCGTCAGCGTCTGGGACCGTCATGAAGACTCGGAGGTTGAGAAGGTCGGAAAAGTCATTGACGGGAGCTGCTCTCCCGTCTCGCACTGCCGCGCCGATGCGGACGGATCTGACATCTGATGTACCTGCCGGCCGGCGCGTGGGCAAATGATACTCCCAGCATTGCGGCATCGCTATGCTAGCCTTGGCAGCGATGAAAACAGCGACGGAATTCCTGGCACCGCTGGTGGCCTTCGCGACCGTCTCGCGCGAGTCCAACCTGGCCTTGATCGACTGGGTCGAAGAGCGTCTGCTGGCCCGGGGTGCGCGTTGTCGCCGGACCTGGAACGATGACCGGCGCAAGGCCAATCTCTGGGCCTCGTTCGGTCCGAAAGGGTCGGGTGGCGTGGTGCTCTCCGGCCATACCGACGTGGTGCCGGTCGACGGTCAGGACTGGGCCACCGACCCCTTCAAACTCAGCCAACGAGACGACCGCCTGTACGGTCGCGGGACGGCGGATATGAAGGGCTTTTCGGCTGCCATCATGGCGGTGCTGGAGCGCACGGATCTGTCTGCCCTGCGCCAGCCCCTGCATGTGGCCCTGTCCTACGACGAAGAAGTCGGCTGCCTGGGCGTGGACCGGATGATCGAGGATGCCATGGCCGACGGCGCGCGCCCGGACTACGCCGTCATCGGCGAGCCGACGACCATGCGCATCATTCGCGCGCACAAGTCCATCAACGTCTTTCGCACCCGCATCACCGGCAAGGCCGCCCATTCCAGTCAGCCACACCGCGGCGCCGGCGCGATTTTCGCCGCCGGCCGGATGATCGATCAGCTCTACCGGATCGGCGAGGAAAAGCGGCGTGCGGCCGCGTCGAACGGCTTCGAGCCGCCCTGGACGACGGTGCAGGTCGGGCTGGTTCGCGGCGGCAACGCGGTCAACATCCTGCCGGCCGATTGCCAGTTCGTGTGGGAATATCGGGCGCTGCCTGACGAGGATGCCGACGAGATTATCGAGCGCGTGCGTGCCTTCGCCCACGACGAGGTCCTGCCGGCGCTGCGCGAGTTTGCGCCCCAGGCCGAGATTGCCATCGACACCCTGGCGCGGGTGCCGCCGCTGGTGCCGGATCCGGATCAGCGCGGAGAAGCCTGGGTGGCCAGCCTGCCGGGCGTGCGCGCCGGCGGCAGCGGCGAAGTTGCGTTTGCCACAGAGGCCGGCAGCTTCCAGCGTGCCGGCGTGGCCAGCGTGGTTTGTGGACCCGGATCGATCGACCAGGCTCACCAGCCCAATGAGTTCATCGAAATCTCCGAGCTGGAGCGCTGCGAGCGGATGCTGGAAGGAATGGTCGAGCGCCTGGCGCAGCCGGCGTGATGACGCTGGATTTTTATCAGGTCGACGCTTTCGCCGAGCGCGTTTTCCAGGGTAACCCCGCCGCTGTGCTGGCCCTGGACGGCTGGCTCGAAGATTCGGTGCTGCAGGCCATCGCGGCGGAGAACAACCTCTCGGAGACCGCATTTTTCGCTCCCGAGGGTGGGGGTTTCCGACTGCGCTGGTTTACGCCCCGGGCCGAGGTCGACTTGTGTGGTCACGCAACCCTGGCCACCGCTCACGTTCTTTATGCCCACCGCGGTCAAGACTCGGACAGCCTGACCTTCCTGACCCGTAGCGGTCCGCTTGGCGTGCGTCGCGAGGCGGCGGGCTACTGCATGGATTTCCCGGCTGCCGCTTCCCAACCCGCTGCCGTTTCGGGCGACCTGATCGACGGCTTCGGTGGCCGCAAACCGGCCGAGGTGCTGGTCGGCCCCGACCATCTGGCGGTGTTCGAAGACGAAAGCCAGGTGGTCGAACTCCGTCCGGACTTCGCGGCCCTGGCCCGCCTGGAAGGGCGCGGCGTGATCGCCACCGCTCCCGGCTCGGACTGCGACTTCGTCAGTCGCTGTTTTTTCCCCAAACTCGGAGTTGACGAAGACCCCGTCACTGGCTCCGCCCACTGTCAGATGGCCCCTTACTGGGCCGCGCGCTTAGGCCGGTCGGACCTGAGTGCCCGTCAGGTTTCACCGCGTGGCGGCCTGCTCAAGTGCCGCCTGCGCGGCGACCGGGTCGAACTGCTGGGCCAGGCGGTGACTTGCCTGACCGGCTTGTTTTACTTGTCATCCAACGAGCAAACGTCCTGACCGAGTCCTTGGCTATGAACGCGCTGCCACGGCTGGTCCACCGACTCCGGCACGCTGGTCGCCAACGGTTGAGGAACCCGCGAAAACGCGTCATGAGCGGGACCGGTAAGCTCGGCTGGGCCGCTGAAAACGACCGCTCAACGTGGGTTGTACCCAGGCGTTCGATCCGTTGGCCGGACTTGATGCGGTCTCGGCCTGGGTCCTGCTGTCGGTTCTAATTGTCGGCGCGCGTGGCCTGCCAGACAACCGCCTGCCAGCGTCCGTCGATGACCCGGAACACGCCGGTGTTGTAGAACAACTCGGTTGGCTGGCCGGCCTGATCGGCGACCAGTTGAAACGTGACCACAGCGGTATCACCAAAAACCTGTACGTGCCGATCCCGCGCTGAATAGCTCGGACCAACTGGATCGCCTTCGGCGCTGGCTGCCAGTCCCGCCATGATCTCGGCCTTGCCGAATCGGGCGCCGCTTGAACTTGTGTAGATCAACTGCTCGGCCCAGAAGCGCTCATGCACGCTGGCATCGTTGCGTGAGGCGCCCTGCAGGAAGGTATCCAGCAAGCCGGCGAGCTCGGTCTCGGCTTCATCGGCCAAGGCTAACGGCGGTGCAGGCAGGCTCAAGAGCAGGGTCAGGATCAGGCACAAACGAAACATCATTGCGGCTACACCTCAAGAAGCGCTGGCTGAAGCCGGTATGGCCTCAGGTCGGTCCGCGCCATTATCGCCGGTTGACTGACGGGTTGGTTCAGCTCGGCCGGCGTTGATCAATCGGCAGCGCGGGGGCCTTGCCGTTGAAGCGGTTGGGCTGCATGATGAAGTCATGAATCCTGACATGCAAGACCGACCCCAGATCCGCCCGCTGTGGCCGACACTGTTTCTCAGCCATCGCTTGCCCGGCCACGAGCGCGCCAACCCGGTCCTGATGGAGCTGATCGCCGGCATGGACTCGGCCAATCCGGAACTGACCACCGACTATCTTGAGGGCAATCTGTTTGCCGTCCGTCACCCCATGCTGGAGTGGCTGGAGGCCTGTATCCGGCGCTGTGTGGCCGACTACGCCGGGGCCACCGGGATCGATTACGAACTGGATTTTCACGTCCAGGGCTGGGCCAACGTCAACCGCTTCGGCGATTACCACAATCTTCACAACCACCCGTATTCCTGGCTTTCGGGTACTTATTACGTGCAGGTCCCTGATTCACGGCGCGAGATGCCGGGGCGCTCCGACCTTGACCCCGGCGCGATCAGTTTTTTCGACCCCAGGGCCCAGGCCAACATGAACGCGATTCGCGGTGACGCCCAGGTCAATCCGGAGCACCGAGTGCTGCCGCGCGCCGGCGACATCCTGCTCTGGCCCGCTTTTGTGCATCACCTGGTTCATCCGAACCTGTCCGATGAGCTGCGGGTGTCGATCTCGTTCAACATCGTGCTGCGCTGGCGCGACAGCTACATGCCATGAAGCCGGTTGATCGGACGGTTGCGAATGCCGTGATGGGCGGGCGGTGGCTGCACCTGAGCGTTGTCGGCGTGATTTTCGGCACGCTGTTCTTTGCTTTCTCGCTCACGCCATCGCTGTTGCCTAGGCCCTTCGCCATTCAGGGCCTCCTGGCGGGCCTGTCGTTCGCGGCCGGCTATGGGCTGGGCGTGGCCGCAGTCTGGGCCTGGCGCTACCTGGAACTGCCGCTGGCCAGTCGACGCTGGACGACCCGGATTCAGGT
>JAZBOC010000092.1:0-4496 GCA_036353315.1 Wenzhouxiangella sp. | reverse complement strand
GTCTGCCTGGGCCATCAGGCCATCGGCCAGGCCTTTGGCGGCAAGGTGGTGCGTGCCCGCCAGGTCATGCACGGCAAGACCTCGCCCATGCATCATGCCGGGCAGGGCGTGTTTGCCGGGCTCGACAATCCCTTCCAGGCCACCCGCTACCATTCGCTGATCGTCGAGCGTGAGTCGCTGCCCGAGTGCCTGGAAGAGACCGCCTGGACGGCCCTGGAGGATGGCGCTCGCGACGAGATCATGGGCTTTAGGCACCGCGAACTGGCCGTCGAGGGTGTGCAGTTCCATCCTGAATCCATTCTGACCCGGCAGGGCCATGATCTCCTGGGCAACTTTTTGAAGAGCATTCGGTAATGAGTGAAATCCGCAAAGCGCTGGCTGAACTGGCCGAGGGACGCGACCTGGCCCCTGGGCTGATGCACGCGGCCATGAACGAGATCATGGGGGGTGCGGCCGATCCGGCCCAGGTCGGTGGCTTCCTCATGGCGCTCAGGGTGAAGGGAGAAACCCCGGCCGAGATCGCTGCCGCGGCCGAAGTCATGCGCAGTTTCGCGACCCGGGTCGAGATCGATCGCGAGGGTCTGACCGATATCGTCGGCACCGGCGGCGACGGGGCCAGCCTGTTCAACGTCTCCACCGCTTCAGCCTTTGTCGCGGCGGCTGCCGGCGTGCGCGTGGCCAAGCACGGCAACCGCTCGGTCTCGAGCAAGTCCGGGGCGGCCGACCTGCTCGAAGCAGCCGGCTGCCGGCTGGACCTGGACTGCGCCCAGGTCGCCCAGCTGATCGATGAACTGAACGTCGGCTTCCTGTTCGCTCCCCAGCACCACGCGGCCATGAAGCACGCCATTGGCCCGCGCAAGTCGCTGGGTCTGCGCACCCTGTTCAACCTGCTCGGGCCGCTGACCAACCCGGCGCTGGCGCCCAACCAGGTCCTGGGGGTGTTTTCGGCCGATCTGCTCAGGCCCATGGCCGAGGTCATGCGCGCGCTGGGGGCCAACCATGTCATGGTTGTCCACAGCAACGACGGGCTCGACGAGATCTCGCCGGTGGCGACAACCCGGGTCGCCGAGCTGCGTGAAGACGCGATCGGCGAGTACCCGATCTGCCCGGAGGACTTCGGCATCCGGCTGGAGTCGCTGGACGGTCTGGTGGTCGAAGGTGCAGCCGACAGCCTGGCCCTGATCGAGGCCGCCCTGGCCGGCGAGCCGGGGCCGGCAGCCGACATGATTGCGCTCAATGCCGGGGCCGCGATTTACGTCTCCGGAACCGTTGATTCGCTGGCTAGCGGCGTCGAGGCCGCTCGGGACGTGCTGCAGAAAGGTTCCGCCCTGGTTCGTTTGCGCGACTACGCCGAGCGGACCCGCTCGATATGAGCGAGGACATCCTGGCGAGGATCCTTGCGGTCAAGCGCGAGGAAGTGGTTGCCGGCAAAGCTGGCTGCAGTCTGGTCGAGCTCCAGGCGGCCTGCGCCGATCTGCCCTCCACTCGAGACTTTGCCGGGGCGCTGAAGCGCCGCGCGGCGGCTTCAGCTGACGCGGTCATCGCCGAGATCAAGCGCGCCTCGCCCTCGGCCGGCCTGATCCGGGCCGACTTTGACCCGGCCGTCATCGCCCGATCTTACGAAGAAGGGGGCGCAACCTGCCTGTCGGTGCTGACCGACCACGAGTTTTTTCAGGGCCATTCGGACTTTCTGGTCCAGGCCCGCGCGGCCTGCCGGCTGCCGGTGCTGCGCAAGGACTTCATCATCGATCCCTGGCAGGTCTGGGAAACCCGCGCCCTGGGCGCCGATGCCCTGCTGCTCATCGTCGCCGCGCTCGACCAGACCGCTCTGGCCGACCTTTCGGGGCTTGGGCGAGAACTCGGTCTGAGCGTGCTGGTTGAAGTGCACGATCAAAACGAGCTGGAGCGCGCACTGAACGTGCCGGGTGACCTGGTCGGCATCAACAACCGCGACCTGCACCGCTTCGTCACCGACCTGGAGACCACGCTGCGCCTGGCCCCGCAGGTGCCCGACGAGCGCGTGGTGATTTCCGAATCCGGGATCCACACCCCGGCCGATATCGCACGCTTGCGGGATGGCGGAATCGGTGCATTCCTGATCGGGGAATCCTTGATGCGACGACCGGATCCGGGCCGCGCGCTGGCCGAGCTGATTCGATGACCTGGGCCCGGCTTCAGCCGGAAACCGTCGCGGTATCTCGTTGCAGCAATTCACTGAGTAGAGGATTGGGGAAACGGCGCTCGGTCGTTACACCGTAAAAGGTTTCGATCAGGTCGGGTAGCCGGGCGATCTCGATCAGGTCGCCGTGTTTGAGCTCGTCGCGCACAACGATCGGCGGCAGCACCGCCAGGCCGATGCCCTCGCGCGCGAGCAGGCGCATCATCGCCATGTCGTCGACTTCGGCAACCAGCTGGGGCCGAACCTTGAGCCGGTCGGTTAACGCGTCAAAGCCGATTCTCAGGCCGCTTTCGGTGGTCGGCACGATCAAGGGGGCACGGGTTAGCCGTTCGGCCAGGGACAGGCCGGGCGGGGACAAATCGGGAACCCCGATCAGACTGACCGCCTGCTCATCGAGTCGCTGAACGATGAAGGAGTTAAGGGCATCGGCAGGCGGCGGGTAGTTGGTCAAGACCAGGTCCAGATGGTGGGCGGAAAGGGCCCGAAAAAGCTCCGCTGCGCTCCCTGAACGAATGATGATCTCGACGTCCGGTCGGCCCATGATCGGACGTAGAAAAGCGTGCTGAAAATTGCGCGACAGCGTGGCCAGCGAGCCGATTCGCAAAACCTGCCGATGGTGGCCCTGGTGCTGCAGGGTGGCGAGCAGCTCTCGTCCGCTGGCGAAAATCGAGTCAGCGTAATCCAGCGCGATTCGTCCGGCTTCGGTCAGGTGCAAGCCTCGGCCGCGACGCTCAAACAAGCGCTGTCCGAGGCGTTCCTCAAGTTGGCGAATCTGGGTCGATACCGCAGATTGCGAGACGTGCAGTCGCCGCGCCGCCCGGGTGAGGTTGCCCTCATGGGCCACGGTTTGGAAATAACGCAGGTGATGAAAATTCAGCTCAGCCATAACGTTCATTTAAACAGAACAATAGTGCCAAAACAATGAATTTTTATTTAATCTTTTTCTAGACTAGAGTGCCCGCGCAGATTTCAATCGAAGGAGATCAGGATGCTGATCGCGACGTTTTCCTTGCTGGGTCCTATGGCGCTGTTGTTGGCCGCCGGCACGATCGCTTTGCAGCCCAAACGCCGTCCGGCGCTGTCGCCGAAACTGGCGGAAGCCGCGGCCCTGCTGGCGCTGGTGATTGCGGTGAGCGCGGCCATCGTGCTGGCAACCCAGGGCTCGGGCACCGGGCAGCTGCCCGGGTTGGTCGGTGCTGCGATGAGCGTGCGGCTCGATGTGGTCAGCGTGACCATGCAGCTGCTGGTGGCCTTTGTGGGATGGACGGTGCTGCGCTATTCGTCGACCTACCTGGATGGAGAGGCGCGCCAGGGGCCCTTCCTCAGCTGGATGTGCGCCACTCTGGCGGCGGTGCTGCTTCTGGTTCAGGCGGGCAACCTGGTGTTGCTTCTGCTCGCTTGGGTTGCCACCAGTCTGACTCTGCACCGCCTGCTGCTGTTCTACCCGGATCGGATCGAAGCCAGGCGCGCGGCGCGGAAAAAATTCATTGTCGCCCGAGTCGGAGATGCCGCCCTGCTGGGCGGGTGCATGCTGCTTTTCGTCGGCTATGACACCCTCGACGTCGCCAGCATTCTGGCTGCGGCGCGCGATGGCGTGATGCCGGTAGGTACGGCCTGGGCGGCCGGCCTGTTTGCCGTGGCCGCGATCATGAAGTCCGCCCAGTTCCCGACCCACGGCTGGCTGACCGAAGTGATGGAGACGCCAACGCCGGTCTCGGCGTTGCTGCACGCCGGCGTGATCAATGCCGGTGGCTTCCTGCTGATCCGGTTCGCCGAGATCTTGCTGCTGGCCCCAGGGGTGCTGGCCGCGCTGCTGATGGTCGGCAGCTTCACGGCGCTGCTGGGCGGTCTGGCCATGCTCGCCCAGCCGGCGGTCAAGACTTCGCTGGCCTGGTCGACGATCGCCCAAATGGGTTTCATGATGCTGCAGTGCGGGCTGGGGCTGTTCTCACTGGCCCTGCTGCACATCGTTGCTCATTCGCTGTACAAGGCGCACGCGTTCCTGTCCTCGGGCATGGCCGTCGAGGTCGTTGCCGGCATTCGCCGGCCAGGACCGGTTGCGGTCCCGGGGCCGGCGGCGGTTGCCAGGGCGTTTGTGCTGGCGTTGGCAACCTACGCCGTGACGGGAGCCTTGTTCGGCCTGTGGGCGAAAGCACCGCAGGTGATTGCGCTTGGGGCGATTCTGATCTTCGGCGTCGCCTATCTGCTGGCGCAGGGCCTGGCCGACGCCGCGCCGCGTGCGCTGACCCAGCGCGTGCTCTTGTTCGCTTTTGCCGCGACAGCCAGCTATTTCGCGCTGCAGGGCGGTGCGGAGTGG
>JAZBOC010000091.1:0-2639 GCA_036353315.1 Wenzhouxiangella sp. | reverse complement strand
CTCCAAAACCTCAAACGCTCCTTCGATGTCGTCAGCCATGGCCAGAGCCTGGGCGACATTCAGTCGCGTCCAGTTGATATCGAAGGCGTCGATCACGGCGGTATTGAGGGCTTGCTCACAGTAACGTCGTGCCGCTTCTCGCTCACCTAGCGCGCCGGTGGCCTGACACTGCGCTCGCAGAAGCTTGTGATCATCGGGGTTTGCTGCCAACTGCGTCGCCAGCTCTGCCCGCGCCTGGGTCAGAAATTGCTCGGCCTCGTCAGGGTTCCCCGCGATGCGGTGGGTGATGCCGAGAAGCATCTTCGGCGGGTAAACGACAAGGGCCGATTCCGCGGCGTCACCGAAATCAGCCGATTCCAGAGCCTCTTCAAAGCGGCCAGCAGACAGGTAGGTATGCCAGGTTAGCCAGTCAGCATATGTGTTTGAGGTGCCGGCAGCGATTAACGCGGGCATGGCCGACTCAAGATCGGCGTCCGCGTCTAGGGCCAGCTCAGCCCGCAATACCGCCAGCGTCGCGGAGCCTGGATCAATCTCGGAAGCAATAGCCTCCCATCGACGCGCGGCCTCGAAGCGGCCCAGGGCAATATGAGTCTCCATCAACGCCTGAGCGGCCACGGAGCTTCGCGGATCCAGCACATGGGCACGCTCGAACGCTTCGATGGTTTCGGCGAAACGACCGGCACGCCGCAGCGCATAGCCGCGCACTTTGTAGAGCTCCGCATCGTTGGGTATCGCCAGAAGTGCGCGGTCGACCGCTGCCAGGGCCCGGTCATAGTCCAGAAACCCCCAGTAGTGGAAGTAGGCCTCGGCAGTGTCGAGCTGCGGACTGTCCGCATCGATCTCGCGCCCGGCCGCGATCGCGCGCCCGGCCGCCGTACGGTCGGCGGGGTCGGCTCCGAAGAACCAGAAGTCGGTCATGTGAGCACGCGCCAGCAAGCCGTAAGCGGCAGCGAACTGCGGGTCCAGATCGATCGCCCGGCGGGCTTCAGCGGCGGCCTGCTGCGCTTCAACCGCAGTGATGCCATTGAGTAAGTGCAGACCGCGCCGGTAAGCCTCCCAGGCCGCCAGGTTGTCGGTCAGGATTTGGCTGAGCTGCTCTTCCTCGCTGGATGTCAGCGTGGCCTCTAGTGCCAAGGCGATGCTGCGCACAATCTCAGTCTGGATCTCGAAAATATTCTCTGCGCTCAGCTCTCGGTCGTAGGTCTCAGCCCAAAGGTGCAGGTCAGTGTCGGCCTCGATAAGCTGGGCATTAATCCGAACACGATTGCCGGCACGCTGCACGCCGCCTTCCACCACCGCCGCGACGCCAAGCTCCCGGGCTATTTCCGGGAGCTTCTTGGTGGTGTCCTGGTACTCCATTACAGAAGTCCGAGAAATCACCTTGAGCGCAGCGATCTTGGCCAGCTGGGTTAGCAGGTCGTCGTGCATGCCGTCGGTAAAAAACGCATCTTCCGGATCACTGCTTCGGGTAGTGAACGGCAGGACAGCCACCGACTGCCGGCTGATCGACTCGGGCTGAGTGCCTATGACATCATCGCCCGCAGACAGATTCGACGTTGTCGCCGCCTCAAAGCCGGGCCTGGACTCGATAGTGGGCACGGTCCCGGCAGCCCTGATGCGTTCGGGCTCAGGCACAAGGCGGTCGAACGCCAGCAATCCAATGGCGAGTATGGCCACAACCAGCGTCGCAACGTTCAGCTTGTCAGCTATCTGACTTTTAGCTGACGGATTGGTTTGCGCGTTCTTATCGAGTTTAAGACCTTCTGGCGTCAACTCGAAAATCCAGGCAAAGATCAACGCCGGAGGAAATCCAAGCACAAGAATCAGCACGACTGCCCGAAGCGCGACCCCGGGCACATCAAATATCGGCAGGATGGTCTCGGCGACCTGGATCACTAGCCACGCCGAGACGATGTAGAAAAGGCCGACCCGGAAGACGTTCCGGCGTTTGAGCTCGGTAAACAGGCTGCTGCCCTTGCTCATAGAGTCTGCACCATTGCCGGCCGGAGGGTCTCAACGATGCACATCAAAACAGGTCTCTGTGGAAGATTGATCGGGTGCGTATCTGAACGATTACGGTACTTTTTTGACGATGACTTTTACATCCCCATCAGCATTATGTCCGAGGACGGTGTAGATGCTGTGGCTATCGTCACAATCAGTCGCCGAAATCGAGCAGGATACCTGCCCGAACGGCATAGTTCCAGTGACTCAGAGGGCGCTGAGGGCCCTTTGGCTTGCGGCGTTGAGCGCCGCGGTCAGGCTTTGACGTAGCTGCCCGGTGCAGCTTCGATCACCGGCAGATCCCCGTCTCCGGGTTCTCGTGCCTTGATCCGCTTGCCCGACTGGCCTTTCAACCACTCATCCCAGTGCGGCCACCAGCTGCCCTGATGGGCTTCGGCACCCTCAATCCAGTCTTCCGGATCAGGCGGCAGCACGTCGTTGGTCCAGTAGCCGTATTTGTTGGCAGCGGGCGGATTGATGACGCCGGCGATGTGGCCGGAACCGGCCAGCATGAAAGTGGTCGGTCCTGAGAAGATCTGGGTGGCCTTGTACACGGACGGATACGGGGCAATGTGGTCTTCCCGGCTGGACTGGATGTAGACCGGGATGTCGACGGTGCGCAGGTCAATGGGCGT
>JAZBOC010000090.1:0-5433 GCA_036353315.1 Wenzhouxiangella sp. | reverse complement strand
CCGTCCGAGTCGAGAAAAATGGTGCCTGCAGCAAAGCGGTCGCTCAGGGCGATGGCTGCTTCGCTCGCAACGGCTTGCAAGAATTCGGTCGGCTGGCGGATCAGCACACCGCAGCCGTCACCGGTCTTGCCGTCGGGCGCGACTGCACCGCGATGAGTCAGGCGATTGAGTGCTGCCAGCGCATCGTTCAGGACTTCGCGACAGGCACGACCATCCAGGCGCACGACGAGGCCAAAGCCACAGGAGTCGCGCTCGAAATCCGGGTGGTGCAGTGTTTTTGTTCGCGATATTCTGGACATGGCCGAGTATTCTCAGCGGCAGCGGAAAAGTACTCTACTCTATCAACTCTTGATGCAGTGCGAAAATCCCGACCATGGATGACGATCAGGACATGACGAAGCATGGCTAAGCGGAAAAAATCCCAGCCGGCACCGAAAAAGGCGGCGGTTGCGAAACGAAGAACGTTCAGGCCCGATTGGCCGATTACCGGCCTCGCGATTGCCGGCTTGGCCGTGACCGGTTACCTGAGTGTCGCCAGAACGCTCAGCACTTCGCCCCTGCTGTGCGGTGAGGGCTCCAGCTGTGATCTCGTGCAGCAGAGCCACTGGTCGCTGCTGCTTGGCTTGCCTGTCTCGCTATGGGGTTTTGGTCTGTACCTGCTGATCGCTTTGATCGCGGGACTGGGCCGCCCCCGGCTCAAGCGCTGGCAGCGGCTGTGGATGCTTTCCTATTTCGGCGTCGCCTTCAGCGTCTATTTGACTTTGGCCGGCTGGCTCGCGCTGGAGGCGTTTTGTTTGTGGTGCACGATCTCGCTGGGCCTCATTGCCGCGATCTTTGTGGTGCTGAACCTTCGGCGTCCGGAATCCGCGCCGGGCATGTCATGGGGTGGTTTTCTGGGCGGGCAGACTACAACGGTGGCTGTTGCCTTGCTCGCCCTGCATGCGGTCTACGCAGGCTGGTTCCAGCCGTCGGAAGACCCCCGCTTGCGTGCTCTGGCAGAACACCTTCAGGGGGCGGGCGCGGTCTACTACGGTGCTTTCTGGTGTCCGAGTTGTCAGCAGCAAAGCCGTTTGTTTGGCGCGTCAGCCGATCGCTTGCCGTATGTCGAATGCTCGCCGCAGGGGCGCAACGGCGGCGTGGCGTTCGAGTGCGTGTCCAACGACATTACCGCTTATCCCACCTGGGTGATCCGGGGAAGAAAGTTCGAGGAGATGCTGGAGCCCGAAGAATTGGCCCGCCGAACCCAGTTCGACTGGGATGGCTGGCAAGCGGAATCATCGGCCACGCCCTCGAACTAGAGTGATGGAGAGCTTTCGATGTTTACAGGCCAAAGCTGTGGTTCTGTGGTCCGGCATGGCTAGTTCGCTGACGGTTTTGCTCTAATGCGCGCGGCCGTCATCATCCTGATGGCCGGACTGCTGGTGATCAGCGCGTTGGTGCTATGGCGCAGTACCCAGCAGTCGGTGGCGGTGGCTGATATCAGTCCGGAGCATGAACTGGTGTTCTTTTCCGCTACCTGGTGCGGTTACTGCGATCGGGCCCGGCAATGGTTCGATCAGCAGCAGGTCAACTACCTGGAAATCGACGTGGAAAGCTCGACTGAGGCCAATCGCCTTTGGCGCGAGGCCGGCGGGCGCGGCGTCCCGCATGTGTTGGTCGGTGATCGAAAGATCCCCGGCTACGCCCCCGAGGCCTATGCCCGCGCGCTCAGCGCGGAGGCTGTGAACTGAGTCTGGCTCCAAGCCGCGCCAGTTCCTGCCGCACCGGCTCGGCATCGGCCAGAATCAGCAGAACCAGCAGGTCGCCGGGCTTGGCCCAGCGCAGCGCGACCGCTAGTGCCTGCAGTTCGGTCTCGACATGAACAATCTGATTGTCAGGGCAGCCGTTGTGCAACAGCTCGTCGCGCATGATTCCAAAGATTTCTCCGGGTGCGCGGCCGCGGGCGTACTTGGCTAGCTCTGAGACGATGACCCGTTCAGGACCCAGCGACCAGGCGCGGCGTGCGCACTCGCGCAGCAAATCGTCGGTGCGGTCGCCAGCCTGAGAAAATGCCAGCAAGCGGCGTCTGGCCGGCCATGCCGCCGCCATGTCGGCGATTGCCTGAATGGCCTGCGGGTTGTGCGCGAAGTCCACGAACAGTCGGATGCCGTTGAGTTCGTACAAATTCCCGCGCCCTGGATTGTCTGCCGGTTGCAGTCCGGTCAGCCCGGCTGCGATCGCGTCCCCGTCAGCGCCGAGCGATCTGCACACAGCAGCGGCGGCCAGCGCGTTGGCGATGTTATGGCGGGCTGCGCCGCCCATGGCCAGAGGAATTTCACTGATCTGGCACAGGGCAGTGCGCTCCCCGTCTTGCTCCTCGATCAGCCAGCCCTGATCCGTCCGGAACCGGGCCTTGCGATGATCCGGATTCAGGCTGAACCAGGTGATCCGGCCTGGATAACTCTCCGCCTGTCTGACCAGACGCCCGTCATCGGCATTGAGCACCAGTGTTCCCTGCTTGCGAACAGCGCGGCTGATGATCCACTTGATCTCCAGCAGTTCCTCCATGGTGCCCGATCCAAAGTCGCCGAGGTGATCAGCCGCGATGTTGGTGATCACTGCTGCATCGGCTTGCTCAACGCCCAGACCGCGGCGAAGCAGTCCACCGCGAGCGGTTTCGAGCACTGCGGCGCTGGCTTCTGTTTGGCGCAAGACCATACGTGCGCCGCCGGGTCCGGCATAGTCGCCCTCGTCCAGACGTTGCCCGCCCAGCCAGATACCTTCAGTGGAGGTCAGGCCCACGCAATGACCTGCCTCGCCAAGAATCCGCGCAGTCATCCGCGCCGTTGTGGTCTTGCCGTTGGTTCCCGTAATCAGGGCAGTAGGGATGCGGGCGGGCAGGGCCCAGTCGATCTCTTCCGGACAGGGCGGGTTGCTTGTCGGCCAGACTCGGGCGCTCTGACCCTGTCCGATGGAGACTTCGTCGTCATCCCAGAGAAAGGGTGCAGCGTGATGGCCGGCCGCCTGCTGCAGGGTGAGCAAGGCCGGGTTGGCTTCTTCCTCGGCGCGGGCAAGGATGCTGCCAATGGCGTCGGTGGCGGACTGTCCCAGAGCTGATTTGGCCCAGGCGGCTTCGGCCAGCGCGATGCCTGCATACAGCCGGTCGATCGGGCCGTCGAAGGCGATACTTAGACCGCCAACTCTGGTTTTGCAACTGAAGGCCGGTTCGTCCCAGCCCAGCGCGCGGTGCAGCGACCGGATCTCGCGCTCAAAGGCCTCGCTGATCGTATCGACCTGTCCGGCTTCGCAGGCGATGTCGGCCACCACGGACGGCCGGTCCCACAGCAGGTTGGGGCCTGTCAATCGCCGGCAGTCGAGCAGCTCCATGTCGTTCGGCCGGTCTAGTCGGACGCCTCGCGCGCGATGCGAACGCCCCGTTCGTCGCTGACCAGCGACAGGCTGTCATCCAGATCGAAACCCTGTAGATCGGGTACGGAAACCGCTTCCGCGCCTCTGGTCTGGCTGCCGTCTCCCTGTCCGGTATCGAAGTAGATGATCTGTTTCCAGCTGCGCTTGACGTTGTCTGCCAGCACCAACAGGAGGTCGCCGGGTGCGCAGATGCCCAGCGCGTGGTCGATCGAGGCCTGCTCGTTAACCACCACATCGATCTGTTCGGGTTTGATCCCCTGCTCAATCAGTCGGGCCTGCAGCATCCGGGCCACTTCATCGTCCCCGCGGCCGCGGCGATGATCGTCGCAGCGGCAGATGAAATGGTCGAAGTGCCTTGCGGCAATGTCGGCAATCGCTTCAATGTCCTGATCGCGTCGATCGCCCGGCGCGCCCAGCACGACCAGGCGCCGACCCTCGACCTCGAAGCGGTCGACCAGGTCGCACATGGCCTGCACCGCGGCCGGGTTGTGGGCGTAGTCCATGATGACCCGGAACGGATGGTCATCGTAGATGTTCATCCGGCCCGGCGCCTGGAAGAAGGTGGTGTCAAAGGTTCGAAGGCCTTGACGGATGTCGTCCAGGCTCATCTGCATGTTGTAGGCCAGCGCGGCGGCGAACATGGCGTTCTGGACGTTGTGAAGAGCGCGGCCCTCGACGGTGGCCGGAATCAGGTGGGTCCACAGCAGCGGCATGTGCTTGCCCTGATCGTAGATCGTGATCATGTGCCCGTTCATGCCTTCCTCGAGCACAAACGCCTGCCCGCCGGCGCGGATGTGTTGCTTGACCAGCGGGTGACCGGGCTTCATGGTGACGTAGCAAAGCCTGGCTGCCTCGGTGTAGTCGGCCATGGCCAGACACAGGCGGTCGTCGGCGTTGAGAACGGCCGCGTCCGTGGCGACTTCAATGGGAATACGCTTGATCTCGGCGAGCTGCTCGATGGTTTCGATACCGCCCTGGCCCAGATGGTCGCCCGAGACGTTCAGACAGCAGGCCACGTTGCAGGATCGGTAACCCATGCCGCTGCGGACCAGTCCGCCGCGCGCGGTCTCAAGCACAGCCGCATCGACCGACGGGTCGCGCAGGATAATTCTGGCCGAAACCGGTCCGGTCATGTCGCCGGAAACGGTCAGCTGGCCATCGATATAAACCCCGTCGGTCGAGGTCAGGCCGACGGTGTAGCCGCGCATCTTGAGAATGTGGGCCAGCATCCGGGAGGTCGTAGTCTTGCCGTTGGTGCCGGTGATCGCGGCAATCGGGATGGTGCTGGGCTCGCCGTCGGGAAACAGCATGTCGATCACGGGGCCGGCCACATCGCGGGGCTCACCTTCGCTGGGTGCGACGTGCATCCGGAAACCCGGGCCCGCATTGATCTCGCAGATGCCGCCGCCGACTTCACGGTAGGAGCGGGTGATGTCGCTGGTCAGAAAGTCAACGCCGCCAATGTCCAGACCAATCGCCTTGATCGCGCGGATGGCCATGTCGCGGTTGTCGGGATGGATGTCGTCGGTCACATCGATGGCGGTGCCGCCGGTGGACAGGTTGGCCGTGGATCTGAGATAGACGACCTCGTCCTTGCCCGGCACCGAGTCGAAGTCATAGCCCAGCCGGCCCAGCAGGCGCTCAGCCTGGCTGTCCAGTTCCAGTCGGGTCAGCACCTTTTCGTGGCCGATGCCGCGTCGGGGGTCCTGGTTGAGTCGGTCAACCAGTTCGGTGACCGATGAGTGCCCATCGCCAATGACATGGCCCGGGATGCGCTTCGCGGCAGCGATCAAGTGGCCGTCGATCACGAGCAGGCGATGGTCCAATCCTTCAATGTAGGCCTCGACCACGACGTTGCGGCCGTGCTCGGAGGCCTTGGCAAAGCCCGCCTCGACTTCCTCATCGGTGGTCAGGTTGATTGATACGCCGCGCCCGTGGTTGCCTGCCAGCGGCTTGATCACGACCGGAAAGCCGATACGACGTGCCGCCCGCACGGCATCGCGGCTGGTCTGAACCAGGCGCTGG
>JAZBOC010000089.1:0-2640 GCA_036353315.1 Wenzhouxiangella sp. | reverse complement strand
GCGCTTGCAATCCATGACACCAGTTCTGTCGTAGGTGCTGCGGCCAGCTACGGCGATCAGGCGCTGGCCGAAGCGACTGTTCTGAAACTTGCGCGCGCAATGTGGATCGTGCCGCTGGTGGTCGGTTTTTGGATGGTTAGACGAGGCGAGAATTCCGCAAAAGGGCCGCTGGCTTGGCCTCTATTTGTTGGACTGTTTGTGCTTGCTGCTGCGGCACGAAGCGCCTTGCCCTCAATGGAGTTTGCGTTCGATAGCGCAGCCTGGTTGGCGCAACGCGGGTTGGTGCTGGTTTTGTTTGTGATAGGCAGCGGGATGACGAGAGAGCTGTTGGGTCAGGTTGGCTGGCGCCCGCTATCGTTCGCGTTAATTTTGTGGTTTTTGGTCTCTTCCTTGACGCTGGGCCTTGTCATTTACTGTCCTTCAATTGCGCCGTAATGACGATCAATAAGCGCATAGTGGCTTAGGGAAGAACGTTGTGTCCTTGACAGCGTGGTTTGCATCGCGCTGATTAATTCACGGGTTATCGCATCGAAGCGTTGGGGGAAGCGATATGCGATAGCACGCCCGTAGGCTGCAGGAATAAAAAACCCCGGCTTCGCACAAGGCGAAACCGGGGTTGGTCTTGTCTCCGTCCGTTACAGACGGTATCAATCAGGCCTTGAGATCAAACCGATCGTTGTTCATCACCTTGGTCCATGCCTTGACGAAGTCCTTGACAAACTTTTCCTTGGCATCGTCCTGGGCATAGGCTTCGGAGACTGCACGCAACAGCGAGTTTGCGCCGAAGATCAGGTCGACCCGCGTTCCGGTCCACTTGACTTCACCGCTTGCGCGGTCACGGCCTTCAAACAGGTAACCTTCGGCGCCAACCGGCTTCCACTCGGTGCCCATGTCGACCAGGTTGACGAAGAAGTCGTTGGTCAGGGTTCCGGGCTTGTCGGTGAACACGCCGTACTGGCTGCCGCCGTGGTTGGCGTTCAGGGCCCGCATGCCGCCGACCAGAACGGTCATTTCCGGCGCGGACAGACCCAGTAGCTGGGCACGGTCGACCAGCATTTCTTCATCCGAGACGGTGAAAGCTGTGCGGCGATAGTTGCGGAAACCGTCGGCTTCAGGCTTCATCGGATCGAAAGAAGCAGCATCGGTCTGCTCCTCGGTCGCGTCGGTGCGGCCCGGGTAGAACGGCACGGTGATGTCGTGACCAGCATCCTTCGCCGCTTTTTCGACTGCGGCGTTGCCGCCGAGGACGATCAGGTCGGCCAGAGACACCTTCTTGTTGCCGGTCTGGGCGTCGTTGAAGGCTTTCTGCACGCCTTCAAGAGCCGACAGCACTTTGGCCAGACGCTCCGGCTCATTCGCTTCCCAGTCCTTCTGAGGGGCCAGTCGAATACGCGCTCCGTTGACGCCGCCACGCTTGTCGGAGTTACGGAAGCTCGCGGCGGCTGCCCAAGCCACAAAAACCAGGTCAGAGACCGAAACACCGGTATCGAGAATCTTGCCCTTGAGCTCGGCGATATCGGTGTTGCTGATGAGTTCATGGTCGACCGGCGGCACAGGATCCTGCCAGATCAGATCTTCTTGCGGTACTTCCTCACCGAGATAGCGGGCTTTGGGGCCCATATCGCGGTGGGTCAGCTTGAACCACGCACGCGCGTAGGCGTCAGCGAACTCTTCCGGATTGTTCAAGAAGTGCTCTGAGATCTTGCGGTACTCGGGATCTTCGCGCATGGCCATGTCGGCCGTGGTCATCATGATGCCGACCTTCTTGGATGCATCTTCGGCGTCGGGCGCATGGTCTTCTTCGGCCAGATTTTCCGGGACCCACTGATAAGCGCCCGCTGGGCTCTTGATCAGCTTCCAGTCGTACTTGAACAGGACGGTGAAGTAGTCCATGTTCCATTCGGTCGGGTTCGGCGTCCAAGCACCTTCAATGCCGCTGGTGATGGTGTCGCTGCCCTTGCCGGAACCGTAGGTGCTTTCCCAGCCGAGGCCCATCTTCTCGATCGGAGCAGCTTCGGGCTCAGGACCGACGTGGGCCGCATCTCCGGCGCCGTGGCACTTGCCGAAGGTGTGACCACCGGCAGTCAGGGCGACGGTTTCATAGTCATTCATCGCCATGCGCGCGAAGGTTTCGCGGATGTCTCTGGCCGAGGCCTTGGGATCCGGGTTGCCGTCGGGGCCTTCCGGGTTGACGTAGATCAGGCCCATCTGCACCGCAGCCAGCGGGTTTTCCAGATCGCGCTCGCCGCTGTAGCGCTTGTTGCCCAGCCATTCCTGCTCGGCACCCCAGTAAACGTCTTCTTCCGGTGACCAGATGTCGGCGCGACCGCCGCCGAAGCCGAAGGTCTTGAAGCCCATGTTTTCCATAGCCACGTTGCCGGCCAGGATGAACAGGTCTGCCCAGGAAATCTTGTTGCCGTACTTCTGCTTGACCGGCCACAGCAGGCGGCGGGCCTTGTCGAGGTTGGCATTATCCGGCCAGCTGTTGGTCGGAGCGAAACGCTGCTCGCCCGAGGAGGCGCCACCTCGACCGTCCGCCGTGCGGTAAGTGCCGGCAGCGTGCCACGCCATACGAACCATGAACGGACCGTAGTTGCCGTAATCGGCCGGCCACCACTCCTTGGAGTCGGTCATGATGTC
>JAZBOC010000088.1:0-49838 GCA_036353315.1 Wenzhouxiangella sp. | reverse complement strand
CCAAATTCAGCAAACCAATCCACCGACTCGCTTTGGCCGGTGTCTTACTGATCGGTCTGTCGGCCGGCATGATGGCCCAGGCCGAACTGCAGAATTTTTCCGGGATCGAAGGGCGCAACTACCACGCTTTTCTGTATGACAGTGGCAACTGCGCAGCCTGTCACGATAGTGGCCAAACGGTCGGTTATCCGGAAGACGGCACCTGCCTGCAGTGTCACAGTATCGAAGACGTGGTCGCACTTACCATGCCGGAGGACGAGGAAGACCGATGGCAAAACCCGCATGACAGCCTGCACTACGGTCGAGACGTACCGTGCATGGAATGCCACAGCGAACACAGCAACAAAAAATCGATGTGCGCCGACTGCCACAACTTCGACCATCCCAACCACCAGTTCTGAGCGGGGCAATCGACCGAATCGAGCGGGTCGCCGGCGATCTGTATTAAATCACCACTCTGCTACAACTCAGCATCCCTGTCAGTTGTGGGCCTGAGACTGCTGTGTGGGGTCAGTCCGCACGCCCCTTGAAACTAGGGGGCTTGGATTACCCCGCACCTCTCATACTGGGACATGCGAGCGCCGGAAAATTCAACGGATTCTTCTGCTGTCGAACAACCTTACTTTGCTTCAAATCGATCACTGAACATAGCAGCTCGACCAAATACCACGTAGCTGCGGCCGGAATTGCTGCCGTTGGCCGCGGAACGGTCAGCGCTGATCAGCAGATCATCGACGCCATCGCCGTTGACATCGCCAACGATCGACACCGAGCGACCGGCCTGGTCGCCTTCCATCGCGCCGTTCACGGCAAAGCCGCTACTGCCGTCAAGTCCTGCCAAGTCGATGCTGGCAGGGAATCCGTCGCTCGATCCGAACACAACGTAAGCACGCCCGGAGTTGGCCCCGTTAGCATCAGCAAAGGTGGCGCCAATCATCAGGTCATCGATGCCATCGCCATTGATGTCCCCGCCGCCGGCCACCGATTCACCGCTGCGCTCAAAGGGCTCGCGGCCGTTGATGACGAAGCCATTAGAGCCATCAAGCGTGGACAAGTCGAAGGCGCTGTCGAACGCCTCGGTCGAGCCAAAGATCACGTAGCCCCGGCCCGGCCTGATGCCTTGAGACAGGGCCCCGCGCGCTCCGATGAACAGATCATCGATGCCGTCGGCATTGACATCGCCGACTGCTGCTAACGAACGCCCAAGGACATCGTCTGCGGATTCGCCGTCCACCACGAAGCCGTTGCTGCCGTCAAGCGTGGACATCTCCAAGGGGGTCGCGAAGGGGTCACCTGATCCGAACACGACATAACTGCGCCCGGAGGCATCGCCATTGAAGTCAGCGAAAAACGCGCCGATGACCAGATCATCGAAACCATCGTGATTGACGTCGCCTGCCCCCGAAACCGGCCAGCCGAACTGGGTTCGGGCGAGCTCTCCATTCAGGGCGAATCCATTCGTCCCATCCAGCGTGGACAGATCGAGATTGCTCGGAAAGCCCTGATCGCGTCCGAAGACCACGTAACTGCGTCCCGTGTTGGTGCCATCGATATCCGTCCCCGAAGCGCCGATGATCAGGTCATCGATACCATCGCCGTTGACATCACCGGCAGCCGACAGGGTCCGACCGGCAAAGTCACCGTAGGTCTCGCCGTTCAGGGCAAAGCCGTTCAGACCGTCTAGCGTTGACAGGTCGAAGGCGCTGGGCAGACCCTGATCTGAACCGAACACCACATAGCCACGACCCGACCTCGGGCCGTTCGGGCTTGCATAGGGCGCGCCAATCAGCAGATCGTCGATCCCGTCGCCGTTGATGTCGCCGGCATCCGAAACGCCGCGACCCGAAAAATGAGAGCCCGCTTCGCCATCGAGGACGAAACCGTTTGAACCGTCCAATGAGGACAACTCCAGCGGATTGGGGAAGCCATTGTTCGATCCGAAGACAAGGTAACTGCGGCCAGCGTTGGGCCCCCCTGCATCGCTGCCATAGGCGCCGATAATCAGGTCATCGATACCATCGCCGTTGACATCGCCCGCCCCCGACAAAGAATAGCCAGAGCGATCGCTGGCGGCCTCACCATTGATGGCAAAGCCGTCGCTGCCGTCGAGCGTGTCCAGATCAATTTCTGCAGGAAAAAGCGCCTGAGCCTGCGCGCCACTCACGGCGGCCAGCGCCGAACCGAGCGAAAGCACCATTGTTCGGGAAGAAAAGAACGTGGAGAAAGAGCGTCTCCACTGGTGATCGAGCCATGGATTCTTCAATGCCGTGGACTTTTGCCGTGTCACATCAGGGCTCCTCTGAGCGCAGCCATGAAGCGGTCCTTGATACATGCGGCCAGATTAGCAGCGGAGAGCCAACACGTTCAAGCCGATCCCGGCAATCTCGACAGCACTTGAGCTGCGACTGACCCTTGAATCGATCGTTGAACAACGAATCGGCGCAATTTAGACCGCGGCAAGGGGTGGGGGTCTTATTGAGCAGGCCTGCCTACCGTCGCTGTAGGAGGAACTGGCTGACCGCATGGCCTACTAGGCCTCGCTCAGACGCTTCCACTGGTAGCGCATGGCCAGTCGATAAAGCACCGGGATGACCAGCAGGGTCAGCGCCGTCGAGGAGACCAGCCCGGAAATGATGGCCCAGGCCATGGGCGGCCACAGGGTGGACTGGGTCATGGTCAGCGGCAGAAGACCAACAATCGTGGTCAATGTGGTCAGCAAAATAGGCCGGGTCCGACGCTGCACGGCTTTTTGTACGGCGTCTGTCAGCGAGGCGCCTTCAGACCGTTCACGTTCGGCGACGTCGATGAGAACAATGGCGTTGTTGACGACAATCCCGACCAGTGCGATCACGCCCAGCATGGCGGTAAAGTTGAAAGGTTGTCCGGCCAGCATCAAACCGGGCACAACACCGATCGCGGCCAGCGGTACCGTAGCCAGGACAATGGTGACCAGCCGGAAAGAGTTGAACTGCCACATCAGGAAGATCAGCAGCAGCAGAATGCCAATGGGCAGGGCGGTAAACACGGCTTCGTTGGCGTCGCCGGCCTCGGAGGCCGCGCCGCCGATTTTCAGTTCAACACCGGCCGGCAGTTGATCAGCGTCGAAGACCTCGAAGAATCGCTCCAGCACCTGGCTGTAGGTGACATCGGGCGTGGTCTCGGCCAGCACCGCGGTCATTCGTCTGAGGTCCAGATGCTCGATGACCGATGGCTGAAAATCCAGTCGGGTTGAGACAAACTGGCTGATGGGACGCGGTCCCTGATCCGTCATGATGTTCAGCCCTTCCAGTCCTTCGGCCGGGAACTGCTCGCCTTCGGGTGAACGAATCCGAATGGGGACGGGTTCGCGGCCCGCTCGCCAGGTAGAAAACTCCCGACCCAGCGTGGCGTCGCCCAGGATGCGGCCAATCTGTGCTCTCGTGACCCCGAATCGAGAGGCTTCGGCGTCATCAATCACGAACTCCATTGATGGCATCCCGACACCCAGTTCATGGCGCACGTCCATGGCGCCTGGCGTGCTGCGCAAGGCGGCCACCACGGTTTCGGCGGCCTGCTGGAGAGCGCCCGGATCAACCCCGACCAGCTGCAGTTCGACATCGGCTTCCGTGGCCGGCCCCTGACCTAGTCGGCGGACCACGATCTGGGCTTCCGGCGCAAGCGACGGCGCGCGTTGGCGAACCTGTCTGGCGATGCTGGACAAGTCATCGTCACTGCGCGAAACAATCACAAGGCGGGCCAGATGAGGTGCTGAGGGCCTGGTTTGCAGGTTGTAGAAAAAGCGCGGCCCGCTGAACCCGGCGAAGACGTGAATGGCCTCGATATCCCCGCGCGGGCGAAGTTCGTCGGACAGGCTCTTGGCAATCAGTGCTGAATAGTCGGTTCGGGTGCCTTCCGGAAAGGTCAGGTCAACAATCATCTGGTTGCGGTCCGCCGAGGGAAAGAAATCTCTCGGGAGCCAGGTCGCCAGCACGCCAGTTCCGATCACCAGCAGGCCGGCCAGCAGCAGGACGGTGCCGCCGCGCCGAACGCTGATGGTTGCCAGCAAGCCGCCCAGGCGATCAAATCGAGAAGGACTGGATTCAGACCGCGGGTTTCGCGTCAGGACAGCCGACCCGAGCAAGGGCGTGACCAGAAGCGCGTAAAAGTAGCTCACCACCAGGCTCAGCATGACCATGATCGGGATGCCGCGGGTGAAGTCGGCGGTGTCCCCACGCGAAAGCAGCAGCGGGGCAAAGGCGGCCAGCGTGGTGCCGGTCGCGGCCGCCAGCGGTGACGCCAGTTCCCGTACGGCCCTGATGCCGGCCTGAGTGCGGCTGATGCCGCGATCCAGATGGTATTGCAGGTTTTCCGTCATCACGATCGCGTTATCGACCAGCATTCCGATGGCAATGACCATGCCGGCGATGGCGATTTGATGCAGAACGCCGCCGCCAATGGCAAAAATGGCTAGCGCACTGAAGATCACGATCGGCAGAATGCTGGCGACCAGCAGGCCCAGCCGCACCCCCATGAATAGCAGCAGGATGGCTGCGACGGTCACGACCCCGATCAACAGTGAACGACCCAGCTCGCTCAGGCGGGCCTCCACCCAGTACGGCTGGAAAAACATTTCCTTAATTTCGAGCGGCGCGTATTTCTCGCGTATCTCGTCGAGATGCGCCCGAATCTGTTCGCCGAACTCGACCGCATTGAGCTGGTCTTCGGGAATGACCACGCCCAGCGCGACGGTGGGTACACCGTCCAGCCAGATCCGTTCACTGGCCGGCTGGTCGACCTCCAGGCTGACGTCCGCCAGTTCAGAGAGCGGCAGGAGTGCCCCGCCGCTGGTCTGAATCGGCGTCTGCAGCAATTCTTCAAGGCTATCGAAGTCGGTCAGCGGAGTGAGCAGAAGGCTGCGGCCCTGCACGTCCAGACTGCCCCCCGCGAGGGTCTGGTTGCGCTCGGCCAGTTGTTCGGCCAGCTGAGCGGGATTGACGCCCAGTGCGCCGGCGCGGGCAGGGTCGAGCCGGATCAGCAGCTGTTCGCCCGGGTCGCCCAGCAGGTCCACGCGGGCGACGTTGTTGATCTGAAACAGGTCGCGTCTGAGCGAACGCGCGGCCTCGAGGAGTTCCAGCAGATTCTCGCTGCCGGTTAGCGCCAGAACAATCCCGTGGGTATCCATGACACGATCGTTCAGCTGCGCCGGACGAACATCAGCCGGAAATTTCTGCTCGGCGGTTTGAATGGCCACCCGCACGCGATCCCAAACGTTGTCGGTGTCATAGATGCTGGGTTTCAGGCGCACTCTGACAATGGCAACCCCAAGGCGGGCGATGCCCTCGATCTGGTTGACTTCCTCGATCTGGGCGATCTCTTCTTCCAGCGGATTGAGCACCATGCGCTCGACTTCCGAGGGTTCCGCCCCGGGCCAGCTCACCACCACCTGGGCAATGCGGTAAGGGAAAGACGGGTCTTCCTGACGGTCCATGTTGAACCAGGCCAGCGCACCGATCGAGGACAGCAGAACAACGAAAGAAAAGATCAGGCGTTGCTGGGCAAGGGCAGAGAAAACAAGGTTCATGGCTGGGTCTTTAGGCTTCAGTCGATGATCCGGACGGGCTCGCCGTGGAGCAACTGAGCCTGGCCAGCCACGATGATCTGATCGCCAGCCTCCAGATCACCGCTGACCTGCACCCAGCCGCGCAGCGTGCGCCCGGTTTCAACGACCACCTCCTCGGCGATCTGGTCGCTGACGCGAAAGATCTTGCTGGAGCGTGTGCCCGGGTTGACGATGCTGGTCAGCGGCACGCTCAGGGCATCGACGCCGGGCAAGTTCAGTTCGGCATACACCGCATCGCCAGGCTGCCACTTGGACAAGTCCGCGGCGTTCAGGCGGGCGATCACGGCGGCTGTCTGGCCGGGCTGGGCACCGCCGATTTCGATGATCTGCGCGCCAGCCAGCGCCCCGTCATCGAAACGCATGATGTCAATGGCCTGACCGATTTGAAGACGATTCGCGACGCGGCCGGGGAGTTGGAGTTCCATTTCTAGTTGTTCGCTGGAGTTGATCAGCATTACGGGCTGACCCGAGGCCGCAAAGTCGCCGGGTTCGAGCATGACCTCGACGATCCGCCCGGCGAACGGTGCTCTGAGGCTTGCATCCAGCAACTGGTTGCGCGCTTCGTCGCGTCGCGCTTCGGCCTGCTCAAGAGAGGCCTGGGCGCCGTCGCGACTGGCGCGTGTCTGATCGAGTTCGTCCTGCGAGGCGAGGTTCCTGGTCACCAGCTCTTCGAGGCGTGCCGTATCTCTTTCCAACTGCACCAGCCTGGACAGCGCCTCGTTGACCGAGGCTTCAGCGGCGGCCACCCCCGGCTGCAGCGCGGGGTTGTGCAAGGTGGCCAGCACTTCGCCGGCGGCAACAGCTTGTCCGCGCTGAACCTTCCGTTCAGCCAGGTAGCCCGGCTGCAAGAAGGCCAGATGGGCCCGCTGGCTGGCCCGCAAGGCAGCGGGAAGGCGCAGAGTTTCCGTTCCGTCGAAGGCCCGCGCTTCAACCACGCGCACCGGTCTGCCTGGCTGTTCTGGACTGGCGCTTGCTGAAGATTGCTTGTCGCATCCGATCATCAGCAGCAGGGCGAGAACGACCGAAACGATGGAAAAAAAGCGCAACAAACCGGCCGGACAGTCAGTTAATCGATCTGAAAGCTTGTCTGTGGACATCGGGTTTCTCATGGTCTCGAACTCAGCGTTCCGGAACGTGTTCCGGTTTCAGTCCGTCAAGAAAGATCTTCAGGAAGTCGTCCAGAAACTCCTGATCGCTGCCAATGCCCTCCCACTGGCTGTGGTGGGAACGGGCCTCGAACCAGTGAGTACAGGTGATTACAAAGGTCGTGATGACGTGGACCGGGTTGACGTCGGAGCGGAAAATGCCGCTTTCCTGCGCCTGCCGGATGCGCTCAGCGCCGAGGCGAACAAGACCGGAGTCGTTTTCTCCCACGCAGGTATCCCGTTCCAGATGCGCCCAGGCGAACAGACGCACCACTTTCGGGTGGTTTTGCAGAAACTTGAAGTAGTTGACCACACCGCGTCGCAACAGATCTTCATCGGATTGCTCAGCCTCGGTCAGATCCTGCCGCTGCAGTCCGGCATAGAGTTCAAACGCGGCTTCCTTGGTCGCTTTCCAAAGCGCCTCTTTGCTGCCGAAATGGTGATGAATCAGGCTTTTGGTCACCCCGGAGTTTTCGGCGATCTGGCGCATGGCAACATCCGCAAAGCCTTTTTCAACGAACAGGTCCAGGGCCGCGCTCAGGATGCGCTGACGGGTTGCGTCGGGGTCGCGAATGCTGGTTGATGGCTGGTTCTGTTTGGCTGACATGGCCGCAGTTTAGCAATGAACTGGCCGGCCGGTCAATAGTAAATTCCATGATGGCGGGTGCGCTCTGGTGCCTGTTACTCGTTCGCCGCTGGAATCGTCAAAACCCTGCGGCCGGGAAAGAAGCCGTGCGATGCGTGTTCCCGCCGCCATCCGGTCCCCGTATCAGTTCAGAAGCGCACAAACCCCGATTCGTCGTCAACTTTCGCCGCACCATATTGACGGGCGGCATTTTTTGAAATCGGCGGGTTGGCGGTCCGTGTCGCTGGATGTCGGTCGGGCAAGAAAATCATGCCTGAATGACTTCCGTCACTAGCTGCGAGGTGCCGGGCGAGATAGTGTTGATACTTCGTATCGGGAAAGGAAGAATCCACGATGAGCGCACTGTCACCTGTCACTGCCGGTGAGCGGCTTGACCAGCTGGATATCCTGCGCGGCTTTGCCTTGTTCGGCATCCTGATGGTGAATTTTGAGTACTTTCTCAATCCGATCCAGGGCGTCGTTCTAGGGCACTCGGGCGGTCTGCAGTCGGCAGCAGATGCCGTGGATCTCGCGATCAAGGTGCTCGCCGAGGGTAAATTCTATCCGCTGTTTTCGATGTTGTTCGGCGCGGGCTTCGCTCTCATGTATGAGCGGGCCGCGGAGCGGGGGCAGGCTTTCTGGAGGGTCTACCTGCGTCGTTTGCTGATTCTCCTGGCCTTTGGTTTGATCCATATGCTGCTGATTTGGTCGGGCGACATTCTGCTGACCTACGCGCTGGTCGCATTGCTGATGGTGCTTTTGTTCCGGGGCACGCCGACGTCGCGCTTGCCCAAGTGGGCGATGGTGTTCGTGCTGCTGCCGACGGTAACCATCGTTGCGCTGGCCGGCCTGATTGCACTGGCGCCGCCTGAAGCGATGACCGAAATTCAGCAGCAGTTGGACGTAGAGCTGGCTTCGGCGCGGGAAACGGTGGCCCAGGCGGCGAGTGTCTATGCCAGCGGCTCATTTCTGGAGGCCACGGTGCAGCGCTTTGACGATATGTGGTTCTTGCTCTCGAGCTTCTTGTTCTGGATTCCACCCGTCATGGGCTTTTTCCTGATCGGCCGATGGCTGATCATCACGGGCCGACTTGCCGACCCGGCACGCCATGCGGGTTTCTATCGGGCCGCCCTTGCAGTCGGGCTCGCAGTCGGGTTGCCGCTATGCATCGCCGGAGGATGGCTGACCTGGGACGAGAGCATGGTGGTGCCCACGGCAGACCTTGGGCTCGGTGTCGCCTGCCTCGGCGTCGGCGCGCCCGCGCTGGCTTTCGGTTATCTGGCCCTGGTCGTGATGAACCGACACCGCCTGGCTTGGCTGGCGCCGGCCGGACGCATGGCGCTGACCAACTACTTGCTGCAGTCGCTGTTCTGGACCTGGGTCGTCTACGGCTACGGACTGGGTCTCGGACCCGTCATTCCCCCTGCGCTGAGCCCGATTCTGGTCACGGCGTTTTTCTTGCTGCAGGTTGTGGGCAGCCGGCTGTGGCTTGAGCGCTTTCGCTTCGGACCGGCGGAGTGGGCATGGCGCAGTCTGACCTATCTGAGCCTGCAACCAATCCGCAAAGCCGCCCGCTGACCATTTTCTTAGAGTCGACACCCGCGCTCCTGCACGGAATTGGAGGTGGGAGGCTGCGTCTCCTGCTTCAGGACCAAGGTCAACTCAACCGTAATGACGGGTCACGGCGCCTTCTGACCTGGCGCATCTCTTACACTGCCCTCTCATCGCAACAAAGCGACTTCTCATTCTGTTGAGGAACGGCGCCATGACGACCGAGACACCACCGGCAGAGAAAACCGAGATACCCGAGCACCATCACGGACTGGCCCAGGAAACCATCCAGTCGGTGATCGAAGCCGTTGACGCCCAGAATGTCGACACGCTGAATCAACTCCTGGCGCCTCTACATGCGGCCGACGTGGCCGACCTTATCGAGCAGATCAGTACCTCGGAACGTGTGGCACTGGTTGAGCTCTGGGGCGAAAAAATTGACGGCGAAGTGCTGTCTGAATTGGACGAGTCCATCCGCGAACCATTGATCGAGTCGCTGCCAGCTGAGGTTCTGGCTGAGGCGGTTCGCGATCTGGAGTCTGATGATGTCGTCGATCTGGTCGAAGATCTCGAAGAAAAGCAGCAGGCGCGCATTCTGGACGCCCTCGAAGATAGCGACCGCTTCAGCGTTGAATCCGCGCTGTCATTCCCGGAGTATTCCGCCGGCCGCCTCATGCAGCGCGAGATGGTCGCGGTACCAGAAGACTGGAGCGTTGGTCAGGCCATCGACCATATCCGCAGTCATTCGGACCTGCCGGACCAGTTCTACCATGTCATTCTCGTTTCATCGAAAATGAATCCAGTAGGTTACGTGGCGCTGGGACGCGTGCTTTCCTCGCGGCGCGAAATCGCCTTGCTGGATCTCCTTGAGCCCAGTTTTCGAACGCTCAAGGTGACTGATCCAGAAAGTGATGTCGCGTATCAGTTCAATCACTATCACCTGATCTCGGCCCCTGTCGTTGATGAATCGGGTCGACTCGCCGGGGTGATCACCATTGATGACGCCATGGAAGTGCTCGATGAGGAGCATGAGGAAGACATGCTCCGCATGGCGGGTGTCGACGAAGACTCAAGTCTGGCCGACACTGTTTGGCAGACAACTCGCGGCAGAGCCGTGTGGCTGATGGTCAATCTGTTGACGGCGATTCTCGCCTCGATGGTCATCAACCTTTATGCAGAAACCATCGACCAGATGGTCGCCCTCGCCGTCTTGATGCCCATTGTCGCCTCCATGGGCGGCAACGCCGGCACCCAGTCGATGACCGTGGCCGTTCGCGCGATTGCAACCCGCGAACTGACTGCGCGAAACGCCCTTAGAGTGAGCTGGCGCGAAGTCATCGTGGGCGCGATCAACGGTCTGGCGTTCGGGCTGATCATGGCGCTCGTGGCGGCTGTTTGGTTTGGCGTGCCGGCGCTTGGCCTGGTTATTGCCTTGGCCATGCTGCTGACCTTGGTGGCCGCGGCGCTTGGCGGAATCGTAATACCCATCGCTCTTGAGCGCCTGAATATCGATCCGGCGCTCGCCTCCGGCCCGTTCGTGACCACGATCACCGATGTTGTCGGCTTTTTCGCCTTTCTTGGGCTGGCTTCAATCATGCTTCTCTAAAGGGCAGGAGAGTGGTTCGGCGACGGTATTGCCCCGCCCGATTGGGTGCGCCTGCGAGAAGCGGAATTGCGGCCAAAGAGATATTCAACTACCCTACCGTCGGGCTCGATCTAAGGCCAGCAGCCGGGTCGTGGCACTTGAGGGAGCTTGCGATTGATCCCGGCGGGTAACCAGCAGCGCACGCGCATCACCCTACGCCCGAAACTCTTAAAGCTGACTGTCTACCCGGAGGACTAGAACAGAGCCATGCAAATCGGTTCGCTCAACAGTCAAAGTCTTTTTGTGAGGCTCTTGACAGGGCTGGGCATGCTGTCTGCCACGTTCCTCGTTTTCGGACTCGTCAAGTCATACAACGATACCGAGACGATCATTGCCGAGAATGAGCAAGAGATACTGGAGCAGGGCAGGACAATCGTCCCGCGTCGTTTCAGAGTCAACGAACAACTTCTGACCATCGCTGCCAGCCAGTTATTGCTGAATGACGGGCTGATCAGGGCCTTTTTTGAGCGAGACCGGGACACCCTGGCGTCCGAAGCCCTTGAAGCCTTTCAGGGTTTGTCGGCCTCCCATGTCGACCTGCTGCATTTCCATCTTCCCGATAACGTCACCTTTTTCCGCGCACATCGACCCGATCGATTTGGCGATGATCTTTCAGCGATTCGGCCCATGATCTCCGCCGTAAACGCGGAGCGGACGCCCGCGGCGGGTTGGGAAGGGGGCAGACATGGATTGGCTTTGCGCCAGATTGAGCCCGTTTACTACGACGGTGAATATGCCGGCGCGCTCGAGGTTGGGATGTTTCTGGATGAACGCATTCTCAGTATCTGGAAAAATGCGGTTCTTGGTGATTGGTACTTATGCAGGTCTGATGAGGGAAGCATCACTCAGGTGGCAGGCACGACAGACGCGGGCTGCAGTCTAGCGCTATCTCCAGCAGAGCGGCAGACTCTCCATGAGCCAGGTGCCCATGTGCATGCCGCAAACGACCTGCTGATCCAGATGTTTCCGCTGGTGGATTATTTCGGTCATTCCGATTTTTTTGTCAAGAGAATCGTTGATGCCTCACCCATTCGTCAGGTTGCCGCTCGGCAAAGAACATCGAGTATGGCGCTGGGGCTTTTGGTGTTAACCGTCGCGTCACTGATGTTTGCGTATTTGATACGCCGGGTGCTAAAGCCGCTAGACGATCTTGTCTCACATGCCCAGACCATTGCAGCAGGAAATTTTGATTACCCAATTTCAGCGAAAAGGCCCGACGAAATTGGCGAGTTATCCAATGCTTTGGAGAATATGCGCCGTGCGCTCAAGGAAAAGACCGCAGAGCTCAAGTCGAGGAGTGTGCTTTTCGAGACGCTGGCTGAAACGGCTAGCGAGTGGATTTTGTGGCAGGGGCCTAACGGTGAAGTGATTTACTCCTCGCCGTCCTGTCAGCGCATCATCGGACGGACCAGCTCCGAGCTTGAAGCTGACCCCTCAATTTTAATGGAGGTTGTTCATCCTGAAGATCGAGCCAGCTGGAAGCGCCACTTTCAGGACATCCCGCATAGCCGGGGATTTGTAAAGCAGCAGTTCCGGATTCTAGGAAAGGAGCAAGACGTTCGGTGGATCCAATGTCGAACCTCATCCGTATTCGATGGAGACGGCAAGCTTCTTGGGCTTCGAAGCAGCATCACTGACATCACATCTCAAAAGGAATCAGAAGAGCGGCTTAGGCATCTGAGCTTAGTCGATCCGCTGACCGGGGCATACAATAGAGCTTTTCTTGGGCAAATCATTGAATCATATACAGAACAAGAAAAACTGCCTGTTACAGTGGTCGCAGCTGATGTGGATGGTCTGAAGGCGACCAACGACAACTTTGGGCATGCAGCCGGGGATGAACTGCTCAAGGCTGCCGCGCAAATCATGGGCGCGTGCCTGCGAAAAGCAGACGCGCTTGCACGCATCGGCGGTGACGAATTCGTGATCCTGATGCCTGAAACCCAGCAGAAAGATGCCGAGGTCGTGTTGTCGCGCATTCAGGCTGCCATAGACGAGTTCAATATCGACAGGCAGTCCGCGCCGTTGAGCATTTCCTTCGGCGTCGCATGCAATGAAGGGCAGGCTGAGACCTTGGAACGTACCCTAGAAAGAGCCGATTTGTTGATGTATCAGCACAAGCGGCGGAAAAAACGGCGCACATGAATTTGGTGGATCAACGAAACCACGTTTAGCAAAAGCTATTCTGTCCATGGCGGGTAGCTTTCGTGCTGAGCAGTAAGCTCCCACCATTCGCGACGAAAGATGTGGAACCCAGATTTCGGTCTGGAATGCCACGGCCGCGAATTGATCCCCCCAGACCGGTAGTGAGGTACGGAATTGGAAGCCCGGTGCCGGCTGGCGGGCGCAAGGGCGGAGAGAGATCGCTCGCAGGCCCATCAGCTGCATGAGTCGCCGGTCCACTTGCGATTGACTGCCCGGTCCTTGAGGCGGGAAATCCACCTGGCATTTGCGACAATAGGCGGATGCCCACGTTGTTCGACCAGGATCAGGTTCTCCAGCGCGACGTCGCCTGGCTCAAGCGCCGGCATCGCCAGCTGAGCCGCTTTAGGGGGGCAGCGGAGAAACGCGAAGCGCTGGAAGCAGCCTACCGGCAGCGGCTGGAAAGCTCGCGGGCGCGCGTTGGCCAGCGCCAGGCCGGTCTGCCGGATCGCGCGCGCCCGCCTGAATTGCCGATCAGCGCCCATGCCGACGCCATCGTCGAGGCCATTCGGACCCACCCGGTGGTGATCGTGGCCGGCGAGACCGGGTCGGGCAAGTCCACCCAACTGCCCAAGCTGTGCCTGGAGGCCGGTAGAGGCCTGCGCGGCCTGATCGGCTGCACCCAGCCGCGCAGGATCGCGGCGCGCTCGGTGGCCCGCCGGGTGGCCGAGGAGCTTAAAACCGAGCTGGGGCAGGCGGTTGGCTTCCAGGTCCGCTTCAACGACCGGGTCTCGGCCGACAGCTATATCAAGTTCATGACCGACGGCATCCTGCTGGCCGAAATCCACGGCGACCGCCATCTGGATGCCTATGACACCCTGATCATCGATGAGGCCCACGAGCGCAGCCTCAATATCGACTTCCTGCTCGGCTATCTCAAGCAGCTGCGCCAGAAGCGGCCCGATCTGAAGATCATCATCACCTCGGCCACGATCGACACCGAGCGGTTTTCGGCGCACTTTGACCAGGCACCAGTGATCACCGTCGAGGGTCGGGGCTATCCCGTCGAGGTTCGCTATCAGCCGCCGGAGGAGGGCGAGAACCTGGGCCGGCAGGTGCGGCGCGCGGTCGAATCAGCCGGTCGGATCGACCATCGCGGCGATATCCTGGTGTTCCTGCCCGGCGAGCGCGAGATTTTCCAGGTCTCGCGCGAGCTCAAGCGCGCCAGCCTGGCGCATACCGAGGTCTTGCCGCTTTACGCGCGTCTGCCGGCCGAGGCCCAGGACCGGATCTTCCAGTCGCACACCGGTCGGCGCATCGTGCTGGCGACCAACGTCGCCGAGACCTCGCTGACCGTGCCGGGCATTCGCTTCGTGATCGACTCAGGTTTAGCCCGGATCTCGCGCTACGCCGCCCATTCGCGCGTGCTGCGGCTGCCGGTCGAGCCGGTCTCGCAGGCCTCGTCCAACCAGCGCGCCGGGCGCTGTGGTCGAGTGGGCCCCGGGGTGTGCATCCGGCTGTTTGACGAAGCCGATTTCCATGCCCGGCCCGAATTCACCGAGCCGGAAATCCAGCGTGCCGGACTGGTCGGGGTGGTGCTGGAGATGCTCGCGCTGGGTCTGGGCGAGCCGGAAGATTTTCCGTTTGTCGATGCGCCGCCGCGGCGGCTGCTGGCCGAGGCCTGGATGAGCCTGGTCGAACTGGGCGCGGTCGATGAACAGCGCCAGCTGACCGCCGTGGGGCGGCGCCTGGCCCGACTGCCGGTCGATGCCCGCCAGGGCCGGATGCTGATCGAGGCCGAGCGGCGCGGCGCGCTGGCCGAGGCACTGATCCTGGTGGCGGGCCTGAGCATTGCCGATGTGCGTGAGCGGCCGCTGGACCAGCAGCAGGCCGCCGATCAGGCCCACGCGGAGTTCGCGGTGCCGGGCTCGGATTTCCTGACCCTGCTCAAGCTGTGGCGCTGGTGGCAGGAAACACGCGCCCAATTCTCGCGCAGCCAGGCCGACAAGCAGGCCCGCAAGCGCTTCCTCAACGCCCAGCGCCTGCACGAGTGGGGTCAGCTGCACGGGCAGTTGCTGGGTCTGGCGCGCGAAGAGGGCTGGAAAGTCGCCAAGGCGACTCGAGCCGAAGACGAGGCCATCCATCGCAGCCTGCTGTCCGGCCTCCTGGGGATGATCGGCCAGCACACCGAAAAAGGCGAGTACGAAGGCGTGCGCGGCCACAAGTTCCGGATCTTTCCCGGCTCGGGCTTAAGCCAGCGCACGCCCGGCTGGGTCATGGCTGCCGAGCTGGTCGAGACCGGCCGCACCTACGCCCGCATGGTCGCGCCCATAAAGCCCGATTGGCTGGAGCAGCAGGCGGCCCATCTGCTCAAGCGGCGGGTGTTCGATCCGCACTGGGATCGGCGCTCGGGCCGGGTCATGGGCTACGAGCAGCTCAGTCTGCATGGCCTGGTCGTGGTCGAAAAGCGGCGCTGCCACTACGGCCCGCATGATCCGAAAACCGCCCGCGGGTTGTTCATCCGCCACGCCCTGGTGCGCGGCGAGATCAATGCGCGGGCCACCTTTCTGCAGAAAAATCGCGCCCTGCGCGAAGAGCTGGCCCTGCACGAGCACAAGCGCCGACGCCGCGACGTGCTGGCCTCGGATGCCGAACTGGAAGCGTTTTTCGAGGCCCGGCTGCCGCAGGGTGTGTTTACGACCAAGGCGTTTTTGCGCTGGTACAAGGCCTTGTCGTCCGACGAGCAGGATCGCCTGCTCTACGACCAGGCCACGCTGCTGCGCGAGCAGGCGCCCCTGGCCGAGCGCGATGCCTTTCCCGAGCAGTTGCAAATCGGTCCGGAGCGCTTTCGCCTGCTCTATCACTTTGACCCGGCCAGCGATATCGACGGCGTGATACTGGAGTGTCCGCTGCACCTGCTCAATCGTCTGGAAGCCGACCGCCTGGAGTGGCTAGTGCCCGGACTGCTCGAAGAGAAGGTCACGGCACTGATCGCCAGCCTGCCCAAGTCCAGGCGCCGCGCGCTGGTGCCAGCGGCCGAATATGCGCGCGCAGCGATCGAGCGGCTGGGTGCTGAGCCAAGCGGTTCACTGCTGGATCGGCTGTGCGTGGAACTGGGCCGGATCGGCGGCATCGAGATCGAACGCGGCGATTTCCAGCCTGAGAAAATGCCGCGCCATCTCGACTTTCTGATTCGAGTGCGCGACGAGAACGGCGCCTTATTGGGCCAGAGTCGAGCGCTGGATGAACTGATCGAACGCTTTGCCGAACGCGCCCGTGCCGAGTTCATGGCCCGCCAGGCCGATCGCTGGCAGCGCGATGGCCTTAAACCCGGCGATCTCGAGCCGCTGCCCGAGGTCGTGACCACCCGAGGCGGCCACCGGGCTTGGCCGGCGCTGGTCGGGCAGGGCCTGGTCGCCGGAGTACGCCTGTTCGACACCGAGGCCGACGCCCGCCTGGCCCATGCCGGCGGGGTTGCCGCCTTGCTCAAAAGCGCGCTCCGTGACCAGTGGAAGTATCTGGCAAAAAACCACGGCCTGTCGCGCCCGGCCCAGATTGCCTGGACGCGGGTCGAAGATGTCTCCGAGTTGACCGAAGCCCTGCGCGAGCTGTCGCTGCGGCGCTTCACCGCGCCCGATGAGGTTTGGCCGGTGCGCGACGCAGCGGGATTCGCCGCCCTGGTGACCCGCGTTCGCCAGGCGTTTATCGCCGCCTGCCAGCGCGATGCGGCGGTGCTTGATGGGGTGATTCTGGCTTGGCATGAGCTGACCCTGGGGCTGGCCTCGCTGGAGCGGGCCGCACCCAACAACATCGCCGATTTGCAAAGCCAGCTTGATGATCTGCTCTATGCGGGATTTTTAGCCGATATCGAGGCCGAGCGCCTGGCCCACTACCCGCGCTATCTGAAGGCCATGCGCCTGCGCCTTTCGGCGCTGGAGCACGATCCGGTCCGCGATGATCAGCGCATGGCCGAAGTCCGGCCCTGGTGGCAGGCCTACCTCGATCACCTGGCCGGGGGCGGCTGGTATACCGCCGAACTCGACCGCTATCGCTGGCTGGTCGAGGAATTTCGGGTGCAGATTTTCGCCCAGCAGCTGGGGACGGCCGAGAAGGTTTCGGCGCAGCGACTGCGCGAGGCCGCGAAACCGCCCGGGATCGTGTTCTCTTAGCCAAATTTCAGCGCCGGCTTGCGGATCGTCACATTTGTTCGGCCCTCGCTTCGTTTACCTGAATTTAATCGCTTTTAAAGGGTCTACCGGTACAATACCGAGTCCAATCCAGAATGCGATGTCCATGAAGTCTTCCTCCGCTGCGATCAATCTTTTGCTGACTCTGACGCTTGCCTCGGCGGCGTTCGGTGTTCAGGCTCGCCAAGCGCCGGGACCGGCGATTTCGGATTTCTGGCTGACGGTCCTTCCGCCCGCGGAATCGGGTCCGACTGCCGAGCCGGGCGTCTTTGGGCTGCAGATTATTGGCGAAGCTATTCTTCGGTACGACATCGCGACCGGCGAAATTGTTCTTGGCTCGGGTGACGATGTCATCGCCAACGGCGCAACCGTTCCAGACCGCATTTTCTTTGACCGCTTCCAGTTGGAACCGCAAGATCGCAGTGGTCTTTACAATCCCTTGGTCTGCTTTGATCTTCAGCAGGCCGCGCCGGTTGTCGGCATTAGGGCGACTGATGTCAACGACCATACTGTGATTGATGAGTTCTCTCCGGCCGGCGACCTGGTCTACGATCTTGCCAACAAGACCATCAGCTTCCAGGCACCGGGCCAGGGCGCGTGCTTTTATCGGCCTTATCAGCTGGGCAGCGACCGCTACGGCGAGTTCGGACTGTTCGGGGACGCGCAGGCCGACAGCGGCGGTTTGAGTATTCAGTACGATGTGCCAAGCAGCGTCGTACAAGGCGGCACGCTGAACTACGAAAGGATTATCACCAATGCTTCCGGAGAGCCTCTGGACGTCTTCTTTCAGGAAGTGTTTCCGGCCAATCCGAGCTTCTTCACTTCGGCATCGTTTGCCGGTACTGAATCCCAGGTCCGGGGCGTCGTTCCAGTACCGGACGGCCAGAGTGATCCGTCCGGGCCTGTATCCAGAAGCGTAGCCGTCGAGAACGTCGAACCCGGGCAGTATCTGGACCTGTACTTTGCCGCTGCGGCGCTGGATGCGAGCGGCAACATTCTGGCGGCCAGCGAGCATCGTCGAGTCCTGGTGACCGCGGCGGACGCCGGCTTTTCGGATCTTGCCGTTGACCGCGGCGACAACGTTGTAGCAGACGGTGTCGACAGTGCCACGCTGACGGTCACGGTCCGCGACTCCCAGAGTCAGCTGGTGGAGGGTCAGGAGGTGCACCTGGCGATCACCGCCGGAGATCCGGGTGACGGTGGCTTGAGTGCGAGCACGATGATGTCGGGATCGAACGGAACTGTCCAGGCAAGCTTGACGTCAACCAATGCCGACACCGTTTCCGTGAGCGCTTATCTGGGCTCGTCTGATCAGGGTCCGCTGGTGAGTACCGTGAATGTGACCTTCGTGCCGGGTGCCGCGGCTGCCCTGAGCGTTTCCAGCGGCACTGCCAGTCTTGAGTCAGGATCTGATCAGACCCTGAGCGTGGAAGTCGTTGATGCGAATGGCAATCTGGTCAGCGACGATACTGGCAGGACGATCTCGTTCGAACAATCATCCGGGTCCGGCAGTGTCACTGGACTGGCTGATGTCACGAGCGCGTCTGGCCAGGCCAGCCTGATCGTGACGGGTAATGCCGCAGGTCCGGTGACATTGACCGCTAGCGCGACCGGGCTGGACGATGGCGCGACGGAATTCACGGTCGTGCCCGGGCCAGTCGCCGAGCTCGCTTTCATCGGTACCGTGGCAGAGCTCCCCTCGAGCACCTCGGCCGACCTGACCGTCGAGCTGCGCGATGGGCAGGGCAACCCGATATTGGCTGATCCCGGTCTGGAGGTGACTTTCTCTCAGGTCACCGGATCCGGCGCGGTGACGGGACTGGGTACGGCGACCAGTAGCGGAGGTACGGCTTCGATCGGTGTCACCGGCACGACTGCGGGACCGGTAGAGATTCAGGCCTCTGCCAACGCGGTGATTGCCGATACGACGTCCTTCAATGTGGTGCCGGGAGTGGCGATCAAACTGGTGTTTATCAGCGGAGAACAAGACCTCGTCATCGGTCAGACTCGCGATCTTGTGGCTCAGGTGCAGGATGCCAACGACAACCTCGTAGCCAGTGCTGGAGGTTTCGTGGATTTCCGGGCTGTCTTCGATCCGAACGGTGGTGAAATCAGTCTGCTCGATGGCACAAATGTGATTCGCCGGCCGATTTCCGGCGGTCTGGCTAATCTTTTGGTTGAGGGTCTTGGAGCGGGGCCGGTCACCGTCACGATCGAAGACGCCGACAGTAACCGCAACCTGAGCCTGGACAGCACCACGTTCAGCGTCATCGAATAAGTTGGTGCATGTCGGGTTCCGCTCGGCCTATGGATGAGAACGGCCGAGCGCTGCTCGACTGGCTGGCTGTCTACCAGCAGGCGGGGGGAGGTCAGGCTGGGGCGGGTCTGGATGAGGCGGCGAACCGGCTGCTGCAGTCTGGGTCATCAGCCATTGCAACGGTCGAGACGGCGCTCTCGGTCTTGGCGCCCCTGTTGCCGGATGTCGTGACCGTCAAGGCAACGCTGCTGCTGCCGCTGGTTCTAGAGGAACAGTCTTCCTCGCTGCCGCAGTTGGATCGGGTTTCTGAGCACTCGGCCGAAGCGCTGCTGCTGCAACTCAAACGTCTGGAGTATTTCGGCAAGACCTACTTGCCCGATGACCAGTCGCGGGCCGAAGGTCTGCGCCGCTTGCTGCTGGCGCTAGTGGCCGATGTCCGGGTCGTCCTGATCGCCCTGGCATGGCAGTTGGCCAGACTCAAGCTGGCCGCGAATCTGGACGAGGATACTCGCCGGCACGTCGCCAGAGAGACCCAGCTGATCCACGCGCCGCTGGCCAACCGGCTCGGTATCGGCCAGCTCAAGTGGCAGCTCGAGGACCTCGCCTTCCAGTACCTGGAGCCGCAGGCCTATCGCCAGATCCGGCTGATGCTGGCCGAGCGCCAGTCCGACCGCGAGGCCTATATCAGCGCCTTTATGGCGCAGCTGCGCCGCGTGGTTAATGAGGCGGGTATCCAGGCCGAGATCAGCGGCCGAGCCAAGCATGTGTACTCGATCTGGCGAAAGATGCAGCGCAAGGGCCTGGATTTCCACGAGCTGTTTGACGTCCGGGCCGTGCGGGTGATGGTGGATACGGTCGCCGAGTGCTATTCCGTGCTGGGCCTGGTCCACACCCACTGGCAGCCGGTGCCGGGGGAATTCGATGACTACATCACCAACCCCAAGGCCAACCTCTATCAGTCGCTGCACACCGCCGTGACCGGCACACGCGGACGGGCCGTCGAGGTCCAGATCCGCACCCACGACATGCACCGTCATGCCGAGCTTGGGGTCGCCGCCCACTGGCGCTACAAGGAGGGCGGGCCGCGCGACGCGGGACTGGAGAAACGCATCGGGGTCATGCGCCAGCTGCTGGAAGGCTCTGAGGACGACGGCGATGACGCCAGCCTGCTTGAGGACTTCCAGAACCTGACCACCGAAGACCGGGTCTATGTGCTCACGCCCAAGGGTGAGGTCAGGGATCTATCAGCAGGTGCAACGCCGCTGGACTTTGCCTACCTGGTCCACACCGAAGTCGGTCATCGCTGTCGCGGCGCGCGCATCAATGGGCGTATCGTACCGCTGACTACCGAGCTCAAGAACGGCGACCGGGTCGAAATCCTCACCGCGAAAGAACCGCGCCCCTCGCGTGACTGGCTTAGCCCCCGGCTCGGCTACATCCGCACCGCGCGGGCCCGTTCGAAAGTGCGCCACTGGTTCAAGATGGCCCACTACGACGAAAATCTTGTAGCCGGCCGCAGCGCGCTGGAAGCAGAATTCAAGCGCCAGGATCTGGACTTCGATGAAGCCGCCGAGGTTCTGGAGCATTTCAATTTCCGCCGGGTCGAAGACCTGTGCGTGGCCGTTGGCTGTGGCGAGCTGGGTGCCTCGCAGGTGGCTCACGCCGTTGAGCGTAGACACCCGGAGCGGCGCCTGGAAGCGACCACGATTCCGGTCAGCAAGCCGCAGCCGGCTCGCTCCGGAAAGGGCACCGATATCCAGATCGAAGGCGTGGGCAACCTGATGCACAACATGGCCCAGTGCTGCCAGCCGGTGCCCGGCGACGACATTGCCGGCTACATTACCCGCACCCGCGGCGTGAGTATCCATCGCCAGGACTGCCGCCAGTTCATCAACCTTCAGCGCCAGTCACCTGAGCGGGTGATCCGGGTGCGCTGGACCAGTCAGTCGGCCAGTCGCTACCCGGCCCGCATCCTGATCGAGGCCTGGGACCGGCGCGAACTGATTCGCGACGTCAGCGGGCTGCTGGCGGGTGAAAACGTCAACGTGACAGCCATGAATGCCAGCCGCCAGGACGACACCGAACACGTACGCATCGATCTGACCGTCCAGGTCGAGGACTTCGACCAGCTGGCCAGCCTGCTGAGCCGCATGCAGTCCATTCAGGGTGTGACGACCGCTCGCCGCGTGCGCGAGGTCTAAGGAGCCTCTGAATAACGCTGCGCGGGCGCCTTCCGTTCAATGGTTTCCGTCAGCAGTTTCTCGATCACCCGGCCCGCCGCAGCGCGCGAGAAATGCTGCTGGACGTTGGCCAGACCGCCGTCGGACAGCTGTTGCCACAGCGCCTCGTCGCGATATGCGCGCACGACTTCCCTTGCAAAGCCTTGACCGTCTTCGGCCAGCAGCACGTCCTCGCCGTGTTTCAGGAACATGCCCTCGGCCGCGCACGCGGTGGCGACCACCGGCAGACCCCAGGCCATGGCCTGGTTGACCTTGCCCTTGACCCCGGCACCGTAGCGCAAGGGCGCCAGCGACAGCCGGCATCCGTTCAGGTATGGGTCCAGATCTTCGACGAATCCATGAAGGATCACGCCCGGGCTGGCGCGTTCGCGCAAGGCATCGGGCATGCGGCTGCCGATCAGGTGCAGCCTGACGTCGGGCAGTTCGGCGCGAATGCGCGGGAAGATGTCGTCGATCAGCCACTCGGCGGCATCGACGTTGGGCGGATGCTGAAAGCCGCCGACAAACATCAGGTCGCGCCGCGCCGCCCAGGTTTGCTGGCGCCCGTGGACAGTGTGGATGTTTGACAGGATCCGAACGTCGGCCTCGGGCAGAAGTTCGGCCAGCAGCAGCTGTTCTACCGGACTGACCACCAGGGTGATGTCGCTGGCCTGCATCAGGCCCAGCTCGATTTGGCGGGTGCGTTCAGCGGCGGCTTTCATGCCGGCGCTGCCGCCGAGCTCTGCCTGGCGCTGTTCGCGCAGGAAGTGCAAATCGACCGTATCGAACACGATCCGAGCATTGGGGCAGGCGCGGCGCAGCAGCTTGAGGATGGGTGCGAGCACGTAGTGTCGGCTGATCAGAACCAGGTCCAGGTCGCCCCCATAGGCCTTCAGCCAGGATTCCAGCGACGTTATAGACGGTGCGCTTAGCACTTCTACCCCAGCGTGCTGTAGGGCTTCTGAGTAGCGGCCTTCCCACTTCAGGTTTTGCGCACAGAAAGACACGCGCCAGTTCTGCTCAACCATCAGCTCGAGCAAGGCGGCAAAGCGCATCGAGCCCGAATCGTGGTCCGGCATGGGCGTGGTCGCGTCGATGACCAGTGCACGGCCGGCCGCCCGATGGAAGCGGGCCCGACGAACCGGATCTGGGCGGTTGCTGTCGATGCGGTGCGGCGGCTGTAGGGTTAGTGCGTCCTGCCAGCGCTGGCGAAACTTTTCGCGGTTGACAGCCTGGTAGCGCTTGGTTCCGCTGGATTCGTCCGTTCCCGAACTCACGCCTTCGTGGTGAATGATGGTACAGGCCGGCTGACAATAAACCTTGCGGCCATGCTGACGGACCCGGAAGCACAGGTCGGTGTCTTCGTAGTAGGCCGGCGCGTAATGGCTGTCGAAGCCGCCGAGCTCGTTGAACAGCTCGCGCGGGATCGCCAGGCAGGCCCCGGAGACATAATCCGCTTCTGAGGTGAAGTTGTACTGTGGCAGGGCGGGGTCCTCATTGCGGCCGTAGTTCCAGCCGCTGGCATCGGCGAAGATGATGCCGCCGGCCTCCTGCAGTCGGCCGTTGGGGTAGGCCAGGCGGGCCCCGACGATGCCGGCGTCGGCGAAATCTTCAAAGGTCTGCAGCAGGGCTTCAAGCCAGCCGGGCGTCACCGTGGTGTCGTTGTTCAGAAAGACCAGGTAGCGGCCGCGGGCACGCGCCGCACCGGCGTTGCAGCTGGCGATGAAACCGCTGTTCTGGGCATTGCGGACCACTTGCACCCCGCTGCAGCGGTCGAGGAACTCAGCTGTTTCGTCGCTTGAACAGTCATCGACCACGATGACTTCGAACGGCGTGTCGCCGGCTTCGGCGCGCAGGCTTTGAAGACAGGCGGCCGTGTAGGCCACCTTGTTGTAGACAGGGATGACGATACTGACGAACGGTGAGGTTGAGTTCGGCAGACTCACCGGATCTACCGACGCATTCTCGGCCGGTGCTTGGATCACAGGCAGCTTGGGGGGTTCGGCCGCCGGTGGTGGCGTCCCCTGGGCCAGGTGCAGGGTGCTGCGCAGGCCGTGAAAGCGCAGGCTGTGAAGCAAGCGACGAAGCAGGCGCGGCCAGCGCAGCGGATTCCAGGCTTTCCTGTGCCGGGCATGGTCGACAACGCGGTTGAAAAACCTTAGCGGCCGTGTCCAGCGCCAGGAGCGGCTGGCGAAGATTTGACGGAGTTCTTCCTGGGCGCGCTCAAGCTCATGATTGCTGCGCTGTAGATCCTGCCGGGTCGTCAGCAGCGTCTGCTGGGTTGACTCCAGATGGGCGCGGGTCTGAGCCAGATGATCCTGGCTGACGTTGAGCTGTTCGCGAGTATCAATCAGCGCATGCTGAAGGACCTGACGCTCGCGTTCCAGCTCGTCAAGTCTGGCCTGGACCTGGATCCGCTCGGCCTTGATTTCGCTTTCTAGGGACTTCGCCCAGCGGGTTCGTTCGTCGCTGAGACGTTCGTAGCGGCGGGCCCAGTCGGTTCGCTGTTCAAGCGCAGTTTGAAGCTCCTGCTGACGCGCATTGAGCTGGGTCTTTTCGCGATCAGCTTCGGCGAGCTGCAGACTGAGTCGGCTCATCGCTGCCCGGCGCGGATTGGATAGGGCCAGGCTTGGCGGGACCGGGTCTACGGTTGGCAGGAGATCCCGGTACCGCCGCAAGACCGACGCCATGTCGGGATCGATGGGCTGAGATGCGGCTGCTGCAGCCAGCCGTTCCGGTTCATCGTGCAGGCTGGATACCCGTTCGATCAGCGCTTGTGGCTGCGGGTCGAACAGCCAGCCGTCGCGGCCGTGGTCGATGCGTTCGATGAAGCTGCCCAGGCGCGTTGCCAGTGGCGGAATGTTCAGCGCGCGCAACTCAGACAATGTGTAGTTCCAGGTCTCCGGCACCGTGGAAAGAAATAGCCCGGCCTGGGGTCCGAAGTGCTCAAGCAGCGCCGGCAGCTGGTCGCGCGCATAGTCGAGCACGATATCAACACCGGGCCGACCGAAAAATCGCATGCCGTGGCGGCCGCAGCCCAGCAGCGTGAGGTGGGCCAGCGGTCGAAGTTCCTCCAGAGCCTGCTCGAGCAGGGCGAGCCCCTTGCCGGGCGATAGACGACCGACAACGACCAGGTTGAGGCGTCCGTCGGCGCGAGGTTTTGCGGCGACAGGTTCCCGTGCGCGGTCCCAGCCTGCAAAGCCATGCCCGATGATGTGGATGTCCGGCAAGGCCGCACCGCCGAGAGCCTGCCAGCGGCGAACGACCTCGGCGGTGGGCGCGACAAGCTGTGTGGCGCCCGTCGCAGCCGCTTCCAGCCAGGCTTCGGTGAGTGATCGCCAGTGCTCGACGTCGTGGTGTCGGAACAACAAGCGCTGGCCATGTTCGGCCAGCGCGTTCGCCAAATCAATGCGGCCGTCAGTCTGGACCCACTTCATCGGATCGCGGTCCAACAGCGGCCAGGCGGGATAGAAATCGTGCAGAATCTGAGCCGTGGGGAGGCCGGTGCGCAGCGCGTCCAGGCTGTGTCCAATCAGCGAAGACACGATGATCCGGCCGACCGCAAAGCGTTGAATGATCTCGTTCAGCAGCTGTCGATAACACGGGTCGGCGTTCACCGTATCGGCAATCGGAGGCGCCAGCGGCAGCTCGCGCACCAACCCTCGACCGGGTCCAGCCGCATACAGGCGCAACACTTCGCCATGCGTGGTCCCGGATGGATCACCGCTGGCGGAAAGTACCAGGTGATGCCCCTCGGTGTCATTGAGCACGATATCTTCGATCCATCGCGCCACACCGCCGCCCCAGTCATGGCTGATGTGCAGGGTCACCGGTCTGCCGTCCAGTCCCGGGGCAGGCGGCGTCGATCGCATGGATTCGCCTGCCAGTGACTGCAGCCTGAGTCGCGCCGGGCCCAGTGCGGCCGCTGTTTTGGCGCTCCGGCCGGCGTGCAGGGCCCGCTTCGGATCGAGCACGAACAGGCTGTCGATCAGCAGCGCTGGACCGTCCGGCTCGACGGTCTGTGCCCAGCCCGGAGGCAGGTACAGGCAGTCCAGGGGAAAGTCTGCAACCGGCGTGGCCTGGTGCTCGGCGCACAGCCAGAGCCAGCGGTCAATCTCATCGCCGTCCTTGAAGTGGTCTAATCCCGCCAGCGGATTGATTGTTTCGGCGTAGTTGCCGACCGGGAGTCGCGGCAGCAGGGCGGCGTCGGCCATGGGTTGGGTCAGTCGAGTTCGCCAGTGCTCGGGCAAACTCAGACCACTTCGAATAAAGAGCACGGCCTGCTCGCCCGCGCAATTTTGGGCCACGGCCAGGCCGCGCCGGAGGTCTGCTTTTCCTGCGTTCAGTTCACAGGACTGCACGGGCGGATCTGCTGCAGCCCGCGGCAGGGCGGCGAGCCACTGTTCGTCGATCAGGCCATCGGTGCCGGGAAGCGCGATGAACTGGATGGGAGGAGATTCTCCGGCCGGATTGCTGTGCATAAAGCGCCTGGTCAAGACAGTCGGTGCGCAGCGTGTCCTGACCATCCAGCCCTTATACTGGCCAAATGCGCAGGCCGTGCCTGTTTGCGCAGTGTATTCACCGTCCATTATCTCTTATTCCGGCCCCTGATCTGCCAGCAATGCCTCGCGCTCGCCCATCGAAAAAGAAGCCCAAACGCGGTTTTCGAGGATTTTTCCTCTCGCTGGCCTTGTTCGGGCTCGGGCTGGTGCTGGGGCTGGTCGGTCCTTGGGTCTGGTGGCTGGACCGCGAAGCCGGGCTGCGCTTTGCCGATCGTCAATGGACTCAGGCCAGTCGAGTCTATGCCAGACCACTGGAACTTTATCCAGGCCGTCCGCTGGACGCGCCGCGTTTGGTCCGTGAACTCGAAGCGATTGGACTGAGGGCCGGCAACCCGGCCGCGGTCGGCCGTTTTCGGCGCCAGGGCGACCAGGTCGAGATCCACGCGCCGGGATTCGTGTTTGGCGATGGGCGCCAGTCCGCTCAGCGCCTGCAAGTACGTTTTGCCGAAGGCAGCGTTGCCGGGCTGGAGGTCATCGGCGCACCAGACAGCGCGCTGGTCCGCCTGCCGCCGGCCGAGCTGGGCAGCCTGCTGCCGCTGGATGATCGCGATCGCACGCTGGTGACGCTGACCGAACTGCCGACGCTGCTGGTCACCGGCATCCAGGCGGTCGAAGATCGCCAGTTCGCCCATCATCACGGCGTCGATCCGCGCGGCCTGTTGCGCGCGGCCTGGATCAATCTGCGCCGGGGTGAGGTCGTCCAGGGGGGCTCCACGATCACCCAGCAGCTGGTCAAGAACCTGTTTCTGACGCCGGAGCGCAGTCTGCTGCGCAAGCTCAACGAGGCGGTCATGGCGCTGTCACTGGAACGGCGCTTCGGCAAGGGCGAGATTCTGGAGGCTTACCTCAACGAGGTTTACCTGGGTCAGGACGGTGCGCGCGCCATCCACGGTTTCGGGCGCGCAGCCGAGCACTATTTCGGGTTGCCGGTCCAGGCCCTGGGCACCGAGCAGATTGCACTCCTGGTCGGGATGGTACGCGGAGCATCCTGGTATCACCCACGGCGTAATCCGGAGCGCGCCCTCGAGCGCCGTAACCGCGTCATCGATATGTTTCACGAAACCGGACTGATCGATGCAGGGGAGTGGCGACGGGCCCGATCGGCCGATCTGGGCCTGGGTTCGCCCAGTCGCAGCGGCGCCCGGCGCCACGACGGTTTTCTCGACCTGGTTGCGCGCCAGCTGCGCCGCGATTATCGCGACCGGGATCTGCGCGGCACCGGCCTGCGAATCTTCACCACGCTGGATCCGGTCGCCCAGCAGGCGGCCGAGCGCGCGCTGGCCGAGGGGCTCGCCGAGGTCGAGCGTTCTGCGGGCGAACTGCAGGGTGCCATCGTGCTGGTCGAGCCGGCTTCGGGCGAAATCCGCGCCCTGGTCGGCGATCGCGCGCCCGGGCGCTTCGGCTTTAATCGGGCCCTGGACGCCCGTCGTCCCGTGGGTTCGGTGATCAAGCCTTTCATTTACCTGCTGGCCCTGGCGACCCCGGAGCGCTGGCACCTGGCCTCGACCCTGGTCGATGCCCCTCTGTCGGTGCCGGTGGCTGGGCAGGATCCCTGGCGTCCGGACAATATCGATCAGGTCAGCCATGGCGAGGTCGCGCTGATGGATGCGCTGGCCCGATCATTCAACCAGGCCACGGTGGCGCTGGGGATGGAGATCGGGTTGCCGGCGCTGTTTGGACTGCTTGAGCAGCTGGGAGTGACTCGGCCCGACCAGGCCCATCCATCGGCTTTTCTTGGCGCCATCGACCTCACGCCGCTGCAGGTCGCCCAGCTCTACCAGCCGCTGGCGGCGGAAGGCTACAGCACGCCGCTGCGCGCGATCAATCAGGTGCTCGATCAGGACGGTCGGGAAATGGGTCGCTATGGACGGCGCCTGCGGCCGGTGCGCGAGCGCGAGGCTTTGGCCCTGCTGGACTTTGCCTTGCGTCACGCGGTCGCCGACGGTACCGCCCGCAGCCTGTCCTGGCGGCTGCCGGATGACCCTGGCGTGCGTGGCAAGACCGGCACCAGTAACGACCGTCGCGACGCCTGGTTCGTGGGCTACAGCGACGATTGGCTGGGGGTGGTCTGGACCGGGCGCGATGACAACGCGCCGGCCGGGGTGAGCGGATCAGCCACGGCCCTGCCGGTGTGGGCCGAGTTGTTCCGTGATTTGCCGCTGCGCACGGTCCGGCGAAACTGGCCGGAAAAGATTGAGTGGTTCTGGATCGACTGGCCAGCGCCTCTGCTGGCCTCGGAGAACTGTCCCAATGCGCTGGCCGTTCCGTTCATCGCCGGCAGTCAGCCGGCCGCGCTGTCGCCCTGTATCGAACCGGTCGCCGACGAACCGAGACGATGGTTCCGGCGGCGCTAGAATGGGCTTTGCGTAAAAATGTATGCATCCATGATGAGCTCTTGTTTTCGATTACTGGCGCTGCTTTCCCTGTTCGTGGTGGTCGGTTGCGCCACCCAGGCCCCGGCGCCGGTCGATGAGCGGATCGCGGCCGAGCAGGTGCGCGCGCCGGCCGCGGCTGAAACGCGCGGCCTGCAGGTCTTCGCGCTGCGTAATCCGGCCGTGGCCGAGCTGAGCGAGGCGGCTCGTCAGGCCGAGCAGGACGACGACCTGGGTCGAGCCGCCATGCTGCTTGAGCGTGCCCTGCGGATCGAGCCGCGCGATCCCGAGCTGCTCCAGCAGATGGCCGAGGTGCGACTGGACCAGGGTCAGTGGGAGCAGGCCGAAAGCCACGCCCGGCGCTCCTTTGACGTTGGACCGCGCGTCGGCGAGCTGTGCCAGCGCAACTGGCGCACCATCGCGCTGGCGCTGGAGCGCCAGCAGGACCCGGCAGCAGCCAACGAAGCCCGGCGGCGTCTGCAGGCCTGCCAGGTTGAGGCGCCGCCGCGACTGTGATCAGACCATGAGCGATCACGGTGGCGAGCTGGCTGCCGTTTTCGAGGCCGGCGGAGCGCTGGCCCGGGCACTGCCCGCGTTCAGGACCCGGCCGGGGCAGCAGCAGCTGGCCCTGACCATCGCCGAGTGCCTGGAAACCGGCACCGATCTGGTTGCCGAAGCCGCCACCGGCACCGGCAAGACCATGGCCTACCTGGTGCCGGTGCTCCTGCGCGATGCCCGCGTGATTCTGTCCACCGGCACCCTGAACCTGCAGGATCAGCTCTACCGGCGCGATCTGCCGATGGCGCTGGCGGCCTTGGGTCTTGAGCGCAAGGTCGCGCTCCTCAAGGGGCGGGCGAACTACCTGTGCCTGCAGCGTCTCGAGCAGCACCTGGCCGGCGGTGAGACGAGCTCGGCGGTCACCGAGGAGCTGGTCCGGATTCGGGCCTGGTCGCGCTACACCGAGGCCGGCGAGATCAGCGAGCTGGACGATGTTGCCTCGGATTCTCCGGTCTGGCCTCTGGTGACGTCGACCCAGGACAACTGCCTGGGCTCGGAGTGTCCGAAGCTCAATCAGTGCCACCTGGTGCGCGCCCGCCGGCAGGCCCAGGAAGCCGACGTGGTCGTGGTCAATCATCATCTGTTGTTTGCCGACCTCGCCCTCAAGCAAACGGGCTTCGGTGAGGTGCTGCCCGGCGCGTCGGCCGTGGTCATCGACGAGGCTCACCAGGTACCGGACACAGCGATGCGGTTTTTCTCGCGCGGGGTGAGCGCCTGGCAGGTGCGCGAGCTGACTCGCGACAGTCTGGCGGCGTGCGCCGGTGCGGCCGGCAGCCTGGCCCTGCTGCAGACCCCCATCAACGACCTCAGGGTTGCGCTGGAGCAGTTGGTCAGCGACTTCTCCGAGCTTCCGCCACGCGGTGAGTTCGGCCGTCTGGCGCCGATAGCGCCGCTGCTGGCGACGCTCAAAGCGCGCTTGTCTGTGCTGTCCGAGGCGCTGGAGCCGCTGGCCGACCAGACCCGCGACCTGGCCAGCTGCGCCGACCGAGCCCGCGCCCTGCACGATGGCCTGGGATCCTTTCTGGCCGGAGCGCCAGGCTACGTGCGCTGGTACCAGCACCGCCGCGGTCGATTCCAGCTGCAGCTAACCCCGCTGGACGTGGCCGCACCGCTGGCCGAGCTGCGCGACCAGGTGCCCGGCTGCTGGATCATGACTTCGGCCACCCTGGCCGTGGGCGGCCGTTTTGCGCACTTCACCGATCGCCTCGGCCTGGAGCAGGCCCGCGAACTGGTGATCGACAGCCCTTTCGATTACGCTGCCCAAACCCGATTGTGGTTACCCAAGGATCTGCCCGAGCCGCGGGAGCAGCGCCACACCGAAGCGCTGCTGGAACGGGTTGTGCCGGTGCTGCGGGCCTCGCGGGGGCGGGCTTTCCTGCTGTTTACCTCCCACCGTGCGCTGCGCCGCGCGGCCGAGTGGCTGCGCTCGCAAACCGACTTCAATCTGCTGGTCCAGGAAGAGGCGCCGAGGCACGTGCTGCTTGAGCGTTTCCGCGGCGAGCCCGACAGCGTGCTGCTGGGCGCGGCGAGCTTCTGGGAAGGCGTCGATGTGCCGGGTGCTGCGCTCAGCGTGGTCGTCATTGACAAACTTCCCTTTGCCGCGCCCGATGACCCGGTACTCGAGGCCATACTCGGGGCGGTGCGTGAAAGCGGCGAGAACCCCTTTTTGCGCGTGCAGCTGCCGCAGGCGGTGCTGAGTCTCAAGCAGGGTGCCGGCCGGTTGATTCGCCAGGCCGATGACTTCGGTGTGCTGATTTTGGGTGATCCGCGTCTGACCACGAAGTCTTATGGTCGCTTGTTTCTTTCCAGTCTGCCGCCGATGACTCGGGTCGCTGACCAGGCCGAGGTGATCGAGTTCTTGCACACGAGGCTGGCCGCATGAACGTCCTGGCCATCGAAACCTCGACGCCGATGTGTTCGGTTGCCCTGGCCGTGGGGGAGCAGGTCCGCTCGCGCCGGGAACTGGCACCGCGCGGTCATGCCACGCTGGTGTTGCCGTGGATTGCCGAGCTGCTCGCCGAGGCCGGACTCGGCTACAGCCAGCTGGATCGACTGGCCGTCGGTCGGGGGCCGGGAGGTTTCACCAGCCTGCGTATTGGCCTGGGGATTGCTCAGGGCATTGCCCTGGCGCACGAGCTGCCGGTGGCGCCGGTTTCCAGCCTGGCCGCCCTGGCCCATGCGGCCGATCCGTCCGCCGAACATCAGCAAATACTGGCCCTGGTTGATGCGCGCATGGGAGAAGTCTTCGCCGGCTGGTTTCAGCGCAGCGTGGACGGTCTGATGGAGCTTTTGCCCGAGGCGGTGCTCGAACCGCAACATGTGAGCGTGCCGACACCCGGCCCATGGCTGGTAGCCGGGTCTGGCTGGACGGTTTACCCGGAGCAGATTGGCGCCGGACTGGACAACGTCGGTTTCACACCCCGAGCCGAGGCCTGGCCACTGGCAGAGTCGCTGCTGGTTCTGGCGACTGGAGTCGAAGCGGTGCCTGCCTGGCAGGTCGAGCCGAAATACGTTCGCGACCGCGTCACTCAGGGCTGAGACGTTCGAGCAGTCCCCGGTCGGATGCGCTCGCCGAGCCTTCCATCCACGTCTTGACGATCTCGCGACAGTCCGCGGCCGAGGCTTCCAGCAGGCTTTTCTTGATCCCCGGCAGCGCGGCCGGCGGCATGCTCAGACGATGAAGGCCCAGCCCCAGGAGCAGGCGAGCGGCGCGTTCGTCGCCGGCCAGTTCGCCGCAGACCGTCACTGGGCAGTTGTGCCGAGCGCCGGCCTGCTGAATCCGCTGCAGCAAAAACAGAATGGCCGGATGCGTCGGATCGTAGAGGTAGTTGACCAGTTCGTCTGACCGGTCGATGGCCAGCACATACTGGATCAGGTCGTTGGTGCCAATAGACAGGAAATCCAGGTGGCCGGCCAGTCGGTCGACATCGATGGCCGCGGCCGGCGTTTCGATCATGCCGCCGACCGGCAGCTCGGGATCCACAGTCAGTCCTTCGGCCTGAAGCTCATGTCGGCACTGCTCGATGATGCGGCGTGCCTGGTGAATCTCGTCGCAGCGGCTGAGCATGGGCAGGAGAATTTCCACCGGACCGTGCACGGACGCGCGCAGAATCGCGCGAATCTGCTGAACGAACAGCTCGCCCAGCGACAGCGACAGGCGCAGGCCGCGCAAGCCCAGGGCCGGGTTGGGTCCCTTGGTGAATCCGAGTATGGCTGGCAGCTTGTCGCCGCCAGCGTCGAGCGTGCGGATGGTGATCGGTCGGCCCTGCATGGCCTCGATTGCAGCGCGATAGGCACGGTACTGGGTGTTCTCGTCGGGCAGCGCGTCATCCAGGTACAAGTACTCCGTGCGCATCAGGCCGACAGCCTCGACCCCGATTTCGCGACAGCGCTCGAAGTCGGGCAACAGGTCGGCGTTGCCAAGCAGCGTAAAGGCCTGCCCGTCGCGGGTGATCGACGGGCGCCCCAGGTAGCGGCGCAGATCCATGCGGCGACGCTGACTGGCCTCGCGCTTTTCGCGGTAGTGGGAGAACAGCGATTCGTCAGCGCCGGTCAGCACCGCCCCGTAGTGTCCGTCGACGATCACCGGCTCGCCTTCGTCAAGAAGGTCCAGCGCGTGATGAACGCCAACGAGCATGGGGATTTCAAGGCTGCGCGCGAGGATGGCGGCGTGAGACCAGGGACCGCCGTGCTCGGTGATCAGGCCGGCGACCTTGCGCTGGGCCAGCACCGTCATCTCGGCCGGCCCCAGCTCGGCGGCGACCACGATCGTGTCCTCCAGGCGGTGCGGCACCTGGGTGCTGACGAACAGCGCCGGCTGCTCGGCGAGCTCGCGCTGCACCAGGCCCACGGCCTGCTCCATATCCTCGCGCCGCAGTGCGAGGTACTCATCGCCCATGCGGCGGAATTCGCCCTGCAGCTGGTCGGCCTGCTGGACCAGCGCCCACTCGGCATTGATGCGATCGCTGCGGATGCGTTCGGCCGCGCCGTCGATCAGCATGGGGTCGCGCAGGATCAGCCGATGCGCTTCGAGCAGATCGCGCGCGGTGTCGGTGATGTCCTCACTCATTCGAGTCAGCAGGGCAGCGAGGAATTTCTCCCCGCGCCCGAAGGCCTTGTGCAGACGCTCGAGCTCTGCGCCCACAGCGTCCTCGTTGAGGTGGTACTCCGGGATCGACAGCTCGCCGGGCGTGAGCCGATGCACCTGCCCGATGGCGATCCCGCTGGTGACGCCCAGTCCGGTCAAGGCCAGACTCATTGCTCTTCTCCGAAGCGGTCGTTGACCAGCGCTTCCAGCGCCGCCATGGCCTCGTCCTCATCGTGGCCATCGAACTCGGCGAGCAACTCTGAGCCGCACGGCGCGCCGAGCAGGAGTACGCCCATGATGGACTTGGCGTTAACGCGCTTTTCGCCGTGGCTCAGCCAGGCCTCGCTGTCGAAGCGCGCGGTGGTCTGCACCAGCTTGCTGGCCGCGCGCGCGTGCAGGCCGAGCCGGTTGCTCAGTGTCAGTGGGCGCTGGATCACTGGTGGATGATGCCCTGATGGCCGCCAAGGTCGGCCAGGCGGGCCAGCTCGGCGGCCGGCTTGTCGGCATGATTGATGGCCTTGAGCAGCATGGGCAGGTTCAGGCCGGAGACCACCGGAAGATCGTGGGGGGCGGCCGCGCGCACGGCCAGATTGTGCGGCGTCGCGCCCGGCAAATCCGTCAAGATCAGCACGCCGTCCGGATCGGTGACGTGGGCAATGGCGCCGATCAATTCGGCCAGCGAATGGTCCGGATCGGCTTGCTCGCTGATTGAAACGAGAGTCATGTTCAGGTTTCGGCCGAGGATGATCTCGGCCTGGTGGCGCAGCGACTCGCCCAGCCCGTTATGCGTGACCAGCACGATCCCGGTCATCGTTCCAGCTCGCGATGGCTGACGATGACGCGCCCAGCGCCGTCGCCCAGTGCTGCGGCCATCCGGTCGACCAGATACACCGAGCGATGCTGGCCGCCGGTACAGCCGATGGCGATGGTCAGCAGGCTGCGACGGTCTTCGGCCAGGGCCGGCAACCAGCGCTGCAGAAATCCGAGGACATCGTCGTGGAAGGCGTGCACGCGCGCGTGGCTTTCCAGCCAGTCGCGCACCTCGGCGTCCAGTCCGGTGCGCGGGCGCAGCTCGGGGATCCAGTGCGGGTTGGGCAGGCAGCGCGCGTCGAACAAGAAATCGATGTCCGGCGGTAATCCGTTCTTGAAGCCGAACGATTCCAGCACCAGGGTCTGGATACCGCTGGTTCCGCCCTGGCCGACCCGGCGCAGGACCTGGCGGCGCAGCTGGTGGACGTTGGTCTCGGAGGTATCGATGATCCAGTCGGCGCGCTCGCGCAGCGGCGCCATCAGACGGCGCTCATCAGCAATGGCGGTTTCCAGGCCGCCGACGTTGGCCAGCGGATGCCGTCGCCGGGTCTCGCTGAAGCGGCGGGCGATGACGGCCGGCTGCGCCTCCAGAAACAGCATCCTGAAGCCTGCAGGATGGGGCAGCTCGTCGAGCAAGCCGATCAGGCGTTCCAGGCCGTCGGCCCCGGTGCGCGCATCAATCCCGATCGCGACCCGCGGGTAGCGCTCCGGCCGGGAGCGGATTTCGCTGATCAAGCCGGCCAGCAGGCCGCCGGGCAGATTGTCGACGCAGTAATAGCCCAGGTCTTCCAGCGCGTTGAGCGCAAGGCTCTTGCCGCTGCCGGACAGGCCGCTGATGACGACCATGGGGGCTGCTCCATCGCTCATGGTTTCTCCGACATCATCGAGGCATGGCGTTCCATGAATTCGCGAGCGGCATCAAAGCCCTTGAGCCGGAGCATGAAATCGCGCACGGCGACTTCGGCCATCACCGCCAGGTTACGCCCAGGCAGCACCGGTAGCCGGATTTCGGGAATATCCAGCTCCAGCACCTGTTTTTGCGACAGGTTGCCCCGCAGTCGATCGGTGGTCGAGGGTTCGTCGGTGGGGGTGTGCAGATGAATGATCAGGCGCAGGTACTTGTTGGGCTTGATTGCAGTATCGCCGAACATCCGGCGAATGTTGAGCAGACCCAGGCCGCGGACTTCGAGGTAGTCGCGCAGCACCGGTGGGCAGGTGCCTTCGACGACCTCGGGCGTGATCTGGGTAAATTCAGGCGCATCGTCGGCGATCAGGCGGTGTCCGCGACTGACCAGTTCCAGGGCCAGCTCGCTCTTGCCGGTGCCCGAATCGCCGGTGATCAGGACGCCGATGGTGAAAATTTCCAGGAACACGCCGTGCAGGGTCAGAGTCGGCGCCAGGGCGCGCGTGATCCGGTATTCCAGAAAGTTGACCATTTCCCAGGCGGGTCGCTCGGCCTTGAGCAGCGCGGTGTTGCTCTCGCGCGCGGCCTGCTCAAGGTCGCGTGCGACCTCGACGTTGCCGGCCACGATCACCGCGGCAGGCCGCGCGTCCATGATTCTGGCCAGGGTTTCCCAGCGGGTCTTGGCGTCCAGCCCGTCCAGCCAGTGCAGTTCCTCTTCGCCGATGATCTGAAGCCGGTTGGGATGAATCAGGTTGAGAAAGCCGACCAGAGAAGGGCGTGATCCGGCTCTGAAGGCGGAGATGCGGGTTTCCGAAGCGCCTTCGCCACCGCTGATCCAGCTCAGACCCAGTCGGGGCCCGACCCGCTCCACGAGTTCGGCGAGCGTGATGCTGCGGGCCACCGGTATGCCTGGACCTGGCGCTTCAGCCCGGCTCGGTGCCGGGTGGCGCTTCGCTGATGATCTTCATGATGGCATCGGCACTGGACGCCGTTCGCAGGCGCTGGCGGCAGTCATCGTTGCCGAACCGCTCGGCAATGCCCGCCAGCAGGCGCAGGTGCACATCGGTGCAGCGCGCCGGCACGGCGAGCGCAAAAAACAGCTCGACCGGCTCGTTGTCGGGCGCGTCGAATTGGATGCCGGTACTCAACCGGACCAGTGCTCCGGCGACGACATCCTGGCCCTCGACGCGACCGTGCGGGATCGCCACCCCGTGCCCCAATCCGGTCGACCCCAGGCGTTCTCGCTGACAAAGGCTGTCGAAGATAGCGCGCGCATGGGCCGACTCGGTCCCGGTTGCCAGCAGCTCTGACGCCTTCTCCAGCAGGGTTTTCTTGCTCGATGCGGAGAAGTCCAGCGAAATTCGTTCCGGGGCGAGGATATCGGCAAGTTCCACGACAGGTGACCTCTGGTTGGATCCGCGAGACCGGGACGTTCGCGTCAGGCGGAGTTGCGGTGATCGGTGACGCGGCTCTTGTGCCGCCGGACCTGGCGGTCCAGTTTGTCGATCAGTCCGTCGATGGCAGCGTACATGTCTTCAGCGACGGCCACGGCATGCAGCGCGTTGGTTTTGCCAGCCACGTGCACGGTACCTTCAACGGTGTGCTCGAGCTTCTCCAGGCGCAGAACGAAGTGGCCGGAAATCAGGTTGCCGTAATGGCGTTCCAGACGCTCGGTCTTTTCCTGCAGGTAGGCCCTCAGCGCCTGGGTCACATCGATGTTCTGGCCGGTGACTTCGAGTTGCATGCATTGATCCTTGAAGTTTTTAGTATGACCCGGAATTTTAACCGATCGTTCGGTCACTTCCGGCTGCGCTGGCAAATTTCATTGAGCGGCGCTCTTCTCAGGCCTTCATCCGCGCCCGGCGGCGCCGCTGGGCCGATCCGGGAATCCCGAGCTGCTCGCGATATTTTGCGACCGTGCGTCGGGCCAGATGAATACCCTGTTCGGCAAGTCGGTCGGTGAGATGCTGGTCTGAGCAGGGTTTGTCGGGCAGTTCCTCGCCGATCATGCGGCGCAGGTGGGCCCGAATGGCGGTGGCGCTGACCGCTGTGCCGTCGCCGCTGGGCAGGCCGACGGAAAAAAAGTGCTTGAGCTCGAACGTGCCGCGCGGCGTGTGGGCGTATTTCTGCGTGGTCGCCCGCGAGACCGTCGACTCGTGTACCTCCACGGTTTCGGCGATCTCGCGCTGAAGCAGAGGCTGCATGGCGATTTCGCCGTGCTCAAGAAAACCCTGCTGGCGCTGGACGATGGCCTCGGTCACCGCGAGCAAGGTCTGGTTGCGCATTTCCAGCCCGCTGATCAGCCAGCGGGCTTCCTGCAGGCGGTCGTTGAGGTACTTCTTGTCCTCGCCCCGGCTTTGGCGCAGCAGGTTCATGTAGGTTCGGTTCAGACGCAGGCCGGGATCGCTGTCGGGGTTGAGGCTGACCCGCCAGCCGCGCTCGGTCCGGGTCACGTAGACGTCGGGGACGACGTAGTTTTCGCGTTCGTTGCCGAAACGGCTGCCCGGATGCGGATTGAGCGTTCGAATCAGCTGCAGGGCGCGCTGAATCTCGTCGACCGGAAACCCCGTGCTTCGCGCCAGCGCGTCCGGGTCCAACCGGCCGAGCGTCTCGAGGTGGTAGCTGATCAGGTGCGTAGCCAGGCCGAGTCCGGGCCGATCCGAAGGCAGGGTATGGAGCTGGATCATCAGGCACTCGCGCAGGTTGCGACTGCCCACCCCCAGCGGCTCAAGATGCTGGACGCGCTCAAGCACGGCGGCCACTTCTTCAACCGACACCAGCAGCTCCGGGGCCAGCGAGGCGCGCAACGTATCAAGATCGTCGAGCAGGTAGCCGTCTTCGTTGAGCGCGTAAATGATGGCCCGGGCGATGGCCTCGTCGGTTTCGGAAAACCCCGACAGATTGACCTGCCAGAGCAGATGGTGCTGGAGTGATTCCTCGGCCCGGTCGCTGACGAACTCGTCGTAGCGCGGGGCCTCCGAGGATACCGAGTAGCCGTCGGGCAGGTCGTCGAAGCCGAAATCCTCGCCGGTCTCGACCTGGTCCTGCTCGTCATTGCCGCTGCTGTCTTCCCCGGCCGGCTCATCGAACTCGCGGTCCTCGGGCCGTTCCAGCAGCGGGTTGGCGTCGAGGACGTTCTGGATGTGGTCCTTGAGCTCAAGCCGGTTGAGCTGGAGCAGGGCAATCGCCTGGCGCAGCTGTGGCGCCAGCTTGAGTTTCTGGCCGAGCTTGAGCTGGAGGCGGGCGCCGGGTTTCATCGTCTCATTCTAGCCACTTCCCGCAGACCCCGGACCCGGCGCCTGAATGCGGCGGCTGAGCGTTACCTAATTGGCCGCATGGCCCACTAGAGCCTGAATTCCTGGCCCAGGTAGACCCGCCGAACGTTGTCGTCGGCGAGGATGTCCTCGGGTTGACCGTGGGTCAGCACCCGGCCTTCGGAGATGATGTAGGCGCGGTGGCAGATGCCCAGGGTTTCGCGCACGTTGTGGTCGGTGATCAGAATGCCGATGTTGCGCTCGGTCAGCTGGCGCACGATCTGCTGGATTTCGCCGACCGAAATTGGATCAACGCCGGCAAAGGGCTCGTCGAGCAGGATGAAGTTGGGATTGCCGGCCAGGGCGCGGGCAATCTCGACCCGCCGCCGTTCGCCGCCGGACAGCGAAATCCCGGACTGGTCGGCCAGGTGGGCGACGTGGAATTCGTCCATCAGTCGCTCCAGCTCCTCGCGCCGGCCCTGGCGGTCCAGGTCCTTGCGCAGCTCGAGTATGGCCATGATGTTGTCGGCCACGCTGAGCTTGCGAAAGATCGAGGCCTCCTGAGGCAGGTAGCCCAGCCCCTTGCGCGCGCGCTGGTGCATGTTGGCCCGGGTCAGGTCGGTATCGCCAAGCAGGATCCGCCCGCCGTCGGCCGCGACCAGGCCGACCACCATGTAGAACGTGGTCGTCTTGCCGGCGCCGTTGGGGCCGAGCAGTCCGACGATCTCGCCGCGCTCGACCTGCAGCGACACGTCGTGGACCACGGCCCGTCCGCGGTAGCGCTTGACCAGCTGTTCGGCGATCAGCATGGCCGCCTCAGTTCTCCGGGTCCGACTGCGGGACGTCGTCCTGATCGCTTTCGTCGTCGGGTGGCGGCGCCGTTTCAGCCGGCGCGCGGCGGTCGCCCGGTTCGATGACCAGCTCGACGCCGCCGGCACCCTCGATCCGCTCGCTGACCAGGTTGTAGGTCAGAGTGGCGCCGGCGAAGGTGCCCTGGGCGTCCTGAATGCGCGCATCGTCAATCATCGTGATCTGATCGCTGGTCAGGTCATAGATGATCTGCCCGGAGCGGCCGCGGGTCTCGGTGCCGTCTTCCATGACCATGCGCCAGGTCGTGGGCGCGCCGAAAAGCTCGACCCGCTGCCACTGCCCGTCGACGTTGTAGGCGCGGCCTTCGTCGGCCTCGACCACGAGTTCACCTTGCGCAATGCGCACGTTGCCGCTGAGCTCCTGGACACCGGTGCGCATGTCGTAGCCGCCGCTGTCGGCGTTGATTTGAATGCGTTCCTGGCGCTGATCAGGAATCTGAGCGTACGCGCCCAGGGTCAGGATCAGTCCGGCCAGGAAGCAGGTCGCCCTGTACATGGTCGAAAAACTCCACGGTCTCGTCGTCGAGCCGGATTTTTAGTCGTCCGGCCCGGATAAAGTGGCCCGGACGGGTCATTTCTACCGGTCCGGGAGCCTCGATTGTACGCTGGCCGACATGGTGATGCAGTCGCTCGGTCACGATCCTGACCGTCCCCTCGGCCGTCGGGTGTTCAAGCACCACGTTGCCCTCAAGCACCATTTCATCCGCGTCGCGCAGCAGTCGCCCGCGATCGGCCCGGCCACGCCAGTTCGCGCCTTGCGGTTCGACATGAAACTCGGGCGTCAGGAGGGTGGCGATTCGGGTCGCGGCGTCATGCTCCAGTCGCGGCCCGGCCAGCAGGAGTTCGACGCGGCCGTCGGCATCACTGAAGCGGGCATCGAAATCGGTCAGGGTGTAGTCAAAGCGGGTGTCGGGCAGATTGGCTGTGATCCGGCTGCTGCGGTCGTCCGGAAACTGCCAGCGCACGATCAGGACGAGGAGCAGGGCGAAGCAGGCCGCGAGCACGACCGGTCGCTTCACTGGTACCCGGCCCGCCAGTCTTCAAGCAGGCCGCGAGCAGCCAGCAGGCGCTCGCAAAACTCGCGCACGGCACCCACTCCCCCCGGCGCTTCGGTGACGATGTCAACCTGGGCCCGAATCCAGGCGTCGGCGTCGGCCGGCGCGGCGCTGAGCGCGCACTGGCGCATGGCTGGCCAGTCGATCAGGTCATCGCCCATGTAGCTGGTCTGGCTGCCGGGCACGTCCAGTTCGGCCAGCAGCTCCTTCATGGCCCGACGTTTGTCGGACTGGCCCTGGCGCAGATGTTCGACGCCGAGTTCGGCCATACGCCGTTCGACCACGGCTGATTCGCGGGCGGTGATCACGGCAACGGCGATGCCGTGGCGCATCAGCGCCTTCAGGCCCAAACCGTCGCGCACATGGAAGGCCTTGGTCTGGACGCCGCGGTCGTCGAGAATCAGGCGGCCGTCGGTCAGTACCCCGTCGACGTCAAACACGGCCAGGCGAATGCCGGCTGCGCGCGCCTCAAGGTCGACTGTACTCATACCACGCCGGCCTGGAGCAGATCCTGGAAGTTCAGCGCGCCGACCAGGCGGTCCTCGTCGTCAGTCACCAGCAGGCCCTGGACGCGATGATGCTGCATGATTTCCACCGCCACTGCGGCCAATTCGCCGGCGCGCACCGTGCGCGGTTCGCGGCTCATGATGCCTTCGACCCGCTGGCTGCGGATGTCGGTGAGCTTCTCGGCGTGGCGGCGCAGGTCGCCGTCGGTGACGATGCCGACCAGGGCGCCGTCTTGCGAGACGACGGCGCACAGGCCCAGGCGGGAGCGGGTCATCTCGAAGATCGCCTCGGCTACGGGCGCGGAGTCCCTGACTCGGGGCAGCTCGTCGTCGCCGTGCATGACCTCGCGAATCGTCAGCAACAGCTGGCGGCCCAGCTTGCCGCCGGGGTGCGAGCGGGCGAAATCCTCGGCGGTAAAGCCGCGCGCTTCCAGCAGCGCCACGGCCAGCGCATCGCCCAGGGCGAGCTGGGCCGAGGTCGAAGCGGTCGGCGCGAGCCCCAAGGGGCAGGCTTCCTGATCCACGCTGGTGTCCAGATGACGGTCGGCGTGCCGGGCCAGGGTGGAATCGGGGCGCCCGGTCATGGCGATCAGGTGAATCCCCAAGCGCTTGATCACCGGCAGCAGCCTCAAGACTTCTTCGGTCTCGCCGGAGTTCGAAAGCGCCAGCAGCACGTCATCGCGGCGGATCATGCCGAGATCGCCATGGCTGGCTTCGGCTGGATGAACGAAAAACGCCGGCGTGCCGGTCGAGGCCAGGGTGGCCGCGATCTTGTGGCCGATATGGCCGGATTTGCCCATGCCGGTCACGATGACGTGTCCCGAACAATCCAGGATCCGGGCCACGGCGGCCACGAAGTCCTCATCCAGACGAGCCGCCAGCGCCTCGATGGCTCGTGCTTCGGTGACCAGCACGGCACCGGCGCTGGCCAGGATCTTTTCAGAGGACAGGTCCATGATCGCCAGTGTACCCGCCTGATAGGGCCTCAGGTGGCCACTGCGGAGGTGATGACCACGGCCTGATAGGCCACGAAGGCGACCAGCAGCAGCGCCGCGGCCGGCCGCGTGATCAGGCCGGGCCCGCGCCGGCGCCAGATCAACAGAAACAGCCCCAGGGTGATCGCGAACATCACGCTGACATCGCGGTAGAGCAGGATCGGTTCGATCACCAGGGGATGGACCAGGGCGGCAATGCCCAGCACGCCGAGCAGGTTGAACATGTTCGAGCCCAGGATGTTGCCGATCGCCAGGTCATCTTCTTTTTTCAGCGCGCTGGCCGCAGCTGCGGCAAGCTCAGGCAGGCTCGTGCCCAGGGCGACGACGGTCAGGCCGATCACGGCCTCGGAGACGCCGACGATGCCAGCCAGAGTGACCGCGCCGTTGACCAGGATGTGCGCGCTGAGTGGCAGCACCACCAGCCCGACCAGTGTCCACAGTGCCGCCTGCCCGGTCGGCATGCTCTCTGGCACGCTTTCGGCCAGCGAGCTGGCCAGCGGGTCTTTTTCGCCTCGGGCCAGGCCCAGCGCAACCATGCCGGCGATCAACAGCGCAAGTCCGCAGGCCAGCACCAGGCCATCCAGACGGCTCAAGTACAGATTGCCGATCACGCCCAGGCTCATGACCATGATCACAGCCAGGATTGGAAACTCGCGCTTGAGCGTGACCCGGTCGACCGTCAGCGGGTAAATCATGCCGGTCAGCCCCAGAATCAGGCCGACGTTCGCGATGTTCGATCCGATTGCATTCCCAACGGCCAGCGAGGGCCGGCCCTCGAGCGAGGCTATGGCCGAAACCAGCATTTCCGGGGCAGACGTGCCGAAGCCGACGATGGTCAGCCCCACGATCAGCGGCGATACGCCAAAGTTTCGGGCCAGAGCCGAAGCGCCGTCGATCAGCCGGTCGGCAGACCATATCAGCAGAACGAATCCGGCGGCGAGTTGCAGCAGGGCAATGACAAGGGTGGATGACACGTGCAGCGATCAGTCCGATGGTGGGGGTGTGCGGTAAACTAGCCGGTCAAGCTTAAAAGGGTAAGTCCCGGCTCATGGATCCAGCAAAAATAAAGTCACTCATTTTACAGGCAATGCCCGAAGCTCGCGTTAGCGTGGACTCCGATGACAATGTCCACTTCACGGCGCGCGTGATTTGTGAAAGTTTCCGCGGGCAGTCGAGGCTGCAGCGCCATCGCGTGATTCATGATGCGCTTGGGTCTTCCCTGGGACGCGAGATTCACGCCCTGAGCCTGGTGCTCAAGACCCCTGACGAAGCCTGAAGCGGGTCTTCCGACGGTGGCTCGCATTCAGATTACCGGCGGCCGGACCTTGCACGGGACGGTCGAAATTTCGGGCGCAAAAAATGCCGCGCTGCCGATCCTCATGGCGGCCTTGCTGACCGACCAGCCGTGCCGTCTGGGCGGTGTGCCGCACCTGAAGGACGTCACGACCACGATTGAGCTGCTCGGTCAGATGGGCGTGGAGATCGGGCTGGGCGAGCGCTCGGACGTCGAACTCCACGCCGCCGAGCTGCAGACCGATCTGGCCCCCTATGACCTGGTTCGGACCATGCGTGCCTCCATCCTGGTGCTGGGGCCGCTGCTGGCGCGCAACGGCTCGGCGCGCGTTTCGCTGCCTGGCGGCTGCGCCATCGGGGCCCGTCCAGTTGACTTGCATCTCAAGGGCCTTGCCGCGATGGGGGCCGAGATCAGCGTCGAGGGCGGCTACATCCAGGCTCGGGCGGCGCGTCTGAAGGGCGCGCGCCTGGTCTTGGATACCGTCACGGTCACCGGTACGGAAAACCTGCTGATGGCCGCCACCCTGGCCGAAGGCACGACCGTGATCGAGAACGCGGCCCAGGAGCCTGAAGTGGTCGATCTGGCCGAGTGCCTGATCAGCATGGGCGCGAGCATCCGCGGGCACGGCAGCAACACCATCACTGTGGAAGGGCGCGACAGGCTGGCCGGTTACGACTACGAGGTTCTGCCCGACCGCATCGAGGCCGGCACCTTTCTCGTCGCTGCGGCGATGACCGGCGGCTGCGTGCGCGCAAATCGGGTGCGTCCCGGCACGATGGATGCGATCCTGCAGAAGCTCCGCGAGTGCGGCGCCGACATTCGCCTGGATAACGACAGCATTGATCTGGATATGGGCGGTCGCCGGCCGCAGGCCGTCAACATCACGACCGCGCCGTACCCGGGCTTTCCAACCGACATGCAGGCCCAGTTCACCGCGCTCAATGCCATTGCCGAGGGTACCGGGCTGGTGCGGGAGACCGTGTTCGAAAACCGCTTCATGCACGTCCAGGAGCTGCAGCGGCTCGGGGCGAATATGCAGGTTGAGGGCAATATGGTGGTCGTGCGCGGCGTGCCGCGCCTGACTGGCGCGCCGGTGATGGCCACCGATCTTCGGGCCTCGGCCTGCCTGGTGCTGGCTGGACTGGTCGCCGAGGGCGACACCCTGGTCGATCGGGTTTATCACATCGACCGCGGCTACGAAAACATCGAGGAAAAGCTCGGCCAGCTGGGGGCCGCTATTCGCCGCCTTCCAGCCTGAGCGCCGCGGGATCCTCAGGGCGCAACGCCCATATCGGCCAGGGCTTTTCGGGCTCGCTGGCCGGTTTCATCGCCGGAACGGGCAGCGACCCGGTAATGCTCGACCGCCTTCTGACGATTGCCGAGCGACCGTTCGATGTTGCCGAGGAAAAGAAAGGCCTGGGCGGTGGGCAAGCGCTCGATGCTGGCCTCCAGATCGGGTCGGGCGTTGCGCATATCGCCCAGTTGCTCGCGCACCATACCCCGACGCAAGTGGTGGTAGAACCAACCCTGATCTCTCGCCAGCGCCTGCGTGTAGGCCTGCTCGGCTTCCCGGTTTCGATTCATCGAGGCCAGTGCATCGCCTTTCAGGGCGTGGAACAAGGCTTCGCCATCCTCCATCGCCAGCGCTTTCTCGGCCTGCCGGAGAGCGGCCTGGAAGTCCCCTTCAGCCAGTGATTTTCGGCCCGCGTCATGGGCCTCGTATGCCGGTTCCAGCGCCTTGAGACGCGCCACCATGCGCTGGTATCGCTCTTCGCCGATTTCGCCGCTTCGCCCGAGCTGTTCGGCGAGCTGCTGGTTGGCCGCCACCCGTTCCCGCGAGGGCGGATGCGAGGCGAACAGGCCCTGGAGGAAGCCGGGATTGCGGCCCTCGGACAGTCGCACGAACGACTGCTGAAGACGGACCGCGCCTTCCGGGTTGTAGCCGGCCGAGTGCATCCAGCGCGTTCCCCACAGGTCGGCCTCGCGCTCGGCCTCGCGCGAGTAGCGTTGGCCGATCAGCTGCGCGCCGACCATCCCGCCAAGCACGGCGATGGTGGCGTAATCTTCGCGTTCGGTTGCAACACCCACGGCGACCCCACCGAGCAACACCGCGCCCTGGGTCAGGGCGGTGCGCGACTGTTGCTGGGCGCTGTGGCGCACGGCGGCATGGGCGACTTCGTGGCCGAGCACGGCAGCCAGCTCGGCCTCGGAACGCATTTCGGTCAAAAGCCCGCGGTTGATCGAGACCTTGCCGCCCGGCAGGGCCCAGGCGTTGGGCACCGAACTGTTGAGCACGGCGAATTCATACGGCAGCGTGCGCGGTGCGTGGGCGGCCACCCGTTGCCCCACGTCCTGGACGTAGGTCACCAGCTCCGGGTCGAGCACGAAGTCGCCTCCTTGCTGCTGACGGAGCGGCGCATAGTACTGCTCGCCGGTTGAGATTTCCCAGCGTTCATCGTACAGGCTCAGTTCGCGTTCGCCGGTGACCGGGTTGACCGCGCAGCCGGCGACCAGGAGCACCGCCAGGGTAGACAACAGCAGGCTTCGAACCAGTCTCATGCTCAATGTGCTCCGAATGCGAACGTTACAGAGCAGTATACGAGCCAAGCTCAGAGCGAGTAGCCATAGAGCGTTTTGAGCTGCTCGTGCAGGGCTGGATGCGCCTCATGCAGCCAGTCCGGATCATCGAAGAAGCATTCGCTGGCCACGGCAAAAAATTCGGCCGGCGACTCGGCCGCGTAGGGGTCCAGCCCGGGTTCAGCGCCGCGATCGAGCTCGCTCAGCAGCCGGTCGTAGGCTTGGCTGAACACCTGGGTCCAGCGTTCAGGCGCCATATCTTGGGGCAGGAGGGGAAAACCGTTGGCCTCGCCGTTGCGGTGGTCGATCTGGTGAGCCAGTTCGTGCACGACCACGTTGAAGCCCTCACCCTGGCCTGAGGCGCGGACGTCGCTCATGGCAAGAATCACTGGACCGCGGTTCCAGGCTTCGCCGACGCGCAGATCCGGCCCTGAGTGGACCAGCCCGTCTTCGTCGATCTCTTCAAGGTCTGCCACGAAGGCATCCGGATACAGGACAAAGGTCTGGAAGTCGTCGTACCACGTCAACCCGCGCTCAAGAATCGGTAGCGCGGCCAGCATGGCCACGCTCAGGCAATCCTCCCGGCTCGGCGTATAGCCGCTGCCGCCAACAAAGCTTTTCCGGCGCAGGATCTCTGCAGCGCATTCAAGCAGTCGCGCGCGCCGCAGTTCATCCAGGCGCTCAAGCACTGGAAAATCCGCCAGTACGACCGCGAAATCCGGCTGGCCGTCATACGGCAGGGCCGAGCGATCCCGTGCGCGAAAAAAATCCAGCACTCGATTCAGCATTTCCGGCTCAGCGCGTACACTTGCAGTCCATGACCGCGAGAGCTTACAACGTTCATTCAAGCTCCGACGTGCTGTCGCTTGCCACGGCGCTGATCGCGCGAAGCTCGATCACCCCCGACGATGCCGGCTGCATGGGATTGATCGAGCCACGTCTGCGCGATGCGGGCATGGCGGTGGAGTACCTGGACTCGGGTGACGTGCGAAACCTGCTGGCGGTGCACGGCAGCGGTGCGCCGCACCTGATGCTGCTGGGCCACACCGACGTGGTGCCCAGCGGCCCGATCGAGGCCTGGACCTCGCCGCCGTTCGAACCTGAAGTTCGCGACGGCATGCTCTTCGGTCGCGGCGCGGCCGACATGAAGGGCTCGGTCGCTGCCATGGTCATCGCGCTCGAAAGCTTCCTGGCCGACCATGCCGATCATCCCGGCACCTTGTCGCTGCTGCTGACCTCCGACGAAGAGGGCGCGGCCGAAGACGGTGTTCGCGCCGTGGTCCCGGTGCTTCAACAGCGCGGGCTGCTGCCCGAGGCCTGCCTGGTCGGCGAGCCCTCCAGCCGCGAGCGGCTCGGCGACGTGATGCGGATCGGTCGGCGGGGCAGTATTCAGGCTCGGTTGACCATCGGCGGGGTTCAGGGTCACACGGCCTATGCCGACCCGGCCGACAATCCGGTCCATCGGGCCGGACCGCTGCTGGCCGAGCTGGGTCGTCTCAGCTACGGGGACGGCGATGACGATTTCCCGCCGACCAAGCTGCAGATCTCCAACGTGCACGCCGGCACGGGCGCCGAAAACGTGACCCCTGGGGCGCTCGAGATTGGGTTCAATATCCGCAACAATCCGCACAGTTCAGCCGAGATGCTCAAGGATCGGTTCGAAGCCATGATCCGGTCCCATGACCCGGGGCCCTGGAGTCTGGAGTGGCGGGTGTCGGGCGAGCCTTTTGGTCCGGCCAAGGGTGCGCTGCCCGAGGCGGTGAGAGAGAGTTGCCGGGCCGTGCTCGGGCGAGTCCCCGAAGGTGATACCGGTGGCGGGACCTCCGACGGTCGCTTTCTGGGCCCGCTGGGGGTGAACGTGGTCGAGCTCGGCCCGGTCAATCGCACCATTCACCAGGTCAATGAGTGCGTCTCGGTGGCCGACCTGGAGCAATTGCCGAAGGTCTACCGGGCCGTCATCAGCCGTCTGCTCAGCGCTGGATCGGGTTGATGCGCGTCCTGATCCTGGTGCTGGTGGTGTTGCTGATGGCCGTCCAGCTGCGTTTTTGGCAGGAGCTTTCAGCCGTCCGGGACCTCCAGGTCCAGCTCGAAGAACAGCTTGAAGCCAACGCCGCGCTGCAGGCCCGCAACGATGCGTTGGCCGCGGAAGTCGATGACCTGCGCCAGGGCCAGGCCGCGATCGAGGAGCGCGCCCGTTCCGAGCTCGGTCTGATCCGTGAAGGCGAGGAGTTCTTTCTGGTCGTCGATCCGGATACGGTGGACGTGCCCCGCCAGCCTCCGGATAACGCCGATCCCGACGACTGATCGCCATGCCTGTTTACGGTTTCGGCCCCTTTGATTTCGAGCCGCAGGAGGGCCGGCTGGAACACCGCGATACCGGCCAGCAGACCACGCTGCGCCCGCAGGTCGCGCGGCTGCTCCAGGCCTTGCTCGATCGACCGCAGCAGGTCATTGATCGGGACGCGCTCTGCCGCGCGGTCTGGGACGAGGGCGCTGTGGTGGATTTCGAGGCAGGCCTGGCCGCCGTGCTGCGCGAGCTGCGCTCGGAGCTTCGTGCGCTGGGCGGGTCCGATGCCTGGGTAGAAACCGTTCCGCGGCGCGGCATTCGGCTCTCGGGCGAGGTGACGGTCGCAGATCGAGTCCTGGCTAGGCCGCGCCGGCGGCGGAGTGCAATCGCTTTCGGCGTGGCCGCAGCGCTGATCCTGGCCATGCTCTTGCTGTTGGCTTGGCAGCAGATGCGGCCATCGGTGACGACCCAGACGTCATCCAGCACCCTTGCCGTGCTCCCATTCAGCCAGTTTGGTGCGCCCGAATCGGGCAGCCCCCGGCTCGATCTGCTGCTGGCCGACATGCTGCTGGTCGAACTCTGGGAAAAGCGACCGCCGGACCTGACCCTGATCGGCCGAGCGTCGCTCACGCCCTATGCAGGCCGCGATAACGTGGCGGCGATGGTCGCCGAGGACCTGGGTGTCAACCTGCTGATTGAGGGCAGCGTGGTGTTCGGCGATGGTGCCACGGAAGTTTCGGCGCGGCTGCTGGCCATGCCGGACGGCCATATCCTGTGGTCTGAGACCCGGCGCTACGATACCGGCCAGACCCCGTCGGCCCGCGAGATCGCCCGCGTGTTGGCCGACTCGCTGCTGCTCGCCTGGCCCGCCTCGCTGCCCTGAGTGGGCTGATTTCAGGGCGATTTCAGAGAAATTTCAGGTTGCTGCCATGGTTTTGGTTCGGGTCGAGGAATCAGACTGAGCGTCAGCCAAAGCTTGCAAGGAGCACATTTCATGACGACGACCAGAACGCTGATTTTTTCGATCACCCTGACCGTGCTGATGCTGGCGCTGTCTTTTTCGGCAGCGGCCGCGAGTCTGCCAACGACCAACCCGGGCCCGCACGCGGCCAAGATCAGCGGGGTGCAGGGACAGACTCTGCAGGACCGCTTCGGGGTGCGCTTTGTCGGGATCGACGGACGAAACATTCAGCCCCGCGAGGTGCTGTGGCTCAAGCCGGGGCGCTACGAGCTGACCGTGCTGATCGATGCGGCCTACTTCCGGCCGCCGGTGGCCGGCGTCCGGCGCAGCCGCGATCAGAGGGGTGCCAACACCATCGAGGTCGATGTCGAAGCGGGCAAGACCTACGAAATTCGCGGATTCCTCAACCGTGAGGCGCCGGCCGAAAACGCGCTGTCGGTCATTTTATGGAAGGTCGAGGAGTGAAGCACCGTCCGGACGTGGGCAACACGTGAGCGGCGCCTGCGCCTGGGGCGGGCCGGTCGGCCGCGGGCTGATTCGGGCCCGGCCCGATGACTTCGCGGTCGAGGAAGTACTCGGCCATGACCCGACCGGGGAGGGCGAGCACCTGTGGCTGTGGGTCGAAAAGCGCGAGCACAATACCGTGGATGTGGCCGGCATGCTGGCCCGGTCTGCCGGGGTGCACCCGCGCCAGGTCAGTTTTGCCGGTCTCAAGGATCGCAACGCGGTCACCCGCCAGTATTTTTCGCTTCACTTGCCCGGTCGCGCCGATCCCGAGTGGAGCGACGCGGATCTTCCGGGCGTGCGCATTCTGTCAGCCCGGCGCTCGGCGCGGAAAATCCAGCGCGGACGCCTGAGCGGCAATCGCTTCATCCTGATGGTGCGCGAACTCGATGCAGATCCGGGTCAGTTGGAGCAACGCCTGGTTTGCCTGCGTGATCATGGCGCGCCGAACGGCTTTGGCGAGCAGCGCTTCGGCGGCAACAACGTTGCCCGCGCTCGCGCCCTGTTCGCCGGCCAACTCCAGCCCAAACCGTCGAAGAACAAGCGCGGCTTCTACCTGTCGGCCGCGCGCAGCCTGTTGTTCAACCGGGTGCTGCAGCGGCGCATCGACAACGGCAGCTGGAACCGCATCCTGGCGGGTGACGTGGCCATGCTCGACGGCAGCCGATCCTTCTTTGTGCCCGAGCCTGGCGATCCCGCCATCGAGGATCGCTGTGAGCGCATGGATCTGCATCCGACCGGTCCGCTGGCCGGCCAGGGCGAAAGCCCGATCAGCGGCGCGGTGGCCGAAATCGAACAGGCCGAGTTCGCTGTCGAGGCCGACCTTTTCGAAGGGCTGGTGAAGTTCGGCCTGCGCCACGAGCGCCGCCCACT
>JAZBOC010000087.1:0-2480 GCA_036353315.1 Wenzhouxiangella sp. | reverse complement strand
CGGCAACCGCACCCAGATCGCCCAGGAACTCCGCCAGCGTCTGGATCAGCTGCTGGCCGTGGCCAACACCCGCAACGGCGACGGTGAGTTCATCTTTGCCGGCGCCCAGGGCGGATCCCAGCCATTCACGCGCAGCGGTGGCGAGGTGGTTTACCGCGGCGACAGCGTTCAGCGCGAGCTCAGTATCGGACCCGGCATCACCATGCGCGACGGCGACACCGGCGACCGCGTATTCATGACCATCCGCGACGGCAACGGCGTGGTCAGCGCCAGCCCGGTGGGCGGCAATACCGGCGGCGGTTACATCGCGGTCGAAAACGCCGTGGATCGCTCGGCCTACGACGGCGATACCTACACCGTCGAGTTTCTCGATCCCGAAAACTTCGTCGTGCGCGACTCCGACGGTGTTTCCGTCCAGAGCGGGCCTTTCAGCGCGGGTGAGACGATCAGCTTTGCCGGGGTCAACATCACCCTGCGCGGCGAGCCGGCCGCCGGTGATCAGTTCGTCGTCCAGCAGGCCCCCAATCAGAGCGTCTTCGCCACGCTCAATGACCTCATCGGGGCGCTGGAAAGCTCCAGCGCAACCCCGGCCGGCGCGGCCGCGCAGCGCCAGGGGATTGACGATGCGCTGACCCGGCTGGACCGCATCGAAACCCGCTTCCTGGAAGTGCGCAGCGATATCGGCGGACGGCTGAACACCCTAGACAGCGTCGAAGAAAGCATTGCCGAACAGAGCCTGAGCGTGGAAACGCTGGTCTCGGAGATCCGCGACCTGGACTACGCCGAAGCCATCACGCGCCTGCAGCAGGAGCTGGTCACCCTGCAGGCCGCCCAGCAGAGCTTTGTCCGCATCCAGGGCTTAAGCCTGTTCCAGTTCCTGCGCTAGACCGACCGACTCTCCAGGTCTTTTGGCGCACCCTTCCGCCGCCCGGCACCCGGTCCGGGCGGCGGCCATACGTCATTTTCAGACCTTTGTCAACACCTGATGAGCAAATCGTGTACACTTAAGCCGTAGCCAAATCCCGAGGGTCGTCCATGGATAACGGAATCGCAGGCGCTGCAGCCATGCCGAGGCCCATCCCGTTGCCGACCCGCGCCGTGGTGGCGGATTCGCTCGCCCAGGATCGCGATCGACCCCAGACCAGCGCCACCCGGCCCGATCCGGAAAACCCGTCGACCACGCCCGCCGAACCGGATCCCGTACCGCAAACCACCGCCTCGCAGGCCGCATCCGGCGAGACGCGCGACCCCTTCATCAACCAGCTCCAGGGCATGGCCGACCAGATGACCCAGCGCCTGCAGTCGCAGGGCCGGTCGCTGGAATTCGTTGTCAATGGTCAGGATAGCGAAGAGGTCGTCATCCTCATCCGCTCCTCCGACACCGGCGAAGTCGTTCGCACCATCCCGCCCGACGAACTCGCCAATCTCTCCCAGCAAGTCCGAAACGGCGGCTTGAGCACGGTCGACACCCGCGCCTGAGTTCAACCCTGCTGGCGCTAATCAAGCTTTTGCCTCCTGCTCGATCTGTCGCAGGGTTCGCTGACCTTCGCCGCTTGCCATGGCCTCGTCCACGAGCGCCTGCATTCTGACAATTTTCTCGTTGCGCTCCTGATCGCGGCGGATCAGATCGCACCCGGAACTCGCTACGAAAATGAGAGCTGCATCACAAGCGCTGATTTGCTTCGAAAAATTCCAATTTTTTTCTAAAGTTTCTGATCCGATGTCCGCTAATGACAGTGAACGCGGCGAGTCCGTCTGGCCCCTAGACCGGGATTCCGGTCACCGGACACCAACCCAATCAGGGGCTTGCAGACGACCGCAGCGGGCGCGAAACTTTCACTAACGAGCTTTATCAACAAGCAGTCTGGACGACAAAGGAGCCACTCATGTCCCAGGTTATTAACACCAACGTTCTTTCGCTGACCGCCCAGCGCAACCTGCAGAGCTCTCAGAGCCAGCTGGCCACGTCGCTGCAGCGTCTGTCTTCGGGCCTGCGCATCAACTCCGCCAAGGATGATGCGGCCGGCCTCGCCATTTCCGAGCGCTTCACCACCCAGATTCGCGGTCTGAACCAGGCCATCCGCAACGCCAACGACGGCATTTCGCTGTCGCAGACCGGCGAAGCGGCCCTGTCGACCGTGACCGAAAACCTGCAGCGTATCCGCGAGCTGGCCGTGCAGTCGGTCAACGCCACCAACTCCGACACCGACCGCGCCACGCTGCAGCAGGAAGTCGATCAGCGCCTGGCCGAGATCGACCGGGTTGCCAGCCAGACCTCTTTCAACGGCCGCAACGTGCTCGACGGCACCTTCGGCAACGCCCTGTTCCAGGTCGGCGCCAACGTAGGCCAGACCATCAGCCTTCAGCTGGGATCGGATGCTTCCGTGCGCACATCTGCCATCGGGCAGGTGGCAACGGCGACTTCGGTGGATCTCACCACTGAGATTACCGAAGCGGCTGATGCCGTACCGGCAACCAGT
>JAZBOC010000086.1:0-21466 GCA_036353315.1 Wenzhouxiangella sp. | reverse complement strand
CCGTACTGGACCGTCCCGCCGAATGTCCCCAGCGGATCGCGGATCACGGCATCGACCACGCCGCCGGTGAAGTCCCCGTAACGGGCCGAGATGTTGGAATCCTGAACGTCGAGCACTTCGATCAGGGCCGGGTCGACGAAGATGGTCTGGGAAGCCGAGCCGGCGACTTCGTTGAAGTTGAACGGGTTGTCGTTGGTCACATCGTGCAGGTTGTTGACCCCGACCCCGTCGATGCGGATGTTGTTGTCGTAGAACTGGGCGCCGGAAATGGAAATATCGGAGGGCCTGAGATCCTGTAGATCCTCGCGATCGACCGACTGCTGGTCGACGTCGAAGGAGATATTGGGCAGAAGACGCAGTGGATCGAGCATGTCGCCATCACCGGTCTCGTGACTGCGGATGGATTCGCGCTCAAGCACCGAGCGTCCGCTATCAACCGGGTCGAAACCCAGATAGGCCGGGGCCGGCGGCTCGGTATCGACAACTTCGATGGTTTCCAGATCGACGGCTTCTGACTGTTCGGCCGAATCTGCTCTGTCCTGAGCTGCAGTCATTGACGCGCCGAACGTGGCGCCGGCGAAGGCAATCAACTTCAAAATGCGCATGTGTACTTCCGTTTCGTGGCTGGTTCAGAAACTGAATTTTAACACGAACGAGAATGATTACGAACCTTTCGTGTAACGCATCGGGTGATTTTCCTACGAGACCACAAGCCACCGCCTGATTTCCACCTTCAAAGTGTGAGGCAATACTGGCGCTGAGCTTCAGACTGCGAGTCGCCATGGGACTGGCCACCATCTTCTCCCGCGCCCAGGTAGGTATCGATGCCCCGGAGGTCCTGGTCGAGGTTCACCTGGGTCCCGGCCTGCCCGGCTTCGGCATCGTCGGCCTGCCCGAGACGGCGGTCCGAGAAAGCAAGGACCGGGTGCGTGCAGCCATGGACAACGCCGGCTTTCGCCGGCCGCAGTGGAAAACCACGGTGTCGCTGGCCCCGGCCGACCTGCCCAAGGAAGGCGCCCGCTTTGACCTGCCGATCGCACTGGGCGTTCTGGCGGCTTCGGGGCAGGTGCAGGCAGCAGACCTGGCTCGCTGGGAATTCCTCGGGGAGCTGGCACTGGACGGCAGCCTCCGACCGGTGCGCGGCTGTTTGCCGGCGATCCTGCAGGCCCGCCGCCAGGGCCGTTGCCTGGTCCTGCCGGCAGCCAACGCCGATGAAGCCAGTCTGGTCGGCGACGCCGAGGTCTATCTCGCCGGTCACCTGACCGACGTGGTGGCCGCCCTCAGCGGCGAAAAACAGCTCGCCCAACCCCAACCACTGGCGCCGGCCAGCGAACTGGGCTTGCTGGACCTGGCCGACGTCCTGGGCCAGCACCGCGCCCGGCGGGCGCTGGAGATCTGTGCCGCCGGAGCACACAACCTGCTTTTCATTGGCCCGCCGGGCAGCGGCAAGACCCTGCTGGCCTCTCGGCTCCCCGGCATTCTGCCACCCATGAGCGAAGAGGAGGCGCTGGAAGCGGCCGCCGTCGCCTCGATTGCGGGGCTTGGACTGGAGCCGGCCCGCTGGCGGACCCGGCGCTTCCGCAGTCCCCATCACACCGCCTCCGGCATCGCTCTGGTCGGCGGCGGTTCCAAACCCCGCCCTGGAGAAATCTCGCTGGCCCACGGCGGCGTGCTGTTCCTGGACGAGCTGCCGGAGTTTAGCCGTCGGGTGCTGGAAGTCCTGCGCGAGCCCATGGAATCGGGCCGCATCACGATCTCGCGCGCGGCGGTACAGGCTGAATTCCCCAGCCGTTTCCAGCTTGTCGCGGCGATGAACCCCTGTCCCTGCGGCTACGCGGGTGATCTGTCCGGTCGCTGCACCTGCACGCCGGACCAGACCCGGCGCTACCGCGACCGCATTTCCGGCCCGCTGCTCGACCGCATCGACCTACACGTGGAAGTTCCGCGCCAGTCGCTCAGCGGGCACCCGCCCGGCGAACCCTCGGCGGCGGTCCGCGAGCGCGTCATCGCTGCTCGCCATCGCCAGGCCCGGCGCGGCTGGGTCAATGCCCGTCTCGACGTAACCGGTATACGAGAGCACTGCAGTCTTCCACCGAACATGGCCCGTTTTCTGGAGCAGGCCTGCGAACGGCTGCAGCTGTCCGGTCGCGCCCATCACCGTATTCTGCGTGTGGCCCGAACCATCGCCGACCTCGACGCCAGTGACAGCCTGCAGATGAATCACTTGAGCGAAGCCATCGGCTATCGCCAGCTCGATCGGCAGACCACACCCGACTACTGATCGATGCCCCTTGCAAGACATTGACGCGTCATAGGGGTACGATGCACTCATTGGCGTGCACCCCTTGGTAGCCATTGTTGTTTCGGTCCACTTTAGCTTTGCTGTTGCTGGTCATCAGTCTCACCGTGATGGCCCGCCCCGTCGTGACCGACATCGACGGGGTCGATGGCGCCATGCTAACCAATGTCCGCGCATACCTGAGCCTGGTCCAGGCTGAGGATCTGGAGGAGGTCTCGATCTGGCGACTGCGCCAGATGGCCACCGACGCGCGCGAAGAAATCCGCCAGGCCCTGCAACCGTTCGGTTACTACCGCCCGCGCATCGAGGTGAGGCTGGTCGAACCCGACAGCGACGATATGCCGTGGCAAGCAGTCGTCCGGATCCAGCCCGGCGAGCCGGTGACCATCAGTCAAGCCGACCTGCGCCTTAAGGGACCCGGCGCCGAGCACCCCGACCTGCGCGCGTGGCACGAAAGCTGGCCGCTGGACGAGGGTCGCGTCCTGCATCATCCAACCTGGGAAGCGGGCTGGCGCGCGGCCACAGATATCGCCGATGAGCTCGGATTTTTCGATCATCGTTTCGCGCAGCGCAGCGTGGTGGTCGATCCCGACCGCAACACCGCAGCGATCGACCTTGTCCTGGAAACCGGCCAGCGCTACCGCTTCTCCGGCTACAGCAGCGAGCCCACCCCGTTCAGCGACCGTCTGCTGGAACGCCTGACCGTCATCGAGCCCGACGAGCCCTACACCCGTCAGCGCGTGGACGAACAGCGCGAGGTGCTGGCCAGGGCCGGACTGTTTGAACGCATCATCGTCGAGGAGCAGCGCAACAGCGCAAGCGGCCAGGTCAATCTGCACTACCGCCTTCAGGCCCGTCCACGGGACTCCTACCGCGCCACGCTCGGTTTCGGCACCGATACCGGCGCCCGCGCGCAGCTGGGCTGGGCGCGACACTATCTGTCCTCAAGAGGCAACCGCCTGGACTCAGGCATTGGCTTTCAGCAGGCCGACGGCGAATATGTGCTGCGCAGCGAATACCTCCATCCCAGGGGCAGTGGCCCGGGCAGCTTCCTGACCGCTGGCGGCGTGCTGCGCAGTCAGCAGGACGATTTCCGCTTCAACGACGAAAATCAGAGCGAAGCGGTGTTCGAATCTTTCGATGGCCGCCGAGAGCAGGTCGAACTGACCCTGGGACGACTGGAGGATCGCCTGTTCTGGCGCCAGCGCTTCCAGACCATCGAAGAGCGGCTGTTCATCGCCGTGCTGCACGAGACCTTCGATGCTTTTCGCGAATCCAGCCTGAGCGACGAAAACCAGGCCTTATTGCAGGCCAATCCGGCGCTGGCCGAGTTTCTCCGGACCGAAACCAACACCGTAGCCCTGGGCGCGACGTGGCGCTTGCCCAACATCATCGGGACCGGCTTCGACACGCGCGGGCACATCGTCGAGGCCCGCGTGCTGGGCGCACACGAGTCGGCCGGCTCGGACGTCAGCTTCGCCCAGGCCTGGGTGCGGGGTCGCTGGCACGCCATCTTCGGCGAGCGTCACAAGGTGCTGCTGGCCGGCGAGATCGGCTACACCGAGGCCGAAACGCGCACGCTGAACCTGGCCCTGGACGAGCGCACGCTGGAGCTTTCGATTACCGAACTGCCCGAGCGCTACCGCTTCAAGACCGGCGGCGACCGAACCGTGCGCGGCTACGGCTTTGAAACCCTGAGCACCAACCGCAACGGCGCCAATCACATCGTGGCCGCGTCGGCCGAGTACGAATTCCGGGTTGGCCAGAACTGGTCGCTGGCGGCGTTTTACGATATCGGCAATGCCTTCAATGACTGGAACGATCGCAAACTCAAACGCGGCATGGGCGCCGGGTTTCGCTGGTACACCCTGATCGGCCCCATCCAGCTGGATATTGCCCAGGCGCTGGACGATGCCGACAAGCCGTGGCGCATCCACTTCACCATCGGGACGCGACTGCTGTGAAGAAAATCTTGGTCATTGTCGGTGCCTGTCTCGTTCTTTTCATCGTTCTTTTGGCCTCCGCATGGTGGTGGCTGACCGCCACCCGGTCGGGAGCAGAATGGGCGTTGGACCGGGCATCGAGCGCGGTCTCGACCCTGCAGTGGGAGTCTCTCGAAGGTGATCTTCGCAGCGGTCTGGTCGTGCGTAATCTCGAACTCAAGCAGGCAGGTTCAAGCGTCCGTCTAGCCGAGGTCGAGCTGGCCGTCCGCATCAGTCTGCCGCCAGCCGCAGCAATCGACGTGGACTGGTTGCGCGTCAAAGACGGTCAGATCCAACTGCCAGCGCCCGCGCCCGAGGCCGCCACCGATGAACCACTGAAGCTCCCTGACCTTCGAAGTCCGATCCCCATCCGGATTCATGAATTGGCGCTCAACAATCTCTTGATTCAGCCAGCCGCCGCAGAAGAGCCGCCTATCGAGGTCAACTCTCTTCGTTTGCTTGCAAGTATCGATGACCAGCTCGATCTTCAGACACTGGAGATCAGGCTGCCTGACTTACGGGCCGCTGTCAGCGGAACACTGGCACTGAATCATCCATTTCAGTCCAACCTCTCCGTCAACGTGAATGCGCAATTTGGCGACGGCATCGAGCATGCTCTTGCGGCCGACTTGCGCGGTGACATCGAGACCATGACGGTCGATCTGTCTGCGACAGGACCCGGCGAGATCGCGGGGAGCATTGAGATTGTCGATCCGCTTGGCGAGTTGGATGTCAACGCAGCGCTGGCTGGCCGGCTCAGCGGCTGGGCAGATCTTGATCTGGGCGTCGAGGACATCAAGATCGACGTCGAAGGGAGCCCGCAGGCATGGCAGCTGATTCTGAGCGGCCGAGTCGTCGGGGCCGACATTCCTGAGAACCAGTGGCGCTTTGACTTGAACGGCGACCTTGAGCGGGTTCGGATTCGCCAAGGCAACATTGCCACGCTCGACGGTGAATTGAATCTGCAGGGCGACATCGATCTGGCAGCCGGCCCGCAGGCGGTGATTCGATTAACCGCCTCAGACATCAACCCGTCTGAGTTCGTGCCGGACTGGCCGGACACGGTTCGGCTTGCCGGCAGCCTGGACCTGACGGGCGATCCCACGCGCGCTGAGTTCAACAACCTGGAACTCAGCGCACCGCCAACCGCACTCAGCCTGACCGGCAGCGGCCAATGGCACAATCCAGACCAGGTCTTGGGGCTTAATCTCAACTGGCGCGATCTGGCCTGGCCACCCCAATCGGACGGCTCGCCCAGCCTCTTCCAAAGCCGCTCCGGCAGCCTCAGGATCAGCGGTCCATTGAGCGAGTGGCAACTCGAACTCGAGAGCTTGATCAAACTGCTTGATCAACCCGAACTGAAACTGAATACGCAAGCGGGAGGAAACCAAAGCACGATCAGCATCAATCGTCTGGTCGCAGATGCCGGTGCAGCCGGGAGGCTTGAAGCCGCTGGCAGTATTCAGATCCAGCCCGAGCCCTCTGGCGATCTTGATTTGCGGCTGAACGACCTCGACACGGGCCGGTTTTTCGCCGAGTTTCCCGGACTGATCAACGCCGACCTCGGGCTTGCGTTCCAAGCTCCCGATGCCCTTAGCATCAAAGTCCGAGCGCTTGACGGTCAACTGCGCGACCAGCCCTTGTCCGGTCAGGGCGAAGTCGCGCTGCGCCGCGAGCAACCCCAGGCCGGCAGGCTCGTGCTCGCGCTGGGCGACAACCAGCTAACGCTCGGCAGCGACGACGGAAATGCCTGGGAGATCGGGCTGAAAGCCGATGCGCTGCGCCAACTCATGCCGTCGATCGATGGACAGCTTGATCTCAGCGGAACCATCGATCTGGCGTCCGGCAGCGCTCAATGGCGCGGCGTGCTTGCCGACGCAGGCTACGGCGACATTGTAATGCGGCGGGCAACCATCGAGTCGGGGCTGGAATGGCGGGGCGACCGGCCGGCAGGTCATCTTGTCGTGGAGATGTCCGATCTTGACCTCAACCCCTGGGATCGCATCGAAGAACTCGAACTCAGTCTGCAGGGCTACTGCGACGAACATCAGGGACAACTCAACCTGATCTCGCAGCGCGGCAGTCTTGATCTCGGCCTCAGCGGCGCCGTGAACAGCTGCGCTCCGGAAAGCATCGATGCCTGGGCCGGCCGAATTGAGCGGCTCTATCTCGGAAACACGATAGCCGGCGACTGGTCGCTGGATCAGCCTCTGGAAATCACGGCTTCAGTTGAATCCATCCAGACCGGTAACGCCTGTCTGGTCGAGACTGCCAAGCGCGAAGGGCGACTCTGCCTTAACCGCCTTGATGTCGGCAATGGTGGACAGATTGAGCTGGCAATCGCGCAGCTGCCGATGGACCTGCTGTTAGCGCCGCTGGACCCGGTCTTCAATCTGACCACGCCGTTGTCGGGTGAAGTTCTGGCCGGCTGGGGAGCGAGCGGCGGGGTGGATGAACTGGTCGGCGAGCTGCGCCTCGGGCAAGGGGTGCTCCAGCCGCTTGGAGCGGAAACATCTCTTCTGGGCATCGACAGCGTGCGACTGGCGTTCGAGCCCGAAGCTGAATTCCTGAAAATCTCGCTGAACGCCCTGCTGGAAGGCGACAGCCGACTGAACGGCCAGGCCAGACTGCTGGATCTGCAGGACCTGTCTTCTGCCACGATCGATGCTGATGCGCGCGTCAGCCTGCCCGATATTGGGGTGTTCAATCGTCTCGTCACCGACCTGGACCAGCTCGGTGGCCGCCTGACCAGCGAAGTCCAGTTCAGCGGCGCGCTGCTGGCGCCGACGCTGGACGGTCACCTTGAGCTCAACGACGGGCTGATCGTCAACGCACCTATCGGCCTTCGCATCGAAGACATCGCGCTGCGGCTGGAAGGTACCGAAGACAGCGCCAGCCTGACCGGCAACCTTCGAAGCGGCGAGGGTCAGGCGACTGTCAGCGGTGAGCTGGACATGATCGACGACCAATGGCAGCTCGAGGCCGCGGTCGCCGGTGAGAACTTCGCCTTTGCCAACGTTGACTGGCTGCAGCTGCGCGCCAGCCCCGACATCCGCCTGCAGCGCGCCCCAAACGGCCTGACTACGATCAACGGCGATATCCGAATCGATCACCTTCGCGCCGGCGTCCCGCCAGGCGCCGCTGAGCGCATCAACGCCTCCGACGATGTGCGCGTGCGCGGCGAAGTCGACGAGGAAGAAGAAGGCTCGGCCATCGCCCGGCAGCTGCAGGGTCGGCTGGGGCTCGATCTGGGCGACGACGCCCGTCTGGCTGCCCTGGGCATGCAGGCCCGCCTGGCCGGGGGCCTGGAACTGCAATGGGACCGCAGCCGCATCGAGCCGCAGGCCACGGGCGTGATCCGCATCCCCGAAGGCTCCTACCGCGCCTATGGTCAAAACCTGGAGATCGAGGATGGCGAAATCGTCTTTACCGGGCATGCAGTCGACAACCCGAGCCTGGATATCGAAGCGGTCCGCGAGATCTTCGGTGACCCGCAGGTCGAACAGGCCGGGGTGCGCATCCGCGGCAACGCCCGCGATCCGCGAATCAGCCTGTTCACCGACCCGCCGACCAGCGAGGAAAAGGCGCTCGCATACGTCGTCACCGGTGCCAACTTCGACCACGCCAGCGGCCAGGCCGCGGTCAATATCGGCTTCTACCTGCTCCCGCGGCTGTTCGTCAGCTACGGCATCGGCCTGTTCGAAGCCGGCAACGTCTTGTCGGGCCGCTACGAACTGTCACAGCGCTGGGGGGTCCGCGTGGTCTCCGGCGAACGCGATACCGGGGTGGACCTGAGCTACGCCATCGACCGCTGACCGCGTCTTTCGAAGAAGACTATTCGGCTGGGCCGTAGGCATAGTCGCCACCGCGTTTGAGCGCTCTGCGGTAGGCGTCGCGGGCCTGAAATCGTTCGACGTAGCTGATGATCGCCGGAAAGGCCTCGTCCACCGCGCCCTGGGAAATCGCGGCCTCGAGCGGAAAACTCATCTGAACATCGGCCGCCGAAATGGCGTCGCCGGCAAACCATTCGTGTTCTTGCAGGTATCGATCGACATAGCTGAAGTGAGTGGCGATCTGCTGATTGATGAAGGCGTTGTCGACCTCATCGGCGATCTTGCGCAAAACCGGACGGATAAAAAACGGGCCGGGTCCGTTGCGAATCCGGTTAAAGACGAGCTTGAGCAGCAGCGGTGGCATCAGCGAGGCTTCCGCGTACTGCATCCAGTAGCTGAAATTCCAGTAGCGCTCGTCGTCCGTGCCCGGCGCCCACTGAGGGTCACCATAGGTTCGAGCCAGGTACTCGACGATTACTCCGGATTCGGCATAGGTCCGGCCCTGGTCGGTGATGATCGGCGCCTTGCCCAGCGGATGGACCTTGCGCAAGGCCTCGGGCGCCAGCGACGTTTTTGGGTCGCGCTCGTAGCGCTTGACGCGATATTCAGCGCCCAGCTCCTCTAGCAGCCACAAAATCCGCTGCGAGCGCGAATCTTCAAGGTGATGGACAACGACCATGTTCAGACTCCCGGTCCGATTGATTTGATGATCGTTCATGCTCGCACATCAAGCGTGAGCCACGCGGAGTTTGAACCCGGTGGTCACAAAGCCCAGACTAGAATCAACCCCAGATGAGGTATCGCCGTGAATCACAGCAACTCCCACTGCCCTGCTCGCATCCTGCTCACCGTCGCGCTCCTTTGCTCAGCAGTCGCTTGTCGTGATCTGCCCCCGCCTGCCGAAACGCCGCCCACGGAGAACATGCCGATGACCCAGCCGCCGCTTGACCAAGCCGTGACCTCGCCGGTGGAGAAGCTCGCCGTCGACGATCTGGCCCAGCGCCTGGACGTTGCACCGTCGAGCATCGAGGTGGTCAGCGCCCAGGCGGTGACCTGGCCGGACGGGTCGCTGGGCTGCCCGGAACCGGACCGCATGTACACCCAGGCGCTGGTTGACGGCTTTCAGATCGTACTTTCTGCTGATGGCGAGGCGTTTCACTACCACGCCAGCAACGACGGTGAACCCTTTCTCTGTCCCGAGGCGCGTCGTCGAGTGCCGGTCGGCACCGGCCGGGCCTCTTACTGACGACACCGCCTTGGCGGCATCAGCGTAGTCTCGGTGGGATGAAACAGATCGCGCGACAGCTCGGGGTCTTCGTGCTGGTGGCACTGCTGGCCGGCTGCAGCACCCGTCTGGCCTACAACAATCTCGACTGGCTGGCCGTGCGCTGGATTGATCGACAGGTTTCGCTGGACCGTGATCAGCGAGCCGCGTTGCGCGAGCTGATCGAAGAGCAGCAGCAATGGCACTGTGCAACGCAGCTGGGCGAGTACCAGGCCTGGATCGAGCAGGTTCGACTTGACCTGCTGTCTGAGCGGCTGGACCAAAAACGTTTGGTCGAACACGGCGATCAGCTGGCGACATTTGGCCGCAGCCTGACGGAGCGCATTCAACCCCTTCTGGTTGAGCTGGCCGCGTCGCTGGACGATCGACAGGTTGATGAAATCCTCCGGGGGCTGGACGAGCGCATAGTCCGACTGCGTGAGGAGATCGGTTCGCGTTCGGACGAACAGTGGATCATCGACCGGGCCGAGGGAATGGAACGCCGGCTGAGTCGGCTCATGGGCCCGCTGAACTCACGCCAGCGTCAGCGCCTGGAAGTCTGGGCCGCTAATCTGGAGGCTACCTATGCCTATCAGTTAGCCCAGCGCCTTTACTGGCGTGAGCGGATCGCCGTCGCTCTGGCCAGGCGGAGCGCGCGGTCTTTTCTGGAGACAGAAATCAGCGCGCTGCTCGACCCGGCCTCAGCCTGGCCGGACCCCTATCGCCGGGCCATCGAGGCTAACCGCGAGCTGACCCTGGAAGCAATCGAAGACATTGTTGGCCTGACCGGCGCTGACCAGCGCGGCCGCATATCGGCCCGTCTGTCCCGGCTGAAAAATGATTTTGAACGCTTGAGCTGCGAGGGTCAGGCGTCGGCGGCCCTGCTGGCGGCCACCGACTCAGGTTGACGGCTGGCTGCCGTTGGGCAACAGCATCTTCATGCCCGCCTCGAGCGCGGCCATGCGTTCTTCAAGTGCCGACACCCGACCCTCCAGGTTGGCCGCCGCGGTATCGCTGTCCGATTCGCCCGCAGAACCCGTCGAAACCGCGGGAGCGTCGATCCGACCGGTCAGCGTGTGGGCATAGCGATCCTCGCGCTGGCCCGGACCGCGCGGCAGCAGGACCGCCAGCGGCGCATCGCGCCCGGACAAACGGTCGAGGCAGAAGCGCACTTCATCGAGGTCGTCGAAACGATGCAGGCGCTCGCTGCGGGAGAACAGCTCGGCCAGGGTCTGCGGTCCGCGCAGCAGCAACAGTCCGAGCAGGGCCCGCTGCGGCGGAGTCAGCTCAAGACCGCTATCGGCCTGGTGGGCATATCGGGTCGCTCGAGCGCCGAACTCACTGCGGACCAGCCCGCGCTGTTCGAGCTGGCGCAGGGCCTGTCCGACGCGACCCGGATCGAGCTTCATGACCGGATGGCGACTGGTTTTCTGGTTCGCCGCAGTCACGCAGGCGTTTTGGGTCAGTGGATAGGCTTCCGGGGTGGTGGCTTCTTTTTCGACCAGACAACCGAGCACGCGCGCTTCTTCAGGGCTTAGCGGCGGGTCGAGCGGGCATTGTGCAATTTGCTCATGTTCTTCGGTCATTTCGGGTCCAGGCGATGATAAGTGGAATCACGAAACCGCGATTCTGAATCACGAGTGTAGGCACTTCGTCGACGCGAAAACCCGACCCAGATCAAAAAACCCCGCTCGAGGGCGGGGTTTTTCGTCTTCTCCGATGGAGAAAAAGGACCTTAGGCAGGCTGTACGTTTGCAGCCTGCGGACCCTTGGGGCCGTCCTGAATGTCGAATTCGACCTTCTGACCTTCGGCCAGCGTCTTGAATCCGGAGCCCTGAATAGCGCTGAAATGCACGAATACGTCCTTGCCACCATCGTCCTGACTGATGAATCCGAAACCCTTCGCCTCGTTAAACCACTTGACGGAACCTGTTGCCATTGTTCTTGCTACCTTGTGAATTACTCAAAAAAGAAAACGCGTGCAGCTTATGAGAGGGGGTTATCGGAGGTAAACCGGAGGGAAACGACCTGATTACTCACTGCCATAATCTACAGGCAGGGCGGAGTGTAGCCCAGTCGGCTGACAAAATCCAGCAAAATCGTCATCGCGCCCAGCAGTCAATCGACAAAAAATCAGCTGCTTGCGTTAACCGGGTCTTGACCGTCCACTGCGCTGCGCAGCGTGCCGCCCAGATCGGCCACCGCCCGGGCGCGTGCCGCGAGGGGGGCAGTCGAAGGATTAAGGGCCGACCACTCCGGGTGGCGACGCGCCCGCCTAAGGGTTGCGGGCAGCTGCTTGACAGCCCAACGCTCACGCTCAGCCGACTTTAAGGGCGCCTGGCTGGCGTGGCCACGCTGGCGCAGGCCGGCGAGCAGCTGAAGCTGGCGCCAGGCGAGCAGGCGCAACGTCGGTTCGGTGATCATCAGGCGGACGCGACCGGCCAAACGATCACCGATGCGGCCACCGAAACCACGCGCCAGTCCGACTCCGGCCCCCAGCGCCGCCCCGATCAGCGTGCCGGCGCCCAGGCTCAAGCCGCCGGTGGCGACATCCACTGCCGCCCCGGCTCCGGCCCCGACGCCAACGTGCCCTGTGGTGCGGATACCGTGGTCCCGCAAAGTCGCGGGATCGAACAGATCTTCACCCCACTGACCGTCGCTCAGCGGCAGGTCGTCATCCGCGTAGTCCTCACGCCCAAAACGGTAGAGATCAAGCAAAGTGCCGACGCAGGCCTGCTCGCGCAAACGCACCGCCGAGCGCAGATCGCTCAGGGCACGCGCCCGATCCGATTCGGACTGAAGCTCTGCCTGGCGCTGGGCGGCGGCCACATCGATCAGCATCTCGGCGATCGATTCGACCGCAGCATTGAGCCGCCTGCGCTCCTCGTCGGACCGGGCGGCGAGCCAGGCCTCAAGCGTGGCTGAGAAGGTATCAAGCTGGCTGGCCAGCTTTTCAAACAAGCGCCGCTCAGTGGCCGGGTCGCGAACCACCGCATCGAAGGCCAGCACCGTGTGCAGACCGATACGGGCCAGAGCATCGCGCCATTCCGGCTCGCGTGCGTGATCGCTGGCTACAAAGTTGAGTACCACCAGCAGCGGGCGCCCGCACAGCGCGAGCACGGCCAGTTCGTCGAGGTATTTCTCCAACACGGGTTCACGCACATCCACCACATACAGGGCAACGTCCACGTTGAGCATCAGGTCGAGGACGCGAACCTCATGGTCGAAGCGCTCGCGAGACTGTGAGTCGGTCAGCAGCCCGTGAATCCGTTCCGGACCATCGTGACGAGAACCGGGCTGCGCTTCCAACCACTCCAGCAGTCCAGGGGCGTCTTCCAGTCCCGGCGAATCATACAGCGTGATCAAGGTCTCGCCGTCGACCACCAGCGGCGCGGAGGCAACCTGACGGGTGGTGCCCGCGCGGTTTCGGATATCGCCGAAGTCGCGCCGATGCAGCAGCGTGCGGACCAGAGAGGTCTTGCCGGTATTGGTATGACCCACGACGGCCAAGTGCAGCATTGGCCTGCCTTTGCGGCTCATGTTCTGACCCCCAGCGCCTGGATCAACTCAGCCAGGGCACCCGCCTCCGGTGCATCGGCATCGATTGCCACCAGTTCGCCGCCAACGCGATTGGCGAGTGCGCGCCAGTCGGCCTGACGCTCATTGCCCTCACCGCCGCGCGCTCGCCAGGCTTCGAGCTCGTCTAACCAGATCACGAGCACGGTGCCGGCCGAGTCGGCCAGAGCCGACAGGAAGCGAGCAGTGCCCTCGTCGGGTGTTCTCAGGGCCGAGCACTGAGCGAGTATGGCGGGCGGCGGCGTCTCGAGTGACTCGATGGCGGCCAGCAAGCCGGTACGCTTTGTGCGGCTGTCGGCCCGGCCGAGGGCCCGCCATTCAATCCCCGGCAGCGCCACCGGCCAGTCCTTGCGTTCCAGTTCCACGCCCACCAGCAAAGGCGGGCCGGCGACCGTTGCAGGTCGCTCGCGGCGCGGCGCGGCTACGGTCGGCGGCGGAGGTCCGCGAGTCTGAACGTCGCCATCGGCGGTCAACGCGCCGGCCAAGCGCAGATATCCGGGCCGAGCGGTATCCAGGGGCACCCGCCGCAGTCCAGCCGCAGCGAAAACCGCACAGGCCAGCATCAGCACCAGACGCGGCAAAATGCCATAGACCGCGACCAGGATCAGCAGGAACTGAGCCCACTCGGCGCGCAGCTCCCCTCTTTGGGTGCCTTCCCTGCCGGCAAGAATCCACTCCGGTGTCAGCGGGTCGATCAGACTCAGCGCGGCCGGCAACCAGGCCAAACCTTGAATCAATGCGACCACGCTATCGTCGCTCAGCAGCGTGGTGCCCCAGCTCAAATCATACTGGGCGATGCTGAACAACAACACCAGCGTGGCCAGCGCCGCCAACCCGTAGGTCGCCCAGAATCCATGCGTGAGCGTGCCCAGCAGCCAGCGGCCGGGGCCGGTCGTCAACAGGCCGGCCCCGGCTGAGACGGTTTCGGCAGCCAGGGGTCCAGACAGCAGGCGGGGTCCGAGTCGGCGCAATCCGAGGCCAACCAGGCCGCTGCTCAAGCTCGGCGCAGCCCGCCCAGCGCGCGTCAGCAGCATCGTCACCAACCAAACCAGCAGCATGACTGCGGGCAAAAACAGCATCGAGGCCGCAGCCAAAAGCACGTCTACCTCGCGCGCTCCGGCGCTCGACAAGGCCGCCAGCACGCCGGCGATCAAGGCCAGGAGCAGGACCAGCAGCGACAAGCGCCAGAACAAGCGACGCAGGCTCGCCAAATCGATCCTGACCGCGGACGCGCTGGGTAACGCGGCCGCGCGTCGGGCAAGACGAGCGGCCAGTCCGCCGGGAACCTCACGCGCGAGGACGTTGGCTGTTTCATCATCACGCAGCCGCCCGTGGCGCTCTTCATGGAGCCGCACGGTTTCAGTCAGCAGCCAGTCGGCAGCGGGGATGCGGGACCTGCTCACAGCGCGCGGCGCACAGCCAAAGTAATGGGAACCCTTTGATTATAGGGGGTCCGGAAAATTAGACCGGGCTGAATAACTAAAAATTGATCCATATCAAATTTTATGGGCAAGAAACCGCGAACATTTGTCGAATCTTTCAGGCATCTTCTCCAGGGAGAACCCCATGAGCCAAGGCACTACCTACAACGACAAGGTCGTGCGGCAGTTTGCCGTCATGACCGTGGTCTGGGGCATCGTCGGCATGCTGGTCGGCGTTTTTATCGCCGCCCAGCTGATCTGGCCCGGCCTGGGCTGGGAAATTCCCTGGCTCAGTTATGGTCGGCTGCGACCGCTGCACACCAATGCGGTGATCTTTGCCTTCGGCGGCTCGGCGTTGTTTGCTACCAGCTACTACGCCGTCCAGCGCACCTGCCACGCCCGCTTGTTCTCCGACGGTCTGGCCGCGTTCACCTTCTGGGGCTGGCAGGTGGTGATCGTGGGCGCGGCCATCACCCTGCCCATGGGCCTGACCATGGGAAAGGAGTACGCGGAACTGATCTGGCCGCTGGCGATCCTGGTCGCGGTAGTCTGGGTCGCTTATGCGGTGGTGTTCTTCGGCACCATCGTCAAGCGCAAGGTCAAGCACATCTACGTGGCCAACTGGTTCTTCGGGGCCTTCATCCTGACCGTGGCCGTGCTCCACATCGTCAACAATCTGGCGCTGCCGACCGGACTGACCCACTCCTACCCGATCTACTCGGGCACGGTCGATGCCATGGTCCAGTGGTGGTACGGCCACAACGCGGTCGGCTTCTTCCTGACCGCCGGGTTCCTGGGGATGATGTACTACTTTGTACCCAAGCAGGCCGGGCGCCCCATCTACTCCTATCGCCTGTCCATCGTCCACTTCTGGTCGCTGATCGCGATTTACATGTGGGCCGGCCCCCACCACCTGCACTACACCGCCCTGCCGGACTGGGTCCAGACCTTGGGAATGATCTTCTCGATCATGCTGCTGGCGCCAAGCTGGGGCGGCATGATCAACGGCATCATGACCTTGTCCGGGGCCTGGCACAAACTCCGGACCGACCCGATCCTGCGCTTCATGATCGTGGCGCTGTCGTTTTACGGCATGTCGACCTTCGAGGGACCGATGATGTCGATCAAGACCGTCAACGCGCTGTCGCACTACACCGACTGGACCATCGGTCACGTCCATGCCGGCGCGTTGGGCTGGGTGGCAATGATTTCCATCGGCGCGCTGTACGTGCTCTTTCCGCGCCTGTTCGGGGTCAAGGAAATGTATTCGATCCGCCTGATCGAATGGCACTTCTGGACCTCGACCATCGGCACCGTGCTCTACATCGTCGCCATGTGGATCGCCGGGGTGATGCAGGGCCTGATGTGGCGCACCTTCAACGATGACGGCACGCTGACTTATACCTTCATCGAGGTCCTCCAGTTCACCGAACCGTACTACATCCTCCGCCTGATCGGCGGCCTGGTCTTCCTGTCGGGCATGTTCTTCATGGTCTACAACGTCTACAAGACCTGGCAGACGGCGCCGAAAACAGCCGAGGAAGTGCCGGTCGCGGCACCGGCTCACGCCTAAAGACGAGCGAGGAGCGAATCACCATGCATGAGAAAATCGAGAAAAACATCGGTCTGATGGCCGTCCTCATCGTCATCGCCATCAGCTTCGGCGGGCTGGTCGAAATCGTCCCGCTGATGTTCAAGGGCGCCGTGGTCGAGCCGGCCGAAGGTGTTGAACCTTACAGCCCGCTGCGCCTGGCAGGCTACGACGTCTACGTGTCCGAGGGCTGCTACAACTGTCACAGCCAGCAGATTCGCCCGTTCCGGGCCGAAACCGAGCGTTACGGCCACTACTCGGTCGCCGGTGAGTTTGTCTACGACCGGCCGTTCCAGTGGGGCTCGAAGCGCACCGGTCCGGACCTGGCCCGGGTCGGCGGGCGCTACAGCGACGACTGGCACTACCTGCACATGGTTGACCCGCGTGCGGTGGTGCCGGAGTCCAACATGCCGGCCTACCCCTGGCTGGCCGAGCGCCTCGTCAACGGACAGGTCGTCGAGACGCGGATGCGTGCATTGCAGCGGTTGGGGCATCCCTACAGCGACGAAGAGATCCAGGCCGCGCGCGAAGCGGTCAGTGGCAAGACCGAGCTCGACGCCATCGTCGCCTATCTGCAGGGACTGGGGACGCAGTGGACCGGGCAAAACGGAACCAGCGCGCCATGAGCAGCGGAATCTGGACAGGCTTTGTCATGCTGGCCTTCATCGGCATCGCCGTTTGGGTCTTCCTGGTCAAGGACAAGGAAGACTTCGACGAGCAGGCCCACATGCCGCTGGACGAAGAGGACACGGAAAACAGGGACCACAGGGACAAGGAGTCGGAGTCATGAGTGCGTTCTGGCACTGGTTTATCGTCATCATCACGCTGGCTTTTACCGCCGGCATGGTCTGGCTGTTCATCGCCACCGGCAAGACCAAGGTCCCCACCGGCACCAATCAGGAGGGCCAGGAAACCACCGGACACGTCTGGGATGAAGATCTCGAGGAACTCAACAACCCCATGCCGCGCTGGTGGCTTTGGCTGTTCTACGCTTCGGTGATCTTTTCGCTGATTTATCTTGTGCTCTACCCCGGTCTGGGCCGGTATGAGGGCACGCTGGGCTGGACTTCGCAGGGCCAGTATCAGGAGGAGCGCGCCGCCGCCAACGCCGCCTTCGAGGAGCGCTTCGGTCCACTGGTATCCCTGCCGCTTGCGGAGCTGGCGCAAAACCCCGAGGCTCTCGAGGCCGGCCGCAACCTGTACAGGACCAACTGTTCGACCTGCCACGGCTCCGATGCCCGGGGGGCACGCGGCTACCCGAACCTGACCGACGACCACTGGATCTGGGGCAGCCAGCCCGACCAGGTCTGGACCACGATCTACCAGGGACGCCAGGCCGCCATGCCCGGCTTCGAGGGTGCCCTGAACGACCAGCAGATCACGCGTACCGCCGTCTACGTTCAGCAGCTGGCCGGCCAGTCGGTCGATACCAGCATGGCTGCAGCCGGAAAACGTCACTTCGACCTGCTTTGCGCCGCCTGTCACGGCGGCGACGGCAAGGGCAATCCGGTGCTGGGCGCGCCCGATCTCACCGCCGGCGTCTATACCTACGGCGGTAGCATCGACGATCTTCGCCACACCATCCGCGGCGGCCGCAATGGCGTGATGCCGGCCCAGCGCGACCTTTTGGGCGAGTCGCGGGCACGGCTGGTGACGGCCTACGTGCTCAGCCTGGGCCAGAATGAGCGCGATGGCTGATCGCGATCGAGACCGACCCACGCCGGCTGCCCCGGATTCAGGAGCGCAGCCGCCACTGGTCCAGGTGCTGGGGGCCATCCTGTGGCCATCGTTCTTCGCCGCCGGCATGGCCACGGTGGTGTTTTTCATCGTGGTCGATCCGCTGGTGCTGCGCGACATCACTTTTCCCGACCTCGAAATCTCGCGCCTGGGCGGATACACGATCGCCTTTTTCATGTTCTGGGCGGCAACCGCCTCCTCGAGTCTGTTCACGCGCGTCCTTCTCAAGCCACTCTCGCGATTCAATCCGCCCGACCAGACATGAGCGACTCTGCCGGAAACAGCCAGACCATTCCGCTGTACGTCAAGCAGCCCAAGGTCTACCCGCGCGAAACGAAGGGCCGCTTTTCACGCCTGCGCGTGATCGCCGCCTGGGTGCTGCTGGGGCTGTTTTACGTTCTGCCCTGGATCAACTGGGGTGGCCAGCAGGTGGTGCTGTTCGACCTGCCCGGCCGCCAGTTCCACTTTTTCGGCATCACCCTGTGGCCGCAGGACCTGTTCATCCTGTCGCTGCTGCTGGCCATGGCCGCACTCACGCTGTTCTTTTTCACCGCCCTGGCCGGGCGGCTGTGGTGCGGCTATGCCTGTCCGCAAACGGTCTGGACCGAGGTATTTTTGTGGATGGAGCGGGTCACCGAGGGCACGCGCAACAAACGCATCAAGCTCGACAAGGCGCCCTGGACCAGGGACAAGATCCTGCGCAAATCGTCCAAGCAGTTTTTGTGGATCACCTTCGCCCTGTGGACCGGTTTTACCTTCGTCGGCTTCTTCGTGCCGATCCGCGATCTGGGTCCGCGGGTGCTGAGCTTTGAGCTCGGCGGCTGGGAAACTTTCTGGCTGTTCTTCTACGGCTTTGCCACCTACGGCAACGCCGGCTACATGCGCGAGCAGGTATGCAAGTACATGTGCCCGTACGCGCGCTTCCAGTCGGCCATGTTCGATGCCGACAGCCTGGTCATTTCCTACGACGCAGAGCGCGGCGAGCCGCGCGGCGGACGCTCCAAGGCCACCGACCACAAGGCCGCAGGCCTGGGAGATTGCATCGACTGCATGGCTTGCGTCCAGGTCTGCCCGACCGGCATCGACATCCGCAAAGGCCTGCAGATCGAGTGCATTGCCTGTGCCGCCTGCATCGACGTCTGCGACGAAGTCATGGACAAGATGGACTACCCGCGCGGCCTGATTCGCTACACCACCGAGAACGCGCTCCAGCACAAGCCGACCCGCATCATCCGGCCACGCATCTTCATCTACCTGGCGGCCCTGGCGCTGCTGGCCACGGTCATCGGCGTGTTCCTGACCGGGCGCGATCCGCTGATCGCCGACGTACTGCGCGATCGAACATCGCTCTACCGGCTCAGCGGCAGCGAGCTGGAAAACGGCTACAGCCTGAAGCTGACCAATCGAAGCGAGCAGACCATGGTGCTCGACATCCGTGCCGAAGGACTGCCCGGCATTCGGGTGGTCGAGCCAACCGGGACGGTCGAAGTCGCCCCCGGCCAGACCGCCGATCTGCCCTTGACCGTGGCCCTGCCCCTGACCGCAGCCGACCCCGGCATGCAGCCCATGACCATCATCGCCGGCGATTCGCAGAGCGATCGCAGCCTGCGCGTGGAAACCCGCTTTTTCATCCCCGCCAACCCATGACCGAGCACAGCTGATGCAAGCGCCCCTGCCCCTTCCCTGGTACAAGGAACCCTGGCCCTGGATCCTGATCGGGATCACCGGCCTGGGCGTGGTCGCCGGCTCGACCCTGGCCTTCATCGGCCTGTCCAGCCCCCCGGAAATCGTGCGCGGCGAGTATCAGCGCCTGGCGAAGTTCATCACCGAACAAGACGATCGGGCGACCGCGGCCCAGGCTCTGGGTCTGGCCGGAAGGCTGGAATTGATCATCGATGAAGTCGTCCTGACCCTGGCGGCCGACAACCCGGACGGCCTTCCGGCCCAGCTCATGATTCAGTTCCGTCACCCGGCCACCAGCGAAGGGGACCGCGTGGTCGTCGTCGACCATCGGGGGCGCGGCGACTACCGCGGCCGGGTCCCGGATCCGCCGGTCGCGCGCTCCCATGTCATCGTCAGTGACCTGGCCCAGTCCTGGGTGCTGTCCGGCCGCCTCGACGGAGATCTCGGCAAGGCGATCGTGGTCGAAGCCCGGCTGCCGTGAAGCCGCCTCTCCGCCACCAAAACGGCGGCTGCTGGCACTGCGGTGAAGCCATTCCGCCAGGCTTGAATATCAGTGCCGAAATCAATGGTCAGGCCCGGGCGATGTGCTGCCACGGCTGCCAGACGGTGGCCCAGCTGATCGACTCGGCCGGACTGAACCGCTACTACGATTTCCGCGACGCCCTGCCCGACCGACCCGAACAGGCCGGCCAGGCCAGCGCGAAGGATTTCGGCGCCTGGGATCGAGCGGCCGTGCTGGCGCACTATGCCCGGGCCGACTGCGACGGTCTGCAGCGTCTCACCCTGGTGCTGGAAAACGTCCATTGCGCGGCCTGCGCCTGGCTGATCCAGCGCTTTGTCGGCGCCCTGGACGGGGTCGCCGAAATTCGGGTCGACGTGGCCGACGGGCGCGCTCACTTGCGCTTTGATCCCGAACGCAGTCGCCTGAGCGAAGTCGCCGCGCGCCTGGCCGCACTCGGCTACCGACCCCATTTGGACTCCCCCGAAGCAGGCACGGCGCGCAACCAGACCGAGCGTCGCCAGATGCTCAAGTACATCGTCGTGGCGGGCTTGGGCATGATGCAAGTGATGAGCTTTGCCCTGTCGAACTACATCGGGGCCTGGCAGGACATCGACCATGAGACCGAGCGCTTTTTCAACCTGATCTCCATGATCGTGGCCGTGCCGGTGGCCCTGTATGCCGGGCAGTTGTTCTACAAGTCGGCCTGGCGCACGCTCATCCAGCGGCGCATGGGCATGGACGTGCCGGTCGCAGCCGCCATGCTGCTGGCGCTGTTTTCGAGCATCGTCATCACCTTGCTCGATGCCGGAGAGCCGTACTTCGACTCGGTGGTGATGTTCATTTTCTTTCTGCTGCTGGGCCGCTATGCCGTGCTGGTGGCCCGCCAGAACGCCGGCCAGCTGCAGTCGGCGCTGGCCCGCTCGCTGCCGGTGCAGACCCGCCGCCTGAGCGCATCGGGCAGCGAAATGGTCGCGCTGATCGAGCTGTCTGCCGGTGACCGGGTCCAGCTCAGCGCCGGCGAAACCGTGCCGGCCGACGGCAGGATCGAGACCGGAACGGTGATGGTCGATGAATCGCTGCTGTCGGGCGAGTCCATCCCGCGCCGGCGCGGCGCGGGCGAGCGCGTCCTGGCCGGCAGCCTGGTGCGCGAGGGCCAGATGACGCTGGAAATCGAGGACCTGGGCCAGTCCACGGTGCTGTCGGGCATCGTGCGGCTGCTCGATCAGGCGCGCAGCTTCAAGCCGCGCATGGCGCGCATGGCCGATCGCCTGGCCTCCTGGTTCGTGGCCTTCGTCCTGACCGGCGCCAGCGTGTCGGGCATCGTCTGGTGGCAGATCGACCCGGCCATGGCCCTGCCGGTGGTGCTGGCGGTGCTGGTCGTCTCCTGCCCCTGCGCGCTGGCACTGGGGACCCCGGTGGCCCTGGCCGCGGCCGCGCGCGGCTTCGCTCGCCTTGGCGTCCTGATCAGCCGCCCGGATAGCCTGGAACTGCTGCCGAAAATCAGCCACGTGGTGCTGGACAAGACCGGGACCCTGACTCGACCGGACATGCACCTGGCCGAGGTCCGCGCCGAGGCGG
>JAZBOC010000005.1:0-5630 GCA_036353315.1 Wenzhouxiangella sp. | reverse complement strand
TACAGGGCGTGACCTCAGACCAGGTATTGACCACGGCCACCAGCGGGCGGTCGATATCGGCATCGCTCAGACCCGTGGCCTTGAGCATCGCCCGGGCCGGTGCCCGGCTCATCCCCTTTTTGATCTTGTCGCTTTCCATGCCCTGTTGCGTTGCCTTTGATCCTTGTCAAGCAACACCAGGCCAAAAAAAACCCCGCTCCTTTCGGTAGCGGGGTTTCGTTTCGTCTGGTGTTTGTTAATCGTGCGCTAGACGTACCCGCTACCTGTGAGCGAAATAATAAGTACGAGTACGAGTACGAGCGAAAGCGCCCAGACCTGCTGCTCAATCAGATTGCCGCGCTGCTCCTGAGGGGCAGCGGTGGCAACGTTTGATTGGCGCTGGCGGGTGTCCATGGGCCGAACAGTAATGAAGCTGTGCACAATATGTCAAGCACTTTCTTCAATTAATTTTTTCGGCCGGATTCATCTATGCTTGCTCACCGTAGTCTTGAATCGCAAAGCAGCCCATGGCCCGAAACGTTGAAATCAAAGCCAAAGTAAGAGACTTTCAGCGGCTCGAAGCGCTCGCCAAGCAGCTTGCCGACCGTGGTCCAGAACGAATTGCTCAGGACGACACCTTCTTCCATTGCCCGAACGGGCGGCTGAAATTGCGCGATTTCGGAAATGGCACCGCCGAGCTGATTTTCTACCGTCGCGCCGATGAGTCGGGGCCCAAGACCTCTTTTTACCGGATAACCTCAAGCCACGACCCTGAAGGCTTGAGAGACACGCTGACCCTGGCTTATGGCCAGCTAGGTCGGGTGGTCAAGCAGCGCACGCTGTATCTGGCCGGACGAACCCGGATTCACCTGGACCAGGTCGAGGGCCTGGGCGATTTTATGGAGCTGGAGGTCGTTCTGTCGGAAGGCGAGGATGAAGCAGCCGGCCTGCACGAAGCCGAGAACCTGATGCAGGCTTTGGGGATTCAGGACAGCGATCTGGTCAAAGGCGCTTATCTGGATCTCATTCTGGCTGCCGGCGGGGCCGAATAACGCCTTCCTGAGCAACCGACGCAACCAGCGCGCCGTCGCGCGTGAAGATCTGACCTCTGGAAAATCCGCGGCCACCGGCGCTGGAGGGCGAATCACAGGCATACAGCAGCCAGTCGTCGACGCGGAAGCGGCGATGGAACCAGAGCGCGTGATCCAGACTGGCCATCTGGACGCGACGGCTCTGAAAGTCGAGTTTGTGCGGAAAAATGGCGGTGCCGAGCAATTCATAGTCCGAGACATAGGTCAGCAGATGACGATGCAGTGCCTCGTCATCCGGCAGGCGCTCCCAGGCTTTCATCCAGATGTGCTTGCGTGGCTCGCGAGCGCCCGGGTCCATGAACTTCGGCGGCTCGACCGGGCGAAACTCGAACGGCGGTGAATGCATGAGCAAGCGGCGCATCTTCTCCGGGGCATGCTCGGCCGCGGCCCGGCCCAGATCCGTGCTGCTGACCAAACCTTCAGGACCAGGTACGTCGGGCATGTCAGCCTGATGCTCAAAGCCATCCTCATCGACCTTGAAGGACGCGGTCATGTTGAGAATCGGGCGGCCATGCTGGATGGCGACCACGCGCCGGTTCGAGTAGGTTGCGCCGTCACGCGGACGCTCCACCTGATAGATCACCGGATGATTGAAGTCTCCCGGGCGCAGGAAATAAGCGTGCAGCGAATGTGGACGACGGGCATCGACGGTCTGGTGAGCCGCCGACAGGGCCTGACCGACAATCTGGCCGCCAAACACCTGGGGAGCGCCAATATCGTGGCTGTCTCCGCGAAAAAGATTGTCGTCCAGCCGCTCGAGCTCGAGCAAAGCGATGACGTCATGCAATCCGGAAGTCAAGGGTAGCGAGCAATCAACATGGAACGAACGCGCAGTCTAACCAAGCTGAAGGGCTCCAGGACGGTTTTGACGTTCCGTCCGAGACGGACACGCTATTCTGGCCGCGCACGAATAATCCGGAAGTCTGGCATGACCATGCGCACCGTTTACCGAGCCATTCTCATTATTTTCGCCCTTTGGCTTGCACCCAGCGCGGCCGCGGACGAGCCGCGTCGACTGGCCGTGCCGTCCGAGGCGCTGATTGCAGTCGAACTGGCCACGGTCGGGATGGTGCCAATGAGCGGCGCGCCGGTGGTTTTGTTGCGCGAACCGGACAGCGGTTCGGTGGTTCCGATCTTCATCGGCCCGACTGAAGCCCGCGCCATTATTGCCGCTCAGCGGGCTATCGAGATGCCACGGCCGATGACCCACGACCTGGGCGTGAGCCTGATTGCCGGTCTGGGCGGGAGACTGGAACGGGTGATCGTCGATGAGCTGCGCGACGGAACCTACTTCGGAGCCCTCAAGATCACCCGTGATCAGGGCGAGCCGCTGCTGATTGATTCCCGACCCAGTGACGCCCTGGCGCTGGCGGTTCGAACGGGTGCGGCGATCTTTGTTTCCCCCGACGTTCTGGCCGCTGGCGCCGACATCCCCTTCGAGGGACTGGGCGGCAGTGACGAAGTGGTCACCGCGCTGGGCATCAGCGTCATGCAAGCCGATAACGGGCTGCGCGAAGCGCTGGACCTACCGGATGAGCCCGGCGTGCTGGTCAGCGGCGCGGTCGGTCTGGCTTCCCTGGCCGGCGTGCGGCCCGGCGCCTTCATCACCCGGGTCAACGACCTCAGCGTCTCCGCTCCACTGGCCTTCCTGGAGCAGGTCAACGCCACCGCGCGGGGAGAGAAAGCAGCCATCGAACTGTGGCTGGCAGGCGAACGGCGCACGATCGAGCTGGATGTGGATGTCCCCGCGCTCGCCCCGCGCCGCGAGCGGCGCGACAGCCTCTAGTGGATGACCTGCCCCGCCAGGAGCAACAACTCTGAAACCTGAGCGGTGTATTCTTGCCGCCTGATTATTTTCTAGCTTCTTGAGGTCTGTTTTTGATGATTCGCCGATCGTTTTTGCCCGTCGCCCTTGTCCTGACCAGCATCATGGCCACAAGTGCCTGGTCGGCCAGCGCCATCTTTATCCATCCTGATGGCACCGGGCTCGGCCACTGGAATGCCGGCCGGCTGCTCTATGCCGGGCCGGACGGACACCTGAGCTGGGACCGGATGGAACGCCTGGCGGCCTATCGACCGCACCAGAAGAACTGGCTTTCGACCAGCTCGCACGCCGGCGCCACCGTGCATGCCTACGGAAAAAAGGTTCACCACGATTCCTATGGCATGGACCGGGATCAGGCGCTCACCGCGGTATCAGGGGCTGAAGTCGGGATCATGGAAGAGGCCATGGCGGCCGGGCACCGCGTCGGCATTGTCAACTCAGGCCATATCGGCGAGCCGGGGACCGGGGTATTTCTGGCCAGTAACGAGAGCCGGCGTAACGTCACCGAAATTGCCAGTGATGTTTTTGCAAGCGGTGCCGATCTGATTTTTGTCGGGGGCGAGATTTTTCTTCTGCCCAGCAGCGTGACCGGCGTCCATGGTCAGATTGGCGTGCGCGATGACGGCCGCAACCTCATTGACGAAGCACGCGAGGCAGGCTACACGGTCATTTTCACCCGCGACGAACTGATGGCGCTGGAAGCTGGCGTCGACAAGGTGATCGGCATTTTTGCAGCGGTTGATACTTACAACGACCTTCGCGAGGATCGACTCGCCGCCAGCGGCCTGGAGACCTACAACCCCGATCAGCCGAGCTTTGACGAAATGGTCAGCAAGGCGCTGGAGATCCTGGGTGCAGATCCGGATCGCGATTTCTTTCTGGTCGCCGAAGAGGAAGGCACCGATAACTTCTCCAACCGCACCAACGCGCGCGGCATGCTGGACGCCCTAGGTCGGGCGGATCGGGCCATCGGCATCAGCATGGATTTCATTGACGCGAATCCCGAGCGACCCACACTGTTGCTGGTTGGCGCCGACAGCGATGCCGGAAGTCCCACGGTCTGGGCCCCCAAAGATCCCGCACCGGACTTTGAGCTTCCGGAATCGACACCGACCGGCGCAGAGCTGGATGGCCCCGACGGCACTGGTGGCAGACCATTTGTCAGCCTGCCCGACCAGTACGGCAACACGCATGTGTTCGGTATCGCCTGGGCGGCCAAAGATGACCATCCGGGCAGCGTGGTGGCCAAGGCGCACGGATACCGCAGCGATCTGCTGCCCGTCGATCTGGACAATACCGGGGTCTACCGCATTCTCCACACCGTACTTTTCGAGGAACGATAAGACGGGGCAGGCAGCCTCAGCCGGCTAAAGGGGGAAGAACAGCGGCACCACGAGCAGCGTGGCGATCAGCATGATGACCTGCAGCGGCAAGCCAACTCGCACGAAATCCATGAAGCGATAGCCGCCGGCGCTCAGGACCAGGGTGTTGACCGGGGAGGCCACCGGGGTCATGAAGGCGCTGGAGGCTGCCAGAGCAATGGTCATCAGCATGGCATAAGGGCTGACCTCCAGCGCGACCGCCGCCTGCAGGGCAACGGGTGCGACCAGCACGGTCGTCGCCGTATTCGAGACCACCTGGCTCAAGCCTGCGGTGAAGATAAACAGCACGGCCATTACCGCCAGAGGGCCAAACTGGCCGCTGCCCGCCAGCAATGCTTCGGAGGCGAGCGCAAGACCTCCTGTTTTCTCCAGCGCAGTGGCCATGGGCAGAATCGCAGCGATCAGCACCACGGCCTCAAAGTTGATGCTGCGATACGCCTCTTCGATTCGGACACAGCCGGTGAGCACGAGCACGACCGCAGCCAGCATCACGGCAATCACGTTGCTGACCCAGCCAAGACTCATCAACAGCATCATCCCCAGCATGACGCTAATGGCCAGCGGTGCTTTCTGACGCCGCTCGCCGTCGTCCTCCTGCAGGTCTTCAAGCAGCACCAGATCATGACGGGACCGCGCCGTCTGACGCAGCGCTTTGGGACTGCCGGTCATCAGCAGTGCATCCCCCGCGGCCAGGGGACGATCCAGATCCAGCAGCAGTTCGTCCGATCCGGCAGCGCGCTGAGCCAGAACGGTGACTCCAGCGCCGCTGTGCAGACGCAATTGCCTGAGCGTTCTGCCGACGAACGCCGAGCGCGGTGGCACCACCGCATCGACCAGCAGCAGATCATCGGGCAACTGGGCGTGCTCTGCCACCACGCGCAGGCCGAAGTGATTGACCACGTTGTCAATGAGGTCCGGCCGACCCACGACATACAGGTCGTCTTCATCACGGATCATGGTGCCCGGCTCAGCCTTGCGGACAAAGCGACCCTTGGCCGTGGTGCTGGCAATGGCGAGCACGGTCACGCCGTAACGGGATCGAAGCTCGCTGCTGCTCACATCGGCTGCGGCCAGCAGACACCCCCTGGGCACACGAAGCTGCTGGAGCTGTTCGTTCAGGCCATACTGGGCGAAGAGCTCAATCCACTCTGGCCCGTGGTCGCGCACACCGGACTCGGCGCTGCGATCGGGCACCAGGAGCCGCCCCACCAGCAACATGTAGCCGATCCCGATCAGCAGCATCACGAACCCGGGCGCAGTAAAGGAAAAGAAGCCGAAGCCTTCAAGACCAGACTGAACGAGCTCACGGCTGACAATCAGGTTGGGCGGCGTTCCGATCAGGGTCAGCATGCC
>JAZBOC010000085.1:0-3558 GCA_036353315.1 Wenzhouxiangella sp. | reverse complement strand
GAACAGGTGACGCAAGGCATGGAAATAGACCGCCTCACCGATCTGATGGAGACCGCGAATCTCGCCGAAGTCGCGCAGTTCCTCGGGCAGTCGGTCGCTCAAGGAATGGTAGACCAGGCCCCCGTCCTCGTCCGGCTCGAAGTAGCCGAATTCGTCCGATGAGCCGATCCAGATCCGGCCCGATGGATCGATCTCCATCACCCGGATTCGATTGCGGTGACGCGAGCGGATCGTCTGCCAGTTGGCGCCGTCGAAGATCACCAGCCCGTCGCCCCCGCCGACCACGATGCGTTGATCCGGCGCCTGTCGGACCACCCAGTTGGTCAGATGACCACCGTATTCGTCCATCCCGTAAGAGCGCACGGGCGGCTTGCCCGGCGGTGGCGGCAGCGCCTGACCGATCGTGGCGGAAAAAGCCAGCGCAAGGAAGACCAAGCACCGAAATGTCAACATGCCTGCTGCATGCGGCTTGCCTGAGAATGCTCCACAGCGATGATACGGGAAAGGACGAGAGCGGTCATTCACCCGGAAAATGACTGTGAACCGAGTTGCGGACTTTCAGTCCATGGTCGCGCGATGCCTGCCCGTACAATACGAATTCGTCTAACTGATCCGGAAACCTCATTGATGATCCGACGCATGCTGCTGCTCCTGGCTGCCCTTTTGGCCGGCCTGCCGGCCCTGGCCGACAACCCGCGGGTGTGGATGGACACCGACCGCGGCCCCATCCTGCTCGAGCTTGATCCAGAGCGCGCGCCGGGCTATGTCGATAATTTCCTGGCTTACGTCAATGACGGTTTTTACGATGGGCTGATCTTTCATCGCAGCATCGAGGGCTTTGTCGTTCAGGGTGGCGGTTATGACCGCGAATTCCGACTGCGCGAGCCGACCCGTGATCCAGTCCCCGGGACGCCGAACAATGGTCTTGACAACGAGATCGGCACTGTGGCCCTGGCCTTGTTTCCCGACAACCCCGATTCCGGCCGGACCCAGTTTTTCATCAACCTGGCGCGCAACGATTTCCTGGATGGCGAGTTCACCGTGTTCGGTCGGGTCGTGAGCGGGCTGGAAGTGCTGCGCAACATCAACGCTGACCGGGTGCTGAGCAAACTGGTCGGCGCCAGTCGCTTCGACGATGTGCCGGTGCGGCCGCCGCTGGTGCGCAGGGCGGTCGAGACGCGCGGGTTCCCGATCATGCCGCTGCACACCGGCTCATGGTTCGATCCGACGACCAACGGCACCGGTTTCAATATCGAGGTCGCCAACGACGCCTCGAACGAAGAAGGCCCGCTGCTGCTGGTCTACTGGTACGACTTTCGCGACGGCCGCCAGATCTGGGCCACGGGCGTCGAGCGCTTCGACTACGGCGCCTCGGAAGTCACCGTCGAGATGATCTCGGTTGATGAGCCCGGGCAGGCCGTGGATTTTCGCAATCCGCCGGAATTCGAAGCCTTCGAGACCTGGGGCAGCCTGACTGTGCGCTTCAATGACTGCCGCAGCGGCGTGTTCAGCTATGACACGGTGGCCCTGGGCAGCGGCGAGATCGAGGTGATCCGCCTGACCCTGCCCGACCAGGCGAGCTGCAGCGTGCTGGATTGATCCGGTCGAGGGAGGCCCCGATCGGTCGTCTCGGCCGCCAGAGCTCGCATCGATCGGTTCGGGGCTCCAACGCGGGCGAACAGCCAGGGGATCATGGGCTTGCCTTACCGAGATTCAGCCGACCAGTGGATTGCGGGTCTTCAAGCCGGGGAAGGCAGAGAAATCACGATCTGCGGTCCAGAGCTCGCTGATGCCATGCTGCAAGCAGATCGCTGCAATGCGGGCATCATGCACACGCGGGCCAGCGATCCGGGCAGACTCCAGTAGTGGGCGGAGTTCGCACCAGTGCTGGTGGCTCTCACCGATACAGTTCAGAGTTGGGCACTCCAGCCAGGCTTCGATCTGATCGATCGCTCCGCTCGGCGGCGTCGGCGGGTCGAAAACTCTGGGATGGGTGGCGATGCTGAAGAATTCGTGCAGGCAGGGCCAGGGCACTGCCCAAGCGGCACGAGAGTTCGCCAAGGATTCGATCTGCCGGTAGGCCGGATGATGAAAAGGACTGTCTTCGCGGTGCGCGTAAACCAGAATGTTGGTGTCGACAGCGATCAAGCGGGCGAGTCCTCGTAGGCCAGCTCTCGCAGGCGATCCCATCTCAGGTCGGGGCTATCCGATCGCAGTCCGTTGCCGCCGAATGTCGCACGTCGAAGCTGGAATTCAGGTTTCCTTTCGGCTTCAGCCAGCTCGTGCCGAAGCCCACGCTCGATCAGGGCCCTGACGGTGGTCCGCTCACGCCTTGCAAGATCACGGGCGGCGCTGAGCACGGAATCAGAAATTTCAACCGTGGTTTTCATATGGGCACCCATATTTAAGTAACAATATCCCAATATTCTAGCGGAAACATTTCCTGTGTTGCATCCCTCATCATGATGCAACGCCGATAGCGCGCGATCAGCAGCTTGATCTTGGCCTGATCGCGACGCTTGCACCCCGGGTGGTGGTCGACCGGTGAGACAATGGCCGACCAAATCTCCTAAACCACCCGGCGGCTTTTGAATATCACGATTCAAGCATGTTGAAAGAGCACACCGATGTCGTCGTGATCGGCGCCGGCGCGGCCGGGCTGATGAGCGCGATCGCGGCCGGCGAGCGCGGTCGGTTGGTGCGGGTGCTGGATCATGCCAACAAGGTCGGCAAGAAGATCCTGATGTCCGGCGGCGGGCGCTGCAATTTCACCAACCTGCACACCGGCCCGGACAACTTTCTTTCGGCCAACCCGCATTTTTGCAAGTCGGCACTCAGCCGCTACACCCAGTGGGATTTCATCGCGCTGGTCGAAAAACACCGCATCGCCTACCACGAAAAAACGCTGGGCCAGCTGTTCTGCGATGGGTCATCGAAGCAGATCGTGGCCATGCTGCTGGCCGAGTGCGAGCGGGTCGGGGCGCAGGTGCAGACTCACGCGCCGGTGATCATCGAGCAGCTGGGACCGCCGCACCGCCTGTCCACGCCGGCAGGAACCATCACCTGCGAATCGCTGGTCATTGCCACCGGCGGCTACTCGATTCCGCGCATGGGGGCGACCGGCTTTGGCTTCGACTTTGCCCGAGATCAGGGGCTGAAGGTCCTGCCCACGCGCGCAGCGCTGGTGCCGTTCGTGTTCGAGGGCCGTAAGCTCGAGCAGATCGACGGACTGGCCGGAATCTCGCTCGACTGCCGGGCCGAAACCGGCGCCGGGCAGTTCCGCGAGGGCACCTTGTTCACCCACCGGGGCTTGAGCGGCCCGGCCATGCTCCAGGTTTCGTCTTACTGGCAGCCGGGCGATTCGGTCCGGATCGATCTGTTGCCCGAGCTGGATCTGGCCGAAACCCTCAAACAGCTGCGCGCCGAACGGCCGCGCGCGCAGTTGAAAACCATCCTGGCCGAGCATCTGCCGCGCCGCCTGGTCGAGCGCTGGTGCGAGCTGTGGCTGGGCAACCCGCGCCTGGCCGAACTGGGCGATGCGGCGATTGCCGACATTGT
>JAZBOC010000084.1:0-9053 GCA_036353315.1 Wenzhouxiangella sp. | reverse complement strand
GCCGGAGCCGGAGCCGGAGCCGGAGCCGGAGCCGGAGCCGGAGCCGGAGCCGGAGCCGGAGCCAGAGCCAGAGCCAGAGCCAGAGCCAGAGCCAGAGCCAGAGCCAGAGCCGGAAGCGGCAACCATTGCGCCGGACTATGATTCGATCGGCGAGGAACTGCTCGACACCTTCATCGAAGAAGGCATGGACCTTCTCGAACATGCCGACGGACTGCTGCAGCAGTGGCAGGACTCTCCAGACGACAAGACACTGGTAACCGCTCTACAGCGTGACCTGCACACCCTCAAGGGCAGCGCGCGCATGGTCGGGCTCGACCCGCTTGCAGGGGTTGCGCACGCGCTCGAAGAGCTTCTGGAAGGAATTGCGGCGGGAACACGCAGCGCAACCGCTGAGCGACGCAACGCGCTGGAAGCCGGCTGTGACCATCTCAACGCAATGATCGAGGCGGTATTCGACCGACGTGCTCTACCCGTAAAGACTGTCGAGGAACTCTTCACCGCCCAGATCGAGGACCTGGAAGCGGGCGAACTGCTGGACAAGCCCGCAGCGGAAGAGACAACCGCCGACCACGGAGACTCGGCCACCCCGCGCAGCGATCAGCTACGCGTCGATGCCGACCTTTTGGACGACCTCGTCAACCAGGCCGGCGAGATCAGTATTTTCCGGTCGCGACTGGAGCAGAACATGGCCCAGCTGCGATCCAACATTCTTGAGGTCGAGGACACGGTGGCACGATTGCGTGGCCAGCTACGCAATCTCGAGATCGAGACCGAAGCGCAGATACTTGCGCGCTTCGAGCGTGAGCACGGCCCGGCCGACAGTGACTTCGATCCGCTGGAGCTCGATCGCTATTCAACCATCCAGCAGTTGTCGAGAGCGCTGGCTGAATCCACCGGAGACCTCGGCAGCCTCAGCACGCTGCTGGAAGACAACGCCCGCCAGTCCGAAAACCTGCTCCTGCAGCAATCCCGCGTCTCCAATGAACTTCAGGAAGGATTGATGCAGGCCCGCATGGTGTCGTTCAACACCCTGCTGCCGCGCTTCCGTCGGGTCGTGCGCAACGCTTGCAGAGAGCTTGGCAAACAGGCTGAGCTGCAAGTGGAGCTGGAGGGTGAAGGTCTGCTGGACAGAAACGTGCTTGACCGCATGACCGCGCCGGTCGAGCACCTGCTGCGCAACTCGGTCAGCCACGGCATCGAGGATCCGGCACAACGCAGAGCTGCCGGCAAGGCCGAGACAGGACGGATTCGGGTCGAAGTTGCGCGCGAGTCGACCGAGCTGGTTATTCGAGTCATTGATGACGGAGCCGGACTCAACCTTGATCGTATCCGGGAGCAGGCGCTGGCCAACGGACTCCTGGATCCCGATGAGCAAGTGGATGATTCAACCGTCGCCAATTTGATCTTTGCTCCGGGGCTGACCACCGCAGAAAAGGTCAGCGAATTGTCCGGGCGCGGAATCGGGCTGGATGTCGTCGCCAACACGGTCCGCCAGACCGGCGGCAGCGTGATGATCGAGACACAGACCGGCCAGGGCACGGTTTTCGTGATCCGCATCCCGCTATCGCTGACCGTTCTGCAGGGCATTCTCATCGGGATTGGCGATCGCCAGTTCGCCATTCCTTTGCAGGCCGTTCGCGGGGTCGTCCGACTGCCGGTCGCAGACTGGCAAACCCGACTGGCGGAGGAATCGCCGGGGCTGGAGTACGGCGGTCAGACCTATCCCTTGCTCGAGCTGGAACGTCAGCTAGACTTCCCACCTGAGCCGCCGCGCGGCAACACGCTGAGTCTGCTCATGGTCGAGACCGGCGATCAGCGAGCGGCCCTGAAAGTCGGGGAACTGCAGGGCCACAGAGAGATCGTGATCAAGCCGGTCGGGCCCCAAATCAGCTCAGTGGTCGGCATTCTTGGCGCAACCATCTCGGGCGACGGCCAGGTGGTTCCCATCCTGGACATCGGGCCATTGCTCAGACGCGCGTTTGCCTCCGGTCGACTTCCGGTTGCTGCTACATCTGAGATACCCACCGAGTCCACGCGCGCGACCAACCGTAATCCGCTGGTGCTGGTGGTTGATGACTCCATCACCGTTCGCCGAGTGACCGAACGGGTGCTCGAGCAGCGCGGCTTTGATGTCATGACCGCCCGTGACGGCCTGGATGCGGTTGAAGTCATGGTCGACCGCAGGCCTGATCTCATCTTGCTGGACATCGAGATGCCCCGCATGGACGGCTACGAACTGGCGATCCATGTCCGAAACGACCGGCGACTGATGGACATTCCGATGATCATGATTACATCGCGCAGCGGCGAGAAACACCGCAGAAAAGCCATCGACATCGGCGTCAATGATTACATGACCAAGCCCTACCAAGAAAGCGAACTCCTGGCGCATGTCTCGGCCCAGCTCGGGCTCAAAGAATCCGGGGAGACTTCGTCATGACGGCCGCGGAAGTCCGCTGCGTACTGGTGCCGGTGACCGGCGCTGATCTGTTGCTCCCCAACGCAGCGGTGGCCGAGGTCACGGGCTACGCCCAACCGGAACCGGTATCCGACGCTCCCGCCTGGATGCCGGGCGTACTGTTGTGGCGCGGCTGGCAGGTTCCCCTGATCCACTTCTCGGTTCTGGCCGGCCTGGCCGAACACGAAGCATTGGACAGTGCCCGAATCTGCTTCGCCAAGTCGCTGATTGGCAGCGAGCGAATGCCCTACTTCGCGCTACTTGCCCAGGCGTTTCCGCGTCTGACCACAATCGATCGCTCCAGCCTGGCCGAGATACCCGGTACCGAACGCCCTATCGGCGTGGCCGGCAGGGTGATGCTGGGCGAAAGCGCGGCCATCGTGCCGGATCTCGACCGCCTAGCCCACCTCGTAGCGCACGCCGCGTTCGGGGCACTGCCGCTGTCAGGCAAGAAACCCTAGGGGCGAAACAGCCAGCGGTTTTTGCCCCGAGAACCCCCTGGGCGAGCTACAAGCCCAGCAGTTTTTCCAGGTAGTGGATATTGCTGCCCCCGCGCACGAAACCGCTGTCGGTCATGAGTCGCTGGTGGAGCGGCAGGTTGGTAACCACCCCACGCAGCACCATCTCATCGAGAGCAACGCGCATGCGAGCAATAGCCGCAGGGCGCGATTCGGCGTGAGCAACCAGCTTACCGATCATCGAATCGTAGTTCGGCGGAATTGAATAGCCGTCGTAGATATGTGAGTCAACCCGAATGCCGGGACCACCCGGCGCATGAAAAGCCTCGACCTGTCCGGGCCTGGGCAGGAACCTCTCCGGGTCCTCAGCGTTGATCCGGCATTCAATGGCGTGTCCGCTGATACGCACCGCATCCTGTCCGAAGCCAAGTGGTTCACCGGCCGCAATTCGAATCTGTTCGCGGATCAGGTCAATGCCCGTCACGCATTCAGTGACCGGGTGTTCCACCTGGATCCGGGTGTTCATTTCGATAAAATAGAACTCGCCGTCCTCGTAGAGAAACTCGAAGGTGCCGGCGCCAAGATAGCCAATGCGCTTGCAGGCATCGGTACAGATCCGACCGATGCGCTCGCGCTGTTCCGGGGTGATGCCGGGGGCCGGCGCCTCTTCGATGACCTTTTGATGGCGACGCTGCATGGAACAATCCCGTTCGCCCAAGTGAATGGCGTTGCCGTGGGCGTCGGCCAGCACCTGGATTTCGATATGGCGCGGATTGGTCAGGTACTTCTCCATGTACACCGTGTCATCACCAAAGGCCGAGCGAGCCTCCTGTCGGGTCAGACTGATGGCTCGAACCAGATCATCCGCCTTTTCAACAACGCGCATTCCGCGACCGCCACCGCCAGCGGCCGCTTTGATCAACACTGGATATCGGATATCGCCGGCCAGACGCAGGGAGCGCTGCTCATCATCGTCCAGCGGGCCGTTGGACCCTGGAACGCAGGGCACGCCAGCCTGCCGCATGGCATTGATGGCCGAGACCTTGTCGCCCATCAGGCGAATGGTTTCGGCGCGCGGACCGATGAAAACGAAACCCGACTCTTCAACTCGCTCGGCGAAATCAGCGTTTTCGGCCAGAAAGCCGTAGCCCGGATGCACCGCTTCGGCATCGGTGACTTCCATCGCGGCAATCAGGGCCGGCACGTTGAGATAGCTTTCGGCGGCCGGTGGCGGACCGATACAGACCGACTCATCGGCCATGCCGACATGCTTGAGATTGCGATCAATGGTGGAATGCGCGGCCACGGTGCGAATGTCCATCGCCTGGCAGGCCCTGAGGATTCGCAGCGCGATCTCGCCCCGGTTGGCGATGAGTATCTTCTTGAATGGCGCCATGTGTGGTCTCGCCTAGGAACTACGGATGACGAACAGCGGCTCGTCGAATTCCACCGGCTGACCGTCTTCGACCAGTACAGCAACCACATCACCGGCGATTTCCGCCTCGATCTGATTGAACATCTTCATCGCTTCGACCAGGCACAGCGTATCGCCCAGCGCGACCTTGCTGCCGACCTTGACGAAGGGTGGCGTTTCCGGGTTCGGTGAGGAATAAAAGGTTCCGACCATGGGTGAGCGCACCAGCTCGCCCTCTGGCACTTCAGGCTCCTCAACGGCGGACTCGGTGGCTGAGGAGGGCACCGCAGTTGGCAGCTGCACCGACGACCCTGGCGAAATCGTCGGAACCGCTGTCGGGGCAATAGCAGAGCCGGCGTGACGAATCAGACGAACCGACTCCTCACCTTCGTGAATCTCGATTTCGCTGAGCTGGGATTCTTCGAGCAGTTCGATCAGTTTCTTGATTTTTCTAAGATCCATCGGGGTCTCGGTGTTCGATAAGCGGTGATGTTCAGGGCTTGGAATCGAGGCGGTTAACCACCGCCTGGAGCGCCAACAGATAGGAATCGGCGCCCAGTCCGGAGATTCTCCCGGTAGCCAGGTCGGCCAGGTATGAGTGCTGCCGGAACGGCTCCCGGCGTTCGGGATTGCTCAGGTGAACCTCAATGAAGGGCAGGTCGACGGCGGCAAGCGCATCGCGCAAAATCACCGAAGTATGGGTCAAACCGGCCGGATTGATGATGATCCAGTTCGTTTCATCGGTGGCCGCAGCGTGAATGCGTTCGATCAGCTCATGTTCAGCGTTGGACTGGAAGCACGACAGGGTCAAACCGCAGTCTCCGGCAAATCGGTGCAGCTGGGAATCGATTTCTTCCAGGCTGGTTCGACCGTAAATCTCCGGCTCGCGCCGTCCGAGGAGATTGAGATTCGGACCGTGGATCACCAGAACACTTGGCACGCTGACTCCAGTCAGATAGACGGTCGACCAGTGTGCCGCAAAATAAAGACGATGTCCACACGTTCGCTACCGTATGGGGCATGTTGCCTGCCGTTTTAGATCGCCGAGCAGCAAATACGGGCCACCTAAAGCCAAGGCTCCAAGGCGTCATGGAGATGGTCGGCGCTGACCTCCCCAAGGTGCTGCCAGCGGATGACACCGTCCCGGTCCACCAAGACCGTATACGGTAAAGCACCGGCTGAATTGCCCCACGCACGCTGGGTCGCCATCACGTCGGCGTTGCCGACTGCGATGGGGTAGTCGATGCCGAGTTCGGCCACGAAGTCTTGCACTGCTGCCAAATCGTCGATGGCCAGTCCGACCACGGCCAAATCGTCGCCGTGGCGCGCGCTCGCCTGCTGCAAAACAGGCATTTCTCGACGACAAGGGGCGCACCAGGTCGCCCAGAAATTGACCAGCAAGAGCCGGCCCGTGAAGTCATCGGCGTCGACCCATTGACCGTCCAGCCCGCCGTGTCGAAAGCCCGGATGGACCTCGCCCACCGCAGCACCCTCAATACCGGGCGCCACCGGCGGCGTGCGTCCCAGCCAGGCGAAAGCACCGCCCAGCGCCAGCCCCATCAGCGCCGCGCCGATGTAGAGCCACAGCATTCTGCTCATACGCCCCGCGCCTCATCCAGCAGCCGGGTCAACTCATCGGCCGGAATGAATCCATAGGTTCGAAGACCCGGAAGCTCCTGCCCTTCGGCAAAGAAAAGGTAGGCTGGAGGCCCGATCAAGCCGAAGTGCCCCAATATGTCCCGATGATCGTCGTTGTAGTCGGTCACGTCCACCTTCAGGATCGTCATTTGAGCAAAACGCTCCTGAACCGAGGCTTCCGGGAAGGTGCGCCGCTCCATGCGCCGACAGTCCACGCACCATTCAGCGGTAAAACTCAAAAAAACCGCACCGGGGGCCGTGGCGATGGCCGACCGCAGTGCATCCAAGGTATCAACCTGACGAAAAGGGACGGACGCGACCGGCGCCACTGCGCTGGCGCCGCCACTCAGGTGATCCAGCGGCCGCATCCAGTCATCGCCGCCGGACAGGGCACCAATGATCTGGGCACTGCCAAAGAGCAGCGCGATCACCCCGAGAGCCTGCCAAAGCTTGCGCCAGCCTGCCACATCGGGTGGCAGGCGCGTCAGGGCGCCCAGGTAGACCCCGCTGGCCACCGCAAGCGCGCCCCACATCAGCATGATCACCGGCGGCGGAACCACGCGCTCCAGCATCCAGATCGCCAGCGCCAGCAAGCCAACCCCGAACACGGCCTTGACCGCGTTCATCCAGGCCCCTGCCCGCGGCAGCAGGCGGCCGGCCGAAGTCCCCCAGACAATCAGCGGAATACCCATGCCCATGGCCATGGCAAACAGGGCCGCGCCGCCAAGCACAGCGTCACCGGTCTGACCGATGTAGATCAATGCCCCCATCAGCGCCGGCGCCACGCAGGGTCCGACCACCAGGGCCGAGAGTGCCCCCATGATGGCCGCCCCGATCAGGGTTCCGCCTTCGGCGCGGTTCGAGAGCTCGTTCAATCGGGTCTGGACCGAGCTGGGCAGCTGCAGCTCGTAAAACCCAAACATGGCCAAGGACAGAAGAACGAAGAGAAAGGCGAAGCCGCTGAGCACCGCCGGATGCTGAAAGATCGCCTGCAGATTTTGCCCGAACAGGCCGGCCACGACCCCGAACGCGGTGTAGACCAGGGCCATGGACAAGACGTAGACCAGCGAAAGACGAAACGCTCTGGCGGTGGTCATGCGGTCTCCTTCCCCGGCAATCAGACCGGAGAGAATCGGAACCATGGGAAACACGCAGGGAGTGAACGCCAGCAGCAGGCCGGCGACCAGGAACAGCAACAGAGCCAGCACCGGCGTGCCCGCCAGGGCTGCAGCCAGACGATCCTGCTCCCCGGCCGGGACCGATGACTCGCCGGCAGGATCGCCAGCTTGATCCTGCCGGATGGCTGTTTCCGCGGCGGGCAAATCCACAGCCAAGGTGGTCTGCATCGGCGGATAGCAGATACTGCCTTCGAGGCAGCCCTGGTATTCAATGGTCAGGCGCAAGGTCTCGGCCGGACCGGCTGGCCGGGCGAGGTGGAGCGGAATCTCGACTTCACCGTAGTAGACCTCGGTCTCGCCGAAGGACTCATCGACAATGGGTGTTCCCGCTGGAAGATCAGCACGGACCACCTCGATGTCGCGGTCATTCAGCTCGAACGTGAACTGCTCGCGGTAGAGGTAGTAGCCCGGCTGCGCTGTTGCCCGAACCAGAAGGCTGCCCGGGTCACCGGCTATGGCCGCGATCGAAAAAGCCTGCTCAGCAGGCAAGGCCTCGCTGGACCCTGCCAGGCCGAGGGCCGGAGCGCGCGGCCGGCTCAGCAGCTCCGACAGCCCGGTCGTCGGGGTGGAAGCGGGTCGCCCGACCGGATTCATCTGCAAACTGATGCGATCGCGGCTGGGCGGATAGCACAGCCCCAGATCGGCGCAGCCCTGCGACCGCACCCGCAGCTCGATGCGACCGTCTTCGGGTATCTGGAGCATCGGCACCCGCACACGCACCTGGCCCCGGTATGTTTCGGTCTCACCGAAGAACTCGTCCGTGGTCATCTGGCCGCGCGGAATCTGCAGCTCGCCCGGCACCACGTCTTCCTCCAGCCCGTCGACCCGAAACGCGTGCCGATAAAGGTAGTAGCCCTCGGCAATCCGCCAGGTCAACTCCACCTGATCGCCGACAACCGCGGCCTCAAGCGCGAAGGCTTCCTCAACCGGCAGCAGGTCGTCGGGGTTGATCTGACTGTGGGCGAGCGGCGCCAGCAGCAGGGCCATGGCGACCGGCAGAGCAACCAGCCAAGCAGTCCATCGGTTAGTCATTATTCATCCATTGTTCGGCCCACTGGAGATAGGCCTCGGCACCATCGGTCACCGGACTGATCAACAACTCGGGCACATCGTAGTCATGATGTTCGGCAATGAAGCGCTTGAGCGCCGCGACGCGGGCCGGGGCGGTCTTGATGGTTAGTGGAATCTCTTCTTCCATCTCGATGCGCTCGTGCCACGGATACACCGACCGGACCGGCGCGCCAATGCTGACACACGCGGCCAGTCGCGCTTGGACCAGGGCCCGTGCGAGGCGTTCCGCTGCGGCAGAATCAACACAGGTCGTTTTGGCCAGTAACAGCCGGCACGAAGTCATGGTCACGCTTCTCTCGATGCAAGCCAGCGCGGTAGTTTACCCGCTCGGTTTCGACACCGAATCGACGCGCCGCAGAAAAATCAAAGCACTTCGATCGTTGATGCGCTCTTGAAATGCTGTCCCCGGGGCTCCATTTGGCTGATCGAGACGGCAGTGTCCCCAACCGGGGCTTTGCCCGGAAAACCCAAGGTATCGTCGATCCCGCCCTGAGGGCCGGCGGCGATGTTTGCATCAACCGTCAATTTGAATCGATACAGTCGTAAGGGAGAAAACACCCATGAATCTGCGTCCTTTGCATGATCGCGTCATCGTCAAACGCGTTGAAGAAGAGCGCACCACCCCCGGTGGCATTGTCATTCCCGACAGCGCAGCTGAAAAGCCGATCCGCGGCGAAGTCCTGGCCGTGGGCAACGGCAAGATCCTCGACAACGGCGAACAGAAGGCGCTCGACGTCAAGGTCGGCGACAAGGTCCTGTTCGGCAAGTACTCGGGCACCGAGGTCAAGGTCGACGGCGAGGAACTGCTGGTGATGCGCGAAGACGACATCATGGCG
>JAZBOC010000083.1:0-54029 GCA_036353315.1 Wenzhouxiangella sp. | reverse complement strand
TCTGGTCTCCATTCGGCAGGCGCGAGATGGCGATGATCAATCCGTGGTTCTGCTCGTCGGGCTGATCCCACCAGCCGGTCAGACTACCGGTCAGCTTGAACGCCAGTGCGGGCCCGGCCAAAGCGAACAACATAACGCTGCCCAAAAGCAGGCAGGCGAGCCAACGATAAGAGCCTGTTAAGCGTTTCATAAATTTTTATTTTCCGATTTTCAATAGGTTAGAAGGTTTGGCGGGCGCATTTTTACGGCTTGTTGTGGATGGAGCGTGAACGACGGCATTCGTTTTCAAAGCGCGATCCGAGGTGACCTTTGGGCTATTGGATGCGGTGGCAGAGCGCGGTATGGTGATCGCACTAGACTTCACCCCACCTTTTTTGGAGACCCTTGATGAATTTCCATCGATTGATTCGTGGCAGCCTGCTTGGCGCCATCGCGCTGCTGGTTGCACCAGTGTTGGTTCAGGCCGAAGAGCCGAAGCCTCTGCCCTATCTGGACCAGCTGCCCGAACTGGTCGACCGCGACCTGTTTTTCGGCGACCCGGAAATATCCGGTGCCCAGCTGTCGCCAGACGGCGCGTGGCTGACCTTCATGCGACCCTTCGAGGGCGTCCGCAACATTTGGATCAAGGCGATTGACGAACCGTTTTCCGACGCGCGTCCCCTGACTCGGGATGATCGTCCCGTGCCCGGCTACTTCTGGAGTCGTGACAGCCGCTTCGTCCTCTACGTTCAAGACCGCGACGGCAACGAAGATTTTCACGTCTGGGCGGTCGATCCAGCCGGTGAGGTCGATGCCGAAACCGGCACTCCGGCTGCACGCAATCTGACCGACCTGGAAGGCGTCCGCGCGATGATCATTGCCGTGCCGGAGAACACGCCGGACCGAATGCTGGTGGGTCTGAACGACCGCGATCCCGCGCTCCATGATGTCTACGCCCTGACCATCAGCACCGGCGAACGTGAGCTCCTGATCGAGAACAACCAGAACGTCGCCGGCTGGACTGCGGACCTTGAAGGCAACGTGCGCCTGGCTTCGCGCCAAACGCCTGACGGCGGCACCGAGATCCTGCGGGTGAGTGACGGCAGTCTTGGCGAAGTGCTGTTCGCCTGCTCATGGCAGGAGAGCTGCGGGCCCATGAGCTTTCAACCCGACGGCCAGACCGTCTGGTTTATGTCTAACCGCGGTGAAGATGTTGATCTGATCGGGCTCTATACCCTGGATGTCAGCACCGGTGAACTTGAATTCTTCGAGCGCGATCCTGAAGGCGAAGTCGATTTCGGCGGCGCGGTGATTTCTCCGGCCACCAGAGAACTTCAGGCCACGGTCTATGTCGGTGACAAGCCCAGGATTTATCCGAAAACTGAAGCCTTCGCTCAAGCATTGGACTTCCTGCGCGAGACCTTGCCCGAAGGTGAAATCGGGATCAGCTCGCAGACCCAGGACGAATCGCTGGCGTTGATCAGCCTATCGCGCGACGTCGACCCAGCCACGGTCTACCTGTTCGACCGCAAAGCGGGCACGGTCGAGGAACTCTACCGCGTCCGTCCTGAAATCGATTCAGCGCAAATGGCCGAAATGCAGCCGATTCGCTACACCGCACGCGACGGGATGGAGATTCCGGGATACCTGACCCTACCCCAAGGCGTGGAGCCCAAGAATCTGGCGGTCGTGGCCTTGATTCATGGCGGCCCCTGGGCGCGCGACACCTGGGGATTCCGTTCTCAGGTTCAGTTCATGGCCAACCGCGGCTACGCGGTTTTTCAGCCCAACTTCCGTGCATCAACGGGTTTCGGCAAGGAATTCCTCAACGCCGGTAACGAAGAGTGGGGCGATGCCATGCAGGACGACATCACCGACGGAATTCAGTACCTGATCGACCAAGGTATCGCTGATCCCGAGCGGATCTGCATCATGGGCGGCTCCTACGGTGGCTATGCCACTCTGGCCGGCATGGTTTTCACACCGGATCTGTACGCCTGCGGCGTCAACATCGTCGGTGTGTCCAACATCATCTCGCTGCTTAATTCGATTCCGGCCTACTGGGGCCCGATCCGGCAGATGCTCACCCTGCGCGTCGGTGACCCGGAGACCGAAGAAGGCCGCGCAAAACTCGAGCGTCAGTCCCCAATCAATCATGTCGACCAGATTCGCAATCCGCTGCTGATCGTCCACGGCGCCAACGACCCCCGCGTCAAGCAGGCCGAAGCCGACCAGATCGTCGTGGCCATGCGCGAGGCGGGGCTTCCCGTCGAATACATCCTGGCACCGGACGAAGGTCACGGCTTTTCCCAGCGGATCAACCGCACCGCCATGTACGCCCGGATCGAGCAGTTCCTTGCCCAACACCTGGGCGGACGCTACCAGGCGGACATGCCCGGCGAAATCGCCGAGCGCCTGGCCGCGATCACGGTGGACGTCGCCACGGTCGAAATGCCGGAGGTCGCTGGCGAGCTGGATGCGGCCCGCACCCTGCCGCTGCCGACCGTTGAGCCGGCCCAGCTGGCCAAGGGCGAATTCAGTTACGAAACCACCATCAGCCTGGGCGGGCAGGAAATGCAGATCGGGGCCCAGCGCTTGATCGAATTGGGCGAACAGGACGACGAGCCCGTGCTGCGAATCCGCTCGACGTCGCAAACACCCATGGGCGAGGTCAGCGACGCGCTGGTCCTGCAGAGCGAGACCCTGCGCCCGGTTTCCCGTTCGGTCAACCAGGCCGGGGCGACAATCGACGTGTCGTTCGAAAGCCGCGAAGTCACCGGTGCCATCGAAGCAGGCGGCCAGACCATACCGATTAACATCGAGCTGGACGCCCCGATTTTTGCCGGTGAATCAGGCTTGGAAGCCGTGCTGGCGTCGCTGCCGCTGGCCGAGGGTTACCGAACTTCGCTGCGCGTGGCCGAAATCGGTGCCCAGCAGCGGGTCCGCTTTTTCTCGGTCAACGTCGAGGGTCGCGAAATGATCGAGGTGCCAGCAGGCCAATTTTCGGCCTGGCGCGTCACGGTCAGCGCACTCGACGGAGAAGGCGGCGATCAGACCGTCTGGTTGGATGAGTCAGCGCCGCGCACCACGCTGAAGGTTGACGGTCGGCTGCCTCCGCAGATGGGCGGGGCCGCCTACACGACGGTGTTGACTGAAAGACCCTGACACCCGCGGACAATCCTTGCAGAAAAGAACCCGGCGGGAAGATCCCGCCGGGGTTGGACCAGAAAGAAGCTGGCGCGATTGCTTCGGGGTAGAGAGAGAGAGGAGGGAGTGCGCCAGCCCTGCCGAGATCAATCAGCCCTGGTCGAAACGAATTCCGGATAGGCTTCCATCCCGCACTCGCCCATATCCAGACCGGAGAACTCTTCTTCCTCGCTGACCCGAATGCCAACCGTCGCCTTGAGCGCGGCCCAGACGATCAGGCTGGCCAGGAAGACAAACAGGAAGATGGCCGCCAGACCGGCCAGCTGACCGACCAGTGTGGCTTCGTCATTGCTCAGAAGCACCGCCAGCACACCCCAGACGCCGACCACGCCATGCACCGAGATGGCACCGACCGGATCATCGATCTTGAGCCGGTCCAGACCGACGATGGAGAACACGACGATGACGCCACCCAGGCCGCCGATGATCGCCGAAAGCAGCGGTGCCGGCGCCAGCGGCTCAGCGGTAATCGAGACCAGCCCCGCAAGAGCGCCGTTGAGCGCCATGGTCAGGTCGGCTTTGCCAAACAGGAACCGGCCCAGGAGCAGGGCGGCCACCAGCCCGCCAGCCGCCGCCAGGTTGGTGTTGACGAATACCTTGGCGACATTGTTGGCTGATTCCACGTTGGACACCATGAGCTCGGAGCCGCCGTTGAAGCCAAACCAGCCCATCCAGAGAATGAACATGCCCAGGGTGGCCAGCGGCAGATTGCTGCCTGGAATGGCATTGACCTTGCCGTCAGCAGCGTACTTACCTTTCCGAGGCCCAAGCAAGAGAACGCCGGCCAGCGCGGCCGCGGCACCGGCCATGTGGACAATGCCGGACCCGGCATAGTCGCTGTAGCCGATCTCGCTCAGGAACCCGCCGCCCCAGCTCCAGTAGCCCTGGATCGGGTAAATCACTCCGGTCAAGACCACGGCAAAGGCCAGAAAAGCCCACAGCTTCATGCGCTCGGCCACTGCACCGGAGACGATGGACATGGCGGTGGCCACAAAGACCACCTGGAACATGAAGTCGGACAGGTTGGAGTAGTAGATATCGCCATCGCTGGCCAAAACCTCTTCTACGGTATTGTCCCCGCCGAGGAAGAAGCTGATGCCCGGAATGTACAGGTTGGTCCCGTCGCCATACATCAGGTTGTAGCCGATGACCATGTACATCAGGCAGGCGATTGCGTACAGCGCAACGTTTTTGGTCAGGATCTCAACGGTGTTGCGCGCGCGCACCAGGCCGGACTCCAGCATGGTGAATCCGGCGGCCATCCACATGACCAGCACCGCGCACATGAGGAAATAGAAGGTGTCCAGCGCGTACTGGACCTCGATGATCGTCGATTCCATTGCTTTTTTCTCCCTGGCTGGTGATAGGTGGCTACAGAGCGGCTTCGTCGAGCTCGCCGGTGCGGATGCGGACGACGCGCTCCAGCGCGGTCACGAAAATCTTGCCGTCACCGACCTTGCCGCTGCGGGCACTGGCGAGGATGGCGTCGGTGACCATTTCAAGCTCGTCATCCTTAACCGCGACCTCCAGCTTGACCTTTGGCAGAGCGTCCACTTTGTATTCGGCGCCGCGGTAGAGCTCGGTATGGCCCTTCTGACGCCCGTAGCCCTTGACTTCAGTGATCGTGAGTCCCTGTACGCCGGCCTGTTCGAGGGCCGCGCGCACGTCATCGAGCTTGTAGGGCTTGATGATGGCGGTGATCTGTTTCATGCCGCATCTCCTTGGATGTCAGAAAACGGTGGTACGGCCTGCGGGGCCGTCGCTGGTTATGGTTCTCGGCGCGGATCAAAACGTCCGTCCAGCCCTCCCAGTCGCAAGCGCCGTGCCATTCGCGGGATTTATCCCAACTATCTGATATTCAGGCTTTAATTGAAAAAGGCCCGAAATCTGGGTGCATCGAAATTCAGCAGACTTGTTGCTCGCTGCACTGAATTTGCGCGGCGCACAAATGGTGATCTCAATGGTGATCCGGCCTCAGGGGCAAAAGGCGCTGGATAGGCCTGCGCGAAAAACAGGCAGGCAGCCCGCCCTGGTGCGCGAAATTTGCTCGGGGGAACGCTGACACCGGAGCCTCATTATCTCAACTTACTGAAAAATAGGTTCAAAAAGTTTATGGCACGTCTTGTGCATCGCATAACGCGGTGGTGTCCACGCTGCCCTTTCGTTCAATTTGCTCTCAGGAGGAAGTCACATGATCAAGACAACTGCAACACTGACTGCATCCGCCGCCCTGGCTGCCGGCGCACTGGCCATGCTGGCGCCCCAGTCAGCACAGGCCGAGGTCAGCGCCAACATCGGCGTCGTCTCCAACTATTTCTTTCGCGGCTTCTCTGAAACCGACGGCGGCGCGGCCGTGCAGGGCGGGCTCGACTATGAAGCCGAAAGCGGCTTCTATGCCGGTACCTGGGCATCCAACGTAGATTTCGGTGACGAGACCAGCTATGAGCTGGATCTCTACCTGGGCTTTGGCGGAGACCTCGCCGAGGGCGTGGGTTACGACGTGGGGTATATCTACTATGCCTATCCCGACGCCCCGGGTAGCGCCGACTTTGGTGAGATTTACGGCGAGTTGAGCTTCAGTTTATTCGCTGTCGGCGCAGCCTACACGGTCAATGACAGCAGCGCTTCTGTGTTGGTCACTGGAGATATTTACTACTACGCCAGTGCCGGCTTCGACCTGACGCAGGACTACAGCCTTGGCTTGCTGGTAGGCCGCTCGGCATTTGACGACTCTGCCGCAGACGACTTTACCCATTATCAGGCCAGCCTGGCCAAGGCAACCGAAGCTCTAGGCGATTTCAGCTTCAACCTTGAGTATGGGAATACGCGCAACGATGACCTGAAAGCCTGGGTCGGCTGGTCGCTGGGTTTCTAAACCGTCTATTGCAGGCGGCTCGGGCATAATTCGTTAATGCCCGAGCTGCCTGAAGTCGAGACAACCCGCAGAGGATTAGCCCCGCTGGCGAGCGGCAAGATCATTCACTGTATCAAGGTTCGCCAACCGCAACTGCGTTGGCCTGTGCCCGACATCGTCCACGAGCTCGGCGGCCAAAGAATTCTCGAAATCCGGCGACGGGCAAAGTGGCTGATCTGGCGCTTGGCCGAAGGCAACCTGCTCTGGCACCTGGGCATGTCCGGCTCTTTTCGCGGCTGGACCGATCCGCCAACCCCCGGCAGGCACGATCACATCGATCTGCAAGTCCAGGACGGCCACCTGATCCGCTACACCGACCCGCGCCGCTTTGGCGCGCTGCTGTGGACCGAAGCCGACCCGCTGACGCACCCGCGCCTGGCAGGCCTTGGACCCGAACCCTTCGACCCGACATTTGATGGCGACTACCTCTGGCGCCTGTCGCGCGGACGCCGCGTCTCGATCAAGAGCTTCATCATGGATGGCCGGGTGGTCGTCGGGGTGGGCAATATTTACGCGTGCGAGTCGCTGTTCCAGTCCGGCATACACCCGGCCCGTGCCGCCGGCCGGGTCAGCCGGGTCCGTTACCAAACGCTGGCCGGGGTCATCGTGCGCATCCTCTCAGAAGCGATCGAGGTGGGCGGCACCAGTCTGCGCGATTTCACCGTCGGCGACGGCACACCGGGCTACTTTGGTCAGTCGCTGCAGGTCTACGGACGAGAAAACCTGCCCTGCCCAAATTGCGAACACCCGATCAAGCGAACGGTGATCGGCCAGCGCAGCACGTGTTTCTGCTCCCGCTGCCAGCGCTAGTAGACTGTCAGCTGTTTACCAGAAATCTGGAGATTTCGCTCATGAGCATCTGGAGATTGATCGGCATTGCCCTGCTCATCGTCGGGTGCGGCATGGTTTATTTTGGTTGGCAAGCCACCGACGGGCTCGGCGAGCAGGCCCAGCAACTCGTCACGGGTCAGTACAGCGACGACACGACCTGGCAACTGATCGGGGGCGCTGCAGCCGCTGTTGTCGGGTTGCTGCTGACGCTGTTCGGCGGCAAAACCCGATAAAGCCGAGCCTGACTGCAGTCATCGCCATGACTCATGGTTAAGTCTTTGCCAAAGCTCTTCAGGCTTCAAAGCGTGCTGCTCTGCCTGCTGCTCGTGCTGCCACTTCTGGCCTCGGCCTCTGCCCCCGAAACGGGTCCGGTGCAGCGCGATCACATCGAGGTCGAGCTGGTTGCCGAACAGCGCTCCGTTCAGCCCGGCAGCCGCGTTCGGGTGGGTTTGCGCATGCTGCCTGACCAGAACTGGCACACCTACTGGGTCAACCCCGGTGATTCCGGCCTGCCGATCCGGCTGGATTGGACTGGCCCGGCCGGCACGACCATCTCCGAAGTTCACTGGCCTTACCCCGATCGACTGCCCATCGGTCACCTCGTCAACTTTGGCTACGAGGGCGAGCACCTGCTGCCGGTGACGGTTGAAGTACCACCAGACCTCAGCCCGGGGCAGGATTTTGTCCTGGACCTCTACGCCGACTGGCTGGTGTGCAAAGTCGAGTGCATCCCCGGTGACGCCAATCTCAGGCTGGTGTTGCCGGTGGTCGATGACGAGCCAGCCAGCGACCCGGCGCGCAAGGCATTGTTCGCCTGGGCCGACGCACGCGCCCCTGAGGTGCTGAGTTGGCCAGCCCGGTTCAGTACCGATGGCGGCCAGCTGAGCGTGCAGGCAGAAACCCGGCGAGCCCTGCCGGCCAGCGGTTGGGACTTCTTTCCAGCAACCGAGAACCTCGTTGACCACGCCGGGGAAACCTTCATCGCAGTCGATGAGGAGCTGATCCAGATCAGTCAGCCGCTGTCGACCTATTTCACCGGCGCGCCCGAAACACTGCCCTTTGTCCTGGTGCACTCGGAAACGGGGACCGCGCTGTCGCTCCGGGCCATGCCGGGCGATCTGTCCAGTCCGTCAGCACCCTTGCCCGCCCAGGCATCGCCGAACCTCGCTCTGGTGCTGCTGATGGCCCTGGCCGGCGGCGTACTGCTCAACCTGATGCCGTGCGTGTTCCCGGTGCTGTCGATCAAGGCCCTGAGTCTGGCCTCGGGCGGTGCCCACGATCAGCGCGGCCATGGTCTGGCCTACACCGCTGGGGTCGTGTTGAGCTTCGCCGTCCTGGCCGGCGTTCTGCTGGCGCTGCGCGCAGGTGGCCAAAGCCTGGGCTGGGGGTTCCAGCTGCAATCACCGTGGTTCGTCGGCCTTCTCGCTTACCTGTTCTTTGCCATGGGACTGGGGCTGTCAGGCGTGTACACCCTGGGAACGAGCTGGATGGGGGTGGGTGAGAATCTGTCTCGCCAGTCCGGTCTGCGCGGCTCGTTCTTTACCGGCGTGCTGGCCTGCGTGGTCGCCAGCCCCTGCACCGCACCGTTCATGGGCACCGCACTGGGGGTGGCGATCTTCTTGCCGTGGCCTCTGGCCATGAGCGTTTTTCTGATGCTGGGCCTCGGCTTGGCCCTGCCGATGCTGGCCTTGAGTTTCTGGCCCGGTTTGGGCCGCCGGCTACCCAAGCCCGGACCCTGGATGGAAACCTTTCGCCAGGCCATGGCCTTTCCGCTTTATCTGGCTGCGGTCTGGCTGTTGTGGGTGCTGGCGCGCCAGACCGATGCCAACGGTCTGGCCATGGTCTTGACCGGCATGGTCGCCCTGGCGTTTGCACTGTGGCTGGCTGGCCGTCCGGATCGCGGCGAGTTGCTCGCGACAGCCCGCCACGTGGCCGTGGCGCTGAGCCTGTTGTTGGCCCTGGCGGCGTTGGGCAGCGCGGCGCGGCTGCAGCCTGGATCCAGCGTCAACGAAGCGGGCTGGTGGGAACCTTTCTCACCCGAGCGTCTGGAACAGCTGATCAATGATCCGGATCAGGCGGTGCTGGTCAACATGACCGCCGACTGGTGCGTAACCTGCCTGGTCAACGAGCGGGTCGCGCTGGACACCGACGCGGTGCGCTCGGCCCTGGTCGAACAAGATGTGGTCTACCTGAAAGGTGACTGGACTCGGCGTGATCCGATCATCACCGAGTATCTGGCACGCTTCGAGCGCAATGGGGTGCCGCTGTACGTGGTCTATCCGCGCAATGGCGGCCAGCCCAGAGTCCTGCCCCAGGTGCTCACCCCGGGCCTGGTCGTCGATGCACTAGAATCTCTCTGACTTGTCTAACCCCACGGAGCCATCCCGATGCAACTTCGCTTCATCCAGTTCTCGAGCTTCCTGCTGATCCTGGCGCTGGCAAACCCGCTGATTGCCGCTCCCGAGATCGGCCAGCCGGCCCCGGACTTCAGCGTCGTCGATACCCGGGGTCAGGTGCATGACCTGTCCGACTTTGCCGGCCAGCTCGTGGTCCTGGAGTGGACCAACCATGATTGTCCGTTCGTGGTCAAGCACTACAGCGCCGGCAACATGCAGGACCAGCAGCGCCTGGCCCGTGACGAGCACGGCGCGGTCTGGCTGACGGTCATCTCCTCGCGGGCCGGCGAGCAGGGTCACGTCAGCCCACAACAGGCCGATGAACTGACCGCCAGCCGCGATGCCTACCCGACCGCGGTGCTGCTCGACGAGTCCGGTGACATGGGCCGGGCCTACGATGCGCGCGTGACCCCGCACATGTACATCATCGATGGCGACGGCATCCTGCGCTACATGGGCGGGATCGACTCCAACCCCAGCCGGCACTCGGCCGACATTCCCGACGCGACCCAGTACGTGGTGGTCGCACTTGAGGAGATGGCGTCCGGACGCGAAGTCACCCAGGCCGTGACCCGCCCTTATGGCTGCACGATCAAGTACTGAAGCGTTCAAAATTCAGTCGCACTGGCCATGAAAAGGCCGTTGCGATAAAGCTGTCATCGGGTTTGCCGGCGCCCGGTGAACCGCTCGCAAGCAGGTGACTATGGCATGATCGACTGATCAATCCTTGATCGGGGAGTCACCTTGCGGTTCAAGCAGCTACCGCTGATCTTCGGCCTGGCGCTGCTGGGCTGGGCTTTGCTGTCCAGCCACACGCTGACCGAAATTGCGGCCGGCATCGCCATTTTCCTGTTCGGGATGCTGATCCTGGAACAGGGTTTCCGTACCTTCACCGGGGGGTTTCTCGAGCGCTTGCTCAAGCGCTCGACCGACCGGCTTTGGAAAGCCCTGGCTTTCGGCGCTCTGGCCAGCACGGCAACCCAGTCCAGTTCGTTAGTGTCGGTCATTACCATCAGTTTCCTGAGCGCCGGTCTGATGGGTCTGTCTCAGGGCATCGCGGTGATCTTCGGCGCCAACCTGGGCACCACGTCTGGCGCCTGGCTGATGGCAGGCTTCGGCATCCGGGTCAATATTTCCGCCTACGCAATGCCGCTGCTGGTCTTTGGCGTGCTGTTGATCTTCAACCGTTCGCGACCGCTCAAGGGTGCCGGCTACGTGCTGGCCGGCATCGGCTTTCTGTTTCTTGGCATCCATTACATGAAAGAGGGTTTCGAGGCCTACCAGCAGGGCATTGATCTGGCCCGCTTCGGCGTCGACGGTGTGACCGGGCTGCTGCTGTACATCTTCATCGGCATGGCTGCGACAGTGGTCATGCAGTCCAGCCATGCGACCTTGATCCTGACCATCACCGCGCTGGCAGCCGGGCAGATCAGCTATGAGAACGCGCTGGCCCTGTCCATCGGAGCCAATGTCGGTACCACGATCACTGCGCTGATCGGCGCGGCAGGCGCCAATATCGCTGGTCGAAGGCTGGCGGCCGCTCACCTGATCTTCAATCTGGCCACCGGCCTGATCGCGCTGGTCTTCATCCAGGGCTTTCTTTCTTTGGTGGATTCACTCAGCGATCTGCTGGGAATTGCCGCAGACAATCACACCCTCAAGCTGGCGTTGTTTCACAGCCTGTTCAACCTGACCGGCATCGTGATCATGGTGCCCCTGATCGATCGCCTGGTCCGGTTGCTTGAAACACGGATGAAACCTAGGCGGATTACCCTAAACGAGCCGAAGTTCATCCAGGAATCGATGCTTGAGACACCTGGGGCGGCGCTGGAAGCGACCCGTCGGGAATTGCTGCGATTGTTCCGGCGGGCATTCAGCCTGATTGCCAAGGTGCTCAACTACGAGACCGGTCAACTCCGGCAGGCGACCAGCAAGACGGACCTGGGCTCCGAGCCCGAGCGGATTCGAATGGTGGATGTCGACGAGCTTTACCGGCGACAGATCAAGCCACTGCACGGGCTGATCCTGGACTATCTCGCCCGGATACCGGTCCGCGGGCATCGCGCCCGGCAGCTGGTCCTGCTGCGGGTTGCTGCCCAGGACCTCATCGAAGCCGTCAAGGACGCCAAGCATCTGCAAAAGAACCTGATTCCATCACTGTCTGCCAGCAATGTTGATCTCAAGACCGAATACCTCGTCATGCGGCAGAATCTGGGTTTTCTGCTGCATCAGCTCGACCAGATGGCCGGCCGGGCCGAAGCTGGCGACGAGAAGCTCGACCTCGAACTTGAGCTCGCCGAGCTTGGTACGGAGGTCGAAGCCGGAGACATCGTCCAGAACGGTCGACTGGACGAACTCATTCGGCAGCGCACCATCAATGCCGACCAGGCCACTTCGCTCATGAACGACACCGCCTATAGCTATCGCATCGCCAAAAACCTGTTGGCCATGGCGCGGGCAAGTTTTCTACCTTTTGAAGAAGTTGACGCCGAACTGCGTCAGGCCCTCGCCCTTGGTCCCAACGAAGTGCGCGAGATTCTCAACGAGATCGCCGGCCCGGAAGTCAGCCAGCGCGGAGATTCCGAATGAGCCAGTCCCTGATCAAAAAGCTTCGAAAATTCCTCTCCAAAAAGGAGCGCGAGCGCATACTCAAGCGCGAGAAGCTTCACAAGCTTCTGAAAAAGATGCGCAAGAAGCAAAAAGAGCTGGAGCAAGAGTTGGCCGACTGCCGAGACGAGAAAACAGCCAGCGACTTGCGCAAAAGGATTCGCCTGCTACAAGAGCAGCGCCGCAAGGGGGTCGAAGTGCTTACCGAGCTGCGACGCCTCGCCCATGATGGCGACGATGATGCTCACCAGTCGCAATAAGGCTTTCGGATCAGGCTGCTGTTGTAATACCGCGGATCGCCGGTGACTTCGGCACCCAGCCACGCGGGACGCTCGAAGAGCTGTTCTTCGTCGTCCAGCTCCAGCTCTGCAATGACCAGACCCTGGTTGTCACCGGCGAATTCGTCGACCTCGAAGGTCATGCCCGCAAAATCTACCCGATGGCGGACTTTATCGATGCGCCCCGGCTCACAAAGCTCAAGGAGTTCCGTGGCTTCTATGGCCGGCAGCTTTCGTTCCCACTCGTAGCGGGAAAGACCGGATAGACCCGGGGTTCCCTTGATCGTCAGATACCCCTGCTCGCCGGCCAGCCGAACGCGGACCGTACGTTCCGGCGCAGCGCACAGGTAGCCCTGGACGATTCGCGTGCTGCTGCTTACGTGCGAGCGGAAGTCCCCGGCGACGAGGAACTTCCGCTCAATCTCAAGCGCCATGTCGGTTACCCCGAAACGACTACGCCGACAAAACGCCAGCGTAGTTGAACAGATCATTGATCAAGACGGCTTCAACGCGGACCTGGCTCGGCAAACTTCGCCATCCAGCGCTGCACTTCGTTGTACCAGTACACCGAGTTGTTGGGCTTGAGAATCCAGTGGTTTTCGTCCGGGTAATAGATCAGGCGCGACTCGATGCCCTTGGACTGCAGCGTCCGGAACAGCTCGAACGCCTGGCCGACCGGCACGCGCAGATCGTTCTGGCCATGGATAATCAGCGCCGGCGTGTCGAAGTTCTCGGCGAAGTAATGCGGCGAAATGTCGCGATAAATCTGCGGGTTGTCCCAGAAATCCCCGAACCGGGTCGAGTGGACCGCGAAGTCGGCCGCCATCTGCGAGTACATGTTGTAGACCGGGGCATGGATCAATAGCGCATTGAAGGGATGGTCCCGGCCAAGCAGAATCGAGGTCAGGTATCCGCCGTAGCTACCGCCGCCGGCGACCATGCGCTCGGCGTCGATCCAGTCCTTGTCGGCAAACCACTCGGTCGCCGCGATGGTGTCGTTGTAGGGCGCGGTGATCCAGTCGGGGTTGATGTAGTCGGCGAAGTCCTGGCCCCAGCCCGGCGAGCCGTGGAAATTGTGCCAGGCGGTCACATAGCCCCAGGAGGCAAAGGTCTGTGCATTCCAGCGGAAATGGAAAGCGTCGGTGATCGGGCTGTGCGGTCCACCATGGATCAACAGAAACAGCGGATACTCCTGCTCGGGATCAAAGCCGGGCGGGTAATGCACCCACATCTGGATGTCGGCCCCGTCGTGTCCGGTATAGGTCACCGACTCGTAGGTACCCAGATCCACATTGGCCAAGACATCATCGTTGAACGTATCCAGCCGCCGCGACGCACCGGTTTCCGGATCGATGCGAACCACCCGCGGCGGATAGAGAAAGCTTTGATTGCTGCCAACCAGGGTGCCGTTGGAAGCCATGCTCAGGCCACCGAAATCGGTCTGATCGGTCACCGCACGCACCTCGCCATCGTCCACGGCGATGTGGAACAGTCGGGTCGTCCCGTTATCAGCTGCGATGCCGAAAAATCCGGTGCTGTCGGCCGCCCACACCAGTCCACCCGGCGAACGATCCCAGTCAGCGGTCAGGTTACGCAGGTCGCCGCTGGCCAAGTCGAGCACCATGATGTTGACGGTGTCGGCATAAAAGCCGGGTATGGACTGGCTGCCCCAGGCCAGCATGCGACCGTCGGGGCTGAACATGGGGTTGCCGTCGCCGGCCGGGTTGGCCGGGGTCAGGTTGCGCGCCTGGTCTTCACCGATCCGGGCGAGGAACAGGTCAATCTCCGGGTCAACGCTTTGCTCACTGCTGTTGGAGGTAAAGGCAATGTGGGTTCCATCCGGGTGGATATCGTAGCTGCCCGTACCCTGGGTTGAGCGCGGCAGCTCCCGACCCAGCGCCTGGGTCATGGCTTCGACATCGCCACCGCCGGCGGGCATACGAAACACATGCGCCTGGCGGGCCTCTTCGATCCAGTGATCCCAGTGCGAATAGGGCAGCGCGTTCCATTGGTGCGCCGACACCTTGGATTCCTGGTCGGCCTTGATCTGCTCGGCCATTTCTTCCCAGGTCTTGTCCGGCCAGACCCGGCTGATGAAATAGATATGCTCACCGACCCATTTCAGCGCCGATACACCGGTCGGCACCTCGCTCAAGCGGGTGGCCTCCCCGGGACCGTCCATGGGCAGGAGATAGATCTGGGCGGCCTCGTCCTCATCGCGACGGGCGGTAAAGGCCAGGGTCTGTCCATCCGGCGAGAACACCGGGCTGCCGGCGGACGCGCCGGCCTGGGTCAGCGGACGCTGCACGCCGCCGCGCGCGGACAATAACCACAGCCGGGTTTCGGACTCGTCAGTCTCCGTGTCGTAGCTGGTCACGGGGACCACAACGTGATCGCCATTCGGCGAGATGACCGGGGATCCAACCCGGTCCATTTCCCAGAGCACGTCGACCGACAGGGGACGCGTGTCCTGGGCAACGGCCAGCATGGGGACCAGCAACAGGAGCCATAAGCTTCTTTTCAGCATGAGATTCTTCCTTGACGATTCGATGGAGTTCAGTGATGGAATTTCTTGTCAGTACAGCTCTAGCTTGCTGACATCCATGGTGTAGGCCGAAGCTGCGGTATCGTTCGAGATATCCTCGATGTTGAGGGTTCCCTCCATCCAGAATGCATCCCAAATGTTGACCATGGGAATCGGTTCGTCGAGTCGCCCGTAGATGATCTGGTTGGCCGGAGGGGGTGGTACGTGGATGCAGGCGCCAAAGTAGGGGACCAGGAAAAACTCTTTCAGATTCCCCTCACCGTCAGTTTCAATCGGCACCACGAATCCTGGAATGCGCGCCTCCACACCGTCGAGCTCGGGCATGGTGCGGAACGATTGAAACGGTTCCATTGCGCCGAACCCGGAATGATCGATCTGCTCGGACTCTTGCAGCCAGGCATTGAATTCCTCTTCGGGCATCAAGTCCAGCCACTCCAGCTCACGCACTTCGGCCCGCGCTGCCAGCGGCAGCATCGCGGCGAGTGCCAATGTAGCCAGCGTTATGCCTTTCATCGCGTTGGTCATCGTCGTGCTTGCTTGCGGTTTGATTGCCATGATTCTACAGACAACGGTCAAAGACAACGCGTTCAGGTCCTGACCTGCATGCCGTCGGCCAGCGTGCGACGATACGCCATAAGCGCCGGCACCAGCGCGACGGTCAACCCGGCCACGAAGATCAGGCCAAGGATACCCACCTGCCAGAGCGCCGGCCAGCTCAGTCCCACGTGCAGCCCGACGTTGGCCAGCAACCAGGGCGCGGCAGCAAGCTGCACGACCAGCGCCAAAATCACCCCCAGCAAAATCCCCGCAGCAGCGATCAATCCGGCCTCAAAGACCAGCAAGCCGGCGATCTGCCACGGCCGTGCGCCGTTGGCGCGCAATATGGCCATTTCACGGCGACGTTCACCCAGTGTCGCCAGCAAGACCGTCAGCATCCCGAGCAGGCCCGCCAGCACGACCAGTCCGGCCACGACCCGCAGCACCTGCTCGGCCAGCCCGGTGATTCGCCAAAGCTGCTGCAGGGTGATACCCGGCATGATCCCGCTCAGCGCCTCGGGCCGGTACTCGTTAATCCGGCGCTGTAGACCAAACACTGCAGCGCGCGTATTCAGGCCCAGAAAGATGGCGGTGACAGCGTTCGGGCGCAGTTCTTGTGCCTGGGCCCGGGCCTGATCCGGATCAATGGCCGATCCAGGCATCTGTACCCCGCGCTCCCAGCCGATGTGGATCGCCCGATGGGCTGCCAGGCTGACATACAGCTGCTGATCGATCGGGGTGCCGGTCGGCGCCAGGATACCGGTGACGGTAAAGGGATGGTCATCATGTCCCTGCAGCGAAACATTACCGGTACCGTGGGCGAGAACGATCCGGTCTCCCAGGTCGTAGTCCAGCTGGCGGGCCACCTGGGCGCCGATCACGACGTCGAACAGGTCTTCGAACACCTGGCCCCGGTCCAGCTCCAGCGGCTCTTGGTTACCAAAGCGATAATGCTCGAAGAACGCCGCGCTGGTGCCCAGAACGCGATAGCTTCGGTGAGAATCACCCAAGGCCATGGGAATGGCCCATTTCACCTCAGGCAGTCCCTTGAGTTCGGTGTAAGTCTGCCAGGAAATATCGTTGGTGGCATCACCAATGCCGAAAACCGAATAGAGCAGCAACTGGACCGGTGCCGTGCGGCCTCCGACGATCAGATCGACGCCAGATACCGAGCGATAAAACCCCTCTCGAACCTCACTGCGCAGCTGTTCGACGAGCACCAACAGGCCGATCGACAGGGCAATGGTACAGACGGTCAGAATGACGGCAAAGCGACGGTTGACCAGCGAGCGCCAGGCCAGGCCAAGAAGATTCATGTCGCCACCTCTGGCTGGTTGAGCTCGGTCAGGTCGACCGCGCGATCGAACCGTCCGGCGAGTTCGCGATCATGGCTGACGAACAGCAGCGTGCTGCCCGCAACTTCGACCTGAGCAAACAGCAGGTCCAGGAAATCCTGGCGTCGGTCGTGATCCAGCGCAGAGGTCGGTTCATCGGCCAGGATCAGGGCAGGTCGTCCGATCAGCGCCCGGGCCGCCGCCACGCGCTGCTGCTGGCCGACGCTGATTCGATCAGCACGACGGCCCCACAGGACGGCCTCCAGCCCCATGGCGCCCAGCAGATCTTCGGCCGCCCGTTCGGCGTCTCCGGCGCGGCGCGCGCGCGCGCGCGAAAACCGACAAGGCAGCATCACATTGGCCTTCAGATCCAACCAAGGCAGCAGGTTGAACTGCTGAAAAATCACGCCGAGGTGCTCGGCCCGCACCCGGTCTCGCCTGGCGCCGCTGAGCTGGGTCAGGTCCTGATCCTGGAACATGATCCGCCCGGCCTGCGGCCGAACCAGGCCCCCGATCAGCGCCAGCAGCGTGGACTTTCCCGAACCGCTGGGGCCGAACATGAACACTTTCTCGCCCGCCGCCAGGGCCAGGGACTCTAAGGCCAGCACGGGCCGGGAATCTCCCGGCCAGGCGAAGCGCAGATCCTGAATGTCGAGCAGCGTACTCATCTGGCCGGCGAGGCTATCACTGTTCCAACTCGATGCGTGGGTTGCCCGGCGAGAGGCGGGCTTGCGTGGCCAGAGTATCGGTCAGCACATCGATCTGCATGAGTTCATTGGCGGGATAGTCGTCGAACAGGCGCAGATCGATCCAGCCGAGTCGGTCGACCGACTGACACTCCATCATCAACACCAGATGGAATTCGGAATGACCGTGTGCATCATCACCGGCATGGTCGTGGTGCTCATGCTCATGCTCATGCTCATGGCCATGCTCATGCTCATGCTCATGCTCATGGTCGTGGTCATGGTCGTGGTCATCGCCTTCGCTGAAACCGTGGGTATGCGCGCTGACGCTGGCGATCTCGCAGCCGCCGCGCGGATCGGCAACCAGCCACTCAGCCGCCCGAAGAAATTCGATCGTCGAGTCCAGCGTCGCTTGCTCAGCCTCGCTGCTCGGCGCATGCTCAAAGCCGACCAGGTTGATGCCGGGTATCTCTAGTTCCAGGCGCAGCTCCTGACCGTCAACGGCCATGTTGCCGGTCGCCGTGCCGTGCACGTGGACGTCGTGCTGCCTTTCCAGCTGGCCGAAGGCCACGGTTGACAGCAATGCCTGGGTTAGCGCTGCGCACAGGACGGTTTTTCGAATCATTGCAATGCTCCACTTTAGAGAAGGTTTGGTCCACATGTGTTATCTTATAACACCTTTGCCGCGAATAGGTCGATCATGTTGCGCTCCATCTGGGCCGACCGCCTCGGAATGCTGGTCGCAGCCGGTTGCGGCCTGCATTGTGCCGCACTTTCCCTACTGTTCATCCTGTACCCGACGCTGTGGATGAAGCGAAAGTACTGGGAAATGGGCCTTTGGCAGAAACTGCTTTGGCTCGAATGGGGTCTGCTGGCGACCGCCTGGCTGCTGGTCCTGGTCGCCATGCTCAGCGGCTGGCGCCACCATCATCGATTCGGTCCCGGGCTGCTGGCGGCCGCTTCACTGGTCTTGATGACCACGGTTGTCACCACCTCCATGCACTTTGCCAGCCAGTGGATGGGCCTGGTGACGCTCTCGGCTGGCATTTTGCTGGCCGGCGCTCACTACTGGAACCTCAAGCTGGGTTCCTGCAGCCTGACTCGCTGCGCGAGTCCTGACGCCTGATCGGCCGGGTTTGCGCCACCGGGTCGCTTGAAGCACAATGACGGCCTGGTGACAACAACAATGCGGGAATAACCCCAACGCCCACCATGAAAACCTCCTCCATTCACGGGATGTGGTCATCCCGACTGGCCTTCGTGCTGGCAGCGACCGGATCGGCCGTCGGCCTTGGCAATATCTGGCGCTTTCCCTATATCACCTCCGAAAACGGCGGCGGCGCTTTCGTCCTGGTTTACCTGATCTGCATCGCCTTGGTCGGACTGCCGGTGATGTTTTCAGAGATCGTGATCGGTCGGCGCGGTCGCATGAGCCCGGTCAATTCCATGCGCGAGCTGGCCGATGACGTCGGCGCCTCTCGCGCCTGGATGGGACTTGGCTTTCTCGGCATCATCGCCGGTTTTCTGATCCTGTCGTTCTACTCGGTCGTCGCCGGCTGGACGCTGCACTACGGCTTCCTGTATCTCAAGGAGTTGTTCGGAGGGCCGGGCATTACCGATCCCGACGCGACCTTCGGCGCCCTGCTGGGTAACGCCGGAGAGCTGACGCTCTGGCATGGCGTGTTCATGGTGATGACCGTCGGCGTGGTAGCGCTCGGGGTCGAGAAGGGACTGGAACGGGCGGTTGGCATTCTGATGCCGGTTCTTTTTGTCCTCCTGCTCATCCTGCTGCTCTACGGGATCAGCACCGGGCATTTCATGGACGCGGCGGCATTTATGTTCAAGCCGGACTGGTCGCAGGTCTCCGGCGGCATGATCGTCACCGCCATGGGCCAGGCCTTTTTCACCCTCAGCCTGGGCATGTGCGCGATCATGACGTATGGGGCCTACCTGCCCGCCCACGTCAACGTGCCCCAAGTCGGAACCGCGGTGGCGCTGTCGGATACGGTGGTCGCCCTGATCGCGGGACTGGCCATTTTCCCGGTCATCATCGCCTTCGGCATCGACCCGGGCAGCGGCGGCGCCGGGCTGATCTTCACCTCGCTGCCGCTGGCTTTTGCCGAAATGCCGTTCGGCATTGCCTACGGCATGGCTTTTTTCCTGCTGCTGTCGGTGGCGGCCTGGACCAGCGCCATCTCACTGATGGAGCCGGCGGTCGCCTACCTGGTCGAGGCTACGGACCTTTCGCGCAAGACAGCCGCCCTGCTGGTGGCCGCCCTGGGCTGGATCGCGGGACTGGCCTCGGTGTTTTCATTCAACATCTGGTCGGACGTCTCAATCGGCGGCAAGTCGGTGATGGATGCGATCGAATTTCTCGCAGCCGACATCATGCTGCCGATCGGCGGCCTGCTGACCGCCATTTTCGCCGGCTGGGTGCTGTCAAAAACCATCACCCGCGAAGAGCTGGATGACAAGATGCACGACTGGGCCTTCAAGGCGTGGCTGTGGCTGACCCGTGTCGTGACGCCGCTGCTCATCCTGGTGGTGATGGCGGGAATTCTCGGGATTTTCTAGGCGCCGGAAACCCTACTCGACCCGTTCGACCCGGTCGCTGGACGCCAACGAGACTTCGCGCCCGTCAACCGTGCGAAATTCGCGCTCGCCCAGATCCTTGCGCCGGACTTGGTAGACCGCGCGCGTGCCCGAGGACGGTTCAACGACCTCGACCTGGACCACTTCATTAGCGTGCTGATAGCGCAGCCAAGTGACCCCAGCAGTCGATAGAATCACAATGCCGGCAAAAATGAAGCCGACGATGGCTGTCGTGGACTGGTACCACGGCTCTTCGTCTGCCGGGCCGGTGTCACCGCGCGCACGCGCCTGTTCGCGTCCGCGGTTGATCCGCGCCACGACGATGACGATCAACGCCACCAGAAGAGTAATCAGTGCTTGCTTGATCATGCCAGCCGGAGCATATCAGCAAGCGCGGGCCGTCTGCGACGGACGGCGCGCAAGCCAGACCGCGCGGACCGGTGCCGGCAGCCCTTCAATCGTCAGTCCAGTGCGCACCGGATCAAGCGCTTGCGCCAGAGAATGAAAAGGCATCCATCGCGTACTGCGCTGCTCCCGGACCGTTGTCGGAGTGAGGTCCACGCAGCGCACCGCTTCGAATCCGCTTTGTTCCAGCCATCGGCAGAGCAGCGGCTGAGTGGGCAGTCCGTGCACATTGCGCATGCCTGCGTAGCGTTGCGGCGTGGGCAACAGGTCGGCAATCTCGCCCGGCGCGATCAGGGTTTCCAGAACCAGCACCCCGCCCGGTTTGAGTCGTCTTCTCAGATCGACTAAATGGCGGCCGGGGTCGCGCCGGTGGTACAGCACGCCCATGGAAAATACCGCATCAAAATCGGCCAGCGTCCCGGGCAAATCTTCCAATCGGCGAGCAAGCAGATGGTTGGCCGCTGGGCCCGAGAAGTGCCGGATCACTGCGTGCTGCAACACAAACAGCGGGGTCGGATCACAGCCGATGACCTCCGCTGCGCCGTCGGCCAGCATGCGCCAACCGAAGTAGCCGTTGCCGGCACCGACATCGAGAACCCGGCAAGCGCTGAGGTCGATATGCGGCGCGATGCGGTTCCATTTCCAGTCCGATCGCCACTCGGTATCGATCGCCAGACCGCCGAGACACAAGGGGCCCTTGCGCCATGGGATAAAGGCGTGCAGCGACTCGCTGAGCAATTCCGGCTCAACTGTTGCCTGTCCGGCAACGACGCAGCCATCGTCGATATGCCACCGGGGCCGAACTACAGGCAAAGCCGCCAGATGCACCATCCAGCCTGCAAAGTCACCGTGATGCGCCAGATGGGCTGAGTGCGCGCTGACCAGATCGTCGACCACGCGCGTGGCGCAGCTGCGGCTTAGAGCGTTGCGCAGAGACGCTTCCAGATCGGCGCCGAGCGTCGGCAAAGCCGGTCAGCCCAGCGCCAGCAGCGCCGCCTGCAGGTGCCTATGCTGGCTCGCGCCGACGACTTGGGCCGAACCCACATTCAGCGCGCGACCGCCGGACTGCACGATGCTTTCGAGCAGGGTTTCATCATCACCAACCGCGATGAGCTGGCCGGTCTCCACGCCATAGCGGCGGGCCGCCCGGGTCAGCTCTTCGGTTCGGCTCTGGCGTCGGGCGAACAGACCGGTCGCCAGGTAAAGCGTCCCATCCAGTTCGGCACCGGCCCGTCTAACGGCCTGGTGCAGCTGCTGCTGCAAGCCCAGATCGGTGTCCATGGAATTGCGCGTGGGTCGCCAGCTCTGCGGTTGGCGCGCCAGCAACAGCACTCGGTGCCCTGAGCGCTGGAATGCCACAAGTTCGGCGATTCGCTCGGAATCAGGCGCACGCTGCCCATCCAGCAGCAGACCACGCTGCACCATCACCGGCGCAGGCTTCGACATCGTCATCGGCCCAGGCGCGCCACGTCGGCCACGCGAAGAAACTGCTCGCGCAAGCCAGCCAACAGTGCCAGTCGATTCTTGCGCAATGCTTCGTCATCCGCCATGACCATAACGCCGTCGAAAAATTGATCCACTGGATCGCGCAGATTGGCAAGATACTCCAGGGCTGCCCGGTAGTCACTTCGCGACAGCGCGTCATCAAGCCGCTGCGCGGTGTCGGCCACGGCCGAAGCCAGCGCCTTCTCGACCGACTCGACAAGCACTTCCGAATTCACGGATGCCGGGATCGAGTCATCTGCCTGGCGCAGCAGGTTAGCGATTCTCTTGTTCGCGCCGATGAGGGTGTCAGCCCTGGGGTCGTCGGCAAACGCCTGTACAGCCCGCGCACAAACCAGAAAGTCGGACACGGAACGATCGCCGGAGGCCGCAACAGCATGCACGGTATTCGTTTCGATACCAAGATCGGCCGCGTGGGAGCGCAAACGCTCGAGTACGAACGCTTCGACCTCGTCGATCAGGGCAACATCGATAGCCAAGCGGTCGTCCAGATCCGCTGCCAGGGTCTCCGCGGCCCGTTCCAGCAGCCTCCGTAGCGGCGTTTCGACCCCGGCGACCTCGAGAATCCTGATCACAGCCAGGGCGGCCCTGCGCAAGGCGAATGGATCCTTTCCGCCCTTCGGCTTCTGTCCCGCCGCGAAGATGCCGACCAGCGTATCGAGCCGGTCAGCCAGCGCCAGACACTGGCCCACGGGATCAGCGGGCAGATCATCGCCTGAATGGCGGGGCAAGTAGTGGCTTTCGATCGCCCTTGCGACGAATTCCGTCTCGCCATCGGCGAGGGCATAGTGGTGACCCATGATGCCCTGCAGCTCTGGAAACTCGCCCACCATCTCTGTCACCAGGTCGCACTTGGACAGGGTCGCGGCGCGCCTGACCGCATCAATATCGGCCCCGAAAAGCCGGGCCAGCTCGGCCCCCAGGGCCTGCAGGCGCGCGGTCTTGGCTGCAAGGGAACCGAGCTTCTCCTGAAATTTGATCGAATGCAGGCGGCTCAGTCGATCGGCTAAAGGCGTGCGCCGATCCTGCTCGAAGAAAAACCGGGCGTCGGCCAGACGGGGGCGGATGACCCGTTCGAACCCCTCTGTCATGGCCGCCACGTTGGTGCTTTCGATGTTAGCCACGGCAATAAACTTCGCGGCCAGGCGTCCATCGCGCTGGCGCAGGGGAAAACATTTCTGGTGCTGCTGCATGGAACTGATCAGCGCTTCAGCCGGCACTTCCAGAAAACGCTCATCGAAGCCGCCGACAATCGCCACCGGCCACTCGGTCAGGCCGGCTACTTCATGCAGCAGGCTCTCCTCGATCACCACCTCCAAGTCTACTTCGCGTGCGAGGCGCTCGGCATCAACCCGTATCTTGTCCCGGCGCCGGCCAGCATCGGGCTCGACGAACGCGCGTCTCAGCACCGTAGCGTAGTGATCGGCATGGTCGACCGTGTGGGCGCCCGGGGCATGGATGCGATGCCCCTGCGTCTCGCGCCCGGCCGTCAGCCCGAAAGCTGAGACCGGCACAATGCGGTCACCGTGCAGAACCAGCAGCCAGCGCACCGGACGCAAAAACCGCTCCGTGCGATCCGACCAGCGCATGCTGCGCGCTCCGGCCATGGCTTGAACGGTAGCGTCGAGCATGTCCGGCAGCAGCTCGGCCAGTGATCGGCCGGGCCTGTGGACACGGGCAAACAGCCAGCGGCCTTGTTCAGTTTCCAGCCGCTCAAGCTGGTCCACTGTCAGGTTAACGCTCCGGGCAAAACCCTCGGCGGCGCGCGTCGGTTGTCCCTGGTCATCAAAGGCCGACGATTCGGCCGGCCCTTTGCGCTCCAGCACTTGGTCGGGCTGAGTGGCGCGCACCGATTCAAAACAGACGGCCAGCCTTCGGGGCGTTCCGAGCAGGGTGGGCTCGCTGCCGCTTTCGATCAGATTGGCGTCGAGAAGCCGTGTTTTCAGGCCCTGCCCCAACAGCTGCAGCTGGCGCTCAATCTGGCCGGCCGGCAGCTCTTCGCAACCAAGTTCGAGCAACAACGGGTTGGCCAGGTCACTGGGGGTATTCATGCGGCCGCCTCCGCGCGCTGAAGGCCGGGAAAACCGAGCGCTTCTCTGCGCGCAAGGTAGGCTTCGGCAACCAGGCGGGAAAGGTCTCGCACTCGCAGAATGTAGCGCTGGCGTTCGGTCACCGAAATGGCCTGGCGGGCGTCAAGCATGTTGAAGGTGTGCGAGGCCTTCAGCACCTGGTCATAGGCCGGCAAGGGCAAGTTGGCCGCCACCAGCTCTCTCGCTTGCGCCTCGCAGGTGTCGAACCAGCCGAACAGGCTTTCGACGTCGGCACGCTCAAAGTTGTAGGTCGACTGTTCAACTTCGTTCTGGTGGTAGACCTCGCGATAGGTCACCGGTCCAAACGGGCCTTCTGTCCAGACCAGGTCATAGACGCTTTCCACCCCCTGCAGGTACATTGCAAGCCGCTCCAGTCCGTAGGTGATTTCGCCCATGACCGGCCGACACTCCAGCCCCCCGGCCTGCTGAAAGTAGGTGAACTGGGTGACTTCCATGCCGTTGAGCCAGACTTCCCAGCCCAGGCCCCAGGCACCCAGAGTTGGCGATTCCCAATTGTCTTCGACGAAGCGGATATCGTGAACCCCGGGGTCGATGCCGACCGCGTCCAGCGAACCCAGGTAAAGGTCCTGAAAGTTCAGCGGCGAGGGCTTCATGACCACCTGGTACTGGTAGTAGTGCTGGAGGCGATTGGGGTTTTCGCCGTAGCGGCCGTCGGTTGGGCGACGGCAAGGTTGAATGTAGGCCGCGTTCCACGGTTCCGGGCCAATCGAGCGCAGGAACGTGGCCGGATGAAAAGTTCCGGCACCGACCTCCAGATCGAGCGGTGCAGTCAATACGCAGCCCTGCCCGGCCCAGTAGTCGTCCAGTGCGCGGATGAAATCCTGAAAGTTCACGGTGGCGGGAATCCCAAAAAGGATGGATAAGGCCAACGCGCAGTATAACGGGCGAGGCCGTATCATTGGCTGCATGGCCAAGCGAGTGATGATCATCAAAACCGGCTCCAGCGTTCCGGCTGCCGGCGATCGATTCGGGGATTTCGACGACTGGTTTATCAACGGGATCGGCGCCGATCAATTCGATTTCCGCACGGTCAGCGTGCACGACGGGGAAAAGCTGCCCGAAAGCACCGACGGCCTGGCCGGGGTGATCGTCACGGGTTCGCCAGCCATGGTTTCCCACCGCCACGACTGGTCGGAACGCGCTGCCGGCTGGCTGGCCGACGCGCACCCAACCGGCCTGCCCATACTCGGGGTCTGCTATGGGCACCAGCTCATTGCCCACGCCCTCGGTGGGCGGGTCGGTCCCAACCCGAACGGTCGGCGCATGGGCAGCCTGGAAGTTGAAATCATTGACCCGGATGACGCTCTGCTTGGGGCTTTCGCACCGTCCAGATACTTTCAGGCCACGCACGTGGAGGCAGTCCTGGAACCACCGTCGGGCGCGCGCATCATCGCTCAAGGAATCGGCGACGATCATCATGGGTTGTATTTCGGTCACGCAACCTGGGGACTGCAGTTTCATCCGGAATTCGACGTCGAGATCATGGATTGCTACATTCGATCGCGCGCCTCGGTCCTGGCCGGAGAAGGTTTTTACGCCGACAAGCTGCTGGCCACCCTGCGACCGACGCCTTGCGGCCCGCGCGTGCTCAAGCGGTTCGCCGATCTGGTCAACCAGGCCTGGCGCCCGGACCGGTCTGCGTGAGTTCCGGACGAAACCTCGTGCTGTCGTTTCACGGTGCGGCCGGAACGGTGACCGGCTCGCGTTTTCTGCTGCGAGACGGTCAGCGCCAGCGACTGGTCGACTGCGGCTTATTTCAGGGATACAAGTCGTTGCGCTTGCGCAACTGGGCCCATCCGGGCTTTGACGCAAAAGCCCTGGATGATGTCCTGCTCACCCATGCCCACCTGGACCACAGCGGATACCTGCCGGTGCTGTCTCGTCAGGGATACGCCGGCCGCATCCATTGCACTGCAGCCACCCGCGACTTGTGCCGCCATCTGCTGCCCGATGCGGGGTTCATTCAGGAAAAGGACGCCGCGCGCGCCAACCGCTACGGCTATACCCGGCACGAGCCGGCCCGCCCTCTCTACACCCAGGCCGAGGCAGTCGCCTGCCTTGAGCAATTCCAGCCCCATGCTTTCCACAGCCCGGTCAGGCTGGACGAAACCTGCTCAGCGACGTTCCTGCGTGCCGGGCACATCATGGGGGCAGCCAGCATCTTGATTCAGTGGCAGGGTCGTCGAATCCTCTTCAGCGGCGATCTGGGCCAGTCGGTCAGCGCCACGATGGCGCCACCGGAGCCCCCGCCCGCGGCGGACTATCTCATCGTCGAATCGACTTACGGCAATCGCAACCGGATAGGCCAGGATCCGGAAACGCGCCTCGGCGATGTGATCCAGGCGACGGTGGCCCGCGGCGGGACCGTTGTGATCCCGGCTTTTGCGGTCGGACGCACCCAGCTGCTCCTGCATCATCTGTGTCGACTGCAGCACCGTGGAGCAATCCCCCGCATCCCGGTCTATCTGGACAGCCCGCTGGCCATCAACGCCACCGAGGTCTTTGCCGACCATCCTGATGACCACCGGCTCAGCCGGGCCGAGGCCGAAGCCGCGTGCGCCCTGCCCCGATACGTTCGTGATCCGGAAGAATCAAAGCGACTGGATTTCGACCCCCGACCCAAGATCATCATTGCCGGCAGCGGCATGGCCACCGGCGGGCGGGTGTTGCATCATCTCAAGGTCTACCTCGGGGATGTCCGACACACCGTCCTGTTCGCCGGCTACCAGTCCGGCGGTACGCGCGGCGATCGACTGGTTCAGGGCGCTCACAGCGTGCGCATTCATGGTCGCGACTGGCCGGTTCGGGCTGCGGTCGAAAATCTCGACATGCTCTCCGCTCACGCCGATTCCGATGAACTGATGGCTTGGCTGACGCGCTGTCCGCGGCCACCGCGTCAGGTATTTGTTGTCCACGGCGAGGCCGAGTCAGCCGATTTTCTGGCTTACCGCATCGCAACCGAACTTGGCTGGAACACCCTAGTCCCGCAGCCGGACCAAAGCTTTGCGCTGGGTTGAGCCGCAGAACATTCAAGCAGCTGGTCCAGTCGTCCTGGCGGCGGGTGACATTTTCCTGATCCAACCAAACGTGGATTTCCATGATGACTGAACGGGACCAGATCTATGCCGAGGAGATAAATGAAGTCGCTCCTTTTCGGTTTTCTGAATCCGTGGTAAGGGTTTTCCCGGACATGATCGAGCGGTCCGTGCCCGGTTATCGACAGCTGCTCGAATTGACACCGTTGATGGTGCGCCACGCCGTAATGCCCGAAACGAGGATCTATGATCTCGGATGCTCGCTGGGCGCGGCGACGCTGGCGGCGCGCAGGGCGGTTCAGGCGCCTGGAGTGGAGATTCTCGCAGTTGACAATTCGCCGCAGATGATTGCACGATGCCGACAAATCGTTGCGGAAGACAACTCGATCGTGCCCGTTGAGGTCATCGAGGCCGACCTGTGTTCGGTTCCTATTGAACAAGCCTCGGTGGTGATAATGTACTTCACCCTGCAGTTCATTGAGCCCGCCATGCGCGCTGAGCTGCTCGGTAGAATCGCGGCCGGTCTGCACCCCGGCGGGGTGTTGCTGCTGGCCGAAAAACTTCGCTTTGGAGACCGCGAGCAAGCCTGGATGGACGAACAACACCACGCCTTCAAGCGCGCTCAAGGCTACTCCGACCTCGAGATCGCGCGCAAACGTCAGGCCCTGGAAAACGTTTTAATCGCCGACGACCGCGAAACGCACCACCGACGGCTTCGCGCCGCCGGCTTCGATCAGGTAATCGATTGGTTTCAGTGTCTCAACTTCGCCTGCTTCGTGGCCATCAGGCCACGCTGATTCAGGTGGGCTTGCTCAGACGTCGAGGTTGCTGACCCGCAAGGCGTTGGACTCGATGAAGGCTCGTCGAGGCTCGACCTCGTTGCCCATCAACGTCGAAAAAATCTCGTCGGCGGCTACCGCGTCTTCGATCGTGACCTTCAACAGTCGACGGGTATCGGGGTTAACCGTGGTGTCCCAGAGTTGATCCGGATTCATTTCACCCAGGCCCTTGAAGCGCTGAAAACTCCGCCCCTTTCGCGATTCGGCCATCAGCCAGTCGTAGGCCTCGGCGAAGCGCGTGATCCGAGTCGATTGATTACCTCGCTCAATCCGCGCGCCGGGTCCAAACAGATCACCGACCACTTCACCCACTCTGGCCAAGTGCCGGTATTCCGGCGAGCGAAAGAAGGCCTCGTCCAGCAAGGTGTCCTGAACAACGCCCTGGGCATGTCTCGAAACAACGACGCCACCAACCCCCAGCGCCTGAATGCGCCAGACCACCCCGGGCGGGGTCGCCCGCTCAAGCCGGGCCCGGAACCGTTCCGACCACGCATCGACCTGCTCCGGAAACCCCAAAGGAAAAGGAGCAAAATCAATAAGTTGCCCTATCACAGTGTGGTCATGGCGCAGCTTGAGCCGCTCCGCCACCTGGGCGGCCTGCTGAAAATTACGCAGGAGTTCGGCCAGCGCCGAGTCACTCAAGGGTGGCGTATCTTCTGCCGGGTACAGCCGCGCACCGTCCATCGCCCTGTCCAGGAGGTAGCGGTTCATCTCGGCCTCGTCCTTGAGATACCACTCCTGCTTGCCCTGCTTGATTTTGTAGAGCGGCGGCTGGGCAATGTAGACGTGGCCGCGCTCGATCAGCTCATGCATCTGGCGGTAGAAAAACGTCAGCAGCAGGGTACGGATATGTGAGCCGTCAACATCGGCATCGGTCATGATGATGATTCGGTGATAACGCAGTTTGTCCGCATCAAACTCATCCCGGCCAATCCCGGTGCCCAGGGCCGTGATCAGGGTGCCGACCTCGGCCGATCCCAGCATCTTGTCGAATCGGGCCTTTTCTACATTGAGAATCTTGCCCTTGAGCGGCAGTATGGCCTGATACTTTCGATTTCGGCCCTGTTTGGCCGATCCACCAGCAGAATCACCCTCGACGATGAACAGCTCGGATAGCGCAGGATCCTTTTCCTGACAGTCGGCGAGCTTGCCCGGCAGGCCGGCCACGTCCAGCACCCCCTTTCGGCGGGTCATGTCGCGCGCTTTTCGGGCCGCTTCCCTCGCCCTGGCGGCCTCCACGACCTTGCCGGTAATCACCCTGGCGTCAGCCGGGTGCTCGAGCAAAAAATCTCGCAGCTGCTCGGCCATGACAGACTCGACCGCGGATTTGACGTCGGAGGAAACCAGCTTGTCCTTGGTTTGCGACGAAAACTTCGGGTCGGGCACTTTGACCGACAGCACCGCAATCAACCCTTCGCGGCAATCGTCGCCGGTCGTCTGGACCTTGGACTTCTTGGCAATGCCCGACTCTTCGATATAGGCATTCAGGGTTCGCGTCAAGGCAGCCCGAAAGCCTGCCAAATGCGTACCGCCGTCGCGCTGAGGAATGGTATTGGTAAAGCAGAAGACGCTTTCCTGGTAAGCATCGGTCCACTGCAGCGCGGCCTCGACCTCGATATCTTCGGACTGCGCCTTGAAGTGCAGGGTGTTGGGATGCAGTGGCGTCTTCTTTTCGCTCAGGTGCTGCACAAACGAACGAATACCGCCCTCGTAGCGAAAGCGATCTTCACGGCCGCTGCGCTCATCGGTCAGATTGATGGCAATGCCAGAGTTGAGGAAGCTGAGCTCGCGCAGTCGACGGGCCAGGATGTCGTAGTGAAACTCGATATCCGAAAAGGTCTGCCGGCTCGGCAGGAACTTAACGCTCGTTCCGGTCTTTTCGCTGGGGCCAATCGCGCTTAGCGGCGCCAGGGGAACGCCATCGTTGAAAGTTTGCGTCCAGCGCTGGCCCTGGCGATCAATGATCAACTCCAAGCGCTCAGACAAGGCATTGACCACCGACACGCCAACACCATGCAATCCGCCCGAGACCTTGTATGAGTTGTCGTCGAACTTTCCGCCAGCATGCAGTACCGTCATGATCACTTCTGCTGCGGACCGGCCCTCCTCTTCATGCAGGTCCACGGGGATGCCGCGGCCGTTGTCAGACACGCTGACGGTGCCATCCTCATGCAGAACGACGCTGATTTCGTCGCAGTGCCCGGCAAGAGCTTCGTCGATCGAGTTATCGACGACCTCAAAAACCATGTGGTGCAAGCCGGTGCCGTCATCGGTGTCGCCGATGTACATACCCGGTCTTTTTCGAACCGCATCCAGTCCCTTGAGGACCTTGATACTGCCGGATCCGTAGCTGTCTTCGGTCATGAGGAGTCCACGCTGAACAATCTTGCGATTATAGCACCCGCTCGATTTTTCCCTGTTCCACGTGGAACACGCTGGCCGCTATCGGACAGTCGACGGTTGCGGTCACCCAAGACTGCACCGTCTGAGCTTCCAGCCAGTCCAGCACAAGTCGAAGATGCCGGTCGTCCAGCTCGGAAACCGGGTCATCGAGCAGCAGCAGCGGGCACACCCCCTCGGCCACCAGCGCCCGGAGCTGAGCCAGCTGCAGCAGCAGGGCCAGTAGTTTCTGCTGCCCGCGCGACAGCTCCTGCGCCGCGGCCTGCCCCGCACACTGGATCACCAGCTCGCCACGATGCGGGCCCTGACGCGTGAACCCTAACTCTCGATCCCGCTGCCTGGCTCCGGAGAGGGACCCGAAAAGCCCTTCTTGCGATGAATAGCCGCTGCGGTAGCGAAGCTCGACATCTCCCGGCAGATGGATGCCCAGCGTCTGCGCGAGGACCGAGACCGCAGCCTGGGCCTGTTCAACCAAATGCGCTCGAAACCAGCCCATGCGTTCCCCGGCTTCGGCCATCGGCCGCTCAAGGGCCTGAAGAACCTCATCACTGGCACCGGATCGTAATGCCGCATTTCGCTGCCGAAGGTAGCGGGCATAGCGTTGCCACGTTTCCAGGTAGGGTGGTTCCACGTGAAACAATTGCCAGTCCAGGTACTGGCGGCGGTTTTCAGGCCCCCCGTCAATCAGGCGGTGGCTGTCCGGTTGCATCAGAACCAGCGGCAGACTGGCCGCAAACTCGCTCACACGCAGGCATTCCCTGCCCCCGATCCGGCCCCGCCAAGCCCCGGCGGACCGCTCCATCCCGAGCGTCTTCCCATCAACGGACCGTCGCGCCACCACTTGCACGCGCTCGCTGCCGTGCTGAATGACCGAGCCTATTCGGTGGCTTCTAAAGGACCGCCCGCGAGCCAGCAGAAAGATCGCCTCGAGCACGCTGGTTTTTCCCGCCCCGTTAGGGCCTTGAAACCAGTTCAGGCCTGCGCCGGGCGTGATCTCAACCGGCGCCAGAATGCGCACGCCCTCGATGCTAAGCCGCTCTAGCGTCATGGCGGCACTCCGCCGGGACCGGCCGGCCGCAGCCTTTGTCGCCGCCCGCGTCTCAGAAGATGATCCGCTTCAGAGCTTGAGCGGCATGACCACCTGGCGCACGGCTTCGTTGTCCGTCGCCGTGACCAGGCAGGAGCTGTTGGCATCCCGCAGGGCCAGTCGCACCTGATCGCCGTCGATCGATCCCAGAGCGTCGAGCAGATAGTTGACGTTGAACCCGACCTTGAGGTTGTCGTAGGTGTGTTCGGCCTCAATCTCTTCGGTCGCTTCCTCCTGCTGGGGGTTATGCGCGATGATCCGGAGCAAACCCGGGGTCATCTCCAGACGGACCCCTCGATACTTTTCATTCGACAGAATCGCGGCTCGCTGGAGCGCGTGCACGAACGCATCCCGGTCCGCGACCAGCGATTGATCTGTTGCCATGGGAATGACTGCTTCATAGTCCGGAAAACGACCGTCGATCAGCTTCGTGGTCAGAACAATGCGCTCGCGATCCACCCGAAGAAAACCCTGGCCGACAACCAGGCTGAGCGCTTCCTCACTGTCCTCGAGAACGCGATTGAGCTCCATGACGCCTTTTCGCGGGACGATGACATTACGGATATCGCCACTGACCCCGGCCTCGATTTCGCCCAGAGCCAACCGGTGCCCATCTGTGGCCACCGCTCGAACAACGCCTTCACGAAACTCCAGGAGCAGGCCGTTGAGATAATGGCGCACGTCCTGATGCGCCATCGCAAACCCGGTTTTCTCCATCAGCCAGCGCAGCTTGCCCTGCGGCACGGTGTAGGTCTGCAGACTTTCGGCCTGATCACTGGCCGGAAATTCGCTGGCCGGCAAGGTGGCCAGCGTGAATCGGCTACGCCCGGCGTGCAGCGCAAGCTTGTCCTGGTTCAGCTGAACGTTGATCTGGACGCCTTCCGGTAACGCTCGACAAATATCCACCAGCTTGCGCGCCGGTACCGTGATGCTGCCGGTCTGTGCCACTTCGGCGCGCGCACGCGCGACCAGCTCGACCTCCATATCGGTCCCGGTAATGCGCAGACCGGTTTCAACGGCTTCAATCAAGAAGTTCGCCAGAACCGGCAGAGTCTGTCGACGCTCCACGACATTGACCACTTGGGCAATCGGTGCGAGCAGTGCTTCGCGCTGGATCGAGAATTTCATGACGGCTCCTTGCCGGTCCGGATCAGATGAAGACACGAGGTCAGAACATCATTGGTTAGGTAATAAAAACAAAAGAGCTGTAGTAACAGGGCCTGTGCATACTGTGGATAGCCCGATTTCGTTAATGTTTTCAATACTTTAAAGATCTTTATGTGGCCGCTGGATCCACCTTCAATGCTGTGAGGGATATGTGGATAACTATTCCGTCCCGCATTATCCACAGCTTGATCAGCGATTGCTAACACCATCAGGAGGATAACTCTCGGGTCAAACGAGCGCGCTCCTCTCGCAGGCGGCCGTCGGTCTCGCATAAACTATCGATTTTACGGCAAGCGTGAAGAACCGTTGTATGGTCGCGACCGCCGAAAGCGCTCCCGATTTCTGGAAGCGAGTGCTCGGTGAGGCTTTTGGCCAGAAACATCGCCATTTGCCGTGGGCGGGCGATGGAGCGTGTGCGCCGCTTTGACAGCAGGTCGGCGACCCGAAGCTGGTAGAAGTCGGCGACTGTTTTCTGGATGTTCTCGATCGTAATGAGTCGATCGTGGACTGCCAGAACGTCGCGCAGGATTTCCTGGGTGTAGTCAAGATCGATCCGCCGACCGGAAAAGCGAGCATTGGCGATCAGAGAGTTCAGCGCCCCTTCCAAATCGCGCACATTGGAGCGCATGCGCTTGGCGATCAGACTTGCGACAGTTTCTTCCAGGTCCAGGCCGCGTTCGGCCGCCTTTTTCTGCAGGATGGCTACGCGGGTTTCGAAGTCCGGCGGCTCAATCGATACGGTCAACCCCCAGCCAAAGCGCGAGCGCAGTCGGGATTCAATCCCGTCGACTTCTTTCGGATAACGATCACAGGTCAGAATGATCTGCTGCCGAGACTCCAGTAAGCTATTGAAAGTATGAAAGAATTCTTCTTGTGAACGGTCTTTTCCCGCAAAGAACTGGATGTCGTCAATCAGCAGGGTTTCCACCGATCGATAGCGCCGTTTGAACTGGTCAATGCTGTCGCGCCGCAACGCCTGAATCATCTCGGAAACGAACTTTTCCGAGTGCAGGTACAGAATCCGCGCCTCGGGGTTGGCCTCCGCGATAAACTGCCCGGCCGCGTGCAGCAGATGCGTCTTGCCCAGACCCGTCGAGCCGTAGAGCAGCAGTGGATTGTAGACGGTGCCAGGGTTCTTGGCGACCTGACGCGCGGCGGCAAAGGCAAGCTCGTTGGATTTTCCGAGCACGAAATTGTCAAACTGATAGCGATCATCAAGGCCAGGTTTTTCCCGCGCCGGTCGGGCGCCGCCACCGGACCTGACAGGGCGCGGACCGTCATCAACCCCAACGGTCACCGCCGCTCGGTCAACCCCCTGGCCAGCCAGAAAATCACGGATCATGCCCAGGTAGTTGGCTTCTACCTGATCGCGAACAAAGTCGTTGGGTGCATTGAGGCGAAACGCGCTTGGCCCCTGGCTGGTTAACCGCAGCGGTCTTAGCCAGGTGTTGAGTTCGTCCAGCGGGACCTGGCGTTCCAGCCTCTCCAGGCATTGCTGCCAGAGAACGGGGGCGGACAGGCTGTCGACAGGTTTATTCATTATGCTCCACTGGTTCGGTCAAAAACGTTGACTGAGAGACTCAGAAAACGCTATCCTTGACGTCTTTTGTTGCGGGTTTGTGTCTGCCTGTGTGGCTGGCCGGACGCCGCTGATCATCTTACATTGTAGAGTTCGGCAGGATTCAAGGACAAACGTCATGAAGCGTACATTTCAACCCAGCAGAATCAAGCGTGCTCGCCGACATGGTTTCAGGGCTCGCATGGCCACCCGTGCCGGCCGCGCAATCATCAATGCGCGCCGGGCCAAGGGCCGCAAGCGCCTGGCGGCGAGCAACAGCCGCTAACCCGGCTCACGTGCATGACCTGCCCCGCTCCGCGCGCCTGCTTTCCGGCCCGGAGTTCCAGCGGGTCTTCAAGAGTCGACAGCGGCACGGCAATACCGTCTTCCGAATCCATTTCGCCGAGTCGCAACAGGCGCGGTTGGGAATGGCGGTGTCGCGTCGGGTTTCACCACGAGCCGTGGTGCGCAACCGTATTCGGCGCCAGATTCGGGAATCCTTTCGCCTGAATCGGCCGCGTCTGGCTCCAATGGACTACGTGGTACTCGCGCAGCCGGCGGCCGCCGAACTCGATCGGGTGGACCTTCGCGCGGCGCTTGAACAACTTTGGCAGCGGTTTATCTGACAGCATGAATACTCGGACATTCTTTATCCTCGCGCTCGGGATTGTGAGCTTCATGCTGTTCATGGAGTGGCAGCGCGAACAGGTTGTCTCACTGGATCCGGCCTCCGAAAGCGGTACGCCGTCAACTTCATTTTCGACCGACGACGGCCAGGCGAGTCCAGACGCCTTGGGTGATCTGCCCGATTTGCCGACGCTGGAAGATGCGCCAGCCGGAGAGCCGTCGGCGCCGCCACCTTCCGAATTTCGCGCCAGTCGTCGCATTGAGGTGGTAACTGACGTCCTCAGAGTCGATCTCGACGCCAATGGCGGGACGCTGGTGGATCTGCGGCTGAAGCAGTATCCGGTGGCGGTGGATCGGCCCGACGAGCCTTTTGTCCTGCTTGTCGAGCAACTCCCGGAACTGTTCGTCGCGCAGGCCGGACTGTTGGCTGACGGGATGCCCGCACCGAATCACACCAGCCGCTGGGAGTTTGAGCGTGATTACTACGAGCTCGCCCAAGGCAGCGATCGGCTGGAAGTCCCTTTAAGCTGGCGTCACGAATCCGGCCTCGAAGTCGTGGCCACCTGGGTGTTCCACCGCGGCGATTACGCGGTCGACCTCGAGATCGAAGTACGCAATAACAGCGGACAGGAATGGCGCGGTGCGCGCTATGTTCAGCTCCAGCGCACCGAACCGGACTTCAGCGATTCAGGACCCGCATTCACCAACCCCGAGCGGTTCAGTTACAACGGCGGTGCCTGGTTTAGCCCCGGCAACGGCATGCTCAAGCTGCCGTTCGATGACATAGCTTCACGAGGCTACAGCGATACCTTTGAAGGCGGATGGGCTGCCTTCATCCAGCACTATTTTCTGGCCGCCTGGATTCCGCCCGAAGACCAGACGCATCGTTATACGACCCGCTACGTATCGGGTGATCGTCTGCCGCGCCATGTGATCGCCGCCACTTCGCCGCAGGTTACGGTGGGGAACGGTCAGAGTCATGTCTTCAGCGCTCGACTGTATGCCGGTCCGAAGCTGCAAAACCGGTTGGATGAAATTGCCGATGGTCTGGTGCTGAGCGTTGACTATCGCTGGTTCCGGATCATTTCGCAGCCGCTGTTCTGGGTGCTGGACAAGATCCATATCGTGATCAATCACTGGGGCTGGTCGATCGTGATCCTGACCCTGCTGATCAAGCTGGTGTTTTACAAACTGACGGAGGCTCAGTTCCGCTCCATGGGCAAGATGCGCAAGCTTCAGCCGCGTATCCAGCAGCTCAAGGAGCGCTATGGCGACGACCGCCAGAAGTTCGGTCAGGCCATGATGGACATTTACAAGAAGGAGAAAGTCAATCCGTTGGGTGGCTGTCTCCCGATCCTGGTCCAGATACCGATCTTTATTTCGCTGTACTGGGTGCTGCTGGAGTCGGTCGAACTGCGCCAGACCTCGTTTTTGTGGGTGCCTGACCTGAGTCGGCCGGATCCGTATTTCATCCTGCCCATCCTCAACGGCGCGTTCATGATCATCACCCAGCGCTTGATGCCGACGGCGGGCATGGATCCCATGCAGCGCAAGATCATGATGTGGCTGCCGGTGGTCTTTGCGTTCATGTTCGCGCTGTTCCCGGCCGGGCTGGTCCTTTATTGGGCGACCAACGCCGGCGTTTCTCTGGCTCAGCAGTGGTACATCCTCAAGCGGCTTGAGCGCGAAGGCTGACACCATCTGCGCCATCGCCACCCCGCCCGGCCGCGGCGGGGTCGGCGTGATCCGGCTTTCCGGGCCCGACAGCTTTTCCATCGCCGAAAGACTCTGCGGACCCCTGCCGGGCGCGCGCACCGCAGGCTTGCGCCTGTTTCGGGACCACACAGGCCAGGACATTGACGAGGGACTGGTACTCACCTTCCCTGGCCCGGCGTCATTTACCGGAGAAGACGTCGTCGAACTGCAGGCCCACGGCTCACCGGTGGTCCTCGGGCTGCTGCTGGGCGCCTGCGTAAGGGCTGGCGCGCGTCGCGCTGACCCCGGGGAATTCTCGCAGCGGGCCTTTCTCAACGATCGCATGGATCTGGCCCAGGCCGAGGCGGTCGCTGATCTGATCGCAGCGGGCACCGAGAAGGCGGCCAGGGCGGCGCGCCGCAGCCTGGAAGGTGCGTTCTCGCGACGCGTCGACGGGTTGGCCCAAGCGCTGATCGAACTGCGAACCTGGATTGAAGCCGCGCTGGATTTTCCCGACGAGGACGTCGACTTTCTTGCCGATGGTGCTGTGTTGACCCGCATCGATGACTTGCGCAAGCGCCTTTTTGATCTGTTGCGTCAAGCCGACGGTGGCCGCCTCCTTAACGACGGCGTGCAGATCGCCATCATAGGTCCCCCCAACGCCGGCAAGTCCAGCTTGCTCAACGCGCTGAGTCGACGGGACTCTGCCATCGTCACCGACACCCCCGGCACGACCCGCGATGTACTGCGCGAGACGATCTCGGTCGCTGGACTCACGATTTCTTTGGCCGATACAGCCGGTCTGCGTGAGACCTTTGACAGCATCGAGGCTGAGGGCGTGCGCAGGGCCAGGCGCGAAATGAGTGCTGCCGACCTGGTGTTCTGGGTGATCGATAGCAGCCAGCCTGAGCCCGCGCCTCCACCCGGGATGCCGGATGAAGTGCCAATGATCCGGATCCACAACAAGATTGATCTGGTCGGACTGCGGCCAAAATCCGAGCAGAGATCAGTCTGGCTATCGGCCGCGACCGGAGAGGGACTCGGACTGCTGGAGGCGTTGGTCATTCAAGAGCTCGGCATGGATGAATCGGTGGGTAGCGAGTTTTCGGCCCGCCAGCGTCACGTTGACCAGCTTCAGCACGCCCTTGAACGGGTTGACCACGGTCGTACCGAACTGGCAGTCAGCGGGTCGGGCGAGCTGCTGGCGGAAGATCTGCGCGCGGCTGCCGAAGCGTTGGGCGAGATCACCGGTCGGGTCAGCGCCGACGAGCTGCTGGGCCGCATATTCTCCAGCTTCTGCATCGGCAAATAGGGCGCGACCGACGGGGACACATAAATGGCGATCACCTTGGAACAGGCCGATGAGGTGATCCGCGCGATCGGCCTGACTGAGCCTGCCTCGAGTGTCTACCCGGTCGCCGGCGGTGATACGAGCCAGGCCTGTGTGGTTCAGACCAAGAGCGGATCGTTGTTTGTCAAGATTGAGCCGCAGGTGCGTGCTGCCCTGCTGATGGCCGAAGCCGATGGACTTGCCGCCCTTGCAACCGCCGGATGCGTGCGCGTCCCCCGGGTGCTGGGCCAGCAGACCTTTGAGAAAGAGCGGAGCCGCTGGTTGGCGCTGGAGGCGCTGGATCTTAAACCCCGTCGGCGTGCCATCGACCGGCGCCTGGGCCAACAGCTGGCTGAGTTGCATCGCTGTCAAGGAGCGGCTTTTGGCTGGCACCGCGACAATTACCTGGGTTCAAGCGTGCAGGCAAACCCGCGCCACACCGACTGGACGAGCTTCTTCCGAGATCATCGTCTGCTGGCGCAGATCGAAAGCCTTCGCAGGCGCGATCGCGGTCGAATCCTGCAGCCGTTGATATCGCCGCTGCTCAAGGCCTGGGAACGTCTGGGCGCTGAGCACAACCCGGTCCCGTCTCTTTTGCACGGCGACCTGTGGACGGGAAACGCAGCCGCCCTGTCCGACGGCGCGCCCGTCATCTTCGATCCGGCCGTGCACTTCGGGGATCGCGAATGTGATCTGGCCATGGCCAACCTGTTCGGGGGATTCAGCGGGGAATTCTTCAGCGCCTATGATCAGTCCTGGCCACGACCGTCCGGGTGGCAGCAGCGACGTGGTTTTTATGAGCTCTACCATGTTCTCAATCACGCCAACATCTTCGGTGGGGGCTACATCGAAAGCGCCGAAGAGCGCATGAAAGACCTGATCAAGCGCGCCTGATCGAGCCTGGCCAACACGGTCGCACGGCCTCGATTGTTACACTTGCAACAATTTCCTCTAGACAACGGAGTCAAGACCATGGGACTGTTGGTCGACGGCCAGTGGCAAGATCGGTGGTACGACACGGATTCCACCGGCGGGCGTTTTGAGCGCTCGGCGGCGGCGTTCCGCAATTGGATCACCGCTGATGGTAGCGCCGGTCCACAGGGGGTCGGCGGCTTTAAGGCTGAACCGGGCCGTTACCATCTTTATGTGGCCTATGCCTGTCCGTGGGCCCACCGCACGTTGATTTTCCGCAAGCTCAAAGGGCTTGAAAAAATGATCAGTGTGTCGGTCGTCAATCCGATCATGCGTGAGTACGGCTGGACCTTCCGCGACGGCTACAAAGTCGTCCCGGATCCGATCCACAAGGCACAGTTCATGCACCAGGTCTATACGGCCGCCAAGCCTGACTACTCCGGCCGGGTCACCGTGCCGGTGATCTGGGACAAGGCGCAAGGCACCATCGTCAGCAACGAGTCAGCGGACATCATTCGCATGTTCAACCAGGCCTTTGATGCCGCTGGCGCGGCCGAGGGTGATTTCTATCCAACCGCGTTGCGCAAGCAAATCGACGCCGTCAACGCGGTCGTGTACGACACCGTCAACAATGGGGTGTACAAGAGCGGTTTTGCGACCACTCAGGAGGCGTACGAAGAAGCGGTCATTCCGTTGTTTGAAACTCTGGACCATCTGGAAAACCGTCTGGACGACCAGCGCTATGTTTGCGGTGATCGCCTGACCGAGGCCGACTGGCGCCTGTTCACCACCCTGATCCGGTTCGATGCGGTTTATGTCGGGCATTTCAAATGCAACATCCGGCGGATCGAGGACTACCCCAACCTGTCGAACTATCTGCGCGAGCTCTACCAGATGCCGGGCATTGCCGAAACCGTGGAATTCCATGCGATCAAGCTGCACTACTACGGCAGCCATGACACGATCAATCCGCACTACATCGTGCCGGCAGGCCCGGCGCAGGATTTCCACCGACCGCACGACCGCGCCGATCGCTTTCCGATCCTCTGAATCGCAGTGGATCAATCGCTGGGCGCTTCCGCCAGAATGATGGTATCGCGGCCCTCGTGTTTGCCGCGGTACATGGCCTGGTCGGCTCGCCGGATGGCCTGGTCGAGGGAAGTCGCCACCGCCGCTATACCCCAGGTCAGGGTCAAGCTGATTGGGCCTTGAGAGGTTTTTATGGGGCTGGTTGCCAGAGCAGACTGGATCCGACGCGCCGTTGTCTGCGCGGCTGCAGCGTCGGTCTCGGGCAGGATGCACAGAAACTCCTCACCACCCCATCGTCCGACAACATCGTTGTCGCGAAAATTCTGTCGCAAAATCGCGGCAAGGCCTTTCAGAACTTCGTCGCCGATGGCGTGGCCGAAACGATCATTGATCGACTTGAAGTAGTCAATGTCCATCAGCATGACCGATAAAGCCCCACCCTGACGCTGCTGTCGGCTGACTTCGCGTTCGCCAAGTTCCTCAAGCGCGCGCCGGTTGAAAAGACCGGTCAGACTATCGTGCCTTGCCAGATCGTTGATTTGCTCCAGGGCCTTTTCGAGTGCCTTGTTGCGCTGCGCCAGATCGCGCTGCAGACTGGCCTTAGCGCGATAGCTCCTATAGGCACCTGCCGCAGCGAGTAGCGCTATCGAAAGCACAACCAGCAAAGCGATCAACAGTTGGTTGCCCTGCCGAATCTGGGCGGTTTGCAGCTCCGACTGCAGTCGCAGCAGTCGCAGGTCGGCTTCGCTGCGTTCAACCTCGTAGCGTACTTCCAGATCTTCGACGAGCTCCCGGCGTTCCGTTTCTCGCCGCTGGTCTCGCAGGGCGATCCGGCGATTGGCCAGCCTCAGCGCTTCGGTCGCCTCGCCCTGATCGCTGAGCGCCGTGATCAGGGCCTCCAGCACGTCATCTTCGATCGTCGGAACCGACGTCGAGCTGATCTGCAGCGCCTCGCGATACCAGTCGATGGCGTCCTGGACACGGCCATTGCGCTTGCGCAGATTACCCAGAGCCAGGCGTATGCCGGCCTGCCAGCGCGCCTCGCCCATGCGATCGATTTCTTCAAGAGCCGCCAGGCAGGTGGTTTCGGCTTCCTCGAGTTCGTTGAGTTCAACCAGCTGGTCGCACAAGTTGGCGCGGGCAATGGTTGCCATCGTTTGCGCCCCGGTTTCCTCTCCCAGCCGCAGTACTTCGCGCAGCTTCGGCACAGCGGCGGCCGGTCCCTCCAGCTCGGCAACGCTCAAGGCCAGGTTACCGAGGGAGGTGCCGGCCAAGTGGGCGTCGCCAGCGGCGCTGGCCATGTCGACTGCACTTCGAAAGTATTCTCGTGCGCGTTCCTGGTCGCCGATAAAGTTGTGGGTCACGCCGATGGCGTTGAGGATCCGGGCGAGCTCGGCCGGCCGGTCGCTGTCTTCAAGCTGATGTCGCGCGGCGTGAAAACGATCGAGAGCAGCGGCGAACTGCCCCTGCTCGGCCTCGATACTACCCTGCAGAAACGCCGCGTTTGCTGCCAAACCGGGATCATCCGAAACTTCGGCCAACCGGGCCAGCAGCGCAGCATCTGCGCTGGCCGCCTCGTAGCGACCTCGACCGCGCTGGATGGCGGCTCGCAGCCCCAGCAGATCCGACATCGTTGCGATCTCGTCACGGTTCAGGTCATCGGGTTGCAGGCCGGTCAGGGCGCGATCGAGCAACTGCAGGGCGGCTTCAGGATCGCTGCCGCGCACTTCTTGAGCCCGTTCCAGTAGCTGAACACGGACCGGTGGGAGCACGGTCGCAAACGCAACCGTCGACGCGATGATGAGCGCGATCAGAGCAACCACGGTCGTGCTTGCTGTCCGGAAATTTTTCGGGCCCATCAACAGAGTCTGCCATACCCTGCCGAGTCCGAGGTTGACTCAGGTGCCGCAGAAAGTGGTCAGCACCTGTTCCTCGGGCTGCGGTGGCCGGGCCAGAGCAGCGTGCTCGGGTTGATCGATAAAGGGATCGGCCAGCACGGCATGCAATTCCTTCATCGGCTGGAAGTCCAGCCGCTCTATGGCTGCGTCCACCGCACGCTGGGCGAGATGATTACGCAGAATAAAGGCCGGGTTGACCCGTTGCATCGCCGCCTGTCGCTGGGTGTCGTCGCTCCCTTCTGCACCCAGTCGCTGCCTCCACTTCCGGGCCCAGGCGTCGAACAGCGTCGGATCCTTGAACAGGGATCGCACGGCATCATCCTGGTCCGCCTTGAGGGAGGGCAAACCGGCCAGCCTGCGAAAGACCAGTGTCATGTCAGCTTCACCGGCGGCCATCGCGTCCATCAGGTCCAGTGCCAGCTTCGCGTTTTCATCGGTCGAGGAAAGACCGATTTTGGCGGCCAGGCCGCGGTGAAACTGCACTTCGAACTGCTGCGGGAATTCGCTCAGGATCTGATTGGCCTGTTCCAGCGCGGACTCTCGCCTCGCGTCCAGCAAACCGAGCAGGCACTCGGCCAGTCGGGCCAGGTTCCAGTGGGCAATGGCCGGCTGCTGGTTGTAGGCGTAGCGACCACCGCGATCGATTGAGCTGTAAACCGTATCGGGACGAAAGCGATCGATGAATCCGAACGGACCATAATCGATGGTCTCACCAATGATCGAGCAGTTATCCGTGTTCATCACGCCGTGGATGAAACCGACCAACAGCCAGTTGCTGACCAGGCTGGCTTGAGCCCTGATGACGGCCGACAGCAAGGCCCGGTACGGGTGCTCGGTCTCTCGGCATTCGGGAAAGTGACGACCGATGACATAGTCCGCCAGCTGCTTGACCTCTTCCAGACGGCCGCTGCGGGCGAAAAACTCAAAAGTTCCGACGCGCACGTGACTGCGGGCGATGCGACAAAGAATCCCGCCGGGTTCGACCTTCTGCCGCAAAACGCTTTCGCCGGTGGAAATCGCCGCCAGCGCGCGGGTCGTCGGGATGCCGAGAGCCTGCATGAACTCGCTGGCCAGATATTCACGCACGACCGGGCCAATCGACGAACGACCGTCGCCGCGACGTGAGTAGGGTGTCGGGCCGGCGCCCTTGAGCTGGATATCGCGCCGCTCACCGTTGCGGTCAATCACCTCTCCGACCAAGATGGCTCGGCCGTCCCCCAGTCGCGGGACCCACTGTCCGAACTGGTGACCGGCATAGCCCATGGCGATGGGATCGGAACCAGCGGGCAGCTCATTGCCTGCGAGCATCGCCAGGCCGTGTTCACCAGCAAGCCACTTGACGTCAAAGCCCAGTTCTTCGGCCAGTGCGTGATTGAGCGCGATGAAAGAGGGACTCGCGACCGGCGTTGGTCGAACCCGATCATGAAACATCTCGGGCAGGCGGGCATAGCTGTTGTCGAAACTGGGAACGGCAGCAGACATGGCAGATGAAAAAGAAGGCGAAACGATTGTCATTAGCCTAGCAGCACTGACCGGCCGAATTCATCACGTCTTTGCCTGGCCAAGCCTGACCTCGGGTCTTGCGCTCACTTGATGCCGTCATGACCTGGTGTAAAAGGGCGGCTCGTTTGATGACACCTTCGGAGGAGCTACACCATGAACACCCGCACCGCCCTGACAGCGCTGCTGATTCTGTCGCTTGGTCTGTTCTCGATCGCCTACGCTCAGCCCAGCGTTGAAGATCAGATCAAGGCCCGCCAATCAGCGTATACCTTCATGAGCTGGAACATGGGTCAGATTAAGGCTCAGGTCATCGACCAGGAGGTCGAATTCAACGCTGATCAGGTGCGCGGGTGGGCCAATGCCATCGCCGCCGCAGCCAATTCCGGCATGAGCGCCATGTACAGTCCCGCTTCGGTCGAGGGGACTGGCTGGAAGCCCACTCGACTCAAGCCCGAGTTTTTTGATGAGCTGGACCAGGTTGGCGAGATCGCCGGGAACTTCGTGCGCGAAGCCAATGCCCTGGCCGAAGTCGCCGAGGGCGGAGACCCGGACGCGATCGCCGAGCAGTTTCGCGCCACCGGCGAGTCCTGCGGCGCCTGCCACCGCAAGTACCGCGCCGACTGACGCATCAAGCTGGGGTGGGGTGGAGATACACTCGGCCCAGCCAGCGTCCAGGCCCTGTGAGCTAAAGATGAGTGCTGTAGCAGCACCTGTGACCGTCTGGTACGACGGTGGCTGCCCATTGTGTCAGCGCGAGATCGCGCTGATGCGCCGGCTCGACCGGCGCGGGCGCATCGACTTTGTCGACGTGACATCTGAAGAGGCGGCCTGTCCGCTGGATCGAGAGCAACTGCTGGCCCGCTTTCATGCCCGCGAAAACGGACGCGTCGTGGAGGGCGCCGAGGCTTTTGCGGCAATGTGGCGTGCCATACCCGTTCTGCGCCCGCTCGGCCTGCTTGCTCGCCTGCGACCGGTGCTCTGGCTGCTGGAAAGAATGTATCGGGTTTTTCTTCGTTTCAGGCCAGCCATGCAGCGTCTCTTCGCGGGCTAGAATCTCTCCAGGCGGTTGGACTACAGGCCGCCTGCGCCTGCGTCGGATTGTCCCAGCGGTGCGAAAGTCGCCTGATCCATCGTTTGGCGAAAGTGGTCCAGCGCCCAGCGTACGGACGGAAAGGCCAGGTCGTCCCAGGGAATTTCATCCCAGGTGAACAATCCCACCTCGCGCGATTCGGGTCCAGCGGCGATGTCCGGCGTAATCAGGCGGGCGCGATAAATAAGCTGGACCTGGCTGATCCGAGTGATCGCATAGGTTGCCAGCAGCTGATCGATTTCCAGGCTGGCGCGCGCTTCTTCCCAGGCCTCGCGCAGCGCGCCCGATTCGGGACTCTCGTTTTGCTCTAGATAGCCGGCTGGCAGGGTCCAGTAACCGTCGCGCGGATCAATGGCGCGCCGGCACAGCAGAATTCGGTCTTCCCAGGTCGCGACCGATCCGACCACGATCTTGGGATTTTCATAGTTCACGAATCCGCAGCGCTCGCAGACCAGGCGCTCCCGGTCGTCTTGTTCGGGCGTGCGGCGTTGAAAGCGAATATCCAGGGTGGGGGTCTTCATTGAGCTGAGGATAGCTCTGCGGGCGTGACCGAATCGCGGCGAGGGTTCACCAGCCGAGATTTTGCGGTGGCGGCGGTGGTGGTGGAAGCAGCGCGCCGTTGGCCACCCAGACTGCACCGACGGCGACCAGAACGGCGATCGCGAAAGCGACCCAGCCGCCGCCGCGGGCATCGCCAGCGCTGGGGTCCACGGCTGCCTTGCGACCCGTGATCATGGGCTTGACCAGGCGCTCGCGCTTGATGAACTCGTGGAAGGCAATCGCGGCCAGGTGGAGGGCGATCAGAGCATAGATCACGTATTCCATCCGCATGTGCCACCGAGTCAGCAAGCTTGAGATATCGCCGGAGACCGCGCGCCGCAGCGGTCCTGTGTAGGCAATCACGTCATCGGCAAACAGCCCGCTGCCGGCCTGGAAGGCCAGTACGGACAGAATGGCGAACACCGACAGAGCGCCCAGTGGATTGTGCCCCAGGCCTGTCCAGCGCCCGCGCAGGTAGTCCATCAGGCTCGAAGGTCGGGGCGCAAACGACAGAAAGCGCGCGTGGGTCGAGCCGATGAAGCCCCAGATCAGGCGAAACACCAGCAAGCCCAGCACTGCAAGACCAAAGCGGCCGTGCCAGTCCATGGCCTTGAGCTGCACGGACACCAGCGCGCCGGCCACGCAGGCCAACAGCAACCAGTGAAACAGCCGTAGCGGCAGGTCCCAGATCTTCACGGTGCGAGGCGACATTTGATCGCGTGTCCTTCGATCAATTCAAAGACGCAGGATAAGGACCCCAAGATGGCCTTGGCAAGAGCCGCCTCGCCCCTTGGGTTCCGACCCGGATTGGCGCCAGGCAGGGTCAGACGTCGGGCGACTACGGGGAATCCCTTATGCCCTTTCGCCGCGCAATCCCATAGACTCGACCAAAACGAACCTGCATGGAAACCTTCATGTCCACGGCGCCTCTGTCTTTGTTTCGATCCTCGGGTCTCCGCCAGGAACACCCAGAGTCGCTGGGTGACTGGCTGATTCGCAGCATCGCTCTGATCGCCCTGTACTACGCGGTCGGACTCTGGGGGGTTGTGTTTACCCCTGATTCGCACGGGATTCCCCTCGTGTGGCCGGCCACGGGCGTGGGCCTTGCCTTCGTCTATCTTTACGGATATCGACTGCTTCCGGCGCTGGGGCTGGCGACCGCGCTGGTACTCTGGCGTCTGTCCGGCGAGATGATGCGGGTATCCGAGGCGCTTGGCGTCGTGTTGGCGACCCTTGCGGGTGTCGGTTTAGGGGCGTATGCGCTGCGGAGGCTGGGTTTTTCGGCCGGAATCGAGCGGGTTCGTGACGTTGTCTTGCTGTTCGTGATCGGCGGTTTGTCGGCGTCAGGTCTGGCCGCAGCGGCCGGCGCGTGGGGCGTTGCCGTGAACATGGACGAGCTGCGCTTCACCGATACCTGGTGGTTGTGCTGGGTGGCGGACTTGATGGGTCTGATGCTGGTCGCTCCGGTCTTGATCACCTGGTTCGGTAGCAGTCTGAGGCGGCCACTGGACGTTGGAATCCCGACGCTGGTCGCTCTGACGGCCGGGTTGACCCTGGTGGCCGGCCTGGTTTATTCAGGCCTGCTTGAGACTGGTATTGCGATGCCGCTGTCCTACGCGGTGTTTCCGCTAGTGATGCTGGCAGCCCTGCGCTGCCCGATCCAGATGACGACCACGCTGACGTTGGTAGCTGGCGGGATTGCGCTTTCTGGCACTGGTTGGGGCGTCGGTCCGTTCGCCGACGCCGAAATGGAGCGCAGCCTGCTGTCGCTGAACGCGCAGCTTGCCCTGCTGGTGTTGACCGGACTTGTCCTCTCGGCCTTGCGCAGCGAACGGGAATCGGCAGAGGCACGCGCCCGGCAGCACCTCGATGAGCTGGCTCGCGCCGGACGCTTGAGTACGCTTGGTGAACTCTCGGCCAGTCTGGCCCACGAACTCAATCAGCCGTTGTGCGCCCTGACCAGCTACACCCACGCCAGCCGGCGCCTGCTCGAGCAGCAGCGTTTCGAAGCCCTCGGCGATGCCCTTGCCCAGCTTGACGCCAGTGCCCATCGAACTGCAGAGACGGTCCGGCAGATGCGAGCACTCGCCTCCGGCGCCTCGCCTGAGACGGTAGCGATTGCGCCCGCCGAGCTCATCGGGTCGGTGCTGGAGCTCCTGAAACCCGATTTCCGAAGACGAAACGTGCGCGTCGATACGGATTTGGCTGAATCGCTTCCTCTGGCGATCGCCGCGCCGGTCCAGATTGAACAGGTGCTGATCAACCTGTTGCGCAATGCCATGGACGCTGTCGAAGGCCGAGAAAGAGCCCGAATCAGGATCGCCGTGAGCGCTTCAGCCGAAGAGATCCTGATCGCTGTTTCCGACAATGGAACGGGCATCCCGCAAGGGCGACTGGATAGCCTGTTCGATGCTTTTGCCACCTGGAAATCCGGGGGTATCGGACTGGGTCTGTCGATCAGTCGCTCACTGGTCGAGGCCCATGGCGGCCAGCTCACTGCGACGAATTTGGAGGGCGGCGGCGCAAGATTCAGCTTCACGCTGCCCAGGGAGGCCCACCATGCCGAGAGCTAGTCAGCCGCAGGTCTACCTGGTCGACGATGATCCGGACGTGCGCGCGGCCGTCGGCCTATTACTCAGGACCGAGAATTTTCAGGTTTGCACTTTTGAAAATGCCCGCGGGCTGCTCGACGCGGTGGATGAACAGACGCCGGGTTGCGCGGTCCTCGACGTGCGGTTGCCGGACATGGATGGACTCAAGCTCCAGCGAGAGATGCGGCGGCGGGGTATTCGGATGCCGATCATTTTCATCACCGGGCATGGAGATATCCCGATGGCCGTCAGGGCGGTCAACGACGGCGCGCTGGATTTTCTGGAAAAGCCATTTCGGGATGATTCTTTGATCGAGGCCGTGCGCCACGGCCTGGTAACCGACGAGGATCAACGGGCAGGCGCGGCAGAAATGATGAAGGTGGAGCAGCGCCTGGCGACGCTGACTCCTCGCGAGCGTCAGGTGCTGGAAGGGCTGCTCGACGGCAAGCCCAACAAACTGATCGCCTGGGATCTGGAGGTCAGCGTGCGCACCGTCGAGATTCACCGAAGCAACCTGATGCAGAAGATGGGCGCAAAGAGCGCATCCCACCTGGCCCGCCTGGCGCTCGCCTGCAGCGACTTCCGCGATTACCCGGTCTCAGGCTGACCGCGCGACGTTCAGCCTCCGGATCTTGGCGCAGGCCAGTGCGGAGCTGGGGTATCCTTGCGCGCTACCTTTGATCATGGATGGACTGGCGATGCCCTTTAAATTTCTCGCTGCCCTGCTGTTGTGTGCCCTGAGCGGGCTCCTGGCCGCCGAGCCGACCCACCTGCTGCGCCAGCCGGCGGTGTCGGCCGATCACGTGGCTTTCGTGTATGCCGGTGATCTGTGGATCAGTGATCGCGACGGTGCCAATGCCCGACGCCTGACCACCAACCCGGCCGAGGAAAACAACCCGCACTTCTCACCGAACGGGCAACACATCGCTTTTGCCGCCGACTACGGTGATAACACCGATGTCTACGTGATCGGCGTTGACGGCGGTAACCCCACACGATTGACCTGGCACCCGGGCAGCGATATCCCGGTCGGCTGGAGCGCTGACGGCGAGGCCGTCGCCTTCGCTTCGCGGCGCGAGACCGATCATGGCCGCTCGGCCCAGCTTTACCACGTCGGTCTGGAAGGCGGCGCGCCGGTTCGGCAGATGGAAGCACGGTTTTTCCGCGGCCAGTGGGACGAAGCCGGTGAGCGCCTGGCCTACATCGATCACGGTCCGGCCTACAACGGCTTGTATGGCGGCAGCGCCGGCTGGCGCGGCTATCGCGGCGGCACCACCCCATCGATTCGCATTCTGAATCCTGCCAGCGGGGAAGTCAGCGCCATCCCCGGAGAGCGGGTCAACGATCTCAATCCGCTTTGGTTCGGCGACTACGTGCTGTTCCTGTCTGATCGCGAGGACAAGATTTTCAACCTCTACCTGTTCAACCCAGCCACCGACGAGCTGGTCCGTCTGACCGATCAGGACACCTGGGACATTCGATCGGCGGCTCGGCGTGGTAACCACGTCGTTTTCGAGGCGGGCGGTCTTTTGCACGAATTTGACATTGGCACCCAGACCCAGCGCACCCTGGACATCCACCTCAACCCCGACCTGCCCCAGCGCCGTCCCGGCTGGAAAGACGTGCGCGGTCAGATCCAGAGTATCGGTCTCTCGCCCAAGGGCAAGCGCGCCGTGGTGACGGCGCGCGGAGAAGTCTTTACCGTGCCGGTCGAGCATGGATCGACCCGCAACCTGACGGCCAGTGATGGCGTGCGCGAATACACGGCCCTGTGGTCACCTGCCGGTGACCAGCTCGCCTGGATCGTCGAGTCGCTGGAAGGTCAGAGCCTGGTTGTTGCCGACCAGTCGGGCCTGGATGAGTCGCGCGAGTTCAGGCTAGGCGCGGACTTTTACAGTCTGTTGGCGTGGGACGCCGAGCAGGACCGCATCGTTTTCGAGGACAACCGCATGCGTCTACACGTCATCGAGCTGTCCACCGGCAACGTCAATGAGCTCAGCCGCAGTGCACGCCAGGGTGGTTTCGACGTCGCCTTTTCGCCGGATGGACGGTACCTGGCCTACACGCTCAGACAACCCAACTACCTGCGCGATCTGCGCGTGCATGATTTCGACCGTGGCCAGGCCCAGACCGTCAGCGACGGCATGGCCGATGTGGCCTCGCCGAGCTTCAGCCCGGACGGCGCCTACCTGTATTTTGCCGCCTCCACCAACGCCGGGCCAACGCGCTTTGGGCTGGACATGACCAGCCAGGAGCGCCCGTTCCGAGCGGGACTGTACGCGCTGGTCCTGCAGGCCGATGGCGAGTCCCCGCTGGCTCCAAGGCCCGGTGATGAAGAAATCGAGCTTAACGACGACGAAGACAGCAAGGATGACGACCATGGAGAAGACAACAAGGATGAACCGGCCGTCGTCGTGATCGACTTCGATGGACTGATCGAGCGCAAGGTGGCCTTGCCGGTAGCGCTGGGCAACTACAGCGACCTCCATGTCGCGCATGACGGCAGCCTGTATTACATGCATCGGGTTCAGCCGGGCGCAACTGTCGAGCAGCCCGGCGACAGCGCGGCCCGGAACAACGAGCTCAAACGCTTTGATCTCGAAAAGCGCGAGGCTGAATCCGTCCTGAGCGGTCTGAACGGCTATCAGATGGCCGCCGGTCGGCGTCACCTGCTGATTCAGCGTGACTCGGGCGCTCTGGCCGTGGCTGAGGTCGCCGAAAGCCTCGAACCGGAAAACCTGGACCTGTCCGATTTGCGCATGTTCATTGATCCGTCGCGCGAGTGGGCGCAGATCTTCGACGAAGGCTGGCGTTTCCAGCGTGAGTTCTTTTATGCCTCCAACCTCCACGGCCTGGACTGGGACGCTGTGTATGCCCAGTATCGCCCGTTGCTGGCCCATGTCGGCCGACGCGAGGATCTCAATGACCTGATGGTCCAGATGATTGCCGAACTGCACGCCGGCCACAACCGGGTTGGCGGTGGTGATATCCATCGCGAGACGGGACCCGGCGTTGGTCTGCTTGGAGCCAACTTCGAGATTGACGAAAACCGCTGGCGGATCAGCCGCGTCTATTCCGGCGAAGCCTGGACACCTTTCGCCCACGGACCGCTCGCTCGGCCAGGATCTGAAGCCGCTGCCGGCGAGTACATCCTGGCCGTCAATGGTCGCGACCTGACTGCAGACGACAACCTGTTCAGGCATCTGCACAACACGGTCGATGAGCAGATCACCCTGACCATTGGCCCGCGCGCCGACGGACGTGATGCCCGCGAGGTGCTGGTTGAGCCGGTCGGCAGCGAGGGTGCCCTGCGTCTTTGGGGCTGGATCGAAGATAATCGGCGGGCGGTGGATGAAGCGACCGATGGCCGGGTCGGCTACATTTATCTGCCGAATACCGCCGGGCCCGGTTACACCTTCTTCAACCGCATGTTTTACGCCCAGCTTGACCGTGAGGCCGTCATCATCGACGAACGTTCCAACGGTGGTGGCCAGGCAGCCAATTACATCGTCGAGGTCTTGTCGAGACCTCATTTGTCAAACTGGGTCTACCGCGACGGCATGATGGCAACAACACCCATGGGCGCCCTGCACGGGCCGAAGTTGATGATGATTGACCAGGATGCCGGCTCCGGTGGGGACTACCTGCCGTATGCCTTCCGCGAACTCGATATCGGTCCGCTGCTCGGCACTCGCACCTGGGGTGGACTGATCGGCATTTTCAAGAATCCACCGCTGATCGACGGCGGGGTGATGACCGTGCCACACTTCCGTTTTGTCGACACCAACAACCAGTGGACCATCGAGAACGAGGGCGTGGCCCCGGATATCCAAGTCGCACTGGACCCAGTGGCCACCAACGCGGGCCGCGACAGTCAGCTTGAAGCCGCGATCGCTGAAATTCTCGAGATGCTCGAGGACTACAGCGATGACATCCCCCGGGAGCCGCCGCCGCTGCCGACCGAACTGGGGCAGTAAAACCTGAATAAAAGGTGCGAGGTTTCACATTCTTGGGGCCGTCGGTATACTCAGCCGCTTAAGGGCCGTCCGGCCGTAGGCCGGATGGCTTTGGGCCCAATGCTGTGGGACGAGACAGCAGCGGGAATGAATGCTCGCCGGAGCGGCCAGGCATGACCGAAATCAGCCGCGGGCTCAATTACGCCTTGCGCGAACTCAAGCGACGTCACGTGTTTCGCGTGATGGGCGGTTACATCGTCAGCTTCTGGGTGGTGCTGCAGGTCGGCGACGTCATTCTCGGCCCGCTCGGCGCGCCCGACTGGGTGATGCTGGTGCTGATCAGTATTGGCATTGTGGGCGCTCCGGTGGTTTTCGCACTGTCTTGGTTCTACGATCTGACCACCGAGGGGGTGCGTCGGACCGACCGGGCTGAAGAGTACGCCGTTCCTGCCGACCCGGTGCAGATCCTGGGCGGGCGATGGGTCGATTACGTCATCATCGCGGCCCTGGTTCTGATCTTGGCTTTCGTGCTGCTCCAGCGCGACGCTTCCCGCCCTTCTGTCGGATCAAGTATCGCTGTCTTGCCTTTCAGCGATCTCAGCGCCGACCAGAGCAACCAGTACTTTGCTGACGGCATTGCCGAGGCGATTATGGATCGCCTCGCGCAGGTGGCGGGTATCCAGCTGAGCGCGCGAACTTCAAGCTTCGCGCTTCGCGACGCGGGTCTCGATGCCCGCGAAACGGCGCAGCGACTCGGCGTTGAATCGCTGCTTGAGGGAAGCGTCAGGCGTTCCGGATCGCGGCTGCGAATCAGCACGCGACTGATCGACGGCAACACCGGAACCCAGGTCTGGAGCGAGACTTTCGACGGGGCGCTGACCGACGTGTTTGAACTGCAGGATCAGATTTCGCGGGCCATAGCCGGGGTCATGGAAGTTCAGCTCAATCTGCCGGTCATCAAGGACATCGCGACCGGAAATCCGCTGGCCTACGATCAGTACCTTCGGGGCCGTGACCTTTTGCGCCAGGCGCCCTCCAGAAGCAACCTTGACCAAGCCGTCAGTTTTTTCGTCGAGGCGCTGGAGGTTGATCCGGATTTCGCGCTGGCAGCCGCTGGTCTGTGCCGGGTCCGGTGGGAACAATATGAACTGCTCCGCGATCCCCAGTTAGCCGAAATCGCTTTGGACCAGTGCGAGGATACCGAGCGGCGCTTCCCAAACCTGGCCGAAACCCAGGTTGCGATCGGCTCGCTCTTGCTGGGAACCGGGCGACTTGGCCAGGCGGAGCAGGCATTTCGTAACGCTTTGAGGCGGGAAGCTAATAACGCCGAAGCGCTCGCCGGATTGGGTTTGGCCCTGCTGCGGGGGGATGATCTGGATGGCGCGGAACAACAGACTCGTCGTGCGATTGAAATGGATCCAGCGTATTGGCTTTACCATTCTCAGCTGGCCACGATTCTTTACTTCGACGGTCGCCTGGATGCCGCCTTCGGCGCCGTTCAGCAGGCGATCCGCCTCAGCCCGAACAACCCCGAACCGCTTAATCTGCTGGGCGCGATCTATTTCGCGCAGGGACAATTCCTGAAAGCCGGCGATGCATTTGAGCGGTCGATTCAGCAAGAGCCCAACGCGGTGGCCTATTCAAATGCCGGCACCAACTACTTTTTTGCCCAAGAGCTGACCCGCGCGGAAGCGATGTTTCAACGCGCTGTCGAGCTGGCGCCGGACGATCCGAGGCTGGCAGGTTTTCTCGCCTGGTCTATTCGGGCTCAACCGAGCCGTGAAGCGGACGCCGCGCCCCATCACTGGGCGGTGATCCGCAATGCGACTGAGCGTTTGGCCATTAATGCTCAAGATCAGGAGGCGCGTTCGGCCATGGCTTTGCACCTGGCCGCCCTGGACCAGGACGTTGCCGCCCAGGCCGCGCTGGATGGTCTGGGCACCTACAGTGAGCTGGGAGAGAACGCGCTGCTGACCACCGGATTTGCGCACTACCTGCTTGGACAGAATTCGCTTGCTATCCAGGCCTTTGATCTGGCCATTGGCAAGGGCTTGCCGTTCTACCTGATCGAAGCCGATCCCCGGCTGAAGGCAGCATGGAACGACGTAGATTTCGCCGCACTGGCCGCGCGGCATCAAGATGTCAATCCCATTAACCAAGGAGAAAGCAGTTGAATACTTTCATCAAGAGCACGGTCGTGACCACGCTGGGGTTGGCAGCCCTTTTGGCTACCGATTACGCCAGCGCGCAACCTGAGCCTGAATCACTGGATCAAGAGCAATGCCCCCCGCAGTGTGGGGTGCGCATTGATGTCCCCCGGATGGGCCGGCAAGCACCGTCATCCGTGCCGGAGACACTGGAAGTAGAGATTGGACAATCCGTCTCATTCTCCACCAATGTGCTCTCGAGAGTGATATTCACGGGCGAGACCCCGTTTGTCGATGAGCGCGGCAACCCAGTGTTTCAATTTCTGGTTGATGACTCTGTCGAAACCCGGCTAAAAGTCACCGAAGACGGCAAATGTTCGGTAGAGCCAGGCTGTAAGTACATCATTATCGATGCCACTAATCCGGGCCGCCCGGCGCGAGATCCCTACATCATCATTCGTCGGCGTTAAACGCATCTCGGCAGGCACTTCTGGTCAGCAAGCCGGGTTGAGTCGCTGCCGGGTCGGTCCAGTCCATCGGCCGTTCTCGGCAGTGGCCGTCTTTGAACAAAAGCGCGCCGCATTCTACGACACTATTCTCTGAATGAGTCGCTAGTCCAGGCGCGCGGTTTTGAGCTTGCGCTTTTGAGTCAGCGAGGTATCTTTCAGTCATGCGCATCATCCGTTCCGACACCTTCCGT
>JAZBOC010000082.1:0-6967 GCA_036353315.1 Wenzhouxiangella sp. | reverse complement strand
CTAACCGTTGGTGTCCGGTTGCATGCATCCGTCGCGACGATAGAGTCACGAAGGGCCTCGCGGAACGCAAGCGTCGACGCCCCGCCCGGCTCCAGCGCCTCGACACGGAACGTGGCCAGCGCCGGGTCGGCAAAACTCATGACCGGCGCCGTCGTGTCCAGCACACGGACGGCTTGGGTTGCGAGGCTCACCACCCCGGTCGGGTAGCTCTCCAGGAACTCGCCGGCAACTTCGTCACGAACCTCCTCGTAGACGCGCTTGAGGGCTGCCTTGGCGATGCCCTTCTTCGACCCCGGCGGCGTGCCGGGCACATAGATCGGCGGCAGTGTATCGAGCAGTTCGATCTGGGTCTCGGCACGCCAGGTGACGGCATGCCGGCCGACCGGTAGCTGTATGGTCCGGTCCAGATCGATCGGGCAGGGTCCGCCGGTATTGCTGATCGGAACGCTACCATCGAGCGCGCAGCCAATAGCGTTGAACACATCGTTGCTCGGCGCACGGATTCCGAACGGGCCGATCTCGGCGACGAATTCCGGATCCGGGGTCTCCTGCAGGAAGCCGGGCGGCGCCTCGCCCGGCAGCAGCATGCGGACCTCGACCGGGGTGTTGTAGTGGAACAGACTGGGGGTGCCGATGCCGCGTGACGAAGCGGTCTGGGTAAAGGTCCAATTGCCGACGAACTTGTAGGGCACACCCATGAAGTCCTCGCGCCCGCCGGCGATGATCGGCTGGCTGAAGTCGTAGGCGCAGTTCGCGCCGTCGGCGGTATCGACATTTGGTTCGACTTCGACATCGCCCGGTGCTTCGAGCACAGCAGGGCAGAACTTCAGTCCGAGATTGGCCGCCCAGGCCGGTAATTGGCCAAGCAGGTAGTCCCAGGGCGGATTCGGCACCAGGCCAATGCCAAACGCGACGGCAAAGGGCGTGGTGAACGCACCGATACAGAGCAGGTTACGGTCATTTTTGCTCAGCCGACCCTGATCAAGACGAGTTTCAATGCCATTGAGGACGGGTGCCAGATCCGCATGTTTCAGTGCCCGCAGATTTTCCAGCGCAGTTCGGAGCCCCGGCTCGGTCTCGGGCATCCCATGCGGGATAAGTTCCTCGGCCGGGATGGGGATGACCTCATCGGCGAGAGTCTCCGCGGTCGGCATAGTGACCGCAGGGATCAGGAAAAGCAGGCGCAGGCTTTTGAAACCGGCGCGGTTCATCAGTCCATTCATCGGTCGGTCCATGTATTCAGTTCGGCGATCCCCGCCGGGTCACAGCAATAGAGCTGTCACCCATGGAATCAGGGTGTGTATGGACCACTGCGCTGTTTTCGGCATAATCGGATCAAACTCGCTGACAGGAACAAGCATGGCCGAGCAAACGGCACCGCCCGAGGACCCGCTGCTGACCGAGCTTCTCAGACGTTCAGCCGACGGCGATCGCGCCGCGCGCGACCGGGTCTGGGCCGAGGTGCACCACAATCTTCGTGCGCTCGCCCGCAGCCGTCTGGCGAGGGAGGCGCCGGTGACCTGTCAACCCACCGAGCTGGTCCATGAGGCCTTCATAAAACTCTCAGGACCTGGCGTGGAGCCGCGGGACCGCAATCACTTCATGGCCCTGGCTGCTGTGGCCATGCGCCAGGTGCTGGTCGATCAGGCACGCAGCCGCAATCGCCAGAAGCGCGGCAATGGTGCGCGACCACTCACCCTTGATACCCGTGCGGGCTCTGATTCCTATGCAACGACTGGCGTCATTGATGTTCTCGACCTGCATAACGCAATCGACGAGTTGGCCGCCGCCGACCCGCGCAAGGCCGAAGCCGTGGTACTGAGCTACTTTGGCGGACTGACCGACGATGAAGTCGCGACCGCGCTGGAGATCTCGCCGGCTACCGCGAAGCGCGACCTGCGCACAGCGCGGGCATGGCTGGGGACCGTGCTGGCATCGCCCCGGTGAATCGCGAAGAATTCCATCGGCTTGACCAGTGGTTCCAGCGTGCCGTCAATGCGGACGATCAGGCCTCTGTGATTGCAGCCTGCCGCATCAAGGATCCGGCTCTGGTCGAAAAACTTGAGTCCATGCTGACTGTCGACAAGAGGCAGAGCCAGTCCGGCGACCCGCTGCAGGAGGCTGTGGCCGCCGAGGTCGACGCTGGACTCGACCTGGCAGCGCCCGAACGGATCGGCCCGTTCGAGGTGGTCCGGCGGCTCGGAGCAGGCGGTATGGGCGTGGTCTACCTGTGCCGTCGATCCGACCCAGACTTTGAACAGCTAGTCGCCGTCAAGCGCCTAGCGATGGCTGGTGACTCCGACTTCGCACGCAAACGGCTGATGATGGAGCGCCGAGTGCTGGCCAGCCTCCGCCACCCCAACATCGCCCAGCTGATCGATGGAGGCGAGCTGTCGGATGGCACGCCATGGGTTGCCATGGAGTACATCGACGGCCAGCCCATCGACCGCTGGGTCAAGCAGCAGAAGCTGGACCGGCGTGACCGAGTCCGGTGTTTCTTGAGTCTCTGCGATGCGGTGCAGTTCGCCCACCGCAATCTTGTCGTGCACCGCGACATCAAGGCCGCGAACGTTCTGATCGACACCCACGGGCAGCTAAAGCTTTTGGACTTCGGAATCGCCAAGCTGCTCGACAACGCCGAGCCAAACGAGACCGCGCTGACCGTGGCCTCGACAATGACCCCGCACTACGCCAGCCCCGAGCAGATTAGGGGCGAGCCCGCCACCCCGGCCTCGGACGTGTATTCCCTAGGCGTGCTTCTGTTCGAGTTGCTGACCGGCCAGCGACCCTATGACTTCCCGACCAGGCGTCCGGCCGACGTCGAACGGATCGTCTGCCAGATCGAAGCGCCGCCGCTAGGTGGCAATAACTCGCGCGATCTGGACTGCATCATCGGCCGAGCCATGCACAAGGATCCGACGCGTCGATATGCCAGCGCCCGCGAACTCGCCGATGACCTGCAGCGCTGGCTGGACCGCCGCCCGGTCGAAGCCCGCCCGGACAGCGCGCTGTACCGTGTTGGCCGGTTGATTAGACGTCATCCGTTCGGAACCGGTACCGCAGCGCTGATCACCATGCTGGTCATCGGGTTCGGTATCACCATGACCTGGCAGGCCTATCTGTTGGAGCAGGAACGCGACACGGCCGCCAGAGAAGCCCGGGTAGCGCAGGAGACCTCCGACTTTCTGATCGAACTGTTCTCCATCTCGGATCCCCGTGAAAGCAATCCGGCCGATGTCCGCGCTCGTGACATGCTGGATATCGCGGCCAAGCGCCTGCCGCAAGCCCTGGAAAGCGATCCGCTCACTCGAGCCCAGCTTATGCATGTCATAGGACTGGCATACTCGAACCTCGGGATCGGCGAGCGCGGCATCGAGTTGCTGCGCGATGCAATGAATCTGCGCCTTGAACACGCCGGCGAGAGCAGCGCGCCGGTTGCCGACTCGCGCAACCGGCTGGGCAACGCCCTGAGACGCTTCGGCTTCCTGAGAGAGGCCGAACCGCTGCTGGTCCGCGCGCTGGAATGGCGCGCAGAAAACGGTCCGGTCGACCAGGACCTCGCTGATTCCTACAACAATGTCGGTCTGCTGCAGAACGAGCTCGGCTACTACGAGGAGGCCGAGATAACGCTTCGTCACGCTATCGCACTGCACCGGCAGGTCGATGGCGAGGACACCTCTGCTGCGGCGGCACCGCTACACAACCTGGCACTTTCGTTGCGTCGTCAGCAACGCTTTGACGCTGCTGCTGACGCTGCCGCCGAGTCCATCGCCATCAAGCGCGCGACGGAGGGCTGGAGCCTGACCTCCTTGGCTGTCACCCTCGCTGTGCTGGCCAACATCGAGCGCCAGCGGGGTGATCTGAACGCCGCACTGGCCTATTCGACCGAGTCGCTCGGCCTGCGCGAGCAGGTCTTCGGGCGCGACAACCTGTTGATCGCCAGCGGCCTGGTGACCCACGGCAACATCATCGAAGCGATGGGCGATCTCGACCAGGCCGAGGCCCTGAAGCGCGAGGCCGTGGCCCTGTATGCGGCGGCGGATCAGCTCGATAGCTTGCGGGCCGCCGATATTCAGCTCGGGCTCGGCCAGCTGCTGCTGGATCAGAATCGATTCGACGAGGCGGACCCGCTGCTGAAACGTGCCGTCGCCAGCGCCCGCCGCGAACTCCCGGTCGGCAGCCCGGAACTTGAGCGCTTCGAAACCGCAGTCAGGCGGCTAGGACACGCCGAATGACCACACCGTAGGCCCGCAATGCAGAACCGGACGGCCCACCATCGGGGGACAACGTGGACGAACAGGGTGGCCTTGGAACCCGTTCAGGCCGAGCCAAGCTCTCCCAGACCAGCCAACCAGTCGTCGTCCGATCCGTCTGCGATGTCATCGAACAGGAAGGTCGAGAGATAACGCTCGCCGGTGTCGGCAACCATGGCCAGCACGGTCGAACCCTCCGGCGCGTTTTCGGCCACCTTGAGCGCGGCCGCGACCGAACCGCCACCCGAAATCCCGGTGAAGATACCCTCTTTCGAGGCCAGCGCCAGCGCGGTGTCGCGTGCCTCTTCGTCGGTAACCGGCACGATCTGATCGGCGACCTCGCGGTCCAGCACATCGGGAATGAAATCGGGGGTCCACCCCTGAATCTTGTGCGGCGCCCATTCCTTGCCTGACAGCAGGGCCGCACCGGCCGGTTCGGTCGCGATGACCTTCACATCGGGCCGGGCCAGCTTCAGCATCTGACCGGCACCGGTCATGGTCCCGCCGGTACCCCACGCGGTCACAAAGTAATCCAGCCGGCGGTTCGCGAAATCCCGCAGGATTTCCGGACCCGTTGTGTTGCGGTGGTAAGCCGGGTTGGCGGTGTTCTCGAACTGCCGGGCCAGAAACCAGCCGTGCTGCTCAGCCAACTCCCTGGCTTTCTTGACCATGCCCGAACCCCGCTCGGCCGCGGGCGTGAGGATCACCTTCGCACCCAGAGCGCGCATCAGCTTGCGGCGTTCAATCGAGAAGGTCTCGACCATGACGGCGACAAAAGGGTGTCCGCGGGCGGCGCAGACCATGGCCAGCGCGATGCCGGTGTTGCCGGACGTGGCTTCGATCACCGTCTGACCCGGCTTGAGATCGCCGCGCCGCGTCGCGTCATCGATAATCGCGATCGCCAGCCGATCCTTGACCGACGCCATAGGATTGAAGAACTCGAGCTTCGCGAACAGATCGACATGAGCAGGACCAATCCGGTTCAGACGCACGATCGGCGTATGACCAATGGTTTGCAGAATATCGTCATGGATCATGTCAAAAAGTCTCCTGTAGGCTCGCGCGCATTGGAACGGAAAGGTCGTGAAGAATTCCTGATCCGATTTTCATGTCTGTCGCCCCCTGAATGCAGCCAGACCCCTATAATCGGCCCCGAAAAGCAGTGCCTACTCCGGCTGATTTCAAGCAAAGAAGGCGAGCAAGATGAAACGTGAAGAGCTGGTCGACGTTCTGATGAAGGAATTTGATCGTAACGGGGACGGCGCGCTGTCGCGCGGCGAATTCCGCGAACTGGTCAAGTATCTCATTGGCGAACACGGTGTTCGAATCAGTTCGAGCATCTTCGAGCAGTTTGACCGCGACCACGATAACGCCATCGAACGCGATGAACTGCTGGAACTGATCGACGAGTACTGGCTCTAGCGGGCCATTACTCAGTCAGCAATTCCGCGATCAGTTCCCAGGCCTCTCCATCCGCCATCAGCACATCGAAGTGTCCGGCCGGGGCCGGCAGTTTGTGCAGTTCCGCCCGGCCTTCCAGCTGATTCAGGCGCTCAACCAGAGCGGTGCTTTGCAGGATCGGCACAATGCGATCCTCGATCGCGTGCACGACATCGGTTCTAACACCGGGCGCGAGATTGGCCAGGGGGCTGACCGCCCGATAGCGTTCCGGATAATCGTCAGGCAGACCGCCCACAACCCGACGCGCGCCCAGCGGACAGCCCTGATTGGCCTGAGCGTAGTTCACCATATCCGTGATGGGCGCGAGGGCCAGCACCCGTTGGACCGGTAATGGATCGGCCTGAACCAGCGGATGGTCGGCCGCAAACGTCGGGCGCGCGGCCAGCCAAAGCGCCAGTTGGCCGCCGGCGGAATGCCCCATAACGGTCACCGAATCCAGATTCAGCGCGTACTCAGCGCGCAAATCCCGTAGCTTGTCCAGCGCCGCCGCCGCATCGGTGAATGTATTCGGCCAGGACTGTTCGCCTTCGGCCGGCCGGCGGTACTCGATCGTCCACGTCGCCAGGCCCAGCGCTGTGATGGCCTCGGCCAGCGGCCGGACATGGACCAGATCAAAATCAGGCAGCCAGCAACCACCGTGGATCAGGACCACCACCCGATGCGGTCCGGGCGCGTCAGGCAGACGCAATTCGCCGAACTGGTCGGGATGGGCTCCGTAGGCCACGGTCAGATCGGCAGGCCCTGCCTGCTGGGCAAGCACCTCCGGCCAGGTCACCGGGCCAGAGGCCTGACCATCGGCAAAAGCCGCCGCGCACCAAATCAGCGTGGCCAGGAACACTCCACTCTGGATCGAAAACAGTTTCAGCACGACCATCGGTTCTCTTGTGCAGTATGAAGACGGGCTTGGCGTTTCATTCTCGTAGTTGATCAGAACAGGCGCAACTGCTTCTGGCCGTCGCGTTTGCGGCGCTTCGTGGCCGGCTTTCGACTACCCAGCGTCTGCTGAACCGCTCGGGCCTGCTCGGCAAATCCAGGTCGCTTGCGAAAGTCAGCCAGCACGGGTTTGGCTTCAGGGGCCGCACGCTGATGGTCGACCATCGGCTCGGGGTAGTCCATCAAACCGTAGCGCCGCCGTTCAGTCAGGCCGAGCTTCCAGGGCTCAAAGCACAGATCGGGAGGCACAGCGCTCAATTCCGGCACCCAGCGCCGTACGAAGATCGCGTCGGGGTCCTGGTCACGCGCCTGTTTAACCG
>JAZBOC010000081.1:0-2075 GCA_036353315.1 Wenzhouxiangella sp. | reverse complement strand
TGATCAGCCGCCCGGATAGCCTGGAACTGCTGCCGAAAATCAGCCACGTGGTGCTGGACAAGACCGGGACCCTGACTCGACCGGACATGCACCTGGCCGAGGTCCGCGCCGAGGCGGAGGTTGATGCCGATCATGCCCGGATCCTGGCCGGGCGGCTGGAACGGGTCAGCCGGCATCCGCTGGCCACGGCTTTTGCCCGCTTTGACGACGGCGCTGCCGTGGCCGATGCCGAGACCGTCACGGCAGCGGGCGTGGCCGGGCAATGCGACGGGATCGATTACCGCCTGGGCAAGCCGGCCTTTCTGGCCGACTGGCTGGGCACCCTGCCCGTCGAACCCGACCAGGGGCAGTGGATCGCGCTGGCCTCGCGCGAACGCCTGCTGGCCTGGTTCCGGGTCGACAGTCCGCTGCGCGCCGGCGCCAGGGAACTGGTCGACGGCCTCAAGGCCAGCGGCCTGAGCGTCTGGCTGGCTTCGGGCGATCGGGCCGACAATGTGCGCGCTGTGGCCCGGACCCTCGGGATCGAGCAATACCGCTCGGACTGTTCCCCGGCCGACAAGCTCGCCCTGGTGCGCGGGCTCCAGGCCAATGGCGCGCGCGTGGCCATGGTCGGCGACGGCATCAACGATGCGCCCGTGCTGGCCGGGGCCGATGTCTCGATGGCATTGGCCGAGGGCGCCGATATCGCCCGCACCCAGGCCGACCTGGTCGTGACCGGCAAGGATTTGAGCCGAGTCAGCGCAGCGTTCGACCTGGCCCCGCGCGTGCGCCGCATCGTGCGCCAGAACCTGGCCTGGGCGTTTGCCTACAACATCACCGCGCTGCCGTTTGCCGCAGCCGGTTTCGTGCCACCTTGGCTGGCCGCGATCGGCATGTCGGCCTCCAGCCTGCTGGTGGTCATGAACGGCCAGCGCCTGGCGCGACCGGGCCAAGGGCCAAAGACGACCGGACACGCGCCCGGCCAGCCGATGGCCACTGCTCCGGCAGAGACCGCGTGAACATCATTTATGTGCTCATCCCGCTGTCGGTGCTCCTGATGGTGCTGGCGATCGCGTTTTTCTTCTGGGCGGTCAAGAACGATCAGTTCGACGATCTCGACACGCCGGCGCTGGATATCCTTGACGAGGATGAGCCGGCCACCGACCCGGGTCCGGACGACCGCCAGAAAGACCCGAGATGACGCCTGAAGCCGCCCTGCTGGCCGGTTTTCTGGCCGGCCTGTTCGGATCGACCCACTGTCTCGGGATGTGCGGCGGGATTGCCGGGCTGCTGCACGCTCAGCTGCCCGGAGATCGACCCTGGCTGGCGGCGGGTTTTCACGTCGGCCGCATCACCAGCTACCTGGCCATCGCCCTGATCGCCACCGCCATCGGGCTGCTGCCGGCCACGCTGCTGCCGGAACAGGCGCCGGCCATCATGCGATTTCTGCTCGGTGGTCTGCTGATCATGATGGCGTTCTACATCGCCCTTCCCGGGCGCTTCCGGGACCGCGCTGGCGAACTGGCCGCACCCCTGACGAAAAAACTCGTTCCCCTGCTAGGCCGCTTCCTGCCGGTGAAGTCGCTGGACAATGCCCTGGGACTGGGCCTGCTGTGGGGCTTGTTGCCCTGCGGCCTGCTCTACTCGGTGGTCGCCGCGGCGGTGCTGCTGGCCGACCCGGTGGCGACGACCGCGATGGTGGTCGCCTTCGGCCTGGGCACGATTCCGCTGCTGCTGGGCACCGGCATGGCCGCGCTCAAGGCACGCTCGGCGGTCAACCGCCGGGGCCTGCGCCATGTCGCGGCGACGCTGATGGCCCTGACCGGCATCCTGGTCGCTATCGGACCCTGGATCGCCCATCACATCGACCACCCGTGGATGCATTTCGTGGCCGACTGCGTCACCCCGCACGCATAGGCATTTCTGGCGCTTAGTCTTCTGGCGCCGTTTCCGGATAGAGGACATGCCACCACTGAGGTTCGTCCTTGAGCCACTTGTCGAACCAGGCCAGCATGGTGTCCCACCACACGTAGCGTTTTTCGCGATCGAGGATCCAGTGATCCTCGCCGGGGAACTCGATCAGTTCGACCTCGCGC
>JAZBOC010000080.1:0-12370 GCA_036353315.1 Wenzhouxiangella sp. | reverse complement strand
GTAGTTGTCGTCGTTGGCAACTAACTTTGGTACAGCAGGTTTTACGAGGATTGCTGTCTCCTCGGCATGCCCCAGGGTACGTCCGATCCACGTCGAAGCCGGTACGCCCCCAAAGTCGATAGTTCAGAGTATCAGCAAGGCAATAAGTTCCGCAAGTGGGTCCTGAGGCTGGTTCTGAAGAAATCACGCTGACCGCCGCCCGCGCAAGGTGCGGCGGTCAGCAGTTTGTTGCCTCAGAACGTGCCTCGGAGCCCAACGCGAAGATTTCGACCCGGTAGCGGGGCGAACTCACGCAGAGATGAGGTGTGGACGCGCGCTTCGTTGTTGCCCAGATTGCGGCCCTGGAGAAAGATTTCCGCTGTGTTCCGGCCGGCTGACAGCTCGTAGGCCAGCGTGGCGTGGGTCAGGTTATATCCAGGCGTCTCCCCCTCGAACTCTCCGACCTTGTCCTGCCGGAAGACGCGCTGCCATTCCAGGCCACCGCGCCAGGGGCCGGTATGCCAGTCCAGACCCACCAGAACGCGCTGGGGCGAGATACGCGGCAGGTTGGCGCCGCTGTCTAGTTCGCCGCGAACCACGTCATAGCTGGTCCGCAGGTCGAAATCGCCCAGGCGGGTGCCGTGAATCCGCCAGGTGGCCAGCGCTTCCAGGCCGTAAAACTCTGCATTGCCCTGGCGGAATTCGCGCAGTATGAGTCCGTCACGAAGCTCGCCGGTGTCATCCAGAAACACAAAGTTCTTGACGTCTTTCTGGAACAAGTTGAGCTCCAGATGAAGGTCTCTACCATAGTGGTGGAGTCCCAGATCCCACGCGCTGGTGGTTTCCTTGCCGAGCGTCGGGTCGCCGAGCTCGAAACTGAAGGTGGCCAGATGCGGGCCATCGGCAAACAGCTCGGTGGAGGAGGGAGCGCGCTGGGCGCGGGAGAAATTCAGCGTGCTCTGCCACTCTTCGCTGATGCGCCAGATGGCACCCATGCTGGCCGACCAGGTAGTGAAAGTGCGGTCATCGATGTCGAATGCGCTGCCATGGTCATCGTCGTGGTCGTGCCCATGATCATGATCATGGGCTTCGTCGTGGCCGTGGTGTTCGATGTCGGCCGACACGTCGGTCTGCTCGATGCGACCGCCCAGGCTCAGCGTGAAATCGCCGACGCGCCGTTCCTGCAGCACGAATAGCGCCACGGCATCGGTCTCGTTGGGTGGAATGAACGCCTCTTCGCCCCGGGTGATGAAATCCTGGCTGTCGAACTGCATGCCCAGCGCGCCAGCCCAGCCGGCGACCGGTGCGGTCTGCAGTTCCAGACGGGCCTGCAAGGTTTCCAGATCGAAAAGGGTCGGCTCATGATCATGCTCATCGTCATGATCATGATCTTCCTCGTGGTCGTGCTCGTCACCCTCCATCTCGATTTCAAAGTGGCGATAGTCGCTATAGCCCAAGCGGAAGGTGGCGCGCGTCAGCCCCGGCAGGGGATCATCCAGTCCGGCCTTCAGGTTCCAGGTGTTCTGCTCCATGTCGATGAACGCGAAGCCTTCTTCCTCTTCCTCTTGGTGCTCGTCGTGTCCATGCTCATCCTCGTCCTCGTGATCATGACCGGCATGACTGTGCGGAGCTGGAATGCCGTAGTCGGACTCGAAGACTCGAAACGAAGCGCCGATGAAGCCGCGGTCTCCGATCCAGCTCGCGCCCACTGTGCCGGAACGGCTTTCCACGAAGCTGTTTTCCAGCGTGCCGTCGTTGTGATCATCATCATGATCCTCGCCGTCGTGGTCGTGATGATCGTCGTGATCGTGGTCATCATGATGCTCTTCGGCCAGGCTCCGGCGCGCGGGGCCAGGGATGTCATAGTCGCCGGCGTCGCGGTAGCTGCCGTCGACGTGCCAGGCAAAGTTCCCGCCACCCCCGTCAAGTCGCAGTACACCGCTGCGTTCGTCGGCGACGCTATCGCCGCGCAGCTCATATCGGCCCTGCAGGGCCTGATCTGGAACCTGTTCTGGAATCCGGTTGTCGATGACGTTGACGACGCCGCCGGTGGCCGCCGAGCCGTAGAGCAGGGTTGCCGGGCCGCGCAGGATTTCGATCTGGTCGACGAGGAGGGGGTCGAGGGAGATCGCATGGTCATCGCTGGGTGCTGAGGCGTCGCCCGTGGCCATCCCGTCTTCCAGGATCTGGATCCTGGGGCCGCTCAAACCCCGGATAACCGGTCGCCCAGCGCCGGGCCCGTAGTACGTGGAGTGCACGCCGGGCTGACTCTCAAGGGTTTCGCCCAAGGTCATCCCGCGGCGGTCATTGAGCGCTTCACCGACCAGGACGTCAACCGGTTCAGCCGACTCCAAGGGCGTCCGATCAACCGGATAGGCCCGAACCGAGATTCGATCCAGTTCGTCCTTGTGACGACCGACAGCCTCCTGATCGGTCGGATCTTGAGCCTGAGCGGGGAGATGAACGACACCCAAGGCTAAAGACATGGCTGTAAATAGAATGGACTTGCGCATGGATCCAGGCTCCGAAAGAGGGCAAAGAATATGATGTTATATCATATCACTAAGCCGTTGCGAGCGGAACCTGTCTGGAAGCCTGTATCGAGAAGGTCCACGAATCTGTGCCGGGACGCGGCGCTTCTCTGCCTTCGGGAAGCCCAGTGGCGCAGGTCAGATCCCGGCTTTTTGTCAGGCGTTTTTGAGCAGCCGGTTCTTCTGGCGATCCCAGTCCCGATCTTTCTGCGCCCGGCGCTTGTCGTGGGTCTGCTTGCCGCGCGCAATCGCGATCTCGACCTTGACCTTGCCTTTTTTCCAGTACATTGCGGTGGGTACGATGGTCTGGCCCTTGCGCTCGACGAATCCGATCAGCCGATCAATTTCGCGCCGGTGCAGGAGCAATCGACGGTTGCGCATCGGGTCGGCCTTGACGTGGGTCGAGGCCGATGTCAGTGGCGTGATCAGACAGCCGAACAGGAAAGCTTCGCCGTTTTTGAGCAGCACATAGCTCTCTCCGAACTGGATTTTACCGGCCCTTAAGGCCTTGACCTCCCAGCCTTCCAGCGCTATCCCCGCCTCGATCCGCTCATCGAGGTGATACTCGAAGCGGGCGCGCTTGTTCAGGGCGATGGTGCTGGAGGGGGGCTTGGTCATGGCGCAAGCACTATACCGCAAGGGGATGGAGCCTGGCGTATCATGCGCGGATGACCGAAGTCCACCGATTCGCCCTGGTTGAGTACCGTCCGGAGCAGATGTTCGATCTCGTTTGCGACGTGCGGCGCTACCCGGAATTTCTCGACTGGGTGCGAGAGGCAACCGTGCACGAGCAATCGGAAACCGGTCAGACGGCCAGCCTGGCTGTGACGTTGGGTGGAATCAGGGCGCAGTTCACAACCAGGAATCGCCTGGAGCGTCCCGGCCTGATCGAGATGCGGCTGCGAGAGGGCCCGTTCGAGGAGCTTTCCGGAAGCTGGCGTTTCAGCGGCGCAGGCCATGGCTGCCGGGTCAGCCTGGATCTTGATTTTCGCTTGGTCGGCAGCGTCTGGATGCGACCCTTCCGACGCGGTTTCAGCCGCATGGCGGATCGCATGGTAGACGATTTTTGTCGCAGGGCCGAGGTGGTGCATGGGCGAGTGGCTGCAGGTTGAGGTCGCTGCGGCGCTGCCCGACCGGCAGGTTGTCATCCCTTTAAGCGTGCCTGTTGGGACCACCGCCGGGGAGGCGATAGCGAGCGCTGCGGTGACGTCTCGGCTGCCTGGTTTCGAGATTGATCAACAGCGGATCGGCATTTTCGGGCGTCGCTGCCGTCCGGAGCACGAACTGACCGACGGCGACCGCGTGGAACTCTACCGTCCGCTCAAGGCTGATCCTAAAGAAATCCGGCGCCAGCTCGCGGAGCTGGAGCGCGCCGGCAAGCGATCCGGCTAGCGGCGCGGATCAGTTTCCGTCTCGACGAATGCTTTCGAGGTCCTGAATCGGGACTTCGCTTGGCGCCTGCATTTCCCGCAGCGCTCTGGCCGCGACCGTGTCCTGTTCAAGGTAGCTGCCTTCGACCGACGCGAGGCGCTGGTCTTCGAAGCGCAAGGTCAGCACGCGAATGACCGGATCGCTACCGCGCCTCGAAAAGGTGTTCATGTAGTCCCAACGGTCAGCGTGAAATGGGCTCTGGACCGATGGGGTGCCCAGCAACACCATGACCTGCCGCTTGGTCATCCCGGTTTCCAGCTGGGCGACGCTATCGTCGTCAATCACGTTGCCTTGCTGGATATCCTGCTTGTAGACCAGGTTGCAACCAGCGAGCAGCAGGATGCAGACGGTCATCAGGAGGGCGCTTGCGGTCAGGCGCATAAGCATGTTCGGCCTTGGTCGATAACGGACCTGCAATGATACAATAGGGAATCATTAGTCAGTGAGCTGATCAAGCCCCGGGGTTGTCATGTCGGAAAAAACCATGGATTTGCGCAGAGTCGGTCTGAAGGTCACGCATCCCAGGCTACAGATTCTGCGTTTGCTCGAGAAGACCGATCCGGAGCGCAAGCACCTGACTGCCGACGAGATCTACCGTCTGCTGAACGAGCAGGGTGAGGAAATCGGACTGGCGACGGTCTACCGGGTTCTGAGCCAGTTCGAACAGGCGTGTCTTGTGCGCAAGCACATGTTTGACGACGGTAGCGGACGCCCGATGCAGGCCTGCTATGAGTTGCATGACGGCGACCACCACGACCACATGGTTTGTCTTGAAACCGGCGACGTGATCGAGTTTGTCGACGACGAAATCGAGCAGCGGCAGCGTGAAATTGCCAACCGTCACGGCTATGAGATCGTCGAGCACTCTTTGGTCATTTACGTCAAGCCCAAGAAAGACAAGTAAGCAATCCAAGCATCCGGGGCGGACGGGCGGTTAGCTCGCGTCCAGCATTTCCCTGGCGTGGGCCAGGCTTCCGGCGGACTGACGATTGCCTAGCATGCGGGCCAGTTCCTGCTCGCGACCGACTCGATCCAACGGCTCAACGCCAATCATCGTTCGACCGTTGCGCTCAAGTTTCGTGACCCGAAACTGGTGGTCAGCGCGCGCGGCGACCTGGGCCAGGTGGGTGACGCAGAATGCCTGCCCCTCGGCTGCTGCCTGGCGCAGAAATGAACCCACCACATGGGCGGTTTCCCCGCCGATGCCGGCATCAACCTCGTCGAAGACTCGGGCGGGCCGTTCGCTCTGCGGTCGGGCGGCGATCATCAAGGCCAAGCTGATCCTGGACAGTTCGCCCCCTGAGGCAACCTTGTGCAGCGCTTGCCGGGTCTGCCCAGCGTTGGCGCTGAACTGAAATTCGATCTCGTCCTGCCCATGTTCAGCGGGCGTGGCCCGAGGCCGGGTTTTGACTTCCACGCTCAGGCTGGCACGGCTCATGCCGAGTTCCACGAGCTTCTCACCCGTCTGTCTGGCCAGTTCGGCGGCGGCCTGCCGACGGCGCTCGGAAAGCTGATCAGCCGCCCTTTGCCAGCGCGAAGCGGTTGCCTGAAGACGGCTTTCGAGCGCCTGGCGACGGTCATCCTGATGGGCAAGCCGGTCGAGTCGTTCGCCCAGCTCATCCGCCAAACTCGGCAAGTCTTGTGGTCGGACGCGGTGTTTGCGGGCCAGGTCGAGGCATTTTTCGAGCCGGCGATTGAGCTGCTCCAGGGCTTGCGGGTCCTCGCCTTCGGGCCGGTCGCAGCGCTCCAGCTGGACCAGCGCCTCATCGATGTTGATCCCGGCTTCTTCAAGCAGCCCGAGAATCTCGCCGAGCCCGGGATCCAGCGCGCTGACCTGCGCCATGGCCTGTCTGGCACGGCGCAGCAGATCCCGGACATTGGGCCCCGATTCGTCGTGCAGCGCGGAGCGGGTTTGTTCGAGGCAGGCCCGAATTTCATCACTACGCGCGAGGCGCTCCTGCTCCTGTTCCATGGCGTCGTACTCGCCCGGCTGCAGCTGCAGGGACTCCAGTTCAGCGTGCTGAAACTGCAGCAGCTCAAGCTGGCCCGGATCACCGCAGTCGCGCTCGAATGCCTCAATATCGGCCCGCGCGCGCTGCCACTCGCTGAAGGCCTCTCGGACCGCGCTCAGGACCACCGGGTCGATCTGACGATCGACAATGGCGCGCTGCTGGTTAGGCCGGGCGAGCAGCTGATGCTCGTGCTGACCATGGATCTCGACCAGTCGCTCTCCAAGCTCGGCCAGCTGACCGATCGTGGCGCTCCGCCCGTTGATCCAGGCCCGTGAACCGCCTTCGGCCGACAGCACCCGCCGCAGCAGCAACTGACCGTTTTCGTCCATGGCCTGCGCCTGCAGCCATTGACGGGCTGCTGGCTGATGGTCCAGCTCGAACTCTGCGCTTAAATCGGCCTGAGCGGCGCCATCGGCCACCTGACCGGAGCTTGCCCGCTCGCCAAGCAGCAGGCCCAGAGCGTCGATAAGGATGGATTTGCCGGCCCCGGTTTCGCCACTGATAACGGTAAAACCCGGGCCGAACTCAAGTTCGACCTGGTCGATGATGGCGAAATGGCGAATTGACAGAAACCGCAGCATGGGCTGGTGAATGCGCATCAGCAGCCTATCAAGCTAGCACTCCCGCAGACGCTCGGCAATATGGATCGAAGGCCAGCCTGTCGAAGGTCGGTCGAGAATCTTCGGACGCGACCGCCTGATTGCTTGCAATCGCGGCCAGCGGGCCCCATGTTCGCGACGAATGGACACCAACCATCGGGATGGAAATGGCACATACCTACGACGAATCCGGTCACCCGGAGCCGGCACCTGACGCGGCTCAGGAGCCTGTTCTGGATGAAGGGCTGACCGACGAGTCGGCCCCTCAATCGACTGATGCGGAGACCGCGCCGGCGGCTGACGAAGAAGTCGCCCGGCTGCGCGATGCGCTGCTGCGTACGCGCGCGGAGATGGACAATCTGCGCAAGCGCAATGAGCGCGAACTGGAGCGTTCCAGACGCTTTATCAACGAGTCCTTGATGAAAGACCTCATTCCGGTGCTTGACGCCCTCGACCAGGGCCTCGAGAACGCGGCCGAGGACGACGTCACCTTACGCGAGGGCTTGACCATGATTCGCAGCCAGCTGCTGCAGAACTTGAGCCGCCACGGCCTTGCGCTGATCGAGCCGGAAGGCGAGCCTTTCGACCCGGAATGGCATGAAGCAATGAGCATGCAGGCCAGTACCCAGCACGCCCCGGATTCGGTGATGCTGGTGCTCCAGCGTGGCTACACCCTGCATGGTCGGCTGGTTCGCCCGGCGCGCGTCATTGTTGCTCGCGCGCCCTGACGCAGCGGCACTACGGCGCATTGAAATTTGCCCCGGCAAGCCGCATTTCATCGGCAATGGCGCGTAGCCGCGTTTGAAGGCTACGTCACGAATTCAAGCAGTTTGAGAAACAGGACGAGAAATCATGAGCAAGATTATCGGCATTGACCTTGGAACGACCAATTCCTGCGTGGCCCTGATGGAAGGGGGCAAGGCACGGGTGATCGAAAACGCCGAAGGCGATCGCACCACGCCGTCGACCGTGGCCTTTACCAAGGATGGTGAAGTCCTCGTCGGACAGCCGGCCAAGCGTCAGGCGGTCACCAACCCTGAGCGAACGCTGTATGCGGTCAAGCGTCTGATTGGACGCAAGTTCAGCGAAGACGTGGTCCAGAAGGACAAGGGTCTGGTGCCTTACAAGATCATTCAGGCCGACAACGGCGATGCCTGGGTTGAAGTCGACGGCAAGAAGATGGCGCCGCCGGAAATCTCGGCCCGGGTGCTGATGAAGATGAAAAAAACCGCCGAAGATTATCTCGGTGAAGAAGTGACCGAGGCGGTGATCACGGTCCCGGCCTACTTTAACGATTCGCAGCGTCAGGCGACCAAGGACGCCGGCAAGATCGCGGGCCTGAACGTTCGCCGCATCATCAACGAGCCGACCGCCGCTGCCCTGGCCTATGGTCTCGACAAAAAGGGTGCCGACCGCAAGGTCGCCGTGTATGACCTCGGCGGTGGCACTTTCGATATCTCGATCATCGAGATCGCGGATGTCGATGGCGAAACCCAGTTCGAAGTGTTGGCCACCAACGGGGATACCTTCCTGGGTGGCGAGGATTTTGATCTGCGCCTGATCGATTACCTGGCCCAGGAGTTCAAGAAGGACCAGGGCGTGAATCTGCACAACGATCCGTTGGCCCTGCAGCGTCTGCGCGAGGCGGCCGAGCGGGCCAAGATCGAGCTGTCTTCGGCTGAACAGACCGAGGTCAACCTGCCCTACATCACGGCCGATGCTTCGGGTCCGAAGCACCTGAACATCAAGGTGACCCGCTCGAAGCTGGAGTCGCTCGTCGAGGACCTGGTCAAGCGCTCGATCGAGCCCTGCCGTACCGCGCTCAATGACGCCGGTCTGAAGGTGGGCGAAGTCGACGAAATCATCCTGGTGGGTGGCCAGACCCGCATGCCGCGGGTGCAGAAAGCCGTGGCCGAGTTTTTCGGCAAGGACGCCCGTCGTGACGTCAATCCGGATGAAGCCGTCGCCGTGGGTGCTGCGATCCAGGGCGGGGTGCTGGCCGGCGACGTCAAGGACGTGCTTCTGCTTGACGTCACGCCGCTGTCGCTGGGCATTGAAACTTTGGGTGGAGTGTTCACCAAGTTGATCGAGAAGAACACCACCATCCCGACCAAGGCCTCGCAGGTGTTTTCCACCGCCGATGACAATCAGAGTGCGGTCACGGTGCACGTGCTCCAGGGCGAGCGCGAAATGGCGGCGGCCAACAAGTCGCTGGCCCGCTTCGACCTGACCGGCATTCCGGCCGCGCCGCGCGGCATGCCGCAGATTGAAGTGACGTTTGATATTGACGCCAACGGCATCCTGCATGTTTCGGCCAAAGATCAGGCCACCGGCCGCGAGCAGCGCATCGAGATCAAGGCCGGCTCGGGCTTAAGCGAGGAAGAAATCGAGAAGATGGTCCAGGACGCCGAGACCCATCGCGAAGAGGACAAGCGCTTCCAGGAGCTGGTCACCGCGCGCAATTCGGCCGACGGCATCGCTCATGCGACCCGGAGCAGCCTGAATGAAAATGCCGATGCCATCGACGATGATACTCGCAAGCGTATCGAAGATGCTCTGGCCAAGGTCGACGAAGCGATCAAGGGCGACGACAAGGCAGCCATTGATTCCGCCGTTGGTGAGCTGCAACAGGCCGGTGCCGAGCTTTACCAGAAGGCCGCGGAGAAAGCCCAGGCCGAGACCGCCGGGGCGGACCAGAGCGCGGCTTCGGAGGGCGGATCCGGCGATGCGGGTGACGAGGTCGTGGACGCCGAGTTCACCGAGGTAGACGACGACAAGAAGTGATGCTCGGTCTGGTCAATCCGGACCGGCATCCGGTGACAGGGAAGCACCATGCCGGCTGATTACTATGAAACGCTCGGCGTGGCGCGCACGGCCTCGCCGGATGAACTGAAGAAGGCCTATCGCCGGCTTGCCCGGCGATACCATCCCGACGTCAGCACTGAGCCTGACGCCGAGACCCGCTTCAAGGAAGTCCAGAAAGCCTACGAGGTGCTCAAGGACGACGGCAAGCGGGCGGCTTACGATCGCTTTGGTCATGCCGGGGTCAATGGGGCGGCCGGCGGCGCGCCGGGCGGCGCCGGCTTCGGCGACATCAACGATATTTTCGGCGACATCTTCGGCGACATCTTCGGCGGCAGTCGCCGCCGTCGACAGCAGTCGCGGCGCGGTCAGGACCTGCGCTACGAACTGGAGCTTGAACTGGAAGAAGCCGTCCAGGGTGCAGAAAAGGAAATCAGGATTCCGACGCTGGGTAAGTGCACCAGCTGCGATGGATCCGGCTCCAAAAGCGGTCGTCTGGACGTGTGTTCGACCTGCGGTGGGCAGGGTCAGGTCCGCATGCAGCAGGGCATATTCTCTGTTCAGCAGACCTGCCCGGCTTGCGGAGGCAGCGGCCGCACGATCAAGGATCCCTGTGCCGAGTGTGACGGTAACGGCCAAGTGCGCGAGACTCGCACCCTGCAGGTCAAGATTCCGCCTGGCGTAGACGAAGGTGATCGAATTCGGCTCAGCGGCGAAGGTGCCGCCGGCGCCCAGGGTGGGCAGTCCGGCGACCTTTATGTGGACATCCGTGTTCGCCCGCATCCGCTGTTCCAGCGTGACGGAGACGATCTGTTTTGCGAGGTGCCAATTCCCATCACCACCGCAGCGCTGGGTGGACAACTGAAAGTGCCGACGCTGAATGGATCAGTCATGCTGAAGATTCCCGCTGAAACGCAGCCCGGCAAGCTGTTCCGGCTTCGCGGCAAGGGCGTGCAGTCCGTGCGCAGCCGGGCGACGGGCGACCTGCTCTGTCGGGTGGCGGTCGAGACGCCGATCAACTTAACGCGTGAGCAAAAAGACCTGCTGCGAGAGTTTCAGCGATCTTTCGAGGACAACTCGCATCACAATCCGCAGTCCAGCAGTTGGACGGATCGGGTCAAGAGTTTCTTCGACCGCATGGGTCTGTAGACGCCGTGCGGGTCCTGGTCAGCGGCGCCAGCGGCGCGGTCGGACGAGAGATTCTGCAGCTGATCGAATCCAGGGGAGATCTTGAACTCGGCGGTGTCGCGGATCGCTCGGGGTTCTTCAGCGACAATGACATGGGCGATGTGCTGATCGATTTTTCGCACCCGGATCTGACCATGCGCTGCCTGGAGCTGGCCGTGCAACGAAGCCTGCCGCTGGTTATTGGCACGACCGGTCTCGATGGCGGATGTCTGGAGCGGATCGATGACGCCTCCGAGCGGATTCCGCTATGCATGGCGGCCAATTTCAGCATTGGCGTGACCGTGATGCAGGATTTGGTGGCTCGCGCCTCGGCTGCCCTGCCGAACGTTTTCGACATCGAAATCGCCGAAGCCCACCACCGGCGCAAGCTGGATGCACCATCCGGCACCGCGCTCGCTCTGGGTGAGGCTGTGGCGGCGGCACGCGGACTGGCGCTGGCCGATCAGGCGGTGATGGATCGCAGCGCAATCCGCAGACCGCGTCCGGCCGGCGAAATCGGTTTCCAGGTCACCCGCGGCGGCGATGTGGTCGGTGAACATCGAGTCCAGTTTCTCGGCGACGGCGAGCGCCTGGAAGTCACCCATCGCGCCACGGATCGCTCGATCTTCGCGCGCGGCGCCTTGTTTGCCGCCGAAAAACTGCTCGGCCGCGACGCGGGCAGGGTAGAATTCAATCAGCTGGTGCTGGTCCAGAACGCCCCGGGTTGAATTGGACAGTTTTCGCCCTCGGATCTCCTTAGAGAATCGTTGACAAGTAGCGGCAAATTGCTACAATGCACGGCTTGATCTGGGGCCATAGCTCAGCTGGGAGAGCGCTACAATGGCATTGTAGAGGTCGGCGGTTCGATCCCGCCTGGCTCCACCAGTATTCGACCTAGGCACGATGTTTTACGGTTTAGTCCCCATCGTCTAGAGGCCTAGGACACCGCCCTTTCACGGCGGCGACCGGGGTTCGAATCCCCGTGGGGACGCCAAAATAAAAAGGCCCGCCAAAGTTCGGGCCTTTTTATTTTGACTTTCCCAATGCGGGATCGAACGCCACGCAATGATCTTCTCAGTTCCACAGCGCCAGCCATAGCAGCCCGATCAGCAGCAGTGCCGCCAGTCCGGTGGCCTGGACGCTGCGCTGGTGCACTTCGAACCAGCCCTGCAGGCGTCGAAGCATGCCGAGCAAATGGGATTGCGGGCGGTGACGATGCTCGCGCTGGGCGATCAGATGCGGCAGATGGGCGGCCAGGCGTTCGGCGATCACCACCAGGTCACCCTCGGGAATCTGGCCCTTTGCCCGCCATCCCAGGCGCGCGGCGCCGGCGACAACGACCATCGTCAGCAGCAGCGGCCAGAGTGAAGTCCACAGCAGGTAGAGTTTGACCGGCTCGATCATGTCGTGGCCAAGCGCCCAAACCCAGGGCAGAACCAGGCCGGCGAGCACCAGCAGGGCCCAGGAAGGCTGCAATGAAGGGTTTCGGCTGCGGGTCTGTCGGGCGAGTCGCCAGGCATGCCATAGCAGTAGCGCCGTGGCTGTGGAGGTCAGGGCCAAAACGAAAACGAGAATCTCGGCCGGTGTGTCATGAATGGCGGCCTTCAGCGCATTCTTGGCCAGATATCCGCTGGTCAGGGGGAAAGCTGCCAGCGACAGCGCCGGCAGGGCGAACAGGAGCGTGCCCAGTCGGCCGACGGCCAGCGAACTGCCGCAGGCCAGAAACAGGGCGGCCTTGTTCAGACCATGATGCAGTGCCATGAGCCCGACCAGCGCCAGCAGTCCATCGCGCTGATCGGGCAGCAGCAGGGACAGGGCGAATGCGGACAGGATCAGACCCATCTGGCTG
>JAZBOC010000079.1:0-3697 GCA_036353315.1 Wenzhouxiangella sp. | reverse complement strand
GCTGATTCTCCCGGTGGGCGAGAGCCAGGTGATCTGGGATGCCTTTTCCATGATTTCTGTGATGGATAACCTGTTTATCTACGTCCCCGGTCTGCCCAAGGGACTGGTCAAGAAACTCGGCCCCCGGGGACTGAAAGTGGCCGAGGTGCTTTTGGACGTCGCCGTCGAAACCGGCCTGGTGGCGGCGACTCAGGCAGTGGACAGCTTTATCACTCCCTTACCCTCCGGCGCCGTCAACCGCCAGGTCCAGCGCGTCATCGTGCGCGATATCGAGCCGCCGATCTTCGAAAACATCACCCGTAGCTCGTTTGTTTTCGAGGCCGTTGAACCCGGCGGCACGTCGTTTGACTCACTCGATTTCAGCGGCCGCCCAAACGGCGAGATTCTCCGGGAAGCCTTTACCGTGCGAGACCCGTGCGATCGACCGGTCCAGCTGATTCCGGATGCCGGTTTCTGGCCGCTGGGCGGCCCCAGCATCCACCGCTGGATCGCCGTCGATCCGGGACCCAACGCGCTCGGCCTCAGCAACGAGACGATCCTCACCCAGACCATCACCGTGCGGGACACCCTGGAGCCGGTGATCCTCGCCCCGGACGATATCGTGGTCGAGAGCGGGACGGGCTCTGCCCTCCTCTCCCCCGGGCAGCCGCAGGTGTTTGATCTTGGAGATGTAGACCCGGCCATCAGCAACGATGGTCTACCCGCAGACGGTCAGGGACGGATCTCTTTTCCGCTTGGCGTGAATGAGCTGCGCTGGACCGCCGAGGACAGCAGCGGCAATACCGCCAGCGCCACCCAGATCGTCAACGTCAAGCTGCCCGGCGCGAACCGTCCACCGCAGGCTCAGCCCACCACGCTCAATGCCCGCACCTTTGAATTCAGCGAAGTGACGCTGGACGCGACCGATCCGGACCTGGACCCATTGAGCTATCGCATCGCCGACTGGCCCGAGCACGGTTTCTTTTCAGCGCCGCTGTATCCCTATTTCATCGAGGACTTCCGCCTGCCGCTAGGCACCGCCTGTACCCCGAATCGCGACCCCGAGCTGGTGGAAAAACCGGAGTTTGTCCAGACCACCGATACCGGCATCACCTATGTGTTGAATCGGGAGCTGGTCAACCCCTGCACCAGCCCGCCCTTCGGCGGTCGAATCTCGGTGTTTGATTCCGACGGCAACTTTTTGCTGGGCCGGGATATGCCGCCCTCGGCGGATCTTAACGGCCTGCAGCTGGACACCGGGCGCAACGAGATCCTCTACACCGCCTTTGACCGCAGCACCTTCCAGCCGCAGCTGTTCGTCCTGGACGGCACGGATCTGAGCACGCGCCGCCTCTACACCACCGCCGGCATGGCCTCGGGTTTCGACTCGGCGCTGATTGATGATCAGGAGATACTCTACGTCAGCACAGGCACCAGCGAAATCGAAATTTATGACCTGCGCGAAGCCATCCAGGACAGCGGTGTGCAATTTACGCTGCCGCCAGCGGCGGGCACCCTGGACGTCTGTCATCCCGACCAAGCACTTTGCAGTAACAGCACCTTTGCCAGCCGGGATCTGGCCTTGACGCCCGACGGCGCGCTGATTGTGTCGACCGAACGCCGCATCCATCGCTTCGATCCCCTAGACCGGGACGCTTCGGGGGCCATCGTGTTCCCCGGCGAGGCGCGCTGGCTGGGGGCCTGCGTCAGCGGCGAGGGTTGCGATCCGGAGCGACAGGCGAGCCGGGGCTTTAGCTGCGTCAGCGACGGCACCTGCCTGAGTGATTTTGACGCCCCCCGGGATGGTCCGGGGCAGCTGGACGGGGTGTTTGGGCTGGCCGTCGACCCCAACGGCATTATTTACGCCGCCGACCGCAACAATCGCCGGGTTCAGCGCTTTACGCCCGAGGGGTCTTACGCCGGTCAGGCCCGCAACGAGTGCCCGGCCGGGCAGCGCTGCTTCGTCCTGGGCGATTTCGGCAGCCCCCAGTCGATCAGCGTCAACGCTCGCCAGCTGCTGGTGGTCGACAGCGATCTGGATCTGGTCCACAGCTTCGAGACCAGCGTCATCGATCCCCAGGAGGACGGCACGGCGCAGGTGCGCTATCGCTCGGTTGAGGGTTTCCAGGGCAGCGACAGCTTCAGCTTTATCGCCACCGACGGCCTGGACGACAGCCCGCCCGCCACCGTGGCGGTGACCGTGGCGCGGAACTTCCGCCCGCCGGTGGCCGCGGAGGATACGGTCTCCCGAGGGCCGGAGGATACGGCCATTCCGGTCACCCTGTTCGCCTCCGACCCGGACGGCTCGCTGGATACCTTGACCTACGAAATCGTCGAGCCGCCGGCCCTGGGCAGCCTGTCCGGCAGCGGGCGCGACCGCATCTACACCCCGCCGCTGAACTTCGAGGGCGAGCAGAGCTTTAGCTTCCGGGTTTTCGACGGGCGAGAGTTTTCCGAGACCGTCGAGCACATCATCGTCGTCGAACCGGTCAACGATCCGCCAGTGCTGGAGCTGGTCAGCGTGGGCGTGGCAGAGTCCAGGGGCAGCACGCCGCAGGTGACCGTACCGCTGGGCTATCCGGCGGAGTTTCGGCTGCGCTACGAGGATCCAGATGCCATCGATCAGTACACCGTATCGGTGGAGTGGGGAGGTCTGGAGGCCACGCAGCCGGAGGATACCGATGCGAGCGACGGCAGCATCGACGGACCGGTCCTGGTCGACCAACAAAGCGGAAGCGGCGAGATTCTTGCCCTCTACACGTATCAGCGAGTTGGCACCCGTACTGCTAATTTTTGTTTGACCGACAACATCATGCTGATCGATGGGGTAAAGACCCCTACCGAAAGCTCTTTGACCAGCTGCCTGCCTGTCTCCGTGACCGCCGATCCCATGGCCGATGTTCAAGTCCAGATCCTCGCTCCGCCGGTGGTCACCGCACGGCAGGAAAGCGTGACCGTTGAATTCCAGGTGCACAATCGCCAGCCCGACCTTGGGGGAGGCATTGTAGGCGGCCTTGACGCCACCAACCTGCGCCTGGAAGCCTCGCTTTCCGGCGCCGGCACCTTCGAAAGTTTTATCACCCAGCCTGCGGCCAGCTGTAGCGACAGTCCCACCCGCCGCGACTGTAGCCTGGATGACCTGGCCCCCGGCGAGACGGTCATCCTGCGCCAGATCGTCGACATCAACCCTGATGCGGGCAGCCTCCTGGCGCTTGATGTAGAGGTCTGGACCGACACCGTCGACCCGCGTCTGCCCAATCGCCAGACTCTGGACATTCCGATCGGCCCCGACGCGGATATCCTGGTCACCCAGGAAGCTGATGAAAGCACCGCCTGTCAACTGCTGTGCGACGGTCCAGGCCCCTGCGAGGCAAACGGCCTGGTGCCGGAATGCTCGCTGCGTTCAGCCCTGGCGCTGGCGAACAGTCGAACCGGAACGCAGCGCATCCTGCTCGGCGACGGCGTCTTCGAGCTTGATCGCGACGGCAGCGACGGGGCGTGGACGGTGAGCGATGATTTGCAGCTGCTTGGCCTGGGCGCGGGACGCACTCGCGTTTCCGGTGCCGGCACCGATCGGGTGATCAGGATGGAAAACCCCGCCAGCCTCGTTCTGGAGGATCTCAGCGTCGTCAACGGCCTGATCGACAGCAGCGGCGGAGGGGGCATTCTCACAACTAGCGACGGAGACTTGATCCTGCGGCGGGTGCAGGTGCAGGGC
>JAZBOC010000078.1:0-4206 GCA_036353315.1 Wenzhouxiangella sp. | reverse complement strand
TCCCGGCCGTCGTGCCATTGCAGATCGCCGGCGTCCAGGGAAAGCGCCCAGGTCTGCCGGCTGGCCAGAACCTGATCGAACTGCTGATTGAACACGCCGGCCAATTCCGCGCTACGCACGAATATCCCCTGCTCCGAATTCAGCGAGGTCGAGCGCGGATCCAGGTTGTAACTGCCGACAAACAGGCCGCTGTCGTCGATGGATGCCGCCTTGGCGTGCAGGCTGGCGCTGCTGGATGGCATGATATGACGCTCGACCTCCTCGCCGATGGCCGCCTTGAGCTCCCAAAGACCGACCCCGCCCTTGAGCAAGCGCTTGCGATAGCGCGAATAACCGCCGTGAACGGCAACAACGTCGTTGGCCGCCAGCGAGTTGGTCAGCACCGAAACACTGTCCAGCCGCTCGGCATGGCCAGTCAGACGCGCACTGCCTTCGCGGCCCGGTACAAAGTAAGGCGAAACAATCCGGATCGATTGTTCGGCCGTATCCATGGCCTCCATCAGTGCGGCCAGCACCCGGGACAGCCCAGGCTCCGCCTTCTGCCGCACCTTCGAAGGCTCATCGGAGACGAAGCGATACTCGTCGGTCCAGTCCAGCGCCCAGTCTCCGGACAGCAGGCGGGCAACGGCATTATCGGATGCCACCAGGGCGGCGTAATCGGTCACCGGTGCACGGCGAGCGGCCTGGGCCAGGGTTTCGCGAATACCCTGCAGGGCTTGCTCGTTGACAGCCTCCGGACTGAGCAAGGCGATCGGGTAACTGGCTTCATCGTTCCAGAATTGATCGAAGGACTGGCTGGCCTCGCGCACCACCGGGCCGGCCATGGCCAGTTCCAGGTCGGCAAAATTCGCCGCATCGCTGGCTCCGAAGTACTCGTTGCCGAGGTTTCGACCACCCCCAAGGGCAATGCGGTTGTCAACAATCCAGACCTTGTTGTGCATGCGCCGGTTCAGGCGCCGGCCATCGCGCAAGAAAGCAGCGGCCAACGACCAGGTGCCACTGCGCGAGGCGACCGGATTGAACAGACGGACATGAATGTTCGGGTGGGCATCCAGCGCGGCGAAGCCATAATTGTTGTTGCGCGCGTCCAGGTCATCAAGCAGCAGGCGCACGCGCACGCCGCGATCGGCAGCGAGCAGCAGTTCATTGGCCAGATACAGCCCGGTCAGGTCGGCATGCCAGATATAGGTCTGAACATCGATGCTGCGATCAGCCAGCCCACTGGCGTGGATTCGAATCGCCAGCGCCTCCGGACCATGTCCGACCAGGCGAAAGCCCGAGCGTTCGTCCTGGTTCTGCTCCTCCAATCCGACCAGCGCATCCAGTCTTGAACTGCCGTCGGGCATCAGCGCACCCTGTTCAGCCAAGGCCACGCGCTCCGGCAAGGAGCTGCAGCCGCAGGCGCACAGCAGCAGCAGACTAGCGATCAACAATGACCGCATCATGCCGCACCGCACGACCGGGTGCCCGAAGCACCCGGTCGAAGGCCCCTCTTCACAGATCAAGGCTTTAGCGCCCGGCGTTGGCGTTTCTGCGCGCACTGTTGGTCAGCGCCGCATGGAGCACGCTTAAACCGCGGTTGAGACAGCCGTCCGCGTGCAGATCCGGCACGCCGGGGATGGAATTCGCGGAATGGGCGACCGGTACCACCCCGAACAGGGCCGGCGATACGCTGGCCGCCTGCTCGGCCGGCCGGCTGTAGACCACCGTGTCTTCCTTGATCGTATGCACGACCCGGATGGCGGCAATGTCGTCTTCCGGCACAGTCATCGGGTTGTCTGAGAGCACGACGAGATCGGCCAGTTTGCCGGCCACGATACTGCCCTTGCGGTCTTCTTCGAAATGTTGCCAGGCCGGCCACAGGCTCAGAGCCTTGAGACCCTCCTCCACCGTGACCCGATGCATGGCCCCGAGGATGTCACCAGTGCGCGAGCGCCGGGTCACCGTCGACGACAGCACACGCATGGAATCGGGCAAGGCCACCGGTGCATCGGTATGGCTGCCGAACATCATGCCGCGCTCAAGCACCCAGCCGGTCGGCGAGATGTTGTCGGCACGCTCAGGTCCGAGCACCGACTCCCGATGCCAGTCGCCCCAGTAAAAGGTGTGCATGGGAAACAGCGATGGGAAAATACCCAGCTCGTCGAGTGCCGCAACCTGGTCCTTGCGCACGGTTTGCCCGTGGATAAGAACGGGTCGGTTGTTCACGTCCGGATACTTTTCCCTGGCCATGCGCACGGCATCGATGAGCATATCGATGGCTGCATCACCGTTGGCGTGGGTCAGGATCTGCCAGCCGTTGGCGAAGGCCTTGTCAACCGCATTCGCGACCGTTTCATCGTCAATGGCCGCGTAACCGCGGTAATCCTCGGGCTGGCCGTCCGGCACCACGAAATACGGCTTGCTCAGAAAGGCCGTCTTGCCCTGCGGCGAGCCGTCGATGGTCAGTTTGACCCCACCGACCCGGAAACGGCTGCTGTAGCTCATGGAAGGATCGACATCATCGACCAGCAACACATCCGGATAGGTCACCAGGTCAACCTTGAGCTGACCCTTTTCGGCGACCTGGCGCATGGCGTTGACGGCTTCCTGATTCGATCGTCCTTCCTGCAGGGTGGTATAGCCGAACGATGCTGCCAGGCGCGCGCCCTCAACCACCAGCACTTCATTGATTTCCTGATCGAAGTTGGCCGCCAGCTTCGAGAGCAGGTAGAAAAACGCATATTCCTCCATCACGCCGTTGGGCTGGTTGCCGTCGGCCTCGCGCCGAAACACACCGCCGGGAGGATTGGGCGTTTCGGCGGTCACTTCCGCCAGCTCCAGAGCCTTGCTGTTGGCCACTCCAAGATGACCGGACTGGTGAATGATGATCACCGGATAGTCGGTTGAGACCGCGTCGAGTTCCTGGCGGGTTGGATGACGTTGCTCGGCCAGCTGAGAGTCGTCATAGCCGAAACCGACGATCCATCCGACCCGCTCGACAACCCCTGTGTTTTCTTCGGTCCAGGCCGTCAACAGGCGCTGGACGGAAGCAATATCGGCACCCTCGCCGTCGGGCGGCGGCAGCAGGTTGGCGGTCGCTGCCTGGAGGCCCATCATGTAGGTATGACCATGTGACTCCACAAAGCCAGGCACTAGCGTTTTGCCTTCCAGATCCATCAGACGGGTGTTGTCTCCGGCCAGCGCCATGACGTCCGCTTGCGTACCCACGGCAAGGATGCGCCCATCCTTGACCGCCACCGCTTCGGCCAGTGGCAGATCGTCATCCAAAGTGATAACAGGCCCGTTGTGATAAATCGTATCGGCCACCTCGGCCGCAGAAAAGGTTGCCCAGGACAGCACAAGGGCGGCCATCAGCGAGTTCAAAAACAAAGCTTTCATGTTCTCTCTCCTCCCTGGATTCACTTCGGAAACAGTAATGTGAAGACAAAACGAACACCGAAACCTTCGGGGGCGCCATCCGGCGCATCAGCCCAGTAGCGCAGACCCACTCCGGCGCTGAACAACTGGGATCCCAGGCTCGAGACCTTGGTCACGACGGTTGAGACTGGCACGGACCATTGCTCGCCCTCCCAGTCGTACGTCGCCTCAGTCTGCATCGTAAAGGTCCAGGCATTCGGCGTGGTATAAGACACAAAAGGTTGCAGGTAGGTTGCATTGATATCGACCCGATCCCTGTCGCCCGCCACCGAAGTGATGTGGTTGGCCAGACTGCCGTAGGTCCAGCGCCCCCTCTGACGCAATGCCACGAACGACGGTCCGAGCGCCCATTTTTCGGCGCCGATCAAATCATCCGTTGCAGTGGGCAACAGAAAAACTCCACCGGCGCCCAGAATCCAGCCACTTGCCGTCGGTTGGGCCGGCGAGAAGAAAACACTTTGCTGAATGTCGCCCAGGCCGGTCTGACTGCCGGCACCCGGGAGAATATCTTTCTGATCAATCAACGGCACGATGGTCCGCGAGATCAGATTCCAGTCCTCGTTGAGCGAGAAGGGAATCACCGGTTGGATGTTCAGATTCCAGCGCTCGCCCTCATCAAGTGGCCCGATATCCTGATCGTAGTTCAGCTGGAACGGCACGCTGATCAGGGCAGCGACCGGATTGGCCAGTTGCTTGGCCAGATCTTCGGCACTATCCTGAGCACTCAAGGTCCCGGAAAAAGACACTAGAGCGCCCACTAAAACAAACAGAATTCGAGCCACCTGT
>JAZBOC010000077.1:0-3188 GCA_036353315.1 Wenzhouxiangella sp. | reverse complement strand
GCGCCAGCGCGGATCAAGGCCTGCCGGGGGCTCGACCGCGCGCGGCAGCAATCGGCTCAGAGGCCAGGCCAGCAGGACCAGCCCGGCCAGCAACAGCGGGATGGCCAGACCGCGCGGGTCGACAGGGCCGCTATTGGTGTCGGGTGCTCGTCCGAACGAGTGATTCAGCCACGCTGCGCTTTCGCTCAAGGCCGTCGGGCTGTACAGCACGCCAACGTGTTCGACGGCCGGCGCGAACACAGCGCGGCGCGCGCTGCCGTCCTTGAAATCGCCGTAGGTCACGCCGGCCTGCGGGTCCTCGGCCGCCAGGCCGACCACGCGCAGCGCCTCGGTCTTCAGAAATCCTTCGAGATTGCCAACGATGACCAGCAGATTGTCCGGCGACTCCGCAGTAACGGCCGGCGAAAACAGAGAGACTGCGACCGTGGCCCGTACCCTGGGATCGGATGCAGCCTGGCGCACGATGATATCGGAGGCCATGGAGTGACCGAGCAGGGCCAGAGCCGGTGCGGCCCCGGGCAAGGCCAGGGCGTAGTCGATGACCTGCCCGGTCTGGTCGACCAACAAGCGGGTCGCACCATCGACCTCGGTCACGTCTCCGGAAAGGGCCTCAAGGTTGCGACCGTGGCCGTAGAAGTCGAAGCTCACGGCGATGTAGCCGTTGCGGGCCAGGGTGAGGGCGTAGGCCTGCATCAGCTGCTGCGAGCCGGCAAATCCATGCGCAATGACGACCACCGGCAGTCCGCCGAGCCGATCGACTTCCCAGTCGCCCGACTGCTCAGCAAGCCGTTTGGCGTCGGGGCGGTACACCGTGACGGGCGTGGGGCCCAGCCACACCTGCTCAGTTTCGGTACCCTCCCCGGCGCGATCCAGAAGGGTCAGCGCGGCGGCAATTGACGCCACTGCGACTGCAGCCGCGAGCCAGAGCAGGCAGCGCCGAATCGATGAAAGAGGACTGCGTTTCATGCGCGCTTGGCCAGCCAGATATAGTGCCGCGGGCCCTTACCGCGGCGGTGGGGGCGAACGACGACCAGTTCTGTCTTGAAGCCGGCGCGCTTCAGCCGGGTGGTGAACTGCGCATCAGGGCCGGCCGACCAGACGGCGAGTACGCCGTCCTTGCGCAGCGCCTTGCCCGCGACGGCCAGACCTTCGTGGCTGTACAGCCAGTTGTTTTCTCGTCGGATCAGAGCGTGAGGGCCGTTGTCGACGTCCAGCAGGATGGCGTTGAAGCCGCCGGGCTCGGCGCGCACCAGCGTGGCCACATCACCCACGAACACGGTGCTGCGCGGGTCGCTGAGCGGATGACCTGCCGGGTCTCCGATCAGGTCCCGGTTCCAGTCGATCACTTCCGGCACCAGCTCGGCAACCACCACTTCGGCCCCGGGGCCCGTGGCGGCCAAGGCGGCGGCCTGAGTGAACCCCATCCCCAGCCCGCCGACCAGCAGGCGCGGCCGATCGGTCGTTCCGATCCTCGCGCAGGCGAGCTCGGCCAAGGCCTTTTCCGAACCGATGACCCGGCTGTTCATCAGCTCCCCGCGGCCCGGAATGACCATGGAAAACTTGTCCTTGTGTTCGTACAGGCGCAGGAATTTGTCGGTGTCGGGAATGCTTGCCTCGGCCAGGAGAACGGATTGGCTCATGCCGGCATGGCTCGATCGGGAAAAGGACCGTGGAGTTTAACGCCAATGGTCTTTGACCGATGCGCCGCACGAAGCCCGAACTCGGCTTTCGACAACTTGACAGCCCGTTGGTCTGCAAAGGAAACTATGAAGACGAAGTTCAACCTTGTTGTTAAAAACAATAACGACATGTCCGTACAGGAGGGAAACTGCAGTGCAGGACGACAATACGAAGACAGGCATGAGTACCGCCGGGCGCCGATCCATCATCCTTGCGACCCTGATTGTGGTGGTGACCTTTTTTTGGGTTCTCTTGCTGCTCTATACCAATCTACCCACCCTGGTCCTGGGTGGCATTGCCTTGCTGAGTCTGGTGTTGCTGTCGGTTGCCACGGCCTGGACCGCCATGGCTTTTCCAAGCCGCGGTTCGAGAACCTGAAGTCTTCAAGAGGGTTGTCCCCCGTTATCCCTGACACCTCAAAGAAGGCTCATAAATCTGATTGATTCAAGGAAACTTCGCCTTCAAATCGATCCTGGAAAACGCGATCCGGGAACTCAACGGCTACGGACCAGTTGTCGACCCGCAAATGGCCCTGACGGTCGCCGACAAACGTTTGCGCGTCAAAGAGGGCGCCGAGCTGCAAACCGAACGACATCGGCCGACCATCGGGGCTGAAGTCAGGCAGCTTGCCGTCGCTGCGCAGAAAATCTTCTCGTCGCAGCTGTGTTTCAACGTTGGTCAGCGTCTCGCTATCGACCATTGTTTGCACCTGGGTTTGGGTAAACGCTTCCACCCCGCCCTCATCGTTCTGCTGGTAAATCAGAAGCACGGCAAACAGATTGCCAATATCATCTCCGGAAAACCCGTTCAGGATCGCATCGATCGAGTAAGTTACCGATACGATTCCATCCACCGACGACGGATCAAACTGGAAACTTGCAGGGGAGGATATCTCCGGCACAGCCAACCCCGACGAAAATTCGAACCCGCCCGGCGGAATGCTCCAGGTACCCGAATAAACCAGTCCCTGCGAGCCGGCTACATCCCCAAGCTCAATTGAGGCTGTCGCGTTGTCCGAGGCGAATACAGAGAGATTGTAGCCGTCGAACGGATTCTCGAAGTCTTCATTCACCACTTCGACAGAATTCAAGCCCAGCGGCTCATCAAGGCGTTCTGAGGCATGCGCTGAAGCCGCAAGTCCGGCGATGAGCAGGGCAAGTGTGACCGAACACGGGTAGGCAAGGGAGCACATTTCGATCCTCCATCTGTAGCGGCTAGGTTTCTTCCATCTTCTCGATCTCCAAATCCGACGTTTCGGCCGGGGTGTAGCACAGGCTGGCCATCTTGGCCTTCCGTTACAGCAGAAGCGTATCCTGGGTAAATTCCATATCAGAAGTTCGAAAGCGGCATCCAGAAAACCACTTGGATCTTTTGCCAAGCCGATGGTGATTGGCCGCGCTGCCATCCAGCTCGACGCTGATGTGCTCGATCTGGGCGAAGATCGAGAGCAAGGCAACGAGGCTGCAAAGGTGCTCAGTGGTCGAATTCGCCCACGCCTCGATTGTCGC
>JAZBOC010000076.1:0-5776 GCA_036353315.1 Wenzhouxiangella sp. | reverse complement strand
GTCGTTGTTGGCCGCGTTGATCAGGGCCTCCCGCAAACTGCAGGCGCCGTCGCTCTCGTCGATGGTATCGACCACCGTGTTGACCACGATTGTGGCCGCCAGCAGCGGTCCGGACAGGGCCAGCACGAGGCCCGCAAGCATCAGATGAAGAGTGCGCATGGTGTCTCCCGGATGAGCAATTCGATTTCGTTGACGTGGCCTTAAGCGTGCGCGGCACAGCGACGCGTTGCTTGAAGCGAAGTTGAAATCACGGTGAAACTTGGCGCCGGACCAGCCACAGGGCCGCCAACAGCAGACCGCCGGCCAGGCCCAGTTGCCAGAAATCAGAGGCCACCAGGCCAGGCTGAATCAGCGCGCGTTCTGGTCGGGCAGGATCAAGATGGACTGGGATTCGATCGCCCGCTCGATAGCGGTCCAGAGCCTCACGCGCGCCACCGGTGACCCGAAATGCCGTGCCGCGATAGATCTTTCCGTCAAACACATACCGATACTGGAACGGTGGCCACTGTCCTGTCGGACGCGGGCCGGCGTGCACCACTTGTCCGCTGACCACAAATGAGTAGTCGACCCCAAGGTGTCGGACATGCGGCCCAATGACCCCCCCCGCCAAAGCGAGGCTGATCAACCCGAGGCAAACCGAAAGAGGCCATCGGACGCCCTCAGTTCTTAGCCGATGAAAGGCCTTCTTTGTTGATCCACTGTGGGTGTCCGTGCGCTTTGACATGACTTCGCCAACTTTTGATGGCATTCTGAAATACTCAATCCCGAAAACAACTCGATGGCCCAATCCTTGGTCAGACGGACGCGCAATACATAAAGGTGGATTGAAATCATTTTGAAATTCAGTGGGAAACGCACCCTTGACGATTCGATTTGCGGAATTTGAACTGGATACAGAGCAGAAGGCGGTTATCGGGCCGGACGGTCCTGTGGGCCTGCGTCCCCAGACATTTGCCGTCCTCTGCCATCTGATCGAAAAAGCGCCGGCCGTGGTCAGCCGGGACGAGCTACTCGATGCGGTCTGGGGTCACCAGGCCACCTCGGTCAGCTCAGTCGCACAGACCATCAAGGAGCTGCGTCAGGCGCTGGGCGATTCCAGCAGCGAACCGCGCCTGATCGCAACGCGACGGCGTCTTGGCTATCAGTTCATCTGCGAGGTCCGAGGAGCGGACGGCGAATGCCTGGTGCCGAACTCGTCCGTTGATCAGGCGTTCATCCGATCCGCACCGCGCCGCTCTCTGGTCGTATTGGCCCTTGTGCTGGTCGCGGCGCTGGTTACGCTGGTGTGGCAAAGTGTCGATCGTCAATCAATGCTGCCAGGAGGCGAACGCCTGCCGGTCCTGGCAGTCGCCGAGATGGTCAACGCGGGTGATGATCCGGAGCTGAACTGGCTCGGTCCAGCGCTGGAGAGCTACCTGGGTCATGCTCTGGTCGAACTCGGCGGCTTCCGCGTACTCTCGCTCGAGCGTTTGTCGGAAGACGACGAATCTCGACTTGGCGACGTGGATTTCCTGATTGAGGGCCGTTACCTCAGCGCGGGGGTGGACGGCACCCGTCTGCTGGCCAGCCTGCGCAGGCCGGGTTCGGAGGAAATCGTCACCAGCGTCGAATCGGCCTTGCGCGACTGGGACGTCGCTTTACTGAGCATTGAAACCGCTTCGGCGATTCGTGATCGCCTGGGCTTCTCTGCTCCCGCGCAGGCCGACCCGGGCGCACTGCGCTCGCGGCTGCCGCAACGGCCCGAAAGCCAGCGGATTTACTTCGAAGCGCTCGATGCGATCGCCATGCATCAGCCGACACGTGCCTTACAGCAAATCAATCAGGCGCGCAGGCAGGAACCCGACCATCCCCGGCTTGACCATCTGGAAGCCATAGCCCAGCGGCAGCGCGGAGACTGGGCAGCCGCGCAAGCGGCCAGTGAACGTGCCCTGAGTGCGACTACCCTGTGGCCGCGCCGCGACCGGCTCGAAATTGAAAGCACGGCCGCGCTGCTGGCTTTTGATTTCGAGCGCGCCGCCGACCGCCTCCAGGCCCTGACCCAGTTCTACCCCGACCCTGAAATCAATCGCCGGCTAATCGATGCCCTGATTCAGGCCGGGCGCCTGCAGGCAGCCAGCGAAGCGCTGGATTCATTACGCCTGCAGCAACCCCATGACCCGCGTGTTGCCCTCCTGGCCGCGGCACTGGCTGCGGCCCAGCGCGACCATGCCAATCAATTGAATGCCGCTCAGCAAGCGGTCGAGCTTGCCAAGACCGAGGATCTGCCCGCTCTGCTGCCATCCGCGCTGCTGGCGGAGGCCGAGGCGTTTATCGAGTTAGGAAAGCTGAGCGAGGCGCGCCAGGTACTCGATGATTTACTGTCGTGGGGCGATCAGCTAGTCGATGCCGATCTGGCCACGACCCATCTGCTGATAGGCCGTATTGATTTCCAGCAGGGCGCGTTCGATCAGGCGCTCGCGGAGACCGAGCTTGCCGAAAGCCTTTTTGACCTCATTCCACATCCCCTTGGTCAAGCCAAGGCGGCCCTGCAAGCGGGCGCCATCCACGATCGCGCCGGCCGTTTACAAGCCTCGCTGGATGCGCTCTTCCGCTCCACGGCGCTATTCGAGTCGCTCGGCGACCAGCGCCGTCAGGCCCGCGCCCTGGTTCAGCTCGGCACCACCTTGATGCGCGCCAACCAGCCCGATGAGGCGATCGAGCGCTTCACCGAAGCCGCACGCTATTTCCGCGCGGTTGGCGATCGCCAGGGCGAGGGTGCGGCACTGATCAACCATGCCACGCTGATTGCACGAGCAGGACGGCTGTTCGACGCCGAGCCCCTGTTCGAGCGAGCCCGCGAGGCATTTGAGGATGCCGCCGACCTGCGCGGCAAAGCCATGGCGCTGGGTAATCTAGCCGCTATTGCGGGCGATCGACGCGACATGAGCCGCTCGATTGAGCTGGCCGAGGAAGCCCTCGACCTTTTTGAGCTCCTGGGCGCCGACAATGACATTGCCCGCGTTTCATACAACCTGGCCCTGATCCATCGCCGCCAGGGTGATCTGCTGAGCGCCGAGCTGCAGATTCGGCGTGCCGGCGAGGCCTTCGAACGCCAGGGCGCGGTGCTCATGCAGACCCGGGCGCTCACCACCTTGGGCGCGATCCTGGTCAACATGGGCAGGGAAGAGGACGTTATTGACGTGTTGCGGGCGCTCGACGCGCTGGAGATCGAAGATCCTGCGGAGCAATCGATGATCCATGTGGTGCGCGCCGAACAAGCCCTGCAGCAGGACGAGATTCAGACGGCGCGCGATGAGTTTCAGCGGGCCTACGACCTGATGGCGCAGATCGGAGCAGAAAACCATCTGCTGGTTTCCAGACTAAATCTCGCTCGAGTGGATCTGGCCGAAGGGCTTGTCGTGCGGGCCGAGCAGGAAGCCAAATCTCTATTGGCGGCTTTTGAAGAAATCAGGATGGCCAACCGTCAGGTCGATAGCCTGCTGCTGCTCGCCGCAACGCTGATTGAGCAAAACCGTCTGCAGGAGGCCGAGACTGCGCTTGGACGTGCCGAAACCCTGCTGACCGAATCCCCAGATGCAAAGCAAGCTCTGGAGCTAGGCTTGCTCCGCAGCCGGATTGCCGATCCTGTTCTGGCGCAACAGCGGCTGGAATGGGTCGAGGTCACGGCTGGGGAGCAGGGCTTTGCTCCATTGATGGCCCGAGCCCGCAGCCTGCAACGCGGACTGACATCCCCCTGATTCTGGACAATCATGCATCGACACATCGTTGTGGCGAAGTGCCGCGGAAAACGCAGGTGCTCTCGACTGCTGGTTGCCAAAGCGGTGCCCGGCAGGGGCGATACAGGTTCGGTTTGCCCGGATGAGTCTGGTTTCGGTGACTGAGAGTGGTCAGCAACTCTCCAAAAAGCGGCAAGTAAAACTTAGCCGCCGATGTAGTACATCTCGATCTTTTCGCGCTCGCCCTTGAGATCGGTGCGAACCTCGCTATAGCGATCCGCGCGCTTGCGCCACACACCGTCAATGATGTTGCCCAAGGTTGCATCGTCGGCGCCATCGCGCATCGGCCCGCGCAGATCAAGACCCTTGTTGGCAAACAGGCAGGTGTAGATGCTGCCTTCCGAAGACAGTCTGGCGCGCGTGCAGTCTCCGCAGAAGGGCTGGGTCACGGAGCTGATGAAGCCGATCTCCCCTTCGCCATCGGTGAAACGATAGCGCTGGGCGACTTCTCCCCGGTAGTTGGCGTCCAGCGCTTCGACCGGCCAGTGCTGCTGAATCTGCTTTAGCAACTCGGCCGACGGGACCAGCTGTCCCTCGTCCCAGTCGTTGAGCGTGCCGACATCCATGAACTCGATAAACCTGACAACAACCCCGGTTCCGCGGAACCGGTCCAGCAAGTCGATCACGGTGTGGTCGTTGACCCCGCGCTGGATGACTGTGTTGATCTTGACCGGCGTCAGTCCGGCTTCGACAGCCGCATCAATCCCGTCGAGTACCTGTTCAGGACTTCCCCGGCCCCCGCTCATCATCCGGAAAATATCCGGATCGATGGAGTCAAAACTGACCGTGACCCGATCAAGCCCCGCGGCTTTCAGTGCTGCCGCGTGCTGCGGCAGCATGACGCCGTTGGTGGTCAGGGCAATGTCCTCGACCCCGTCGATCAGGCTGAGCTCGCCGACCAGATCGGCCAGGTCACGACGCAGCAGAGGCTCACCGCCGGTCAGGCGAAGCTTGGTCACCCCACGGGCCACGAACAGCTTGGACAGGCGAACGATCTCGGCAAACGACAGCCGCTCGTCTTTGTGCAGGAACTGAAACTGCCGGTCGTACTTGTCTTCCGGCATGCAGTACGGGCAGCGGAAGTTGCAGCGGTCCATGACCGAGATGCGCAGATCGCGCAGGGGTCTGCGCCGCGTATCCTGCAGCACGCGCAGCTTGAGCACGTTGTTGTCGCTTTCAGTCATTCCCAAAAAACACTTCTCTCTTCCGACGCGCAAGGCTAACGCGACGAGCTAAAAAATGCCAGACCATATTGGTCTTATTTCGGACGAGTGCGGTCGCGCAACTGGTTGAAGTAGTCCAGCTTCTCGCGAGCCATCACGCCACCGAGCAGCAGCAAGGCAATCAGGTTCGGGGCGGCCATCAATCCGTTGAAGGTATCGGCAATATCCCAGACCAGTTCAAGCGCGCCCACCGAACCGAGAAAAACAAAGACCAGAAACAGCATCCGGTAGGGCAGCACCACTTTGCGCCCAAACAGGTATTCCCAGCTTTTCTCGCCGTAGAAGTTCCAGGTCAGCATCGTGGTGTAGGCGAAAAACACAATCGCGATCAAGACCACGTAACCACCCAGTCCGGGAAGCCCCTGGGTAAACGCCGCGCTGGTCAGCACCGCACCGGTCAGGACCTGGCCGCTCTCGTCAACCTGACCGAGGACGCCCGTGACCAGAATCACCAGCGCGGTCATGGTGCACACCACCAGCGTGTCAATGAAGACTTCCCAGACCCCCCAGAAACCCTGTCGGAACGGATGATTCCTGGCCTGTGCGTGAACAATCGAGGCGGAACCCAAGCCAGCCTCGTTGGAAAAAATCCCGCGCGCAATCCCGTAGCGAATCGCCATGGCCACCGATGCACCGGCAAATCCGCCCACCGCCGACATCGGCTGGAACGCATGCTGGACGATCATCCGCAAAGCATCCGGAATTTCACCAATGTGGATCGCCAGCACCCCAAGTGAGCCGGCCAGGTAAGCCACCGCCATGACCGGCACAACTTTT
>JAZBOC010000075.1:0-4833 GCA_036353315.1 Wenzhouxiangella sp. | reverse complement strand
GAAGGGCTGCAGGCCCGCTACCTGTTCGATACCACTGCAGCCCGGTACGCTGCCGAAGCAGGACTGCATCGTGCGGTATTCGAGCTTCGCAATCCCGACATGGAAACCCGATGGGTCGCGGACGGGCGAGCCTACCCGCTGATATTCGGCGATTCGCAGATCGAAGTCCGGATCGCCGATGAAAGCGGCCGTATCGATCTGAACAATGCCGAAGAACCGTTCCTCGCTGAACTGTTTTTGTCGCTGGGTGTCGAGGAACAGGAAGCGTGGTTCATGGCCGCCGCGATCGCCGACTGGCGTGACCCCGACGATTTGATGCGTTTGTACGGGGCCGAGATCGATGAATACGTCGCGGCAGGGTATCCTTATGGACCGGCCAACGAGCCTTTTGGGACGGTCGAAGAGCTCCAGCAGGTCATCGGCATGACCTATCCGCTGTTTCAGCGTGTAGAGACACTGCTGACGGTTCAAGGCGGGAATGATGTCAATCCGGCCTTTGCGCCGGTTGAAGTTCTGTCGCTTCTGCCGGACATGGACCGAGAATTGGCCGAAATGTTTGTGGAAGAACGTGAAATGGCGCACCCGGCGGACTTGAACGCGCTCATGATGCCGAACGGGCAGATGGTCAGCCTGCGCAGTCGCGGTCGGGCTTATCGGATCCGGTCCAGGGCGGAGCTGGAAAACGGCGCCTGGACCGTGATCGAAGCGATCGTGGCCTTGGGCAATACGTCTCGCGGTCGACCGTTCAGGGTGCTGCGATGGCAAGAGATGGTAGAGGAGTGATGGTCGACACGACCCGCATTGAAGAGATCACCAAGACCCTGCGGGCCCGGTATCGGGCCAGCCCGCTGTCGGCCTTTTTGAGCTGGTGGGGTGGTGAGCTGGCGTCCTTCCTCCCAGCTAGCTGGCGATCCCGCATGGTCGCACCCGTGCCGAGGTTGTGGTTATTGGCGACAGAAGAGCAAGGTTCGCTCGAAGTCTGGCGTGGCGATGATGCGCCGGAACGGATCGATATCTTTCAGGCTGGCGAGGATGCGAGTCTGTTGCGCACGCGCTGGCAGAACCACTACAACGATTTTCGAGATGGGCCACCCGAGGTGATCCTTCTTTTGCCACCCGACATTGTCCTGCAAACACCGGTTGACCTGCCGCTCGCGCTGGAAGGTAATCTCGAGCAGGCCTTGGGTTATCAGCTCGACCAGCTCACGCCGTTCCGGGCCGATCAGGTCTGGCATGATTTTCAAATTCTCCACCGGGAGCCCGACAGCGGCAGGCTCAAGCTGGATCTGCGTCTGGTGCCGCAGGCTCGTCTGGACACACTGTTGGCGCGCATCAACAGTATCGGTATTCGCCTGCACGGTATTGACAGCGCTCGTGTGGACCCCGAAAAGCAGGATTTGGCCGGTACCGAGGGCTTTAATCTGCTGCCTGAGGGGCAGCGCCAGGTTTTTGTGAACCGCCGTGCCCGCCTGAACTGGGCGCTGGGGTTGGGCGCTGTGCTGGTGCTCGTCGCGGTCATGGCTCAGTCTCTGTGGCTGCACGAGCGCAGCAATGCCCAGTTGCGCGCCGATCTGGATGCGCTGCGTGCTGAGGCAGAGCAGGTGATGGCGCTGCAGCGCGGACTAGATGATGCGCTGGCTGCGGCCAATTTTCTGGCCGAACATCGACTGGGGCAGCCGGTCATGATGAACGTGATCGACGAGGTCACCCGTGTGCTGCCAAACGACATGTGGCTGCAGCAGATGCAGGTGCGCGACGGTGAGCTCATTATGTCGGGAATGGCCAACGGCTCGCAGCGCCTGATCGAGCTGGTCAACGGGTCGTATCTTTTCAGCGAGACAGAATTTCGAGGATCGGTCAGCATCGATCCGAACAGCGGGCAGGAACGATTCAACGTTCGGGCCACCATCACTCCGTGGGGATTGGACAATGCAGTGGCTGCCGGATCGGAAGAATAATCGCCCGCTCGCGCTTGGGCTGCTGATCATCGCGGCCATCCTCGTCTACATGGCGGGCTTCCACTGGTTTGTGGTGCGGCACAGCGAACTGGCGGCCGAAGGCGAGCGCCTGACCCAGCAGGCGGCCCGCTTTCGCGCAGCCGTTGCGCGTGAGCCTGATCTGCGGGAGCGTCTTGGCGAACTGAGCCAGCAGCGGGCGGGTAATTCCCTGTTTTTGCCTGAAAACGGCTTCAACGCTGCTGCGGCCTCACTGACCCGACAGCTGAGAGAGATCATTGAAAACGAGGCGCTGCAGGCCGAATTCTGTCAGGTTCAGGCCACACAGAACATTCCTGATCAGGAGCCCGAGCGTTTCGAGCAGGTCACGGTCAACGTGCGGATGCAGTGTCCGCTCGATGACATGAGCCGGGTGCTGTATGCACTGGAAGACAGTGAACCCCTGATTTTCGTGGATAATCTGATCATCCGCCAGCGCATCCCGGCCGATCGCGCCGGCCGCCGTGGTGCCGGCAGCTACGGGCGGGTGGAAATCAGTTTCAATATGTACGGATTCCTGACCGAGGCAGCGTCGCGCAGTTCATGATCGATACCCAGAACAATCTGCTGACGACCATCCTGGCGGGCCTGATTGCTTTGCTTGCGGTGATCGGTCTGACGCTTTTTGTTGTTTTGGGCGGCACTGATGTTCAGGAGATTGAGCCACTCGGCGAGACCAGCGTGCCGCGCGTCGAGGTGGTCACCCCGGAGAAAGGGCTGGAAGTCTTTGACGAATACGGCGAGATTGTCCGCCGGCCCGTGTTCTTTTCCGATCGACGCCTGCCGGTGGTGGTCGTGGCCGATGCCGAAGAAGAGCCTGAGATTGAAGAAGAAATTGAGGAAGAGGAGCCGATTCCGGATCTGAACGCCAGCGTGGCCGGCATCATCATCACCCCCGATCTGCGGATTGCCATGATCCGTGACCAGGAAGCCAACAGCACCATGGTCTTAAGTGAGGGCATGAACCTGGAAGGCGAGCAGGCGGCCTGGAAGCTCGACAGCATTGAGTCCCGACGGGTCAACTTCGTCTCGGTTGACGGACGGAACACGGGTTTGGAACTAGAGGTCAACACGCGGGGTCTGAGTCGGCCGACGCGTACCCGGCCGGCAGCCGAAGAAGCGCCACCCGAGGAGGCGGGCGCTGAGCAGGCGGCAGCGCCACAACCCGACGAGGAGGCGCTGTCCAGGGCCGAAGAGATCCGTCGCAGAGTCGCGGAGCGCCGCGCCGAACTCCGCGCTGAAGCCGAGCGTCGGGCACAAGAACAACAGGAAAATGAATGATTGATCTAGCAAAGTCTGACAAGGGCGTTCGTGTTTCAGGTCTGCTGCTGACTTTGGCGGCGGGCGCTCTGATGGTGGGGTGCCAGTCGCTGCCAGAAAGGCCGATGCCCGCGGAGCCTCGTCAGGCGGTGGTCACGCCTACCCAACAGGCGGTCGAGTCGGAATCGGCTGAAATTCTGCTGGGTGACGAGGGGGCTCCGAGCGATGATCAGGCTTTTTCCGACAGCGAACGATTTCCCGGTTCAGGGATGTTCATCAACGACAACGCTACCCGTCCCCGTGCTAATCCTCCGGGCGAAGATGGCGAGATCACCCTGAACTTCGAGGGGCAGGGCATTCAGGAAGTGGTTCAGGCCATCCTCGGCCAATTGTTTCAGGAAAACTTCACCATCGCGCCCGGCGTGAGTGGCGAGGTGACTTTCTCAACCGCCCGTCCGCTGACCCGCGAGCAGATCATGCCGGTTCTTGAGATGTTGCTGCGCTGGAATGGCGCCACGCTGATCTGGCGCGAGGGGCGGTATCACGTTCTGCCGATCAACGAGGCCGTGCGCGGCAATCTGGTGCCGCGCTTTGACTCGGCTGAAAACGGCCGCGGCTATGAAGTCATGGTCGTGCCGCTGCAGTTCATCGCACCGTCGCAAATGGCCGAAGTGCTCGAGCCCTACGCCCGAGAAGATGGCGTTTTCCGGGCTGACAACGCCCGCAGCCTGCTGTTTCTGGCCGGCACGCCGTTCGAGCTTCGCAATTACCTCCAGATCATCGAGACCTTCGACGTCGACTGGCTGGCCGGCATGTCGGTCGGGATGTTCAGCCTGGAGCGGATCGAGGTCGCTGAGCTGTTGCCTGAGTTGGAGGCCGTGTTTGGAGAAGGCGGTGAAACCCCGTTGGCCGGCATGTTCCGCTTCCTGCCGCTGGAGCGCCTGAACGCCATCATGGTGATCACGCCCAACGAGCACTACCTAGACGAAGCCGAGAAATGGATTCGCCGGCTGGACCGATCCAGCCCGGAGGCGGGATCGCGCCTATACGTTTACCGGGTCAAGAATCTGGAAGCTGACGTGCTGGCCGGTTATTTGGGCGATATTTTTGGCACCGGCGGTGGTTCGAGCTCCAGCAGCCAGCGCGCCTCGCGTGGAGGGCTGGCGCCTGGGCTGGAGCCAGCTTCGGTCAGCAGTGTGAGCGAGTTCCAGCGCTCGCGCAGTGAGTCGTCTGGCGCAGACTCCCAACCAAGAGCCACGGAGGGTGGTCTGACCCTGGGTGACAACGAAGATGTACGGGTGACGGCGGTTACCGAGACAAATTCGCTCCTGATCCAGGCTTCGCCAAGCCAGTATGACGCGATTCTTTCGGCTATTCAGCGTCTTGACGAAGAGCCGCTGCAGGTGCTCGTAGAGGCCCAAGTGTTGATTGTCGAACTGACGGACCAGCTCCGCTACGGGGTCAGCTGGTTCCTCGCAAATCAGGCGCCGAGTGAAGGCGGCGTCCAACTTCCCGATGGTTTCGCGCCCAGTCGCGACCAGAACACCATCCAGTTCGGCGCCGGCACCAGCGCGCTGGG
>JAZBOC010000074.1:0-3959 GCA_036353315.1 Wenzhouxiangella sp. | reverse complement strand
GCCGCAGCTGGTCATTCTCGGCAAGCAGTCCATCGACGGCGACAACAACCAGACCGGACAAATGCTGGGCGCGCTCGCGGGCATGGCCCAGGGCACCTTCGCCTCCGAGGTGAAGGTCGACGGCGACCAGGTCCAGGTCACCCGGGAAGTGGACGGCGGCCTGCAGACCGTCAGCCTCAAGCTGCCGGCGATCGTCACTACCGACCTGCGCCTCAACGAGCCGCGCTACGCGTCGCTGCCGAACATCATGAAGGCCAAGAAGAAGCAGCTGGACGTCTACAGCCCGGCCGACCTCGGCGTGGAGGTCAAGCAGCACCTGACGCTGGTCAAGGTCGAGCCGCCGGCAGAGCGCCAGGCCGGTATCAAGGTCGAGAGCGTCGATGAGCTGGTCGACAAATTGAAGAACGAAGCGAAGGTGATCTGATGGGAACCCTGGTAGTAGCCGAACACGACAACGCGACCCTCAACCCGGCCACGCTGAACGCGGTCGCCGCCGCGCAGGCCCTGGGCGCCGACATCGACATCCTGGTCGCCGGCAGCGGCTGCGGCGCCGTTGGCGAGGCCGCGGCCAAGGTGCCGGGCGTCGGCAAGGTACTGGTCGCAGACAACGCCGCCTACGACCACGCGCTGGCCGAGAACACCAGCCTGCTGGTGGCGGAGCTCGCCGCCGGTTATGACAACATCGTGGCCGCCGCCACCACCAACGGCAAGAACGTCATGCCGCGCGTGGCCGCGCTCCTCGATGTGGCGCAGATTTCCGACATCCTCTCGGTCGAGTCCGCCGACACCTTCAAGCGACCCATTTACGCCGGCAACGTTATCGCGACGGTACAGACGGCCGATGCCAAGAAGGTCATCACCGTGCGTGCAACGGCCTTTGACGCCGTGCCCGCCGAGGGCGGTTCCGCCAGCATCGAGGCGGTTGACGCCGTGCACGACGCCGGCCTGTCCAGCTTCGTCGGCGAAGAGCTGGCCCAGTCCGACCGCCCGGAACTGACCGCCGCACCGGTGGTGATCTCCGGTGGCCGCGGCATGCAGAACGGCGACAACTTCAAGCTTCTCGACGGCATCGCCGACAAGCTCGGCGCCGCCATCGGCGCCTCCCGGGCCGCCGTGGACGCGGGCTTCGTGCCCAACGACATGCAGGTCGGCCAGACCGGCAAGATCGTCGCTCCAGAGCTTTACATCGCCGTGGGCATCTCCGGTGCCATCCAGCACCTCGCCGGCATGAAGGACTCCAAGGTCATCGTCGCCATCAACAAGGACGAGGACGCCCCGATCTTCCAGGTCGCCGACTACGGCCTGGTGGCAGACCTCTTCGAGGCCCTGCCGGAGTTGGAAGGCAAGCTCTGACGGGCACCCGCGCCGACAGGCATGACCTCGGAAAGCCGGCCCTGTGCCGGCTTTTTTGTTCCCGCCGGTCAGGCCGCTGTGAACTGAAGGCCATCGGCTGCGTTTGCGCTTCCGGCGGTCACTGGCCCGAAGCGGTCGTGCGGTGAGGGCGATGTATACTCATCACAACCGCTGATCGCGATACCGTAGCGTCGGTCGCCGCGAGGTCGATGCACTGCTTTACGAGCCGCGTCGCCCAACATTCAGGAGTGCCAGGTTTTGCTTCTCGCTAGATTCGGCAGGGCGGTACGCAGCCATGACTGGTTCACTGCGCTCATAGAACTCGTTCTACTGGTCATCGGTATCTTCTTTGGTTTCCAGCTTGACCGCTGGAACGACGAGCGACTGGACCGCGAATCGGCCAACGAGTACCGCTTTCAGCTCATTGCCGACCTGGAAGTCGAGCGAAGCGATATCACCGCGCTGATCGAGTATCACGAGTCTGTGCGTGACTATGCTGAACTCGCGCTGACTGCCTGGGAGCAGAAGCCTTCAGTGGAGCCGGAGGATCTTGTTGTCGCGCTCTACCAGGCTTCAAACATTCTTCCCTTCACCTCGGCGCGGGGCGCCTATGACGCCCTGACAGCCAATGGTCTCATCGACCTCATCGGCGATCCGGCTCTACGATCCAGGCTGGCGGCATACTACGGACAGGCCACCAGCAGTGTATTTGAAGAGGAAAAACGCTACCGTCGAGAGGTTCGTGGCGTGATGCCGATCGATGTGCAAAGACGTGTGCTCGATACGTGCATTGTCCTGTCCACCGACACATCAATCAGCGAGCGATTCAGCAATGAATGTAACCTGGGACTGGACCCCGCTTACCTGGGTGACGTCCTGGAGTCGGTCAAGCGGCATCCCAACCTCCGCAACTACCTTCGAGAAGGCATATCGCGAGACTCCATCTTTATCTACCTGATGAGAGCAAAGCTGGAGTTCCTGGACAAGCTCATAAAGGAGCTCCATTCGGCCTGATCGTGGTGCTCATCTGAGCGTCCCCTCCCCGGATAGCTGCCCTTCAAACCCGGTTGGGCGACCGGTGCGGTGCGGCCCGAAGCAGACACGCTTCCTCGGTTCGGGTAAGTTTCGATGAGAATCGACGGAGGGGGTCTACAAATTCATCGAGTTCCCGGGGTTGGGCCGTGCCATGTCTGATTCGGAGAGGCCCACCTTCGAAGAGAAAACCCAGCTGATGTTCTGGATCATTGCGCAGATGCGCGCCCGCGAGCATGAATGGTTGCAGTATAAGTCTGGTGCTCTGGATGGTGACGCATGGCTCAGCTATCGAGAGGTTATCTACTTCATCCTGGGCACCCCGAGGGCACGGGAACTCTGGTCGCTATGCAGCGGCTACTTCAACAAAGAGTTCGTCGGAATGGTAGAAAAGATGACCGCGGACTCGGTCGACTCTGACTTCTGGGGGAGGTTGAAAGCCATGGATTGAGGCTTGGCCAAGGACCGCTCGCGGTCGTAGGCCGACCTTGAAACCCACCTTTCCCGACGCTGGCTTACGGCCCTGTCCAACCTGTCGCGCATTCTATTGGCGGGAGAGCGCTTGCGCAGGTGGCCTCGCGCCGAAAAGCAGGAGCCAGGCACAGGTACCCAGCTCACCGATTGAGGCCGGCAGCGTCACCCAGTCCGCGATCGACCACGCCCCGTAGCCCGGGATCAGCATCGGCGCGAAGTGGTCGATAAGGTACCCTGCGCTGCCGACCAGCAGAATCACCCCCAGCACCCGTGGAAGACTGCGCGACCGCAGGATCAACCACCCAAGCGGCGCGAGCCACAAACCCCAGAACACCGTCGACACCCCGATCCAGCGTCGATAGCCGGCGCGCGCGTGGCCCAGACTCTCCAGCGTTGCCGTCCCGCCCGCAATCTCCGCGGCTAAGCCGCCGTAATGCATCACGGCCAGCAGCGTGGCCGGGATACTCAGCGCCACGAGGCCGATCATCAATCGCGTCACGCGAGGCCCGGCGGGTGAAAGGAAGCGTGCCAGGGAAAACGGCAGCGCAAGGAAAAATGCCGCCATGACGACTGTGGCGGCGATCATGGCCTGGAACAGCTGGAGGCGCGACGTCAGGTTGGCGAGGGTTTCCACCGGGTCAGCCGGCACAATCAGCTGGCGCGGAGCCCAGGCCAGGGCAAAGATTCCCGACACGACCAGGGCCAGGTAAATGCAGCCGGCAATCCGGCCCTGAGTCTGTGCTGACACGGCGCGACCTCTCCGAGGGAAAAGATTTGGTGCAGCGTACACGACCGCTGGATTGCGTAGAACGCGACTCGACGAGCACAGCGTTCGGTTCGTCGCAGATATGCGGTTAATCTGTGGAGTCACGGACCAGGACATGGGCACCGCCATATGGAGATAGCCTTTCGAAGCGGCGAGCTTTCTGCTGCCGCAAGAGACGCAGTTACACGGGGTTTCAGCAGGCACTCTGAAGAGCTGGAAGCGCCTGTTTACTCGAAGCGACCGGTTAACTGGACGATCACAGGGGAGCGGAATGCCGTGACAGCCGTTCTTACCGCTGAAGTTCTCTGGGATTGGCTTTACATCGATGAGCTCT
>JAZBOC010000073.1:0-40539 GCA_036353315.1 Wenzhouxiangella sp. | reverse complement strand
TCTGGGCGCGCGCCGGGACGACCTCCGATTTCTACACCGCAAGCCGCGGCGTCAACCCGATCGTCAACGGTGCGGCCACCGCGGCCGACTGGATGTCGGCGGCCTCGTTCATCTCCATGGCCGGCCTGATCGCTTTTGTCGGCTATGGCAACTCCACCTTCCTGATGGGCTGGACCGGAGGCTACGTGCTGCTGGCCCTGCTGCTGGCGCCTTACCTTCGCAAGTTCGGACGCTTCACCGTCCCTGAGTTCATCGGTGACCGCTTCTACAGCCAGACGGCTCGAGTCGTCGCCGTGATCTGCCTGCTGGTGATCTCGATCACCTACGTCATCGGCCAGATGACCGGGGCGGGGGTGGCCTTCTCACGCTTTCTCGAGGTTCAAAATACAACCGGGCTCCTGATCGCCTCGGCGGTGGTCTTCATCTACGCCGTGCTTGGCGGGATGAAGGGCATCACCTATACCCAGCTCGCTCAGTACTGCGTGCTGATTACCGCTTACACCATCCCGGCCGTTTTCATCTCGATCCAGCTCACCGGCAATCCCATTCCGGGTCTCGGATTGTTTTCCACCCATGCCGAGTCCGGTCTGCCGCTCCTGACCAAGCTCAATGAAGTCCTGATTGAGCTCGGTTTCCAGGACTATACGGGCCATCACGGCACCAAGATCAACATGTTCTTGTTCACCATGTCGCTGATGGTCGGCACGGCCGGCCTGCCGCACGTGATCATTCGTTTCTTCACCGTTCCCAAGGTGGCCGATGCGCGCAAGTCGGCAGGCTGGGCGCTGGTGTTCATTGCCCTGCTTTACCTGACTGCTCCGGCGGTCGGCGCCATGGCGCGCCTGAACATCATCACCACCATCTTCCCGGACGGCACCTCGGCTGAGCCGATCGCCTACGACGAGCGTCCGGACTGGATGGAAAGCTGGGAGCAGACCGGCTTGCTGGCCTTCGAGGACAAAAACAACGATGGCCGCATCCAGTACTACAACGACAATTCCGATGAGTTTGCCTCGATTGCGGCTGAGCGCGGCTGGGAAGGTAATGAAATGATCACCTTCAACCGCGACATTCTGGTGCTGGCCAATCCGGAGATTGCCCAGCTGCCGCCCTGGGTGCTGGCCCTGATCGCCGCCGGGGGACTGGCCGCCGCGCTGTCAACTGCGGCCGGGCTGCTGCTGGCCATTTCCTCAGCCATCAGTCACGACATGCTCAAATCAGTGCTCATGCCCAACATCACCGATAAGCAGGAACTGCTCGCTGCCCGTGTGTCCATGGGCTTCGCCATCGCTCTGGCGACCTATCTGGGGCTCAATCCACCCGGCTTTGCGGCCCAGGTGGTGGCCCTGGCCTTCGGGCTGGCCGCGGCCACGCTGTTCCCCGCTCTGATGATGGGCATCTTCTCCAAGAAGATGAACACGCAAGGCGCCGTTGCCGGAATGCTGGTCGGACTGATCGCCACCCTGCTTTACATCTTCACCTACCTGGGCTGGTTCTTTATTCCGGGCACCAACATGCTGGCCAATACACAGGACAACTGGCTGTTCGGCATCTCCCCGCTGTCGTTCGGGGCCATTGGCGCCATGCTCAACTTCTTGGTCGCCTATGTCGTGATGAAGATCACGGCCGAGCCGCCTGAGCACATCCAGGAGCTGGTCGAAAGCATCCGGGTTCCGCGCGGAGCCGGAACGGCCGTCGACCACTAAGCGAACCTCCTGGGCGTCAGCCCCTGCGGGACTGGTGATCACGACTGCCCGGCCAGGTGGCCGGGCAGTATCATTTCCGCATCTTTCTTTCGGAGCGCCAATCCATGCTGCTTGAATTCCTGGCCGCCATCGTTCTAGGGCTGGCTGTGGCTGGCGTCATCATGGCGATCAACGTGGCGATCGGACGGCGTCTGCCGGGCTGGCTGGTGCCGGCGGCAGCGGGCACCTCCATGATCGCCTTCATGGTGGCTATGGAATACACCTGGTTAGCCCGCACCATCGCCTCCTTGCCCGAAGGCATCGAAGTCGTCTCGGTCAGCCACGAGTCAAGCTGGTACCGGCCGTGGACCTACCTTCGACCACTCAGCCTGCGTGCGGTGGCGCTGGATACTCGACGCAATCGCACGCACCCTGCCCAGCCAGGACAAGTGATGACCAGCGTCGTGCTGCTGGGAAGATGGATGCCGGCACGCCAGATTCCGGTTGTGTTCGACTGCCAGACCCATCGACGTGCGGACCTGCATGCCGCCGTTGAACTGGATGCCGAGGGCCGCTTGTCCGGCGCGGACTGGCGAGAGCTGGCGCAGGACGATCCTGCACTCGCTATCGCCTGCCGTTCGGCCCGGTGATCGGCATGCAACCAAAGTCGAAGCGAAATTCGGTCAGCCGGTTGTTACCTTGGGCGACAAGGAGGCCAATACCATGGCCAGCAGCATCCTGATTGCCGACAACGAAGCGAACCTTCTCATCTCGCTGGAATACCTCTTGCAGCGTCAGGGATACGACGTCAGCCTGGCGCGCGACGGCAGCCAGGCCATGCAGCTGATTCGGCAACAGCAACCAGACTTGGTGGTTCTCGACGCCATGCTGCCTTCCCGGTCAGGATTCGAAGTCTGTCAGGAGGTTCGAGGCGACCCGGCTCTGCGCCACATCCGCCTCGTGATGCTGAGCGCCAGGGCCCGCGAAACCGATATGGCCAAGGGTAAGGCGCTGGGCGCCGACGCGTACATCGTCAAGCCCTTCTCCACCGAAGAATTGGTCCATCAGGTCCGACAACTGCTCGGGGCAGACCGATGAGACCGCTGGACTGGCGCCTGGTCTTGGGCGTCACCATCGTTGGCCTGGTGTGTCTTTTATGGTTGCTCGTCGCCGGCGTTCTGCTGTGGGCCGTGCTTGATCCGAATGACTGGGAAACGGTACTCGAAGCGCTCGGCGGCAAGGGCGGGCTGCTGCTGTTTCTCTGGGCCGGCTCGCTCGTGCCGACCGCGGTCGCGCTGCGCCATCTGATCGAACACTATCTTCGAGCACCGGCGAAGCTGGCCGAGGAAGCCCGACTGCTGCTCGAAACCGATGTGCAGCGACTGCCAACGCCCCGCGGCAGCAATGAAAACCGTCGCTTGGCGGAGATTATCGGCCAGCTAGTCACCCAACGTGAAGCGCTGAGGGCGGACATGGATCAGCGCGTCCGTGCAGCCAGCCGTCAGACCGAGCTGGAAAAAAACCGCCTCGCTGCGCTGATGTCGGAGTTGACCAAGAGCGTGGTCGTCTGCAATCTTGACGGACGCATTTTGCTGTACAACAACCGGGCAAGACTTCAATTCCGCCGACTGTCACGCCTGCCCACGCCAGCTGGCGGGGCTGAGCTGATGGGACTCGGACGCTCTATCTACACCGTACTCGACCGCAAATTGGTCAGTCATGCGCTGGAAAACGTCCAGCGTCGACTTCACCGAGGCGCCAGCGCCCCGTCAGCACAGTTCGTCACCGCAATCCGGTCAGGAAAGCTGCTGCGGGTCCAGATGAGTCCCGTGCGGGATGTCACGAGCGACGACCACGGTGCTCGAACCACGGACACCATGACGGGCTTCGTACTACTGATCGAAAACATTACCGACGACGTGCAGGCCCATGCAGAAAAAAACCGGATCCTGACCAACCTGACCGAGGACAGCCGGTCAGCGCTGGCCAGCGCCCGGGCGGCGGCCGAGGTCCTGGAGTTACCGGATATTCCGGCACCGCTGCGGGAGCAGCTGCTCGCTGTGATCCGAGAAGAACTCCAGGGTCTCAGCCGACGGCTTGAAGAGGCACAGCCGACCGCGGGCCGCGCCCTGCGCTCGCGCTGGCCGCTGGAAGACATGCTCGGTGACGACCTGATCGAAGCCGCCGTGCAGCGTCTGGAATCGGAGTTCGGGCTCACCGTCGATGTCGAACGCGGCCAAGACCAGAGCGTCTGGATGAAGGTCGAGAGCTTTACGTTGCTCCAGGCCGTACTTCATCTGGCCGGTCGCCTGCGCCAGCATTGCCGGGTTCGCGCACTCACTCTGCGCCTCACTGAGCAATCCGGTCAGGGCGCACTTGACCTGATCTGGATGCCCTGCGATGGCGCCAACGACAAGGCCCAGCTAGGCTGGGACGACGAACCCATCGAGGTTGGGTCCGAAACCCTGTCGTTGACCGTGCGCGACGTACTGGAACGCCACGGCGGTGAATGCTGGATTGAACAGGAAATCGACGACGCCCGCCATCGCTGCTTTTTCCGCCTCATGCTGCCCCTGGCCGCCACCCAGGAGGAGCTGCCGGCGGCCACGTTCATGCGTCACGAGAGCAGGCCCGAGTATTACGATTTCGACCTGTTCCAGACCACCGAGCGGACCCAAAGCCTTGACGATAGCCCGTTGAGCAAACTGGCCTATACGGTGTTCGACACCGAAACCACCGGTCTCAATCCAGCCGAAGGCGATGAGATCATCCAGATCGGCGCGGTGCGCATTGTTAACGGCAAGGTGCTCAGCCAGGAGTTTTTCGATCAACTGGTGGATCCGAAACGCGTGATCCCCCCAGCGAGCATTCCGATCCACGGCATCACGCCGGACATGGTCAAGGGGCAACCGACGATCGAAACCGTCCTGCCAAGCTTTCACGGCTTTTGCGAGGATACCGTTCTGGTCGCGCACAACGCCGCCTTCGACATGCGCTGCCTGCAGCTGAAGGAGAAACTGACCGGTGTGCGTTTCGATCACCCGGTTCTCGATACGCTGCTGCTGTCGGCCCTGGTTCATGAGAATCAGGACTCCCATCGACTGGAGGCGATCGCGGAACGCTTCGGTTTGACCATTATCGGTCGCCACACGGCCATCGGTGACGCCATGGTGACGGCCGAAATTCTGGTCAAGCTTATTCCGCTGCTGGCAGAAAAAGGAATTCATACCTTGGGCCAGGCCCGCGCGGCCGCGCAGAAAACCTACTATGCTCGAGTCAATTACTGAAATGGAGACCAGCCGCATGCGGCCTGCAGATGCCTGCGCCTTCCTGGCCAAGGTGGCCCCCTTCTCCGAACTGCCTGGCGAAGAGATCAAGCGTTTGAGCAGCGCCAGCCAGAACAGGACTTTCCGCGCAGGTGAAGCCGTCGGTCAATTCAGCCAGCCGGGCGATCATGGGCTCTACGTCATCGTTGCAGGCGCGGCCGTGCTCAAGGCAGCGGACGGCCGCCCACTGGAGCAGCGCGGCGAAGGCGAACTGTTCGGTCATGCTGTTCGCTTCGACGGTGCCGCCTGCACCTACTCGGTCGAGGCGAGTGAGGATCTGGAATTGCTTTACTTGCCTGCAGCCGAGCTCGCGGACCTGGGGCAACGTCATCCCCACTTCGCCAGATTCTTCAGCGACGGGCCTGGCGCACGTCTGCGTGAAGCCGGTGGTCATCGCCCGGCTCGGCTCGGCGAGCTGCCCCTGCGCGCTCCGATCACCGGTGATCCGGATCGCTCGATCAGCGAGACGGCCGCGCTGATGCGCCAGCACCAGGTCAGCTGCGTGCCGCTGGTGCGCGCCGGGTCCCTGGTCGGCATCGTCACCGACCGCGACCTGCGCAACCGGGTCCTGGGAAGGAACTTGGATCCCAACCGACCGATCGCGGACGTCATGACTCCGGATCCGGTCACCGTCATGACCAGCCATCGAATCGAGGATGCCCTGGTCGAGATGATGCGCCTGGGCATTCATCATCTGCCGGTGATGGGAGAGGAGGGTCGGCTGGCCGGCGTGATCAGCTCTGGCGATCTTTTGCGCCAGCAATCACCGCATCCCTTGCGGCTGGTTCGCGACATCCAGCGTGCTGAGAGCCCGGGAATGATCGCTGAAATGGCTCGCCAAGGGCCCGGTATGCTGGCTGGCCTGGCGCGCCAAGGCAGCCAGGTGACCGAAGTCGGGCGCGTGGCCAGCATGATTACAGATGCCTGCACCCGCCGGCTGCTCGGGCTCGCCCAGGATCAGCTGGGTGATGCGCCCATGGCCTGGACCTGGATGGCCTTCGGCTCACAGGCCCGGCTGGAGCAAGGCCTGGTCAGCGATCAGGACAACGGCCTGCTACTGGCCGAACCGCCTGAAGGCGAAGCCGCCGACTACTTTCTTTCGCTTGCAGAGTTCGTCTGCGACGGGCTCAACGAGTGCGGCTATGTCTACTGCCCCGGCGACGTCATGGCCAAAGGCGAATGGCGCATGGGGTACGCCGACTGGCGGAAGACGTTTTCACGGTGGATCCTGGAGCCGAAACCCAAGTCGGTGATGCAGTCAAGCATCTTTTTCGACATGCGGGGTGTCGCTGGCGACCTTGCCATGGCGCGGCGCCTGCACGCTGAAGTCCTGCAGCAGGCCAGCCAGAGCAAGATTTTTCGGCGCTTTCTGGCGGCCGAGTCCATGGGCCACCGACCCCCACTGGGTCTTTTCCGGCAGTTCGTCCAGGAACACGACGGCGAAAAAAGTCAGGGTTTGAACCTGAAAAAGCGCGGCGTGATTCCGATCGTCGACCTGGCACGGGTGCGCGCGTTGGAGGGCGCGATCAGCGCGGTCCATACCGAGGAGCGCCTGCTCGCAGCTGGGGAGCAGGGGGTCATGAACGAACGCGATGCCGATGATCTGATTCACGCTCTGCGTTTTATCGGCAACGTGCGCCTGCGCCACCAGGTCGCGCTTTATGAGCGCGGCGAAAAACCCAATCACCTGGTCGACCCGGACGAGCTGTCCGGCTTGCATCGACGCTACCTTCGTTCAGCTTTCGGGATCGTCCGCACGGCGCAGGAAGCGCTGTCCAACCGTTACCAGGTCTGACTCAAGGCTCGAGAATCACTCGGTAGGCGACCCCACGGCGCAGAATCTCCAGCATCAACGCCCCTTCGGGATCGAGCGGAAATTGCTTGCGCAGCTCGGCCAGACCATCCAATGGACGCTGATCGAAGGTGATGATGAGATCGCCGGGTCGAAGACCGGCGCGCCAGGTCGGAGAGTTGCGCCGCACCTCCTCGATCAGCACACCGCCATTCCGGCCGCGCTGAGGCGGCTGGACCAGGGTCAGCCCATCGAGCCGCGGATCCAGACGGCGCCCGGAAATCCGGGCGTCCAGGTTCTCTTCGAGCATCAGCCGGATCGAGCGCTCGCGACCGTTGCGCACGTGGCGCACGGCAATCTCGCTGCCAATCGCCAGCAGCCCCTCAATGTTGCGCAATCCCTGGGCGTCCCTGACCGGGCGATCGTCGATCGCAACAATGACATCGCCGGCCCGCAATCCAGCCCGATCGGCTGGAGAATCCGGCACCAGTCGCGTGATCACCGCGCCGCTCTGGACCGAGATATCCAGCGCTTCGCGCAGCCGAACATCCAGATCCTGAACTTCCACGCCCAGCGACCCCCGACGCACCTCACCGTAGCGCACCAGTTGCCCCATGACGTACTCGGCCGTGCTGGCCGGAATCGCAAAGCCAATACCGACGTTGCCGCCGGAAGGCGTGAAAATGGCCGTATTGATCCCGATCAGCCGACCGCCCAGATCGATCAGGGCACCACCGGAATTGCCCGGGTTGATCGAGGCATCGGTCTGGATGAAGTTTTGGTATTCCAGCCCGCGCAGACCAGACCGGCCCAGCGCCGAGACGATGCCGGAGGTGACCGTCTGGCCCAGACCAAAGGGATTGCCGACGGCCACGACGAAATCGCCAACGCGCAGGCCTTCATCGGGATACAGCGGCAGGGCACTCAGCTCCTCAGCCTCGATCCGGATCACCGCCAGATCGGTCTCACGATCGGATCCGACGAGCTCGGCGGCGTATTCACGACCATCTTGTAGCGTCACCGCTATATCGTCAGCCCCGTCGATCACGTGGTTGTTGGTCAGGACGTATCCCAGTTCTGCGTCCACGATCACGCCGGAGCCCAACGACTGCTGAACCCGCTCGCGCGGCACGCTGGGAACGTTGAAGAAGTGACGAAAAAACGGATCATCGAAAAAGGGACTGGAGCGCACCTGCACCCGGGTACGGGTATGAACGTTGACAACGGCCGGCGTGACCTGCTCGAGAATCGGCGCCAGCGATGGCAGTGGACGTCCGTCCACTTCTGCCGGCAAAACGGCCCGCACCGGTGAAACGCCCAGCACCCACAGGGCGATCAGCAATGGAAAGAACTTGTTCATCGCTACACTCAAAGAGGCAAACTGCAGGCGCTTCGACTGTCACGGCCGGGCGTTGGTTCACTGGTCCGGTGATCCGGCACTGGTCCGGCCGACCGGTTCTGGGTAGAATCACCATATCTTGGGGACTGACCAAAGGCAGAACACAAGATGTTGCATCTTGACCAACAGGTCCTGCGGACCGACGTGACCGGCATGCCGATCGAATGGATCGGCTATCAGGATGCCGTCCGACTGATTGTGCTTGGCCAGGTCAGCTACGCCCTCGGACGTGTCCTCTACCATCTCCACGGCGGCGTCAATGCCCTGACCGGCCAACGCACGGTCATTCCGGTCAACGCGATCGTCGCTACCCAGGGCAGCCATCCCGACTCGCACCGCTTTTACGGCCGATACACCCCGCCGCTGTCGAACCGGGCGCTGTTTCGACGCGACGAGAATATCTGCCTGTATTGCGGCAACCAGTTTCATCACAGCGATCTTTCGCGCGATCACGTCAAGCCTCTCGCCCAGGGTGGTCTGGACATCTGGGCCAACGTAGTAACAGCCTGCAAGCGCTGCAACAATCACAAGGGATCGCGCACGCCCGAACAGGCCGGGATGCAGTTGCTGGCCATTCCGTTCGCGCCCACCCACGCCGAGTACGTGTATCTGCAGGGCCGACGCATCCTTGCCGACCAGATGGAGTTCTTGCTCGCACACTTTCCGCGTCACAGCGTACTGCGTCGGCGCCTGACCCGAAGCCTGGCCGAAGGCAGGGTCGCCTCGCACTCGGCGCGATGAATCCTAGCGCGCAAACCCAGCCGGTCTATCTGATTGATGCCAGCGTCTATATTTTTCGAGCCTGGTTCTCGATGCCCGACCAGTTCTCCGACTCAGCCGGCCGCCCGACCAATGCCGTGTACGGCTTTGCCCGCTTTCTCTGCGAACTATTGGAGCAGACCCGCACGACCCGAATCGCGGTGGCGTTCGACGAGTCGCTAACCCGTTCCTTTCGCAACGAAATTTATCCCGCCTACAAAGCCAATCGCGAACCCGCTCCGGAGGCCCTGCAGCAGCAGTTTTCCTGGTGCAAGGATTTGGCCCGCCACGCCGGCCTCCCGGTCTATGCCGACGGGCGGTTCGAAGCTGACGACCTGATCGCCAGCCTGGCCGGGCACTGTCGAACGCGACAACAAACGATTTGCGTGGTCAGCGGCGACAAGGATCTTGCCCAACTGGTCGGCGAGCACGACAGCTGGTGGGACTTTGCCCGTCGCCGACGACTGGACCAGGCCGGCGTTCTCGCTCACTTTGGCGTGCGTCCCGACCAGATCGCCGAGTTTCTCGCCCTCACCGGCGATCCGGTCGACAACATTCCCGGCGTTCCGGGCATCGGTCCCAAGACGGCCTGCGCCCTTCTGACCCATTTCGGCAGCCTGGATCAATTGTTCGATCGTCTGGACGAGATTCCCTTTCTGACCCTGCGCGGCGCGAAAACCCTGCCGGCCAAACTCAAGGCCCATGAGGCCGACGCCAGGCTCGCCCTTCGATTAACTCGGCTGGCAGCCGACATCGAGTCGCTGCGCGACGCGCCCCGCATCCATCGGGACCGCGGCAACGAAGACGCCCTTGACGCGTTGCTGGACGGATTGGGCTTCGGTCGCCCGCTGCGCGAACGCCTGCAGCGCCAGCGTTCGCTGGGCGAATCGGTCTAAGGGCTCACCAAATACCCTGGGGCCGCAGTTAACCTCCCCGCTGCAGCTGCTCTAGGGCCTCTTCTCCGACCACCATCACTTCGGAAGCATCCACATCGGTTTCCAGCAAACGAATCGTTGGGAGTTCGTCGCCGAGCGGATTCCCGCGCCCGTCGACGTGCTGCCAGTGGCTACCCGAAAACATCACGAGCCGGCTGCCGTCCATGGCACCAAAGGTGGGGGTATCGAAAGCCTCCAGCGCAGCTAGTACAGGCGCGACTGCAATCACACCCAGTCCGTCCGGACCCAACTGCAAACGAAGCACGCGCTGAGGGCTGACCCCATTCTGGATCGCGACCAGATGATCCTCCCACCAGTAGAGCCCGTCGATTCCGCCTTCGTTAAGCGTTTCAGGCACGGCAAGCTTCCAGCCCTGGTCGGATCCGTCGGTCGCGAGCACGAAAATACCCTGCTCATAGTCGGCGATATAAAGCAGTCGGTCATCGCCCGAGAGGGCAAGGCCACGCAGGCTGGAGAAATTCTGATTGCCGAAAAAGGGCCGTAGCGCGCCCTCTCCCTGAGTCAGGCGAAAGACCACCGGCTGGCGGGTATCGGCAGCATAAACGGTGCCGTCGGAAGCCAGCGCCATGGAACCAAGGAGGTGTTGGTCACCCGCGCCGGGCACGGCGAAGACGCCCAGCGGCTCTCCTGATTCCAGATCTAGCTTGAGCAAGGCGCTCGAGACCGGGTTTTCGGCGTCAGAACCGCGGAACTGGGGAGCGGGACCGGTCGCGACCCAGAGATGACCGCGTTCGCTGTCGACGACAAGATCGAAAACGCTGGCCAAACCGTCGATCGTTTCCGGCGTCGCAAAGACTTTCCAATCCTTTCCATCGTCACTGCTGAGAATCCGCCCGTCCCTGACGCTGCCGACGAATAACCGATCAGTGTCCGGATCGCGAGCCATACCTTCAGGCATGGCCAGGCCGGCAGGTACCTCGCCGTAGTCTGCGTAGCGCCCGAACGGCTGACCTGCCTCAGTCATCAGTCCGACCAGATGATCGTAAAGCCGGTGTTCGCGCAACGGGGCCAGTTCCTCGAACCGGCTCCAGTCTTCTGCCAGACCCTGCTGCTGCATCTTCAGCATCATTCCGAATGCCTTGTTCAGGTCCTGCTGGCGCGCATAGCCAATGACCAGATGGGTCATGAAGTCCTGGTTATAGGGCCTGAGCTCGTGCAGCTGCTCGGTAGCCTTGACCCAGTCATCGACCTGATCGGTCTCGAAGGCCTGAGCGGCCTGACTGAACCAGTAGGCCAGACGCGCGCCTGCAGGCGCGCTGTCGGGAGGCGCGGCATCGGGCGCCTGCTGGGCCACCAGCGGAATACTGACGGCCAGGCTGGCAACCATTAGCAAAGCGGCCAAGGGATTGAAAAAGCATGATCGATGCATGGAGGGAAAATCCTGTAGTCTTGAAAAATTCGAAGTCCTGCCGGTTTGGGACTACCCGCGCGGCCGGATGTTCACCGGCAGAAAGCAACAAGGCGAAAAAAGTGAGCGAAGAGCCCGGGTCAACCTTATACGCAGGACGCTACTTGCGTCTGATCGAACGCCGTGGCTGGGAATTCATCGACCGCCGCCACGGAGTCGTCGTGCTCATCGCCTGGACGCCCGAGCGCGAACTGCTGTTGGTCGAGCAGTATCGCATACCCATCCAACGGCGCACCATCGAACTGCCTGCAGGCCTGGTGGGCGATGATCACGAACGCTCTGGCGAGTCAAATCTCTCTGCGGCTGGCCGAGAGCTGGTCGAAGAAACCGGCTGGCGAGCCGGCCGTCTGCGCGAAATCATGCGCTGCCCAACATCGGCTGGCCTGTCGAGTGAAGAGGTCTGCTTTGTCTTGGCCGAAGATCTCGAACATGAAGCCCCGGGCGGCGGCGACGAAAGCGAGGACATTATCGTCCATTGCATACCGGCCGCGGCCATCGACGGCTGGCTGGTCGATCGCTACCGGGCCGGCCTGGCCATTGATCCGAAGATCTACACCGCCCTGTACTGGTCAGCCGCCCAGGGCAAACCACCAGCCGCCAAGAGCGACGCCAACCGAGAGTAGTGAGCCGACCAGCAGCATCAGCCAGGTCAGCAATGTTCCGACAAATCGTCCTCGGGAGACGCCGGCCGTGCGGCTCAGTCCCCAGGCGTGCAGGAAACGTCCAAGTACCAGGGCAATGCCCAGGCCATGAACCAAGACCGCCGGCAACGCGCCGGAGAGTTCCAGGGCCAGAAGGATGATCAGTGCCAGCGGGGTGTACTCGCAGAAGTTTGCGTGCACGCGGATCGCCCGCTCCAGCTCAGGCTGATTACCGCTGCCCAGCCCCACCTGCAAGCGTCGTCTCAAAGCCACAACCTGAAACGACAGGGCCAGCAGCACAAGCCCGGACAGTCCAGCATAAAAAAGGGTAATGGTATAGCTCATGTCTGGATCCGCTCGTACGTGGCCTGCAAACGCCAGAGTATACCGGCAATGCTAGACTTTCAGCCTGTTTCCTGGATCCGCCAAACCCTTTCACCATGAAATCCCCCCTTCTGTTTGCGAGTCTGATGTTGATGTGCCCAACCGTCTTGGCCCAAGGCCCGATTGCAATCGCCATTCACGGCGGAGCAGGAACCATAGAGCGCGGCAAGCTGAGCGAATTGCAGGAGAACGCCATCCGCTCGGCACTGGATGAAGCCGTTGAAACCGGTCACGGAGTTCTGCGCGAGGGCGGCAGCAGCCTGGATGCCGTGGTCGCGGCAGTGCGCGTGCTCGAGGATGCGCCCGAGTTCAATGCCGGCCGGGGCGCGGTGCTGACCCATGACGGCACCGTCGAACTCGACGCCTCGATCATGGACGGCGCCACCCTTGCCGCCGGTGCAGTCGCCAGCGTGCAGGGTATCCGTCACCCGATCGAGGCGGCGCGCGCGGTCATGCATCAATCGCCGCACGTCATGCTGGTCAGTCACGGAGCGACGGCATTTGCCGAATCCATGGGCCTGGAGTTCAAGCAGCCGGACTGGTTCATCACCGAGTTTCGCGCCGAGCAGTTGCGTTCGGTGCAGGCCCGGCGTGATGCTTCGGTGCAGCTGTCCGAAGATTGGTTTTCCACGGTCGGCGCGGTCGCACTGGACGCTGACGGTAATCTCGCCGCGGCCACCTCCACCGGCGGCATGACCAACAAGCGCTGGGGCCGGGTCGGGGACTCGCCCATCATCGGTGCCGGAACCTACGCCGACAACCGAGCCTGCGCGGTCAGCGCGACTGGACACGGTGAGTTTTTCATTCGTCATGTGGTCGCCTACGACATTTGTGCGCGCATGCGCCACGCCGGGCTGAGCCTGGCTGACAGCGCCCATGCGGTCGTTCATGACGTACTCGTCGAAGCCGGTGGCGACGGTGGCGTGATTGCCATCGACGCCCACGGCAACATCGCCATGCCGTTCAATACCCAGGGCATGTATCGGGCCGCGATCGACGTCGATGGGCAAAAGAACGTCGCCATTTACTCAGACGACTGAGCCTGAAGACGTGCTGACCGAAAGCGAACCGTTTTCCTGCCCGTGGTGCGGGGAACGCAACTGGGTCGAACTAGAGCCCGACGATGCCGGGCAGACGGTGCTGCAGGACTGCGCAGTGTGCTGCCGACCGATCGAGATCGATCTGCCGGGGCCCGATGATGCAGGTCGGGCGCTGATCGTGCGCGCAGAGGGCGACTGAGCAGCGCTGGCTACTGACGGCCCAATCCGAGATCACTGCAGATCCGCAAGGAGGGCGTCGCACGATTCAGCGTATAGAAGTGCAGACCCGGAGCACCGCCTTCGAGCAATCGACGGCATAGCTCGCAAACCACTTCGTGACCGAAGGCCAGCAGCGAGTCGCGGTCATCCTCCGCATCCCAGGCCTGCAGACGTTTGTTGATCCACTGCGGAATCTCCGCCCCGCAGGTCCGCGAGAAGCGCGCCAGGCCCTGGTAGTTGGTGATCGGCATGATGCCCGGTACGATCGGCACCTGCACACCCAGCGCGCGCGCGTCCTCGACAAAACGGAAGTAGCATTCGGTGTTGAAAAAATACTGGGTGATCGCGCCGTCAGCCCCAGCGACGACCTTGTCGCGAAAATGGCGCAGATCTGACTGAGGGCTGACCGATTCAGGGTGGTGTTCCGGGTAGCAGGCGACCTCCAGATGGAATCGATCACCCCAGCGCCGGCGGATATCAGCGACCAGGTCAGCGGCGTACTCAAACACTCCGGCGTAGCGACCGGAGGGGCGATCGCCGCGCAACACCACCAGGCGCTCAACACCAGCCTTGTCGTAGGTTTCGAGCAGTTCGCGAAGGCTGTGCAGGTCTTCAGACATGCACGAGATGTGCGGCGCGACCGGCACATCGCAAGCCAGGGCGATATCGCGAACGGTATCGACGGTACGCGAGCGGGTGGAGCCACCCGCGCCGAATGTTACCGAGACGTAGTCGGGTTTCAGCGCCAGCAGGCGATCACGCGCGGCGCGGAAACGCTCGGCCTGGACCTCATCGCGCGGCGGGAAAAACTCGAAACTCAGTTGCGGTGACTGCACGCTGCCCATGAAGCGATACTTCCCTAGGTGTCAAGCTTGCTCTGTTGCGGCGACAGGAGCTGACCGAAAAGGCCTGCGCGCGAGACTTTCCCGCGCGCAGGCTGCAACCGACAACGGCCAGACAAACCCGATCAGTAGCGGTAGTGCTCGGGCTTGTAAGGTCCTTCGACCGACACACCGATGTAGTCGGCCTGCTCCGGGGTCAGCTCGGTCAGGCGGGCACCGATCTTGGCCAGATGCAGACGAGCCACGCGCTCATCCAGATGCTTGGGCAGGAAGTAGACCTGGTTGTCGTAGCGATCGCCGTTCTTCCACAACTCGATCTGAGCGAGCACCTGGTTAGTGAACGAGTTCGACATCACGAAGCTGGGGTGGCCGGTCGCGCAGCCCAGATTGACCAAGCGACCGCGCGCGAGCAGGATGATGCGCTTGCCGTCAGGAAAAATCACGTGATCGACCTGCGGCTTGATCTCTTCCCACTCATACTTCTCGACGCTGGCGACGTCGATTTCATCGTCAAAATGGCCGATATTGCAGACGATCGCCTGGTCTTTGCAGCGCAGCATGTGCTCATGGCGGATGATATTGCAGTTGCCGGTGGCCGTTACGATGATGTCGGCCGACTCGATGACGCCCGGGTCTTCCAGATTAACGACCTTGAAGCCTTCCATGGCCGCCTGCAGAGCGCAGATTGGATCAACTTCGGTGACCCAGACGTTGGCCGACAGGGCCCGCAGGGACTGGGCCGAGCCCTTGCCCACGTCACCGTAGCCGCACACGATGGCGGTCTTGCCGGCGATCATCACGTCGGTGGCCCGCTTGATGGCATCGACCAGCGATTCGCGGCAGCCGTAGAGGTTGTCGAACTTGGACTTGGTGACCGAGTCGTTAACGTTAATAGCCGGGAACTTGAGGGTGCCGGCCTTGGCCATGCGGTACAACCGCAGCACGCCGGTGGTGGTCTCCTCGGTCACGCCATGAATGTTTTCCAGCGCTTCGGTGTACCAGCCGCGATTGATTTCCAGACGCTTGCGAATCGAGGCAAACAAAGCGGCTTCCTCTTCGCTGCCGGGGTTTTCGAGCACCGATGGATCGGCCTCGGCCCGGGCGCCGAGGTCGAGCAGCAGCGAGGCATCACCACCGTCATCAAGAATCATGTTGGCAGTGCCACCGTCGGGCCACTGAAAGATGCGATGGGCAAACTCCCAGTACTCGATCAGACTCTCGCCCTTGTAGGCGAAAACGGGCACGCCGCGCTCGGCCATGGCAGCCGCGGCATGATCTTGGGTGGAGTAGATGTTGCAGGAAGCCCAGCGCACTTCGGCACCCAGCTCGATCAGGGTCTCGATCAGCACCGCGGTCTGGATGGTCATGTGCAGGCTGCCGGCGATGCGCGCGCCCTGCAGCGGCTTGTCGGCTGAGTATTCTGCCCGAGTCTGCATCAGCCCCGGCATTTCAGTCTCGGCAATGGCGATTTCCTGGCGGCCGAACCTGGCCTGGCTCAGGTCGGCGACAAAAAAGTCGTGGTCGGTGGAGGCGATGCTGTCGTCAAACAGCACGCTCGCTCGTCCGTCTTCAGTTCTTGCATTCATGGTTTGATGTCCTTGCGTCTTGTGAATTGAGGTTCTTGCAATCGGCGCCGTTCTAGAGGCCGGCAGCAGCGGCGAGCGCCTCGGCCCGATCGGTACGCTCCCAGCTGAACGATGTGAAGTGATCCTGAACGCGCTGCCCGTTGCGCACCACCGGGACGGTGGTTTCGACCGGCGGTCGGCCGAAATGGCCCAGAGAGGCGGTCTGGCGATACATGGGATGAAGCAGGTCCAGCATCTTGAGGATGCCGTAGGGGCGCAGGTCGAAGTGCTCGCGCACCAGCGCCGCGATGCGCGCCTCGGGAATCTTGCCGGTCCCGAAAGTGGTGACCGAGATTGAGGTCGGCTCGGCCACCCCGATGGCGTAGCTCACCTGAAGCTCGCACTTGTCTGCCAGGCCGGCGGCAACGATGTTCTTCGCGACGTAACGCGCCGCATAGGTGGCCGAACGGTCCACCTTGGACGGATCCTTGCCGGAAAAGGCACCACCACCGTGACGAGCCATGCCGCCGTAAGTGTCAACGATGATCTTGCGGCCCGTCAGTCCAGCATCGCCCACCGGACCTCCGATGACAAACTTGCCGGTGGGATTGATATGCACCAGAGTCTCGCTGTGCAGCCATTCCGGCGGCAACACGGGACGAATGATGTGCTCCATCACGCCGGCCCGCAACTCCTCGAGCGAGACCTCCTCGTCATGCTGGGTCGACAACACCACCGCATCGATGGCTACCGGCTTGCCGTCTTCGTAGCGCAGAGTAACCTGGCTCTTGGCATCCGGTCGCAGCCACGGCAGCGGGTTGTCAGCCTGCTTGCGCAGTCGGGTCTGCTGCTCCATGAGCCGGTGGGCGTAGAAGATCGGCGCCGGCATCAGCTCCGGCGTCTCGTTGGCGGCATAGCCAAACATCAGACCCTGATCGCCGGCACCCTGCTGCTCCGGGTCGGCCCGATCGACGCCCATGGCGATATCCGGCGACTGCTTGCCGATCATGTTGATCACCGAACAGGTGCGGCCATCGAACCCCACGCGCGAGGAGTCGTAGCCGACCTCCACGACCACATCTCGAATCAGTTCCTCCAGATCGACCCAGGCCGATGTGGTGATCTCTCCGCCCACGATTACAGCCCCCGTCTTGATGAAGGTTTCACAGGCCACGCGGGCGTTGGCGTCCTGGGTCAGGATCCCGTCGAGTACGGCATCGGAAATCTGGTCGGCCAGTTTGTCGGGGTGGCCTTCGGAAACGGATTCGGAGGTAAACAGGTAGCCGGTCATGGATCTATATCTCTTAATACGGATAGAAAGATATGATTGTAGCGCAGGTCGATCAAGACGTCTATGCATTCACTGTCGCTATGATGGCCGCCTGATGTCGATTGAAACCTTTGTCGCGCTGCTGTTTCACGCCCTGCTGGCACCAGCGACCGCCATTCACGCGCTGCTGTACAAGCGCGATCCCCGGGCAGCTTTCGGGTGGATCGCCGTGTGCGTGCTATTTCCGTTGGCCGGTCCGGTGTTGTATCTGATCTTCGGACTCAATCGTGCCCGCGACCGTGCCCAGACGCTGGGCTTGCCCGGATTCAGCATCGGCTACGAACGCGGGGTTGCGCTGGACCAAACCCATCCGCTGCCGATCGATATTGTCCCGGCCTACCGTGAACTGGCTCGCGTCGGACAGGCACTGAGTCGCCACCCGCTGGTTGATGGCAACCGCATCGAGCCGCTGATCAACGGCGAAGAGGCCTACCCAGCAATGCTGGCTGCTATCGACAGCGCTCGTCACTATCTCCTCCTGACCACTTACATTTTGGACAACGATCACACGGGCCAAAGGTTCATGGCCGCGCTCGGCCGGGCCGCCGAGCGCGGCGTGGATGTCCGGGTGCTCGTCGACGGCTTCGGCGATCTGTATTCTCTGCCACGCAGCAGCAAGGTGCTAAAACGTGCCGGGATCCGGGTCGCCCGCTTCCTGCCGCCTCGTCTCCTGCCGCCCAGTTTGTCGATCAACATGCGCAACCATCACAAAATTTTGGTGGTCGACGATGTGATCGGCTTTACCGGCGGAATGAACATTGGCGACCGCCATTGCCTGAGCCTGGCCGACAACCGGCGCCCGACCGCCGATATCCACTTCCTTCTCGAAGGTCCGGTGGTGGGTCAGCTTCGTGCGGAGTTTCAACGCATGTGGCGCTTCTCGACCGATGATGCCGAACTCCCGATCTGCGGCATACCGCCGCGGACCGGCAGCCTGCTGTGCCGGACGATAACCGACGGACCCGACGAGGATCTCGACCGGCTGACCATGCTACTGACCGCCGCGATCAGCGAGGCCAGACAGTCCGTGCGCATCATGACGCCGTATTTTCTGCCACCCCGAGAACTGATCGGCGCCATCCAAGCCGCGGCCGTACGCGGAGTCGACGTGCTGATCGTGCTGCCGGAGAAAAACAATCTGCCCTATGTTCACTGGGCCACCCGCAACATGCTCTGGGAAATTCTTTTTCGCGGCGCGCGCGTCAGCTACCAACCCGCACCGTTCAATCATTCCAAGCTGTTTGTGGTCGACGAGTACTATTCGCTGATCGGGTCAACCAACTGGGATCCGCGCAGCCTTCGGCTCAATTTCGAGTTGCAGGTCGAAGTCTACGATCCGGATTTTGCCCAGGGCCTCGCCAGGCAGGTTGAGGAAGCGGCTGAACGGGGGCGCAACGTGACCCTGACCGAAGTCGACGGCCGGCCGCTGCATCAGCGCCTGCGCGACTCCCTGAGCTGGTTGTTTTCACCCTACCTGTGACCTGGACCGCCGATGGCCGATCTGCGCTTTATCCAACCCTATAAGGCCTTGGACCAGCATCGATCCGAGATGCGCCAGGCAGCTCGACTTCGCCGCAACCGGGTGGCCGCCGCATTTGTGGCCGGCATCGTTCTGAGTGCGGCCGGCTACTGGGTTGCGCCGCCACTGGCCGTAATTTCGGCTGGCATTGCGGTCCTGGCGGTGTTCTTTTCGGCGATCACGGGCGGCAGTTCGGTTCCTGCATCGGCCCTGACCGGCGCCGAGGGCGAGGTGCGCGTGCTGCAGGAGCTGGAGAAACTGCCCGCTGATCACGTGGTGTTCAACCAGGTCCAGGTTCCGGATGAAACGGTGGCATCGGGTCGACGAGAAATCGATTTTCTGGTGGTCGCCCCTTCCGGTGTCCACTGCATAGAGGTCAAGAACACGGCCGGACTGATCTACGTCCGGCCTGAGGAAAAGCAATGGCCATTGGCCCACAAGGCGGGCTGTGGGGGCAGGCCGGGATGGAATGCCATCCCTAATCCGCTGATCCAGGTGGCAGCCCAGACCGAGGCGCTGGATCGCTGGCTTTTGCGGCACAACCTGATGTGCACGGTCAGCCCCATTCTCGTTTTTGCCCGCTCCGAGGTAGGCCTGCGCGACCGCGACCTGGCTGCAATACCCGTTCTTACCGCCGCCGAATTGACTGATCATCTTGCCGGCCTCGAACCGCTGACAAGCCTGAATCGCGGCGGTGTGATGCGCGCACTCGCCGAGGCCTCAGGACGCGAGCCGGCCAAGCTTGCCTGATCTGCCGAACACCCAGCGGCGCAGACGACGACTTCGCTGTCCGAGACGCAGGCTAAACTACGGACATTCACAGGGGCTGTTGGTAGAATCCGGGAACCTATGCGTGACGTTTTCTTTCTGACTCTCACCCTGTCCGGCCTCTGGCTGGCGATTTCAGGCGTTTACAAGCCGGTGATTTTCTTTCTGGGTGGCGCCAGCGTGGTGATCGTGATCTGGGTGTCTTTGCGCATGAGGGTCGTCGGAGACGAGCACAACCCGCTCGTATTCTCGTGGCGACTTCCCGTTTTCTGGCTGTGGGCCTTGGGGCAGATCATCCGAGCCAACCTGCATGTCGCTCTTCTGGTCTTTAGGCCCGAAAAAATCAGCCCGCGCATCGTCACTGTGCCCGTACCCCACAAAAGCGCCCTGGGAAAGGTCGTGTACGGCAATACCTGCACCCTGACCCCGGGCACGGTCACGATCGGACTTGACCACAAACAGCTGGTGGCACACGCGCTGGATCGGCAATCCGCAGACGCCTTGGTCAGCGGTCGACTGGCCGACAAGATTTGCTGGCTCGAGGGCTCCTCGGAGCGGAAACAATGAATCTTGTGCTGCTCGCGACGACCATGGCCGTTTTCTCGACCATGGCTCTGGCGCTGGCCAGGGCGCTGAAAGGACCAACAATCTACGATCGGATCGTTGCGGTCAATGTCTTCGGCACGAAAACTGTGCTCATCGTCGCATTGATCACCCATGTCACCGGTCATGCCGATCTCATTGATGTCGCGATGATTTATGCGCTGATCAATTTCATTGCCATTGTCGCGGTATTGAAGCTGGTAAAAACGCGCGATCTGGGCAGCGCCACCGAGAAAGACGCGAACGATGCTTGACCTGGCGATCAATTTTGCGTCGGCCACCCTGCTCCTCATCGGGGGCGCCTCCGGCATCATCGGCGGCTTGGGCTTGTTCCGATTTCCGGATTTCTACACCCGCCTGCATGGCGCTGGCATGACCGACACGCTGTGCGCAATCTGCATCGTGGGCGGCCTTGCCCTGCAATCAGGCATCAGTTTGCTGACGTTGAAATTACTCCTGATCCTGTTGTTTCTGTTGTTCACCGCCCCGACCGCTTCCCATGCTCTGTCCCGCGCAGCAATGATCGATGGCGTCGAACCCGACCTGGCTGAAGACTCCGAGTCGTTGGAAGATTACCGGAGGAACTCGTCATCGCATATCTGATCGATATTCCTCTGCTGATCTTTCTGGTCGTGGTCGCCATTGCCGTGGTGCGAGTACGCGATCTTTTCGCTGCTGCCATGCTGTTTGCGATCTACTCTCTGCTGTCGGCCGGCCTGTTTACCGTGCTCGACGCCGGCGACGTTGCGCTGACCGAGGCGGCGGTCGGAGCTGGACTCAGCACGATTCTCGTGCTGGCGGTCCTTACCCTCGCCCGGCGACACGAACATCCAACCGGCGGCTACAACTGGCTGGCCCTGGTGGTTGTGCTGATCACCGGCGGCATGCTCGGCTACGCGGCCATGGATCTGCCCGAATTCGGCGCCCCGAGCAATCCGGCCCAGGTTCACGTCGGTGCGCATTATGTGGCCAATACGGGAGCCGACATGGGCATTCCCAACATGGTGGCCGCCGTTCTAGCCAGTTACCGCTCGATCGACACCATGGGCGAAGCATTCGTCATTTTTGCCGCTGCGCTGGGCGTGTATTCCCTGCTGTCGGTTCGACCGCACCGCGGACTCCCAGGTGTGCGCAAGCGCCGGCCCATCAGCCGCAGGCGAACCGCTCGGAAGCCTTCGCCATGATAAACAACGGAATTCTTCGGATTCTGGCGCGGTTCCTGATTCCGCTCATCTTGTTGATCGGATTCTACATTCAGTTCCACGGCGAATACTCGCCCGGCGGCGGCTTTCAGGCAGGGCTTGTCTTCTCGGCCGGCTGGATCCTGTTCGTCCTGATTTATGGGCTGGAGCGCGGATTACAGGCGATTCCTTTGAAGGTGATGTATGCGCTGAGCGCCGCCGGCGTGTTGATTTACGCGCTGACCGGACTGGCGGGGGTGGTGCTCGGCGGTCGGTATCTCGAGTTCAGCGACTTTCTGACCAACCCGCAGTCAGCCCAGCAGGCCGGCATCATCATCGTCGAGTTCGGAGTCGGTCTGACCGTCGCCACGGTGGCCATGCTGCTGTTCGCGTTGTTCGCCCGCCGCCGTCAGCAGTGGGACGAAGCGCTCGGTGAAAAGGACGACTCGGAATGACTGTGCTCGGCTTTTTCAATTACTGGGTCGTGGTGACCCTGATGATGATCGGCTTTTACTGCGTGATCGCTCGAGGCAACATGATCAAGAAGGTCATGGGCCTGAACCTGTTCCAGACCTCGGTGTTCATCCTCTTTGTTTCCGCCGGCAAAATCGTTGGCGGTTCAACGCCGATTCTGCGCGAGGGCGTAGAGGTGTACTCCAATCCCCTGCCGCACGTGATTGTTCTCACCGCCATCGTGGTCGGCGTGGCCATTACGGCGGTCGGACTGGCTCTGGCCGTGCGGATTCAGGAAGCCTACGGCACCATCGAGGACGATCACCTGGGCGACGACCTCGACGATGACGAGCATGTCTGACGCGAGTTTAGCCAGGCCATGACTCTGATCGAGTTGATGCCCTTCATCATGCTGGCCCCGCTGATCGGGTCAGGCTTCGTCGCGTTGCTTCCCGGTCGTGCCTGGCCTTGGGCAATCACCACCCTGGCCTGCCTGTCCAGCGCAATCATCGCAGCGGCGGTCCTGGCCGAAACGCTAAGTGGGATAAGCCTATCCTACCCCTTCGGCAACTGGCCTCCACCCATCGGCATTGAATATCGGGTCGATGCGGCCAACGCCTTTGTAGCCTTCCTGGTTGCTGCCATGGCGGCCGTCACTTTGCTGTGGGCGCCCAAGAGCGTAGCAAAAGAGATTCAGGGGCGGCACGGGACTTTCTACGCCCTGTTCTTGCTGGTGGTCGCTGGACTTCTGGGGATCACGCTGACTGGCGACGCATTCAACGTGTTCGTCTTTCTCGAAATCTCTTCGCTGGCCACCTACGCATTGATCGCCTACGGGAAAGATCGGCGCGCTCTCCTGGCGGCATTCCGCTATTTGATCATGGGAACGGTTGGAGCGACCTTTTTCCTGATCGGCATCGCTTTTCTCTACATGGTCACCGGCACCTTGAACATGGCCGACCTGGCCGAACGGCTGCCGGCCCTGAGCGACAACAATGCAGTCCGTGCTGCGCTCGCCTTCATTGTGGTGGGAATGGGCCTGAAACTGGCCCTGCTCCCCCTTCACCTCTGGCTTCCCAACGCGTACGCCTACGCCCCCAACTTTGTCACCATATTTCTGGCAGGGACGGCGACCAAGGTGGCGCTGTACGTCATGCTGCGATTTGCTTTCACGGTCTTTGGTCCTGACTACAGCTTCGTCGTCCTGCCGCTGTCGACCGTGCTCATGGTGCTGGCTCTGGCCGGGATGTTCGCCGGCTCCTGGGTGGCGATGTTCCAGATTCACCTGAAACGAATGCTGGCCTACTCTTCGGTTGCTCAGGTCGGTTACATGGTGCTCGGCGTCTCGCTCGCCACGCTGACCGGGCTAACGGCGGCGTTCCTGCACCTGTTCAATCATGCCCTGATCAAAACCGCGCTGTTCATGGCGATCGGCTGTGTCGTTTACCGAACCGGATCTGCCAGACTCGATGACCTGCGCGGCCTGGGCCGCCAGATGCCCTGGACGCTGACGGCTTTTGCCCTGGCTGGACTGTCCATCATCGGCATTCCCACCACGGTGGGCTTCATCAGCAAATGGTATCTGGTTCTGGCCTCGATTGAAGCCGATGCCTGGTGGCTGGTCATCTTGCTGGTGATCACTTCGCTGATGGCGCTGTACTACATCTGGCGGGTCGTAGAGGCCGCCTGGTTCTCGCCGCGCCCGGACGGGGCAGCAGACGTGCGTGAAGCGCCGCTGGCGCTTCTTATCCCAACCTGGTTTGTGGTCGCCCTGAATTTTTACTTTGGTCTGGATACTCGTCTGACGGTCGGCGCAGCCAGCGCAGCGGCAGCCGCGCTGCTAGGCAATGGAGGACCCTCGCCATGAGCTGGCTGCCGCAGTTCAGCCCGCTGAGCGTGGTCCTGATTCCGTTTGCCGGTGCCATCGCGATTGCCCTGGCTTCGCGCAGCTCGCGCTGGATTCAGGCATTCAGCTGGCTGACCTCGGGGTTGTTCCTGATCGCGGTCTGGGGCCTGGCCGGCCCGGTCCTGTCGGGCGAACCTGTCGAGCAGACGCTATGGGAAATCCTGCCCGGAATGACGATCGGCTTTGCCCTCGAACCCCTGGGCATGCTGTTTGCGCTACTGGCCGCCACGCTGTGGATTCTGGCAACCCCCTACGCCATCGGCTACATGACCCACGGCGGCTACACCAGTCTCGGGCGTTTTTTCGCCTGTTACGCGGTCGCCCTGGGCTCAGCAGCCGGTATCGCGTTCGCGGACAACCTGTTGACCCTGTTTATTTTCTACGAGATCTTGTCGGTCTCGACGTATCCACTGGTGGCGCATGACGGCTCTCAAAAATCAAAACGCGGTGCGCGAACCTACCTGGTCCTGCTTCTGCTGACCAGCATTTGTTTCTGGCTTCCGGCCATGATCTGGACCTGGGCGGCAACCGGCACCATGACCTTTTCCCAAGGCGGCATCCTCGCCGACCAGGTCAGCCCAGCCGTTGGTGCCGCCCTGCTGGTCCTGTTCATGTTTGGCACCGGCAAGGCCGCGCTGATGCCCTTTCACCGATGGTTGCCGGCCGCCATGGTCGCCCCGACGCCGGTATCGGCGCTACTGCACGCGGTGGCGGTCGTCAAGGCCGGCGTGTTCGTTGTGCTGAAACTGGCAATCTACATCTTCGGGCTGGACTATCTGAAAACGCTGGCGACGGCAGATTTCGTGCTCTACGCGGCGACCTTCACCATGCTGGTCGCCTCGCTGGTGGCCATGAACCAGGATAACCTGAAAGCCCGGCTTGCCTATTCGACGGTCAGCCAGTTGTCCTATATCGTCGTCGGCGCGCTACTCGCCAGCCCGCTGGCGGCAATCGGCGGTGGCATGCACATGCTGATGCATGGATTCGGGAAAATCACTTTGTTTTTCTGCGCTGGTGCGATCTACCTGGCCAGCAAGAAGACCAAAATCTCCGAACTCGACGGGCTGGGCCGAAAAATGCCGATCACCATGACGGCGTTCCTCATCGGGACGCTGTGCGTGATCGGCCTGCCGCCGACCGGCGGGCTGTGGAGCAAGTGGCATCTGGTCAGCGGCGCCTACAGCAGTGGTCATCTGCTCGTGCTTACTGCTTTTCTGATCAGCACGATTCTCAATATCGCCTATCTTCTGCCACCGGTCCTGCGCGCCTTTCTTCGTCCCCTGCCGGCCGGGGAGAGCGCGACCTTCAAGGAGGCACCCTGGTTGTGCGTCGTGCCACTGAGCCTGACTGCGCTGGGTACCCTGATGCTGTTCTTCCTGGCCCAAAGTGCTTATTCGGTCATGGCCATGATCTTCTCTGGAGGGGTGGTTTAATGCTGGGACGCTGGCTCGAACGTCTGGTTTCACGCGGTCGACTGCTCAGCCTGATCACGCTGGGCCTGATGGCCGCGCTGGTTGTGGCCGACATTGTTATTCCTCCAGCCTACATCCGTTTCCCTTGGGACGGATTAGGCGGTTTCGCGGCCGTGCTCGGCTTTGTCGGCTGCGCATTTTTCATCGCCTTGGCCAAAGGGCTGGGCCAGTTGTTGCTCTACAAGCCAGAAGACTACTACGGCGAAGAGCACGAGCACGAAGCACCAGGTCCGGAACGGAGTCGCGATGACTGACTGGTTGCACCCGTCGCTGGTCCTGCTGCTGGGCGCAGCCGCGCTGCCGCTGCTGCCGGCGGCTGCGCGCAGGATCTGGCTGGTCTTGGTGCCACTGTTTGGGCTGGCGGCCGTGTTTTCATTGAGTCCGGGCACGCACGGACAGTTCGAGTTCCTGGGCATGCGGCTGATCACCGGCCGAGTCGACGAACTCAGCCTGGTGTTTGCCTACGTATTCGGCATCATCCTGGTCATCGGGATGATTTTTGCCCTGCATCTCAGGGACACCGTCCAGCACGTGGCGGCTCTGACTTATGCGGCCGCGGCCCTGGGCGCGGTCCTGGCAGGCGACCTGGTCACGCTGTACGTGTTCTGGGAGCTGATGGTCATTACTTCGGTGTGGCTGATCTGGCGACGCGGGACGGATGTGTCGTATGCCTCGGGCATGCGCTACCTGATCATTCACGCCATCGGCGGCGTGCTGCTGCTGGCTGGCGTAGTGGTCTACTACCAGACCACCGGTTCGATTGCCTTTGATCAGATTGAGACCGGCTCGCCGGCCTTTTACCTGATCCTGGTGGCATTCATGATCAACGCCGCCGTGCCACCGCTGCACGCCTGGCTGTCGGATGCCTACCCCGAAGCCACGGTCACCGGCGCGGTCTTCATGAGCGCGCTGACGACCAAGACCGCCGTCTATGTGCTCATGCGCGGTTATCCCGGGCTTGAGTTGCTGATGTGGATGGGTGCGATCATGACCTGGTACGGCGTCGTTTTCGCTGTACTGGCCAACGACATCCGGCGCATTCTGGCCTACCACATCATCAGTCAGGTCGGCTACATGGTCTGTGCCGTGGGCATGGGAACGAGCCTCGCCCTGAGCGGAGCGGCAGCGCATGCGTTTACCCACATCCTTTACAAGGCCCTGCTGTTCATGGGGGCCGGCGCCGTCATCTACATGACCGGCAAGTCGAAGCTCACCGAACTGGGCGGGCTATATCGCAGCATGCCGTGGACCTTCGTGCTGTTCATGGTCGGAGCCGTCTCAATTTCCGGTTTCCCCCTGTTCTCCGGCTTTGTCAGCAAGACGATTATTATCGAGGCAGCCGCCGTTGAATACCACGGCGTCATCTATCTGATGCTGCTCACGGCCGGCGCAGGAACGTTCCTGAGTATCGGGCTGAAGCTGGCCTGGTTTACCTTTCTGGGGCGCGATGCCGGGCTGCGTCCGAAAGAGGCCCCGGCCAACATGCTCATCGCAATGGCGCTGGCCGCTGCGGCCTGCTTCCTGATCGGGGTCATGCCCGGGCCGTTGTATTCCATCCTTCCGGCAGCGATTGATTACAACGCCTGGACACTGGGTCATGTCCTGAAGGAAATGCAGCTCCTGCTGTTTACCGGTCTGGCGTTTTTCCTGCTGCTCAGGTTCGTCGGCGGAAAAAACAAGATCGCACTGGATGTCGACTGGATTTATCGCGGTGGTGGACGAGCACTGGCGGCCACCGTGCGCGATCGGGTCAGCTATACAAATTCAGCGTTACGCGGCGTCTTTATGGACTCGCTGGTGGCTTGGATGGCGCGCGTGAAGAGGCGGCACGGTCGGGATGGCAAGCTGGCCCGAAGCTGGCCAACCGGATCAATGGCATTCTGGGTGGTCGTACTCCTGGCCTCACTGCTGATCTTCGGCATCCGGCAACCCTGAGGACTGCCGATCAATCGCGGTCGTTACGCTGACGATGAACCACCCGGTACTCGACCTCGATCGGGCCATCCTGGTCCCGGCTCTGGGCGTCGCCGCCCGACAACAGACGACGAACGGCCAGAACGACTCCGCCGATCAAGGCCAGACCCATGGCGATGGCCAGTACGAACAAGCCAAGCATGAAGCTCAGCGCAAGAATACCGATGCCCAGGAGCGCCAACCCCAGACGGGCCAGCGGACTGGTCGGCGGCTGATAGAATGTGTTTCGGAAGTTGTTCATCATAGAGTCCAGACCCCGTGAGCCAGCATGAGTTCCTTTGCCTTTCCGATCAACTGCCGGAAGGCGAATACCACGAGCTGCAATTTCGCGTCGCCGATCAGACCCGCTACCTCGTCGCCACCCGCATCGACGGTCAGCCCCAGGCCTGGTACAACCGCTGTCCGCACGCCGGGCAGCCGCTCAACTGGGCGCCGGATCAATTTCTCACCGACGAGCACAATCGGCTGATTTGCGCCGCACACGGCGCCGTCTTTGAACCGCGCACAGGCCAGTGCGTTGCCGGTCCCTGCCCGCGCGCCTTGCTGACCCGCTGTCCCGTCGTGGAGGAAGAAGGCCGGATTTTCGCGGCCGACGAGTTCTGAACGCGGCCGGTCAGTAAATCAGGTTAACCATGGCCAACATCACGATCAGAAACAGCACGCTCATCATACCTCCCACCCGAATGAAGTCTTTGACCTTGTAGCCGCCCGGACCCATGATCAGCGCGTTGACCGGGTGCGTCGGCAAAATGAAGGCATTGGAGGTCGCCAGACCGATGATGAGCGCGTAGATCGCTGGGTTGGCTCCGGTCGCCAGAGCAATATTGATGGCAATGGGCACCAGCAACACCGTCGCACCCACGTTCGACATGACCAGGGTAAAAATGGTCGCCAGCACAGCCAAGGCCACCTGAAAGAAAATTTCCGGCATATCGCCCAGCGCATTAAGCACCTGCTGGGCCATCCAGGCCGCCGTACCGGTCACTTCCATCGCAAACCCCAACGGAATCAGGCTGGCCATCAGAAATACCGTTGACCAGCTGACCGCCTGATAGGCCTCATCCATGCTCAGGACACCGGTCAGAATCATGCCCAGAGCGCCGGTCAGCAAAGCAACCGACAGCTGGAAATCGGTGAACAGGATCATGTAAAGCGACAGCGCGAAAAAGCCCAGCGCATGCGGGACTTTTTGCGGTCGCTGCTCTTCCTTGGGAATATCGGTCGCAACAATCAGGTCCTTGTCGCGTGCGACGCTGGCCAGATCGCGCCAGGTCGAGTGGCTGACCAGGCAGTCCCCCACCTGCAGCGACTGCTGGCGCAGCTGCTCAATAATGATTTGTTCGCGACGGTTGATCGCGAGCACCGAGATGCCGAAGCGCTGACGCAGACGGGCCTCTCCGATGGTCTGCCCGATCAGCCGCGATCCAGGCGGCACCACCACCTCGGAGATCCCGGCCCGGGTCGGATTGAAGAGGTTTCCAAAGGCCCGCAGCCGCGGCTGAAGCCGCAGATGATGGCGCAGTGCAAACTCACCGACCTGGTCGCGCGAACCCATCACGCCGAGCACGGTGCCAACCCAGATCATCTCCTCAGCCGGCGGAGCCAGCCTGGCCTTCTCGGTCGACTGGATCGCCAACATCAAGGGCGCACCCTCGAGCTGCTCGGCCTCTGCGATGCGCATCCCCACCAGCGGCGAATCGACGGTGACCAGCATTTCGTAGACATCGCCTTCGATGCCGTAGACCTCGGCAAAGTATCTCTTGGTTCTGCCTGGCGCTGCGGCGCGCTTGACCTCACCGCCGGGCAAGAGCAGCCGGCTGACTACCAGAAAATAAATCAGCGCGGCAGCCAGGAGCGTTAACCCGATAGGAGCGACAGCGAACAGCTCGAACGGCCGCATCGCCTCGGCGCCCGGCGGCAGCGACCGATTGGAGGTCAGGATCAGGTCGTTGAGCAGAATCAACGGCGAGGATCCCACCATGGTGATGGTGCCTCCGACGATCGCGCAGAACCCCATCGGCATGAGCAGCCGAGACAGCGGGAGGTCAAGGCGGGCTGATACCCTTGAAACAACGGGGAGAAAAAGGGCGGTGGCACCCGTATTCTGCATGAATCCTGAACTGAGGCCGACCGTCGACGACATCATGGTCATGATGCGTGATTCCGATCGTCCCCCAACCCGGACGATGAAGGACGCCACCACGTTCATGACCCCGGTTCGGTCGAGGCCGGCACCAATGATCATCACGGCAATGACCGAGATCACGGCATTGGAAGCAAACCCGTTAAACAGCTGGTCACCGGGTACCAGGCCCAACAGACCGATCAGCACCATAATGCAGATCGCTGCGATATCGACCCGGACGATCTCGAAGACAAACAAAAAGACGGTCAATCCCAGCACCATGAGGACCAGGAGCATGTCTCCACTTAACGTCAGACCGTCTTCGATACCCATTCAGAAAGCGCGCCGAAACAGTAAATCGAAAATCTCATGGCCGCGGCCCAGTCCGCGGCGCTCAAATCGGGTCTGCGGTCGCCAGGCCGGCCGCTCGATCCATGGATTGCCGAGATTTTCGAAGTGCTCGCAGCCATCAAGCACGTCCAGCATCCACTCGGCGTAGGGTGCCCAATCGGTTGCCAGATGAAACAGTCCTCCGGGCTCCAGACAAGCAGCAACGCGGTCGACGAAGGATGGAGCAACGATCCGTCGCTTGTGATGGCGCTTTTTTGGCCAGGGATCCGGGAAATAGACCCGGACTTCGGCGAGGCTTGCCGGACGCACCTGTTCGACAAGGACCTCGATTGCGTCGCGCATGATGACGCGCACGTTGTCCCGATCCTCATCGGCGAGTTGCCGAAGGAGCCGACCGACGCCCGGCTCGTGGACTTCGACGCCAACAAAGTTCTTTTCCGGCTCATGCCGGGCCATCCAGGCCAGTGCCTCTCCGTTCCCGAATCCGATTTCCAGAACCAGCGGCGCCGAGCGTCTGAAGGCCTGACCAAGGTCGGCTAACTCAGCGTCAACGGCGTAGCACGGCAGGAGTTCACCGAGAGCACGCTGCTGCGCCGACGTCAGTCGGCCCGGACGACGCACGAAACTGCGAACACGGCGCGGAAAGTCGGGGCGGTCCGTCTCGGTCATCGAACGAGCAGGCCGCATAAGGTGCTGTCCATGGCTGGCATTCTAGCCGTGACCGTCCGGAATGTTGCGCTGGAAGAGCCATTCAAAGATCGCCATTCGAGCATACACGCCCATGCGCACCTGTTCCAGGATCAGCGAAGCCGAGCCATCGGCGACGGCTGTACTGATCTCAACCCCACGGTTGATCGGCCCCGGATGCAGCACCCGGCACCCGGGCCGGGCAAGGTCAAGATGTTCCGGTCTCAGGCCCCATTCAGCGTGATAGCCACCAGCATCCGGCCAGGCCTCGCGATCCATTCTTTCGTGCTGAATCCGCAGCATGATGACGACGTCGGCGCCGGTGACCGCTTCGCTCAGGCTTCCGACCCGGCATGCGCCTGCAGGCACGTCCTCGGGTAGCCAGCCCGGTGGACCGGCCAGGCGAACTTCGGCCGCACCCCGGCGCAGGAAAGCGCAAAGGTCCGAACGCGCGACACGTGAACGCAGGATGTCACCGACAATGGCGATACAGGCACCGGAAAGACTCACACCGGCCGCCTCCAGAGTGACGACGTCGAGCAGCGCCTGGCTGGGATGGTGGCCGCTGCCGTCGCCGGCATTGAGCAGTCTGAGATCAACCGACAAGGCCTCGGCCAGTCGATGGCAGCGGCCCGTCTCGGGATGGCGAACGATCAGGGCATCGACACCCATCGCCGCCAGGGTCATCGCCGTGTCCTCCAGGGACTCTCCCTTGGTAGAAGACGAGCGCTCCAGTTCCACGTTGACCACCCGCATCCCCAATCCCATGGCGGCCAACTCGAACGAAACTCGCGTCCGAGTGCTGGGTTCGAAGAACAGGTTGACCACCGTTCGATCGATAACGGCAGGACGGTCGCCTCTGGCCAGCGCCAGGCTGCGACCGACCAGCCACTCGAGATCATTGTCGTCAAGACCATCGACATCAAGCAGATGGCGGGAGGCGATGTCTGATTCAACCATGCTGGCTCATCCACGACTCCAGAATCACAGCCGCCGCCATGCTATCCAGACGCTCGACATCACGCCGACGAGCGCGGCCCTGACCTCGGCGCTCTGCGTAACCTCGAGCGGCCTGCTCAGAACTCATGCGCTCGTCGTGAAATTCGACCGGACAGTCCGGCGCGATTGTCGACAGGCTGACTGCGAAACGCCGGATCGCCCGGCTCATTGAAGTCTCCTGACCATGGCCATCAAGCGGAAGCCCGACCACGATCCGCTCCGGTTGCCACTGCCCGATCACTTCTGCCAGCCCGCTGATCAGGGCTTCCGGGCGCCGATAGCGGATCGGCTCCAGGGGACGCGCCGAACCCGTCAGTCGGTGACCAATCGCCACACCCGTCTTGCGCGTTCCGTAGTCGATCGCGAGCAAGACACCCGACTCAGGCATGGCCACCGGCGGGCTGCAGGCGACCAACATCGATCCCCAGCCGCGATACCGCACCTTCCCAGCGCTGCTCGATGGGCAGATCGAACACCAGTTCGGAGTCTGCCATCACGTGCAACCAGGCGTTTTCACGCATTTCGTTCTCCAGCTGCCCGGCCCCCCAACCGGCATAGCCCAGGGCCACGAGGAAGCGTTCCGGCCCTCGGCCGGCAGCAATATCTTCAAGGACGTCTCGCGAGGTCGTGATCACGATATCCGGGCCGACCGTCATGCTGGATTCGTAGTGACGGTCAGGGCCGTGCAGGACGAAACCCCGCTCCCGATGAACCGGGCCACCGTCAAAAACGGGCAGATCACCGAGGCTCGAATCACTGCACTTCAGACCGACCTGGGAGAGCAGGTCCTGGAGGGTGAATTCCGAGGGTCGGTTCACGGTGATGCCGAGCGCACCCTCTTCGTTGTGCTGACACAACAAGGTAACCCCGCGACTGAAATTGGGATCATCCATCCCCGGCATGGCAATCAGAAACTGGCGTTCAAGGTAGCTCATAGCGTGATTCTAGCAGGCAGCCGTCTTAACCCTGACTCAAACCGCCGGAACTGCTGAACTGCCAGGTTCTCGTGATGGTCAAGATATCGACTTGCTCGGTAATCTGCTCAGGCAGAGGAGCAAACGGGGCTGACAAGCGGACAATTCTCACGGCTGCTTCGTCGAGTACGGCATGACCGGAGGAGCGTAAGACGCGAACCTGATCGATGCCACCATCGGGCAGAATGTCGACGCTGAGGACCAGGCTGCCCTCGATGTCCTGGCGACGCGCCGCCTCGGGGTAATTCATGTTGCCGATTCGCTCAACCTTGGCGATCCAGGCGCTCATGTAGCTGGCATAGAGATGCTCGCGCGTGCTGGCCGAAATGAATTTCCGCCTGGGCTGCTGACGAAAGTCGTCGCTTTCACGTGCGCGTTCCGGATTCAGCCGAGCCATGGTCAGCGCCTGTTCGACCAGTTCACGCGAATCCGGGGTGTCGGCATCCATGCGCTCGCTGGGCTCGTTTTCCACGGGTAGCGGATCAAGGGAATCATCGACGCTGATCAAGTCATCGGCCACTGGGTCGGCTTCCCCGGCCTGGGCCAGCGGCTGCGGTATGTCCAACTCAGGCGCGGGTTCCGCGTTCACCGAAGGTTCGGGTGGCTGGCCGGCGTCCGTGCTTTCACCACCGCCCAGCTGATTGACCTGGGCCAGGAAATCGGCCTCTTCCGGAACTTCATCAGTCGCCCAGTCGACCAGCATGACGTCCAGCCCGGGAAACTCTCGCTCAGCCCGAAAGCTTTCGAAATCAAAATGAACCAGACCGATGATCGCAACATGCAAGCCCACGGCCAGCGCCAAGGCCATGGCCAGGGAATCGGTTCCGAACGCTTTTGAGCCAGCGGCAGTCACGGATCAATCGCGTCAAACAGTTGCCCGGCCAAGTTGAGATCAAACAGCGCATCCAGTTCGCGGACACAGGTCGGGCTGGTCACGTTGATCTCCGTAAGTCGATCACCGATCACATCCAAGCCTGCCAGATAGATTCCGTTTTCGATCAGCAACGGAGCGACGGTCTCGGCGATGGCCCGATCACTCGCGCTCAGGGGCCGCCCCTCGCCGCGTCCACCTCGAGCCAGATTGCCGCGAAAGTCCTGACCACCCGGGATCCGCGCCAGCGCGAAGTCAACCGGGTTGCCTCCAATGATGAGAATGCGCTTGTCACCATCGCTGATCGCAGGGAGAAATTCCTGGACCATGGCCGGTCTCTGCTGACCCCCGGTGAGCGCTTCGAACATACTGTTGAGATTAGGATCATCATGCCGAGCAAGAAAGATGCCGCGCCCACCCATGCCGTCCAGCGGCTTGAGCACGGCCTGCCGGTGATCGGCGATGAACTGGCGCAACTGGCTGTGGCTGGCGCTCACCAGGGTGGCGGGAATCAAGTCAGGGAATCGCGCGATGGCCAGTTTTTCATTGAAGTCGCGCAAGGCGCGTGGGCGATTGACCACCAGAGCACCAGCCGACTCTGCTTGTTCGAGCAGGTAGGTGGCATGCAGGTAGTCCGAATCGACCGGCGGATCAGCCCGCATCAGCACCAGGTCATCGGGACCGAACGCATGTCGAATCGGTTCTCCCAGCGCAAACCAGTCCAACGGATCATCCTTGACCCGAACCGGGCGCATGGTTGCGCCGGCGGTCTGACCTTCCAGGTACAGATCCTGCTCGCCGAGATAAAACGTCTTGTAAGCCCGTCGCTGCGCCTCGAGCAAGAGGGCAAAGGAGGTGTCCTTGGCGATCTGGATGCGCGCAATGTCGTCCATGACCATGATCAGATGCTTTCTTTGCACTCTAGTTCTCCGTATAGCGCTCGGATTGGACCCTTAAAACGTGAACCAAGCCGCGAAAAATCGTATTCAAGACAGGACAATGGAAGGTATTGTTACACCGGATTGGCAAACCAGACCTAGATCGTCTACCCTACGCACTAGTTTACAAGGGGCAAGGCTCGGCAATTACCATAGTGGCATATGAGCGAACATGACAGCCCAAGCAACGATCAGGACGCCTCGCCCCTGGTCGGCCTTAAGATTCTGCTGATTGACGACAGCCGGACGATCCGGCGATCGGCCGAAACGATGTTGACCCGGGAGGGTTGCGAGGTCATTACCGCGACCGACGGCTTTGAGGCGCTTGCGCTGATTCATCGTCACGAGCCGGATCTGATCTTTGTCGACATCATGATGCCGCGCCTGGATGGCTATCAAACCTGCGCCATCATCAAGAATAACGCGCGGTTCAGACGGGTGCCCGTCATCATGCTCACCAGCAAGGATGGTCTGTTTGACAAGGCTCGCGGACGGATCGTGGGCTCGGACCACTATCTGACCAAGCCTTTCACGCGCGATGAACTGCTCAGTGCGGTCAGGGATCAGCTGAACGCAACAGCCGCGGCCTAAACCGGGCGCACGGTCGACACTAGGGCTTTCTCCGGGACATAGCCGATGGAACAATCCGCAGCCACGCACTCCAGCGCCGAGCCCGGAACAACGGATCTGTTCGCTCGACTGGTCGACTACGAGCGTCGCAGCCTGTCCCACGACGCCGGTGAAGCCCAGCGTCAGCAAAAGATCAGCAACTGGTCGGGCGTCGGGTTCCGCGTGGGCAACCATCACCTGGCGTGTCGCATCGATCAGATCGAGGAGATCATTGCGCCTCCACCCTATACCTCGATTCCCGGCACCCGCGACTGGCTGCTCGGCATCGCCAACGTTCGCGGAAATTTGGCGCCGGTATCCGACTTCGGCTGGTACCTGTTTGGTGAACCTACGGTAACCACTCCGCGTTCGCGCCTGATCCTGACCCGCTTCCAGTCCCGGCTGGCTGGACTGATCGTGGACGAGGTCCTGGGTCAGCGGCATTTCCACACCGACGACCTGCAGCCTGACCGGCAATGGCTGGAAACCCCTTTATCGGGACTGGTCAATCAGTCTTTTCCGGCAGGGGAGACCCGCTGGGGCATTCTCGAACTTGAGCACTTGGAACAGCGCGCCGACTTCATGAACGGTGCCCGCGAGGATCGGTGAAGTTGCATCCATGAACATCAGAATCAATGAGGAAAAACAATGAGCCGTGCTGCAAGCAAGGGAGCATCACAGAAACTGTCGCCAGGCCAGGTGCTGCTGTTTATTCTGCTGGCCGTTCTGCTGGCGGCAGTGTCCTGGAACTTCTACCTGCTGAACGAGCGAGCGCGTCAGCAAGCGGAGTATCTGGCGCTGACGACCGCGATCCAGGTTCGTGCCCAGCAGCTGGCGAGAACGGCGAGCGAAGCTGCCCAGGGCGATGTCAATGCGCTAAGCGACCTGAGCGGGCTGCGCGCCGACATTGACCAGGCGGTCACGGTCCTGCGCCAAGGCGACGCCGGGCTGGCGCTGCCGCCCTCGCCAGATGCAGTCAACGCCTCTTTGGCTACCCTTCAGGATATCTGGCGGCGAATCGATACCGATTCCGGCCAGCTCATTGAGCGTGCGGATCTGCTCGTTGCCCTTGCCGATGCTGCAGACGACTTTGCAACCGCTATCCCGCAACTGCAGGCGGCCACCGACCAGGTGGCACAGCGGCTCGTGGCCACCGGCGCCGCGCCAGGTCAAGTCTACGTGGCCAGCCGGCAGCTGGCACTGGCTGATCGCATGCTGCGAGAAGTCAGCAATATCGTTGCCGGTGGCACAGGTGCAATCACGGCTGCCGACGCCTTCAGCCGCGATGCCAACCTCTTCGGACGAGTCGTCCAGGGCCTGCTGGCCGGCGCCGATGACATTGGCGTAGCGCAGGTTAGCGACCCAGAGGCGGTCGCGGCGCTGGAGGCAGTGGCCGACCTGTTTGCTGACGCTCGGAACGATGTCGACACGATTCTGACGGCGTCAACCGATCTGTTCGAAGTTCGTCAATCCGCCGACGAAATCGGCTTTGACGCGGAAGACCTGACCGCCCAGGCCGCCGTTCTTGCCGATGATTACGGCGAACTCGGTGAGGATCAACTCTGGCCGTCCCTGACGGCAGGCATCCTGCTCGCAGCGGCGACCTTGCTCGTGTTGTTCTCGTTGGGCCTGGGGGCATACCGCAGCCAGCGTCGCAGCGCGCGCCTGACCGCCGAGATCAACCAGCGCAACCAGGAAGCCATCCTGCGACTTCTCGACGAAATGAGCTCGCTGGCCGACGGCGACCTGACCGTCGAGGCGACGGTCACCGAAGACGTGACCGGTGCCATCGCCGATTCGGTCAACTATGCGGTGGAGGCACTGCGCGATCTGGTCGCCGGGGTCAATAGCACCGCGCGGCAGGTCGCCGCGCAGGCCCAGGAAACACGCGCGACCACCATGCAGCTGGCCGAGTCGAGCGAGCATCAGGCCCGAGAAATCGGCAAGGTCAGTGACAACATTAACGAAATGGCCCGGTCCTTCGACGACATGGCCGGTCGCTCCAACGAATCGGCCGAGGTCGCCCAAAGCTCCGTTGAAACCGCCAGCCGCGGCGCCGACATGGTCCGCCAGACCATTGCCGGAATGGACAACATCCGCAACCAGATTCAAGAAACATCGAAGCGCATCAAACGATTGGGCGAATCTTCCCAGGAAATCGGTGACATCGTCGAGTTGATCAACGGGCTGTCCGAGCAGACCAACGTCCTGGCCCTGAATGCCGCCATTCAGGCCGCTTCAGCGGGTGGTGCTGGTCGCGGATTTGCCGTCGTCGCCGATGAAGTACAGCGACTGGCCGAACGAGCCACCGACGCGACTCGACGAATCGAGGCGCTGGTCCAGACTATCCAGTCCGACACCTCCGAAGCCGTCAACTCAATGGAAGAAACGACTTCGCAAGTGGTATCGGGCGCACGCTTGGCTGAAGACGCCGGCGAAGCGCTGGAATCCATCGAACGGGTTTCGAATGATCTGGCTGGCCTGATTCAGAATATTTCCCACCAGGCGCAGGAAGAATCCCGCAACGCCACCCGCATCGCGGAAATGATGAGCGGCATTCGCGATATCTCCGTACAGACCAGCGAGGGCACCGGCCAAACCGCCGCCTCAGTGGCCAGCCTGGCCGAACTGGTGCGCGAGCTTCGCGAGTCCGTATCGGACTTCAAGTTGCCCGAGGATAACAGCGCGTGACAGGACGGGGCTGGATCAAGGTCACCGGGACCATCCGGAGCGGAGACAGACCGTGAGCCACTCGCCTCTGAGCAGAGAATCGCTGGAGTGGACCCGTCCGATGCTCGAAGAACTGTGCGTCGAGGTGCGCACGTCACTGGAAGCGTGGGCCGACGAGAACGTCGCCAACCGTGACCAGCTGCTGGAGCAAGCCACCGAAGCCTGTGAGAAGGTTCATCGCAGCCTGTCGGTACTCAACTTCGAAAGCGGCGACCTGATGGCCCAAGCGATGCGCGACGCCCTGATCGCGCTCAACAGTGACGGCGCCGACACCGAGCAGGCCGTGCAGACCGTGCTTGAGGCCACAGCGATCCTGCCTGACTACCTGGATTACGTGGAAGCCAGCGGCAGCGATCAGATCGGTGTCATCCTGCCGGTCATCAATGACCTTCGAGTCACCGCAGGCCAGGCGGCCCTGGACAAGGCGGACTTTTTCCCGGTTCGACTCAGCGGCGTTCGCCCTCCTGCCGAGGAGTCGGACGGATCTCCCAGTTTTCCCGAGCTTCGCAGGCAGTTTCAGCTGGCCTTGAGGAACTTCCTGACCAATGAGCAGGATGCCAGCGAGTTCGGCCAAGTACGCGACGCCCTTGTGCGGATTCGCAATCATCCCCTGCTGCCAAACGGACTGCGTCGTCTCGCCTGGTCCTTGGCCGGGCTGGCGGAGTTAATCGAGGAAGAAAAGATTGAGTTTTCGGCGGACGTGTCTCGCCATTTTTCGCGCCTCGATACCCTTCTGAAGGAAGTCTGCGGCGAAGCCGACGAACTGGCCATTGGTAACCGCGCCGACAGTGCCGTTCGAGCGGTGCTGTTCCAGGTTGCGTCATCGCCAGCCAGTTCGTCCATGACAGCCGAGCTGGCCGAAGCCTTCGACTTCCAAACCGCGCTGGCCGAACCTGAACTCGAGGCCAGCGTTTTTCTGGCCGGACGAAACCGTGATCTGATCCGTGCCGTGACCGATGCAGCCCAGGAGGATCTGGCGCGAATCAAGGACGTGCTGGGTTCACAGCTGGAAAGTGATCGCGATCCGGACGTGCTCGAGCATCAGACAGAACTGCTGGGATCGGTCGGCGAAAGTCTGGCCATGATCGGCCTGGAAACCCTTGGGCAGCGCATCGTAGAGCAGGCCAAGCGCCTCTCTTCGGTCGGTAGCGATGTCGACGACCCCACCCTGCTTGAGGTCGCCCGCGAATTGCTCGTGGTGGAATCCAGTCTGGCTGAAGGATTTTCGGCGGCCGTCCGAACCGCCGCTCAGGAAGAAGACGTTGGCGTCACCCCGACACTTTTGCCGGCATCTGAACTGCAGCGCATCGTGCGTCACCTCATCCGGGAAAGCATCGAAGACCTGGCCCATGCGCGTCATTTACTCGATGGACTAACCCGGGGAAAGGCCGAAGGTGATGCTGCCGCCGAAGCCTGCAGCATTCTGCGGCGCATCAGCGGGGCGATTCACATGGCCGGCCTCGAACAACCGGGCTTCATGCTGGACGCGGCGGAGCGGCTCGTCCAGGACAAGTTCATCAGCAACGCTGCCGGCTCGGACCCGGAAGCGCTGCCCGCGCTGGCTGAAGCGCTGACGGTCATCGAGTTTCATCTGGAAGCCATTGCCACATCGAACCCGGATAGAACCGAGGCGCAGTTCGTTGCTGCACGAGACCGGCTTCGCGGACTGGGATTCTGGCCAGAGGCATCGATCGAGAGCGATGCTTTGGCCGTTGAGCCTGAAGTCAAAGAGCCAGACGTGATGGATCAGGCAGACGCTTCGGCCGATGCGCGGGCAGACGACATACTCTTGCTCGAAACCGAACCCGAACCCGATGCCGATGCCGGATTAGAGAGCGAACTCGAATCCGCCTCCGAATCCGAGCCGGAACAGGAACAAGAGCAGGAGCAGGAGCCAAGCCTTGTGCTTCCTGCTGTCGAACCGGCCATCCCTGAAGACGATGGCTTCGATATCGTCGGCATCTTTCTCGAAGAATTCGAAGAGGAGTACCAGGCACTTCAGGCGACGCTGCCGCGGTGGCTGGCGAAGATGGATCGAGAAGGCGAAGCCCTGACAACGCTTCGACGATCGTTTCATTCCCTCAAGGGTTCAGGGCGCATGGCCGGCGCCGAGGAAATCGGAGACTTCTGCGAGGCTTTTGAAAAGCTACTCAACCAGGTCATCGAGGGCCGGGTTGAAACCAGCGACGCGCTCGGCGATCTGGTGTCCAGCGCGATAGAGGCCTTGCCAAGCCTGCGCGCAAGGCTCACCGGAACGGATGAGGCCACTCTGGATGCCGAGCAGTGTCGCTCGCTGTCGGCTCAGGCGCTGGCGTGGACGGAAGACGAGATCTCACCGCTCGAACAACCTCTGCCGGCCGAGATGCGAGAACTCGACGAGACCCTGATCGAACTGATGATCAAGGAATTGTCGGATCATCTGGACACGCTGGCCGAATGGGTAGAGCAGGCTCGTTCTCGCGACGTCCCCGGTCAAATTCATGAAGAACTCGTGCGCGCGGTGCACACCGTCAAGGGCACGATGCGCTTGGCGCCCATCGGCGACGAGTGCGAGACCGCACAGATTCTCGAGGATTATCTGGACGAGCTGCACCTTTGCCATGCTGCACCCAGCGAGGAAGGTCAGCACGCCATCGAAGAGTCGTTGCAGCTGTTTACGCTGCGCCTGGATCGCCTTGAGCTGCAGCCCATTGAGGACCGACATTTCCAGACGTCTGAACTGTCCCGCAGGCTCAGCGCGCTTCAGGAGCAGGCCCACCGCAAACGCACCGGGGAAGAGTCACCCTCTTACCAGCAAGAAGGCCAGCCTGGAGCGATCTTTCCGACGGCATTGGATCCTGCAGAATCCGGCGACAGCGAGGTTGCAGAGGATCCGTTTTTCCTAGTCGAAGAGCTTGACCTTCACCTCGATCCCGAATCGGAATCCGGACCGGAACTCGAGGTCGAATCTGAGCCGGAACCTGAGCTGGAACCTGAGCTGGAACCTGAGCTGGAACCTGAGCTGGAATCTGAGCTGGAATCTGAGCTGGAATC